>JALHQC010000024.1 GCA_022842165.1 bacterium
TGGTGCGGGCGGCGGGTATCGAACCCGCACTTCCTTGAGGGAAAACGGATTTTAAGTCCGTTGCGTCTACCATTCCGCCACGCCCGCAGCCAGATGCGCTGTCTACACGCCCGCGCGCTTCGCCACAATTGAAACGACACCGGCACGCTTGGCGGCAGCGGCCCAGGCACTCTTGCGCCCGGCCCTTGGACTGACATTCAGATCTGGATAACCACTTGGAGGATTGGTGCGGCCAAGAGGACTCGAACCTCCACGATGTTACTCGCTACCACCTCAAGGTAGTGCGTCTACCAATTCCGCCATGGCCGCACGCCACTTGATTGGTGAGCGGTCTCTAACAGGCGTTTTCCCATTAATCAACCCCTTCACGAAGCCTGCCCCGGCGAGCCCCGTTGGTTAGCGTTTGGTGACCGGAAAGCCCGGCATTTGGGGGCCCGCCTGAACCCCATCGCAAAGCCTCTGCGCTAGTGTGGCCAGCATAAGAAGAATGGATGGGGCGTCACATGAAGATCAAGACCGCTGTGGGGGCGGCACTTCTGGGACTTCTGATCGGAGCTTCGGCGGCGCAGGCCACCGGAACCTCGGAGGAAGGCTCGGGCAGGCCGAAACCGGACTATGCCAAGACATTCGGCAAGGCGCTTCCGCCCGTCGGATTCGTGAATTTCTGCGCGAGGAACCCGGCCGAATGCAAACCGGTCCGGGGCAAGGCGACGAAGCTCGCTATGTCGCCCGAGCGCTGGAACCTGATCTACCAGGTCAACACCTTCGTGAACGGCAAGATCGCGCCGGTGAGCGACCAGGACCTCTACGGCGAGCCGGAGTATTGGGCGATCCCGACCGACGCCGGAGACTGCGAAGACTATCTGCTGCTGAAGAAGCGCTATCTGGAAGGCCTGGGCTTTTCCGCCTCGGCACTTTTGATCACGGTGGTGCTGGACGAAAAGAACGAGGGCCACGCGGTCCTCACGGTGACGACCGATGAAGGCGACTTCATCCTCGACAACCGGAGGAACGAGATCCGCCGCTGGAGCGACCTCGACTACACCTGGCTGAAGCGCCAGTCGCCGAAGGACCCCCGCGCCTGGGTGGCCCTGTCGCGGGACAAGCCCACCGCCAACGGCATTGTAGCCGGCGGCACCGATAACTGAATTCGCCGGGGCGGCCCCAAGCCAGCCCGGCACCGCAAAGTCGAGGAGAGTTAAGCCCGGTCGGCGTCCCCTCCCCATCCCCCACCAGACCGGGCTTCTAGGAGCCGGCACAGCCCCACCCTGTGCCGGCTCCGCCTATTTTGGAGCCTTCCCAGCACGCCCGCACTTGACCGTGCCGCCGCGATGGCGAAACTGGGGGCCTCATGCAACAATTGAAGATCACGTCATGGACATCGGCACTTTCTGGTCGATCATCGACCAGACCACCACCTTCGGCGATCAGGACGAGCAGCTCCATGCGCTCGATCAGCAGATCGAACGTCTGAGCCCCGAAGAGATCGAGGACTTCGAGCGTCACTTGCAGCAGGAGCTTGCCAAATCCCGCAGCTGGGATCTTTGGGGCGCCTACGCCGTCATCCACGGCGGCTCCGACGATGACGGATTCGAATACTTCCAGCGCTGGCTGATCTCGAAAGGCCGCGACGTGTATGAGTTCGTCCTCACCGATGCTGACGAGCTGGCCGACATCATCCCCGAAGGCGCCCAAGACTCCTGCGAGTTCGAGGAATTCAGCCTGGTGGCGGGAGACGTCTGGGCGAGGAAGACCGGGAAAGACCCAATGGAAAATCCCGAAACGCCCTTCGCACGCGCCTCCCGCGCACCCGCAAAGCTCGCCGGTACACCCGTGAAGGAAACCCCGGCCCATCTCGCCAAACGCTACCCGCGCCTGTGGGAACGCTTTGGCGAAGAACCACTGGGTTAGATCCTGCCTCGCCACGATGCGCAAAACCCAGGCAGACCTGCTCAACACTAGCACAGCGATGTGATCCTGTCGGGCTTGTATGTTTGCGCAACTCCGCCAATACTTTCTACCGGGACAGATGGACACTGGGGTTGCGGATGAGCAAGACAAAACCTCCAATTCCGCCGGAAATCGCCGCCAAGTGGCAGCGGATCGTCGATATTCTCGCGGATGTCATGACGGTTCCCGCAGCCCTCATTATGCGAGCGGCACCGCCGGAGCATCTTGTCCTGGTCACCAGCGCCGGAATGGAAAACCCCTACGAAACCGGAATGGCCTTCACGCTCCACACCGGCCTCTATTGCGACGTCGTCATGGACGATCAGCGCGAACTGCTTGTCCGCAATGCCCATGCCGAGCCCGAGTGGTGCGCCAACCCGGACCTGAAACATGGCATGTCTTTCTATTTCGGCTCTCCACTGAATTGGCCAGACGGCGATATTTTCGGTACGATCTGCGTTCTCGACACGCAGGCACAGAACAATGCGGAACGTTATCGCGGCCTTCTCCCTGAATTCGGCCGCGTGATCGACAGCGACCTGAAGCTGTTGGTCGAGATCGCCGAACGTGAGCATCTGGCTGCGGAACTCAAGAAGAGCAACGACGAACTGGAGCAGCGCGTCGCCGAACGAACTGGCGAATTGACGATTGCCATTGCCGAGCTTCGCGCGCGAGAGCTTGAAATACAGGAAGTGAACACCACCCTCCGCGTGCTTTTAAACCGGGTCGAAAAATCGCGCGGCGAGGCGGAGGAGCAAATCGTCCAGAATGTGAATGACCTCGTCATTCCCCTCGTCGAAAAGATCAGGGCCCAATCGCGCACGACGGAACTTCAGACGCATCTGTCACTCCTGGAGGCCAGCCTCCGCAAGATCGCCTCGTCTCTGTCAAGCCGCCTCGCAACCAAGTTTTCCGGCTTGACGGCAACGGAAACCGAAATTGCGATGCTGGTGATGCAGGGCATGAATACCAAGGAAATTGCCCGCTCTATTTCGCGCGCGACGAGCACGGTAGACTTTCACCGCAACAACATCCGCAAGAAGCTCGGCATTGAGCAGCGCAGCCTGTCGCTCAGGAGCTTCCTGACATCACTTAACTGATATGGGCTTTTTCCCCAGATCGTTTAGAGGATATTCCCATATGGGACATAGGCCGATCGCTCCCTAGTATTCCCCTTATCCAACAAGTGCACGAAACGCGCCGAATATCCGGCGCCGACGTACCTGTGCTGGATGAGGAGAAAAGCCATGGACAAGACCTCTCTGCCACCCCTTCTGTTCAACGGTGCGGATCAGCCTGAAAGCTCTTCGATTTCTCGGCGCAGCCTTTTTGTGGCCGCCGGTGCCGCGGGAATTTCAGCCGCCGCATCTGTCATGATGCCAGATAGGGCACAGGCCCAGTCAACCGATTGGACGCAACCCGGCAACAATAACCACGTGCTCGCGCTGCAGGAAACGAAGGATTTTGCCTCGGGGCCTGTGAAGTTCGAATACTTCGGCCACTGTGCGCTGAAAATCACCTCGCCCGGCGGCGCATCGATCCTTTTCGACCCATGGCGCGATGATCCATCCGGCGCATGGGGCCTGTGGTTCCGGCAGAAATTTCCCGAGGCCGTGGTTGACATCACGATGTCCACCCACACGCATTTCGATCACGATGCGATCGACCGGCCCGTGTCCACCATGGTGCTGGACCGCATGGCCGGACAGTTCGGTTTCGCGGACCTCAAGATCACGGGATTTGCCGACAAGCATGCCTGCCTGGCACCGGGCTGGTACAAATGGACGGATGCGCTGAAGGAATTCGGCGCCGAGGCCTGCCCGCCCAACAATGTGGGCCATATGGACATGGTGACGTATCTTGTCGAAACGGGCGGCGTCCGCACCCTGATCTGGGGCGATAACCGGCCCGACCCCGCACCGGGATTCTGGGAGTCTGTGGGCCGCGTCGACGTGCTCACCCTTCCGGTCGATGGCTCGCAGCACATCCTCTCCTACGATCAGGGCAATGCCATCGTGGAAAAGCTGAAGCCGAAGATCGTCATTCCCACCCACTACCTGAGCGAGACGACGACTTACACGCTTTCCACGCTTCAGCCGGCGGATGAATGGGTAAAGTCGCAAAAGAGCTTCAAGATGCTCGATTCACCCACACTCACCCTCGCAGCAGCGGACATCGCAGGCAGGGACCGGGAGTTCAATTACTTCGGCTCCCATGCCCTGACGGCCTGAACCAATCGACATCATGAGACCCGGAGGTGCTGCGGCATCTCCGGGCTCAACCATGCGGCCTGCAAGGTTCCGCTTGGCATCGCCGCCGCCTTTCTCTCGCGCTCGGCGGGCGGCAGTCCGTCACTCCTGCGGATTAATTGCAACCATGGGTCAATTGCAAGGGAACCTGAGCGAGGGTTCCACCATTTGCAGGAAAATTCAGCCCATCGCGCAAGGAATCCTGCAATGCCGAGATCCAAGTTCCGCCTGCTGCTGACGACTGTTCTCGCCGCTCCATTCCTGGCCGAGATGGCGGCTGCGCAAACACCTGGAAAAGTCGGCAAGTATTCGGACACGACGATCACTGGCGCGGTGCTCGAGCCTGAAAAGCTGCAGGTCTCGGATGATGCGCAGCTCACCGGTCTCCTGAAGGTGCCAGAGGGGTTCAGGGTGGAAGTCTTCGCCCGCGACCTGGTGAACCCGCGCATCCTTGCAGTGTCGCCTGCCGGCCATCTCTATGCCAGCCGCCGCAGTGTCGGCGACATCGTTCTTCTGAAAGATGAAAACAGCGACGGCAAAGCCGATTCCACCGAGACCGTGGCAAGCCGTCCGGGCATGCATGGCATTGCCTTCGACGGCAACCAGGTGTTTCTCGTCACCGTCAACGATGTCTACACCGCGGACGTGAGGGAGGATGGCACCTTCCGCGAACTCCGCCGCATCATCAACGATCTGCCTGATGCCGGCCAGCATCCGAACCGCACCCTCGCCATTGGTCCGGACGGCATGCTCTACATCACCGTCGGCAGCACCTGCAACGCCTGCGCCGAATCGAACCCCGAAAACGCAACCATTCTGCGCGCCAGCAAGGATGGCAAGACCCGCAGCATCTTCGCCTCGGGCCTTCGCAACACGATCGGCTTCGGCTGGGAGCCGTCAAGCGGCGCCCTCTACGGCATGGACCACGGCATTGACTGGCTGGGCGACGAAGTCCAGATCGAGGAACTGAACCTGATCGAGAAGGGCAAGCAATATGGCTGGCCCTATGTCTATGGCATGAGCGAAATGAACCCCCAGGACAATCCGCCCGAGGGCATGACGCTTGAACAATGGGCCAAGCTTTCGGCCGAGCCGGAACTGGGTTACACCGCACACAGCGCGCCGATGCAGATGGCCTTTGCAACGGGTGGAAACTTTCCGGCGGAATATCAGGGAGACGCTTTCGTCGCCATGCGCGGCTCATGGAACCGACGGCCCCCCAGTGGCTACGAAGTGGTACGCATTGATTTCGAGAACGGCAAGCCTGTGAAGTTCGAGCGCTTTCTCGAGAATTTCCTGATCCAGCAGGAAAACGGCAACTATGGCTATCTTGGCCGCCCCGTCGGTGTTGCCTTCGCTTCCAATGGCATGATGTTCGTCAGCGACGACAGCAACGGCATCATCTACCGCATCTCGAATGCTGAGGAAGGCGAGCCGGGCGATGTCACCGCCTCCACGTCATCCGCTTCGCCTGCACCCAACGCCGTCGAAGAAGAGCCGCCTTCGAAGATTGCACTCGAACTCATAGAAGCGAAATCCGATCAGACGATTACCGTGCGGACAGCATTCGAGGCAGGCCAGGAAATTCCCCTGCAATTTGTAGCCGATGGCGACAATGCGTCTCCACGGCTCGAATTGTCGGGCATTCCAGAAGGCACGAAATCCATGGTGATAATCATGGATGATCCCGATGCCGCCAAGCCAAAACCCTTCACGCACTGGATCGTGTACGACATCCCCGCCGGAACAACCTCGCTGCGCGAAGGCCTGCCGACGGAGCCGATCCTGCAGGATCCGAAAGACGTCAAGCAGGGCACCAACAGCATGGGCGCCACGGGCTATTTCGGCCCCAAGCCGCCGGTGGGCGATCCGCCCCACAACTATCACGTCCAGGTCTTCGCGCTCGATATCGAAACGCTCGGAATCGACCCCGGCGCCAAGCGCGATCAGGTACTCGAAGCCATGAAGGATCATGTTTTGGCCAAGGGCGAAATCGTCGGCACGTTCCAGCGCGGCGAGAACGTCAACGCCCAACAGCAGTGAAGTAGGCCGGAAGGCCTATCCCTTGTTCTTGTAGTAAACGTCGAGGAACACGGCGAGCATCAGGACGGCACCCTTGATCACCTGCTGCAGGTCGATGCCGACGCCGAGGATCGACATGCCGTTGTTCATGACGCCGATGATGAAGGCGCCGATGACGGCCCCGATGATCTTGCCGACGCCGCCAGTCACCGCCGCGCCGCCGATGAAGCAGGCGGCGATCACCTCAAGCTCGAAGCCGAGGCCCGCCTTGGGCGTCGCCACGTTGAGGCGCGCCGCGAAGATCAGCCCAGCGAGTGCCGCGAGCGTTCCCATGATCACGAAGATCATGAAGGTCATGCGCTCGGTGTTGATGCCGGAAAGCTTCGCCGCCTTCTCGTTGCCGCCCATCGCATAGACGCGGCGTCCGAACGTGGTGCGCGTGGTGATGAAGACGAACAGTGCGATCAGCGTGAACATCACGATCAGCACGTTGGGCAGACCCTTGTAGCTGGCCATCAGGTAGGAGAAGCCGAGGAAGGCCACCGCGATCAGCAGGTTGCGGCCATAGAAGATCACGTCCGGCTCTTCCGCCAGGCCATGCTCTTGCTGGTTTCGCCGCTCCTTGAAATTGAAGAAGATGATCGCTGCGGTAACGGCGCTGCCGATGAGGATCGCCAGCCAGTTGAAACTGCTCGCCGTGAAGTCCGGCACGAAGCCCGAGCTCAGCAGCTGGAACTCCTTGGGGAACGGCCCGACGGAAGCACCGCCCAGCACGGTCAGCGCCAGCCCCTTGAACACCAGCATGCCGGCCAGCGTCACGATGAAGGCCGGTATCTTGTAATAGGCGACGAGATAGCCCTGTGCGCCGCCGATCACCGCTCCCAGCGCCAGGCAGGCGATGACGGCGAGGAACGGATCGAGCTTCCAGTTCACCATCATCACCGCCGCAACCGCGCCCACGAATCCCGAAACCGAGCCCACCGACAGGTCGATATGGCCCGCCACGATGATCAGCAGCATGCCCAGCGCCATGATGACGATGTAGCTGTTCTGCAGGATCAGGTTCGTCATGTTGATGGGCTTGAACAGCGTTCCGCCGGTGGTGAACTGGAAGAACACCATGATCGCCAGCAGCGACAGCAGCAGCGCATAGTCGCGGATGTTCGCCTTGATGAAGCGCATCATGTCCGGCTTGGTTGCGGTCTGGACTGTGGTATCGGTCATCTTCAGTTTTCCCAGGATTTCATGATGGCCCGCATGATCTTTTCTTGGCTGGCTTCCTTGGCCGGCATCTCGGCCACGAAGCGGCCGTCGTTCATCACATAGATGCGGTCGGAGATGCCGAGCAGTTCCGGCATTTCGGAGGATATGACGATCACCGCCTTCCCCTCCTCCGCCAGCTTGTTGATGATGCCGTAGATTTCATACTTGGCGCCAACGTCGATGCCGCGCGTCGGCTCGTCGAGGATCAGCACTTCCGGCCCCGAGAACAGCCACTTCGAGAGCACCACCTTCTGCTGGTTTCCGCCGGAAAGATTGACCGTCGTCTGGAACACGCCCGAACAGCGGATCGCAAGGTCCTTGCGATACTTGTTGGCGACCGTCAGTTCGTTCAGGTCGTTTACCACGCCCCGGCTCGAAACGCCTTCGAGGTTCGCCAGCGTCACATTGTGCTTGATGTGGTCGATCAGCACCAGGCCATAGGTCTTGCGGTCTTCGGTGGCATAGGCCAGCCCGGCATCCATCGCCTTGGGGATGGTGGAGACATCCACCGCCTTGCCGTGGAGCTTCACCTCGCCCGAAATCTTCTGCCCATAGGCGCGCCCGAAGATCGACATGGCAAGCTCGGTGCGCCCCGCACCCATCAGCCCGGCGATGCCCACGACCTCGCCCTTCTTCACATGGAAGCTCACGTTCTTGATCATCTGCCGCTCGGCGTGCAGCGGATGATAGACGTTCCAGTCCTTCACCTCGAAGATCGTGTCCAGCACCTTCGCGTGGCGCGGCGGATAGCGGTCGGTCAGTTCGCGCCCCACCATCGCCTTGATGATGCGATCCTCGTCCACCTCGCCCGTCGTCACGTCCAGCATGTCGACGGTCTTGCCGTCGCGGATCACGGTGATACGGTCCGCGACCTTCATCACCTCGTTCAGCTTGTGGGTGATGAGAATCGATGAGATGCCCTGCGCGCGGAAGCCTTTCAGCAGTTCCAGCAGCGCGTTCGAATCCGTTTCGTTGAGGCTCGACGTCGGCTCGTCGAGGATCAGCAGCTTGACGGATTTGTTCAGCGCCTTGGCGATTTCGACAAGCTGCTGCTTGCCGGTGCCGATGTTGGTGATCAGCGTATTGGGATGGTCCTTGAGGCCCACCTTCTTCAAGAGTTCCTGTGTGCGCCGGAACGCCACGAACCAGTCGATCACGCCGTGCCTGGCGGTCTCATGACCAAGGAAGATATTCTCGGCAATGGAGAGCAGCGGAACCAGCGCCAGTTCCTGGTGGATGATGATGATGCCGGTGTCTTCGCTGTCCTTGATGGAGCCGAACTTCCGCTCGGTTCCCTCGAAGAAAATCTGCCCGTCATAGCTGCCGTGCGGATAGACGCCCGACAGCACCTTCATCAAGGTCGACTTGCCCGCGCCATTCTCGCCGACCACGGCATGGATCTCGCCGGGCATGACCGAGAGGTTGACGTCCGTCAGCGCCTTCACGCCCGGAAACGTCTTGGTGATCCCCCGCATTTCAAGGATGGGCTGCATCGTCTCCCCGCGATGAAATACTTTCCAATCTTGTCATTGCCGTCCCCGGACTTGATCCGGGGATCAGCCCGGCAACCCATTTTTCAGCAATCTCAACAGTTAGAGGATGCAGCAAAATGGGTCCCCGGGACAAGCCCGGGGATGACAGATGTTGTGGAGGCGGACCTTACTGCAGGTCTTCAGCCTTGATGTAGCCCGAGTCGACCAGCATCTTGGTGATGTCGTCCTTGCCGACCGAATGCGGCGTCAGCAGGTAGGACGGAACGACCTTCACTTCGTTGTTGTAGGTCTTGGTGTCGTTGATCTCGGGCTCCTTGCCCTGCATCACGGCGTCCACCATCGTGGCCGTCACCTTGGCGAGTTCGCGCGTGTCCTTGAACACGGTCGAATACTGCTCGCCCGCCATCATGGCCTTGACGGACGGCACTTCGGCGTCCTGTCCGGTCACGATCGGCATTTCGGGTCCCGGTGCATAGCCAACGCCCTTGAGAGACGAGATGATGCCGCGCGACAGGCCATCGTAGGGAGCCAGAACGCCGTGCACCTTCTTGTCGGTGTAGTTGGCAGAGAGCAGGTTATCCATGCGGGCCTGCGCGACAGCGCCGTCCCAGCGCAGCGTGCCGACCTTGTCCATGCCCATCTGGCCCGACACGATGGCGATGTCGCCCGAGTCGATCAGCGGCTGGATGACGCTCATCGCACCGTCATAGAAGTAGAACGCATTGGTGTCGTCGGGCGAGCCGCCGAACAGTTCGACGTTCCACGGCTTCACAGAGGGGAAGCGCTCCTTCAACCCGTTGATCAGCGAGGTGCCCTGCAGCACGCCCACGCCGAAATTGTCGAAGGTGGTGTAGTAGTCGACATTGCCCGTCTTGGTGATCAGGCGGTCATAGGCAAACACCTTGGCGCCGGCTTCATGGGCCTTGGCGAGAATGTCCGAAAGCGTCGAGCCGTCGATGGCCGCGATGATCAGAACCTTGGCGCCCTTGGTCACCATGTTCTCGATCTGGGCGAGCTGGTTCGGAATGTCGTCTTCGCCATACTGCAAATCGGTTTCATAGCCGAGTGCGGTGAATTCCTTCACCATCGACTCGCCGTCCGAGATCCAGCGGGTCGAGGACTTGGTGGGCATCGAGATGCCGACGAGGCCCTTGCTTTCCGCCATGGCCGGCGCAATGCCGGCGGCGAGCGCCACGGCAAGTCCGGTGGCCGAAGCGATCAGATGTCTGCGATTGATCACGGATGATCCTCCCTGAGAGTGATGGCCGAGCTTGGGTTGAATTGCTGCTCGTTGCCAATGGCGGATCATTAGAATAACACCATGGGTCAGGCAACGGGATTTTGTATGACAAATAAGATTGCCAAAAGGGCGGGAATGCAACAGACGCCGCGACAGCGCAGGAAGAAGCCGGTGCGCATGCTGCCGCGGCGGATGGGCAGCCGCATCCATGCGGAACTCGCCGCCGGCATTGGCACCCGCATCCTCGACGGCACCTACCCGCCCGGCACGCTGCTGCCGAACGAGGCCGAATGGGGCCAGATGTTCGGCGCGAGCCGCACCGCCGTGCGCGAGGCAATCAAGACGCTGAACGGCAAGGGCCTGCTCGTGTCGCGCCCCAAAGTCGGCAGCCGGGTCGAGCCGCGCGAACGCTGGAACCTTCTGGACCGCGACGTGATGGCCTGGCACTGCGCCGCCATGGACAAGAAGGCCTTTCTCCTCTCGCTGCAGGAAGTGCGCCGCATTCTCGAGCCGGGCGCCGCGCTGCTCGCCGCCAGCCGCCGCACGCCCGCGCAGCTGGCCGAACTTGAAGAAGCCCTCGAAGGCATGCGCAACGCCAGCACTGCCGAGGACATGGTCGCGCCCGACGTGCGCTTTCACCTCGCGCTGCTCGCCTGCGCCAACAACGAACTGCTTGCCCCCTTCGGCATCGTCATCGAGCAGGCGCTCGCCAACATGTTCGCCTTCACGTCGCGCCATAACACCAAGCCCGGCCAGGTCATTCCCATGCATGCCGATGTGGTGGAGGCCATCGCCGCGCAAGCCCCCGAGGCCGCCCGCCGCGCCATGACCGTGTTGCTCGACGATACCGACGACGTCATCATGAACCGCGCCGCGGCATCCGCGGATGCGTGAATTGTAAAGCCGCGGGAACACGGCTAGTCTCGCCACATGAATGCCCCGACGACGGACCAGGCCGATCAGCGCCACTATATTCAGACCGTGATGCAGCGCACCGGCTGGACGCAGTCCGAACTCGCCCTCCGCGCCGGGCTCGATCCGTCGACCCTGTCGCGCTTCCTCACCGGAGACCGCGAAGGTCATGCGCTCCGCGCCTCCACCATGAAGAAGATCGAAGCCGTCTCTGGCATCGGCTTTGGCATCGCGGCACCCGCTACCCCCGTGGCTGAAGGCTTCGCCGCGCCGGAGGCCGAGCCGATCCGCCTCGAGGCATCCTCCCCGCTCGATGCCGTCGTCGCCGCCCTCACCCGCGGCCGGAACAATGTCGATCCCTGGACGCTCCGCAGCCGGGCGCTCGAAGGTGCCGGCTATCGCCCGGGTGATATCCTGCTGGTCGCTCTCGATGAAACCCCGCTCGCCGGCGATGTCGTCTGCGCCCAGCTTTACGACTGGGCGAGCAATCGTGCTGAAACCGTCTTCCGCATCTTTCAGCCGCCCTATCTGGTCGCCGCCTCGCCCGATCCCGGCTTGATGCGTCCGCATGTGGTTGATGATGGCGCCGTCCAGATCAGGGGCGTGGTCATCAACACCATCCGCAACCGCCCGACGATCTGAATATCACAAAATCATTTGACAATGTGACAAACTTGAAGCATTCTCCCGCCATCGCTGGAGGCATCATGAAGCTTGTTTTCACCCGCAACGAAATCGCCGAAGCCCTCGCCAAGTCCCCTGCGGAATTTGACCATCTGCGCCCCGCGCTGGAGGGATGGGCTTTCCAAAACCTGTGGAAGGGCTGGGCGATTGCTGGTCGATCATGGCCGTCATCCGCTGGGTAAACGGCGAAGGCTCCTCAATGATGGCGGCCCACCTGCTGGCGGATGAGGGGGATGAGGATGACGAGCCTTTCCTGGATCACCACCCGCTCGCCGGCAGCCATTGACCGCGAAATGTCAGACGCGGGCCAGCCCCTTGGCGAAGCGCTGCCAGTTCCGCACATAGCTTTCCGCCGATTTCGGCAGCTTCGACATGGCCTCGGCATTGAGTTCGCCGACGACCTTCCCCGGCGCACCCATCACCAGCGAATTGTCGGGGATTACCTTGCCCTCGGTGATCAGCGCATTGGCGCCGATCAGGCAATTGGCGCCGATCACCGCGCGGTTCAAGATCGTCGCCCCCATGCCGATCAGCGTGTTGTCGCCGATGGTGCAGCCATGCAGGATCGCCTTATGCCCGATCGTGCAATTGGCGCCGATGGTCAGCGGCAGGCCGGGGTCGGTGTGCAGCACGCAGCCATCCTGCACGTTGGAATTCTCGCCCACCAGGATCAGCTCATTGTCGCCGCGCAGCACCGCGCCGAACCACACGCTGGCCATCCGCGCCAGCTTCACATTGCCGATCACGCAGGCACCGGGCGCGATCCAGTACGCGCCCTCCTCCGGCAGGTCGGGTGAGATGCCGTCGAGCGCATAGATCGTCATGGAAGAAATCCTGTCAGGTGAAGCCGAAGAACGTCGTCAGGATAAACACCCCCTGAAGAAAGCTCCACACCAATCCGAACGAGATCACCAGCAGCGCGAACAGCGGATTGTGGCCCATGTCCGCCACCCCGCTCTTGACGATGCCGAGCGGCGCATAGGCAACGAGCGCGATGGCCCGCAGCGGCGTCGTGGCACTATAGCGGGCCAGCATCCACAAGTGCGGGTGCTCGCCCGTCACCATCGCCCAGCCATTGCCTGCAAGTCCTGCCGCCGTCAGCCCGGTCAGCGCCGCCAGCAGCCAGATGAAATGCCAAAGCTCCATGTGCCATCTCCCGCGGCTGTGCCAAACGGGAACAGCCTGTTTACGAGATGGAAAGAAGCAAGTTCGGGGCCGTGGCGCCAGTTTATGGTTAAGCAATGGTTAACCGGCGCTCCTGCGGCGGCGCTAGTCCTCGAGATCGAAGTCGAGGATCGCCATCGAGAAATTATACGAGAGATCGCCGTCTTCCTCGTCCTTGAAGATGACGCCGATGAACTCCTCGCCGATATAGACCTCAGCCGAATCGTCCTTCTGCGGCCGCTTGCGCACACTGATGGCGGCAAGCTCGAACTTCGTGCGCAGGAACTTCGTCAGCTTGGCAATTTCATCGGGTTTCAAGACGTCAACTCCTGTGGCGGTGGGCTTGCCCCTCTAGCCTCAATCCGAAGGGCCCGCAACCGGCTCCACATTGTGGTCCATGGCGCGCGCCGGCTCGGTGCAGCCGGCATAGCCGACGACCTTGGCCGGAACCCCCGCCACCGTCGTATTGGGCGGAACGTCATGCAGCACCACCGAGCAAGCCGCCACGCGCGAGCAGAAGCCGATCTCGATATTGCCGAGGATTTTCGCACCCGCGCCCACCAGCACGCCGCGCCGGATCTTGGGGTGCCGGTCGCCCGCTTCCTTGCCGGTGCCGCCCAGCGTCACCCCCTGCATGATCGAGACATTGTCCTCGATCACCGTCGTCTCGCCGATCACGATGTCATGGCCATGGTCCACCATGATGCCCTTGCCGATCTGCGCATTGGGATGAATATCGACGGAAGCGATGACCGAAGACCGGCTCTGCAGGTAATAGGCGAAATCCTTCCGCCCCAGATGCCACAGCCGGTGCGCCATCCGGTGCGTCTGGATCGACTGGTAGCCCTTGAAATAGAGCAGCGGGTCGATGTAGCGGTGGCAGGCCGGGTCGCGATCATAAGTGGCGATGATGTCGGCCCGCGCCGCATGGCCGATCTCGGGTTCCGCCTCAATGGCGTCGTTGAAGGCATGAACGATCAGGTCGGGCCCGATGTCGGCATTGCCCAGCCGTTGCGCCAGGCGGTGCGTCAGCGCCTCCTCGAAGCTGTCGTGGTTCAGGATCAGCGAGAATATGAAACCGCCAAGTGCCGGCTCGTGCCGGGCGATCGCCTCGGCCTCGTCGCGGATCCTGCTCCACACCGGATCGATCCGTTCCACCGCCTGGGTCTTGGTTGCCTGTCGCATCTGAACTCTCCTGCCTGTCTCGCGCCCGCCACGGCCGAAGCTGAAACCTGGGCGATGTTAGCCCAATTGCCGAGATATGGGTACTCCACCTCAGGATTGTGAAGCCACATTCATAACGCTATGGACATTTCATGAATCTGATCGCCTCGCCCACCCCCCACATTCAGGCTTTCATTGACGGATCAACCGGTTGGCTCGTGCTCAACCGGCCCGAGCGCCGCAATGCGCTGATTGCTGCCATGTGGGCCGCAATCCCGCCATTGATGAAATCTCTTGATGACAGTCCTGATGTCAGGGTCATCGTCATCAGGGGCGGTGGCATGCAAGCCTTCGCGGCGGGTGCCGACATTTCGGAATTCGGCGCGGCGCGGAACGATGCCTCCGCCGCTGCCGCTTACGAACATCTGAACGGTCTGGCCTTCGCCGCCATCCGGGGCGCTTCGAAGCCGGTCATCGCCATGGTGCAGGGCTTCTGCATCGGCGGCGGCCTCGCCCTGGCGCTCGCCTGCGACCTGCGCGTGGCCGATGGCACGGCCCTCTTCGCACTCCCGCCAGCGCGGCTGGGCCTCGCCTATCCGCTGGATGGCCTCCGCGATCTCGTGGCAACCGTCGGCGCCGCTACCGCGAAGGACATGATCTTCACCGCCCGCCGCCTCGGCGCGGAGGAAGCCCTGCGCCTCGGCCTCATCAACCGCGTGTTCACTGACCTCGAAAGCGAAACAAAAGCCCTCTGCGCCGAAATCGCCGATGGCGCCTCCTTGACCATCACCCACGCCAAGCGCGCGATCGACCTGATCTCGGGCCGGCCGGACGACGTCAGCCACGCCGAGATCGCCGCCCTCGCCACCCGCTGCTTCAACAGCGCGGATTATCTCGAAGGCCGCACCGCCTTCGCGGAGAAACGGAAAGCTGTGTTTCGCGGCGCATAACCCGGGTCCTCACCCCAGGAACCGCACCACTGCTTGCCTGTAACCCCTGTCACCCACCGCATTCATGTGATTGCGGCCGGGCAGTTCAACGCCTTCCGCACCCGGAATCGCCGCCACCAGCGTCTGCACGTCGCCTGCAACATCGTCCTTCGTCCCCGCCACCACCAGCACCGGTACGGCGATCGACCGCAAATCCTCAACCGAAATCTTTTCGCGCGAGGAGCGAATGCAGGCGGCCAGCGCCTTGAGGTCGCTCTTCGTCTGCTCGGCAAACACCCGGAAGCTCCGCGCGCCCGCATCCGTCACGTCCTCGCGCGACGGCGCCTCGAGCCCCCGGGCAATCGCCTCGCCGCCGCCAACCCCGGTGATCATGCGCGATGCCAGCCCCGCGAACACCGCGCGCCGCACACGTTCGGGATGCCGGATCGTCAGGAACGCCGCAACCCTGGCCCCCATCGAATAGCCCATCACATCGCATTGAGCGATGCCGAGGTGATCGAGCAGCCGCCGCGCATCCTCCGCCATTTCCGTCGCGGGGTAGAGGTCCGAGTCATAGAGCTTCTCGCTTTTCCCATGCCCGCGATTATCGATGGTGATCACCCTGCGGCCAGCCTCCACCAGCGTCTTCACCCAGCCGGTGTCCCACCAGTTCACGCGTCCCGTCGAGGCGAAGCCATGGATGAGCAGGATCGGCGCCCCCTCGCCCGCCACCTCGTAGGCGATCTCCACACCGTCCGAATTGAATTTGTGCATGCCGCCGAACATATGCTAATCGGCCCTCGAAACAAGTGTTTGAGGGTCATGATGGCAACCGGTGCAACACCGCATTTCCAGAATACGATGGGCCTGGCGTCGATCGAGATCGGCGCCCGCGAATTCATGTGCATCGGAGCGCTGCCGCCCTTCGATCACCCCCACGTCTTTCTCGACATGGGCTCGGGCAACGAGCTGATCTGCCCCTATTGCTCGACGCTCTACAAGCACAACCCGAAGCTCGCTACCGAAGCCTCGATCCCGCCCCAGGCGGCCTGGCACGATTACGCTGCCTGAGGGCCTGACCATTGCCCAGGCCCGCCGCATTGCTCTCGCGGCGCAGGGCTTCACCCATCCGGATCGCTCGAAACGCATCACCTGGAGCGCGATGGACCGCATGGTCCGCCGCCTGAACCTCCTCCAGATCGACAGCGTCAACGTCCTCGTCCGCTCGCATTACCTGCCGCTCTATTCCCGCCTCGGCAACTATCCGCATGCAACACTGGACGAGCGCACCTTCGGCCAGAAGAAACGTGCCTTCTTCGAATGCTGGGCGCATGAGGCGAGCCTTCTGCCCCTCGAACTCCATCCCCTGATGCGCTGGCGCATGGCCCGCGCGCGGAACGGTAACGGCACCTATGGCTCGATGGACCGTTTCGGCACGGAAGAAAAAACCTACCTGAAGTCGGTGCTTGATTTCATCACCCGCAACGGCCCCATGGTAGCAAGCCAGGTTCCCGGCGGCGGCAAGGCCGAGGGTGGCTGGTGGGGCTGGTCGCGCGGCAAGATGGCGCTTGAAACCCTGTTCGACCAGGGCCTCGTCACCACCGCCACGCGCCAGGGCTTCGAGCGGCTTTACGACATTCCGGAGCGTGTCATTCCAGCGGCGGTCCTTGCCCTTCCGACGCCGTCCGAACGAGATGCCATCCGCAGGCTTCTCGAATTATCGGCAATCGCCCACGGCATCGGCACGGAGTTCGACCTTCGCGACTATTTCCGCCTGCCGGTCGCTGAAACCAAGATCGCACTTGCCGAACTGGTGGAGGATCAAACGCTCCTCCCCGTCGCCGTCGAGGGCTGGAAGCATCAGGCCTACCTGCACAAGGACGCAAGAATCCCGCGCAAGGCCGGCGGCACGGCGCTTCTCTCTCCCTTCGATCCCATCGTCTGGGAGCGGGCCCGCGCCGAACGCCTGTTTGATTTCCATTACCGCATCGAAATCTATACGCCCGCCGAAAAGCGCAAATTCGGCTACTATGTACTGCCCTTCCTGCACGGCGACCGGATCGCCGGCCGCGTCTGCCTGAAGGCCGACAGGCAGTCAGGCGTGCTCCGCGCCAACGCCATCCACCACGAACCCCACGCCAACCCGGCCGAAACCGCGCAGGCGCTCGCTGCCGAGCTTCACCTCATGAAGTCGTGGCTCGGTCTTGAAGGCCTCCAAGCGGGCAACCAGGGCAATCTCGCCCGCGCATTGAAAGCTGAATTGTGAACGACATCGAAACCGATCGCCTCATTCTTCGCCTCGTGCCGCTGGCGGGCCTTGCCGCCACCGCCGCGAAAGATGCGGAAACCACCCAGCGCCTGATCGGACTCAAACTTCCGGACGACTGGTTCGAGGAATCCTGGGTCTCCGAACTCCGCCTCAACCAGTGGAAGGACGATCCCGAATACGGCCCCTGGTCGATCCGCGCCATCGCGCTGAAATCGACCGGGCAGATCGTCGGAAACTTCAACTGCCACGACCGGCCGCGCCCCTTCCAGTTCCAGGATGAGACGGGCCTGGCGATCGAAATGGGCTACACGATCTTCGCCCCCTGGCGCCGGCAGGGCATCGCATTCGAGATGATCAATGCCTTTATGGCTCATGCCCGCCAGCACAATGTTCGCTGGGTGCTGCTGTCGATCTCCCCCGAAAACCAGCCCTCGCTCGCCTTCGCAAGAAAACTGGGAGCCGAAAAGATCGGCTCCCAGATCGACGAGAAGGACGGCCCGGAAGATATTTTCCTGATCGAACTCTAGATCACACCCTCGGACTTCAACTCCGCCGAAACCTTGATGATGGCGTTCCGCAGCGTGTCCACCACGAAGTCGACCTCTTGTCTGGTGATCGTCAGCGGCGGCGACAGCACGTCGAGGTGACCGATGGGCCGCACCAGCAATCCCTTCGTCTCGCACTCGCCCGAAATCCGCTTCGAGATATTGGCGGAATCGGGCAGCCGCTCGCGCGTCGCCTTGTCCTTCACATATTCGACGCACATCATCAGCCTGCGCCCGCGTACGTCGCCCACGATGGGGAGATCGCGCAACTCGCCAAGCCGCTTCTCCAGATAGTCGCCAACCCGCGCGGCATTGCCGCAAAGGTCCTCGCGCTCGATGATCTCGATGTTCTTCAGCGCCACCGCACAGGAAATCGGATGGCCCGAATAGGTATAGCCGTGGGTGAACCACACATCGGGATCGGGCGCCGAGATCACCTCATGCACCTCGTCCGAATAGATGACCGCCGATAGCGGGATATATCCGGAGGTGAGACCCTTCGCGCACAGGATCATGTCCGGAACGATCCCGAACTCGGCTTCCGACGCAAAGAAATGCCCCAGCCGCCCGAAGGCCGTGACGATTTCATCGGCGATGAACAGGATGCCATGCTTCGTGCAAAGCTCGCGCATGCGCGGCAGGTAGTTGGGTGGCGGCAGCGTAACGCCGCCCGAGGCCTGCGCCGGTTCGGCGATGAAGCAGGCGATCGTCTCCGCACCCAGCTCCGCGATCTTGGCCTCGAACTCCTCAACCAGAAAATCGCTGAATGCCTCGAGGCTCATGCCTTCAGGGCGGCGATAAGGATAGGGTGCCGAGAGATGATGGACGAGATCGGGCACATAGTTGAAATGTTCCGACTGGTCGCCCTCGCGCATCCCCACCGTCATGCCGAGATAGGTCGATCCATGATAGGAATTCTTTCTGGAGATCACATGCTTGCGCGATTTCTGCCCGCGCCGCGACTGGTAGAAATGCGCCAGCCGTATCGCGGTGTCGACCGCGCAGGAGCCCGACGTCGCATAGGCAACGTGATTGAGCGAGCCCGGTGCAAGTTCCGCAAGCTTCGCGGCCAGGCGCGAGGCCGGTGCATTGGTCACGTCGACGAAGGTTGAGGTATAGCAAAGCTGCATCGCCTGTTCGGCCATCGTCTCGGCGATTTCCTTGCGGCCATAGCCGGCATTGACGCACCACATCCCGCCGATGCCATCGAAATAGCGGTTGCCCGAGGCATCCGTCACATAGCAGCCTTCGCCCTCCACGAGAACGAGCGAGCCATCCTTCTTGAAACTGTCGAAATGCGTATAGGGGTGAAGAACGTGGTCATGGTCCTGCTGCCACAGTTCCTGCGCGTTGAAACGGTTGCCAACCTGCTGAAGCACGATGGAATCTCCTTCCTACTGATATTGAATGCACATTCAATATCACGGTTCCCCGGAAAGCGCCACCCCCGGGCAAATGCTAAACCAGCAGTTCCCGCCGCTTCGTGATGAATGCTTCCACCGCGCCAACCAGCCGCTTGCAATCCGCATCGCTCACCACGAGCGACAGTGCCATGAACCCCCGCTCGGCAATGTAGACGCCCTGTTCGACAAGATCGAGAAACAGCAACTGCTTCAGCCGCTTGTCAGCATGCTCGACGTCATGCGGCGAGTTGATGTCGCCCGCCATCGGGTGAATGGTCAGCATCGAGCCCTGCCCCATCGCCTTCATCCGCACCTGATAGCGCATGAACAGATCGTTCAGCGCATTGCGCAGCGCGTCGCCCCGCGCGTTCAGCGCAACACAGGCTTCGGGCGTATAGATTTCCGTCATCGCCACGGTGCCGACACTCATGGTCAGCGTGTTGTTGTTGAAGGTGCCCGCATGCGGCAGCGCATTGGGATGCTCCGAGTTGAACAGGTCCATGATGTCGCGCTTGCCGCCAAAGGCGCCGAAGCTCATGCCGCCGCCCACATACTTGCCCAGCGTCTTGAGGTCGGGTTCAACTCCCATCTTCGCCGAAAGCCCGCCCGGATGCAGGCGGGACGTCATCACCTCGTCGAAAATCAGCACGATGCCCCGCTTCTGCGTTTCCTCCCGCAGCAACGCCAGAAATTCGGGCGTTGCCGCGATGCAGCCGCCGCCGCCCAGCATCGGCTCGAGGATCACGGCGGCCAGATCATCCGCATGCTGAGCGATCAGCGCCCGCGTTGCGTCCACATCGTTGAACTGCCCCATCACGCAGTCGAACGGCGCGTTGACGGGCGAAGCCCCATGGCTGAAATACAGCGTGCCGCCGTGATAGCCACCCTCCATCGGCATGATCTTCTTCCGCCCCGTGAAGCAGCGCGCCGCGGCCAGCGCCATCATGTTGGCCTCGGTGCCGGAATTGGTGAAGCGCACCAGGTCGAGGTTGAAACGCCTGGTCACCACTTCCGCCAGGGCGATTTCCTTGCCATGATGGGCGCCAAGGTTCAGCCCCATCTCGAGTGCTTGGCCGGCGGCGGACAGTATCCGCGGGTGCGAATGGCCGTAGATCCCGGCGGAATATTCCCCCAGCAGGTCGAGATAGCTGTGCCCGTCGACGTCCGTAATCGTCGCCCCCTCGGCCTTTTCGGCACGGATTGGGAATGGGGCCGTGAACAGCACGGTGCGCGTGTTGCCGCCCGGCATCACGGCCGTGGCCCTGTCGTGCAACGCGCGGGTCTTCGGCCGTTTCGCGGCAAACTCCGCCATGGCGCCGTTCAGGGCCTGATCAATCGCTGTCATGTCACGCAAATCCTCTGCAAGCACGTTTTCAGGCCGTGGCGCGGTCGCCGATCGGCGGCGTGAACTGCAATCCCATGTCCCAGGGCAGGTAGATCCACGTATCCTGGCTTACCTCGGTCACGAAGGTGTCGACCATCGGCCGTCCGGCGGGCTTGGCATAAACCGTGGCGAAATGCGCTCTTGGCAGCATCTCGCGCACCACCCGCGCCGTCGCCCCCGTATCCACGAGATCGTCGACGATCAGGACGCCTGCCCCGCCTTCGGTTCCTGCCACGGCCGGGCTGATCGTCTTCAGCACCTGCAATTCGCCCTGCCGGTCATAGTCGTAGGACGCAACGCACACCGATTCGATGACCCGGATGCCAAGTTCGCGGGCCACTACGGCCGCCGGCACCAGCCCGCCCCGGGTGATGGCCACCACCGCCCGGAACGGCCCCGCCCCGTTCAGCCGCCAGGCCAGCGCCCGCGCATCGCGGTGAAACTGGTCCCAGGATACCGGAAAACTCTTCTGCCACTTCTCGTCCATCGCGAGCCCTTCCCCACTTTTCCCTGTTATGCCTTCAGCGCCCTATCCACGCAATCCGGCATTAACCATCAACGCTGTATTCATGTTTCGACACGAGAGTCAGGTTTTGCCTGACAAGCTTTGGGAGTTCTGCCATGGCCGCTGCGGCGGGAATCATTGCCGAGATGACGAAGGCCTTCGAGACGGCGAACGTCGAGATGTTCGCCATCAGCCTGCCGGATGCCAGGGTCGTTGCCGCAACCGGCGCCGTCATGCGGAAGTGGAACTGTACCCGGGAGGAACTCGTCGGCAAGCAGCTGGTGAAATTCGGCACCGGACCCCTGTCGGCCCGGCATCTGACGGAGGAGACCCCCCACGGCCAGGTGCAGAAGGTGGAAGTCACCTATGTTCCCCCGCTGGGCACCACGCGGTCGATCCGTTTCACCCCCCAGCACAGCATCGACAATGGCCAGCAGGTTATGATGCTGATCGGCCAGCACGCCAGCCTCGAGGAGGCGGAAGACGCAATCCAGAACGAGCGCCGCCTCAGCCTCGCCCTCCGCTCGGGCGGCTATGCCGCCTGGGATCACGATTACCGCACCAACGAGTCCTACAATTCGCCCGAGCTTTACGATCTTCTGGGCTTCGAGCGCGGCAGCACCGACCTGAACTTCAATTCCTTCAACGATCTCGTCCACCCCGATGACCGCGACAAGACGCTGGACGACCAGATCAAGACCGCGCCCTTCGGCTCCGACATGTTCCAGACCCGCTACCGCGTCAGAAGCGCGCACGGCAACTACGTCTGGCTCGAATCGATTGCCGGCGTGATCCGCAGCCCGGTCGACGGCAAGCCGGTCAAATGCGTGGGCCTGTCACGGAATATCGGCGAGCAGATGGCCGCACTCGAGAAGATGCAGGCCTCCGAACGCATCCTCAAGCGTTCGCAGCGCGCCGCGCGGCTCGGCAGCTTCACGATCAATCTCGAGAATGGCCAGTCGCGCCTGTCGACCGAAATGATCGCCCTGATCGGCATGGAAGATGCGATCGTCCAGCCCAACCTGCCCGTCTTCGAGAAGATGATCGAACCCGCCGACCGCGAGAAGTTCCGCGAGGCGATCGAGATGGCGAAGCACGGGCAGAACAGCCCGGCCTTCGAAATTGGCTACAAGACGCTGGTCGAGGGCGAACTCAACTATTTCGAGGTGAAGATCGAGGCCGACCGCAACAGCCTTCTCCACGTCGACCAGATTTTCGGCACCTGCCAGTGCATCACCGAGCGCAAGCTTCTCGAACGCAAGTTCATGCAGGCTCAGAAGATGGAGGCCGTCGGCCAGTTGACGGGCGGCGTCGCGCATGACTTCAACAATCTGCTGATGGTGGTTCTCGGCAATCTTCAGCTTGTCGAACAGCTGGTGAAGGGCGACGAGCGCATCCTGAAGCGCATCAACGCGGCTTACGAAGCCGCCGAGCGCGGCTCCGAGCTTACCAAGCGCATGCTGGCCTTCTCGCGCCAGCAGACGCTGCAGAACCGTAACGTGGACGTGAACACCCTCCTCAACAAGATGCGCGGCATGCTCGAACATGCCGTGGGCGCCACGATCAATCTCGCAATGATCCCGGTCGAGGAAATCTGGCCGATCCGGGCCGACGCCACGATGCTCGAAACGGCAATCCTGAACCTCTGCATCAATGCCCGCGACGCCATGAAGCCGAAGGGCGGCGACCTGACGATCGAAACCTTCAACCGCACGCTTGACTCCGTCGCCGCCGACGATATGGAGGACGTGCCGCCGGGCGATTATGTGGAGATCGCCGTTACCGACACCGGCTGCGGCATCCCCCAGGAAAACATCGAGAAGGTCTTCCAGCCCTTCTTCACCACCAAGGCGCCGGAAGCCGGCTCCGGCCTCGGCCTTTCGATGATCTACGGCTTCGTCAAGCAGTCGGGCGGCCACATCAAGATCTATTCCGAGATCGGCCACGGCACGACGATGCGCATTTACCTGCCGCGGCTGAAAACCAGCGCCGACCAGGTGCCCGCCACCAGGGTGGAGCCCGCATTGGACCAGCTTCAGGAAGCGGTGCAGGAACTGGCCGCAGCCCCCGCGCTGCCGGCAAAACGGACGACCGTGCTGGTCGTCGAAGACAACCCTTCGGTACGCGACGTGGCCGCCGCCATGATCGAGGACATGGGCTACGACGTCATCATCGCATCGAGTGGTGCTGAAGGCCTGCAGGCGATCGAGGACCGGCCGGAGATCAACCTTGTCCTGTCGGACGTCATCATGGCGGGCGGCATGAACGGGCCAGAAATGGCGCAGAAGGCCCTGTCGGTCAGGCCCGAGCTGAAAGTTCTCTTCATGTCGGGCTACGCGCCGGGCTCGCTCCGCCAGATGCAGCAGGAACTGCCCAACGCCATCGATCTCGTGAACAAGCCCTTCACCCGCAACGACCTGACCGAAAAGGTCAAGCGCGCGCTGGCGGCGTGACGACTCAGCTCCAGCCGCGCGCCTTCCCCGCCTCGGTCAGGTCCTTCGCCATGGCGCGCACCGCAGCATAGGCCTGTTCGAGGGCCGCCTCATCGCGCGAGCGCAGCACGAGGTTGGTGGCAAAGCCATCGGCGGCCTGGAACGGATAAGACCCGATGACGACGCCCGGATGCGCCTTCTGGATGTCGCCCAGGGGCTTTGCGGCGTCACCCTCGCCGCCCCGGAACTCGATCATGCGGGATTGCATGGGAACGCCCCTGGTCAGCCGCCGGGCCACGTCGTCCATCATGGCGTTCATGATCTTGGGCACGCCCGCCATCACGAACACATTGCCGATCTGGAACCCCGGCGCCTTCGAAACCGGATTGTCGATGAGGCTGGCACCCACCGGCATGCGCGCCATGCGCATCCGCGCTTCGTTGGGCTCCCGCCCGATCTCCCTGAAATAGCCGAGCAGGATGTCGCTGGCCTGAGGGTCGTGTTGGATCGGCAGCCCGAAGGCCTTGGCGATGGCATCCGCCGTGATGTCGTCATGGGTGGGGCCAATGCCGCCTGTGGTGAAGACATAAGTATATCGGTGCCGCAGCGCGTTGACGGCAGCCACGATATCGTCCTCGGAATCCGCAACCACACGCGCCTCCTTGAGGTCGATCCCCATGGCGGTGAGATAGTCGGCCAGGAACCCGAGGTTCTTGTCCTTGGTGCGGCCCGAAAGGATTTCATCGCCGATCAGCAGAACGGCGGCGGTGGGCTGGGCTAAGATGGACTGAACGGCTGGCATGTCTGCAAGTTCCTGTTTACGCTTCCTGTGCCACCGCGTGGACAAGCTGTCAAAGCGGCACCTTAACCCTTGCGGGAGCCAACTCGGCTGATTATGTGGGGCTATTGATAATCAAGCGGAAAGCAGCAGTTGAGGCTTCCCCCCATTTCTGTAATCTGGATTCGCAACGAATTCCTGCCGGCCGGGCGAACCCGGTTCTGGACACAAGAATGACATACGCCGCCGCAGAAGACGTAACATCTCCACGCTCGACCAAGATCAAGCTGCATGGCCCGGCTGATTTCGAAGCCATGCGCAAGGCCGGCCGGCTCACCGCCGAAGCTCTGGATCTTATTGTTCCCCACGTGAAGCCTGGCGTAACAACTGACGAACTCGACCGGCTGGTGGTCGAATTCGCGCGCGATCACAAGGCCGTTCCCGCACCCCTCAACTATCGCGGTTATCCGAAGTCGATCTGCACCTCGATCAACCATGTGGTGTGTCACGGCATCCCGAACGACAAGCCGCTGCGCGAGGGCGATATCGTCAATATCGACGTGACCCTCATTGTCGACGGCTGGCACGGCGATTCCAGCCGCATGTATAATGTCGGCGAAGTGAACCGAAAGGCCGAGCGCTTAGTTGAAGTTACATATGAGTGTCTGATGCGAGGTATCAGGATGGTTAAACCTGGCGCCCACCTTGGCGATATCGGCTACGCGATCCAGACCTTTGCCGAGGCGGAGCGCTGCTCGGTCGTGCGCGATTTCTGCGGCCACGGGCTGGGCCGCGTATTCCACGACCACCCCAACGTGCTGCATTATGGCCGCATGGGCGAAGGCGTGGAACTCAAAGCCGGCATGTTCTTCACCATCGAACCGATGATCAACCTTGGCCGTCCGCATGTGAAGATTCTGGGCGATGGCTGGACGGCGGTGACGCGCGACCGTTCGCTCTCCGCCCAGTTCGAGCATACCGTGGGCGTCACCGAATCGGGCGTCGAAATTTTCACGCTGTCGCCCAAGGGCTATCATCATCCGCCCTATCAGGCATGACCGATGACAGGCTTTGATGATGCCGGAGGCAAGACGCCGCAGCCGCACTTTCTTGGCCACCGGGAACGGCTGAAGGAACGCTTCACCAATGGCGGCGCGGATGCGATGCCCGACTATGAACTGCTCGAGATGGTGCTGTTCCGCGCCATCCGGCGGGGCGACACGAAGCCGCTGGCGAAACAGCTTCTGGCGCGGTTCGGTACTTTCGCCGAAGTTCTCAGCGCCGAGCCGGATCGGCTCATGGAAGTGCGTGGCGTGGGCGAGGCTGTCGTCACCGAGCTGAAGGTCGTGCACGCTGCCGCCATGCGTTTGATGCGCGGCCAGGTCATCAACCGCCCGGTGCTGAACACCTGGAACGCCATTCTCGAATATATCCGCGCGGCCATGGCCTTCAACGAGATCGAGCAGTTCCGCATCCTGTTCCTCGACAAGAAGAACCAGTTGATCGCTGATGAAGTGCAGCAGCAGGGCACCGTCGATCATACCCCCGTCTACCCGCGGGAAGTGGTGAAGCGGGCACTCGAACTGGCGGCTTCTGCAATCGTTCTCGTCCACAATCACCCCTCGGGCGATCCGACGCCCTCCATGGCCGATATCGACATGACGAAGAAGATCGTCGATGGCGGCCAGCGGTTGGGCGTGATGGTGCACGACCATGTGATCGTCGGCCGCAAGGGCCACTTCAGCTTCAGGTCGAACGGGCTGCTATCATAGCCGCCAGCGCCTCCGGCGTGTCGGCGTCCGTCAGCACCGCGTCATCCGGCATCTCGACCTCGACCACTTCATCCGCATACTGATCGAGTAGGCCGCGCGCGCCCTTGTCGCCGCTCAGTGCCTTCAGCGCCTCGAAATGCTGCCGCCCCCAAAGCACCGGGTTGCCGCGCTGGCCCTTGCGCACCGGCACGATGATCGAGCGGTGCTCGGCGGGATTGAACGCCGCGATCAGCCGGGAAATCGCCGGCGCATCGACGAGCGGCATGTCGCCCAGCGCGATCACCGCGGCATCGATGTCATCGGGCAGCGCCGCGATGCCCTTTTTCAGCGAGGTCGAAAGGCCTTCCGCGAACTCCGCATTGTGCACGGCGGCAACGTTCAATCCGTCGAGCGCCGCCATCATCTGCTCCGCATCCCGCCCGGTCACGATGATCACTGCATCGGCAGCGGGCAACACCGCCTTCACCGTCGCCGCGATCATCGGCTGACCGTGAAGTTCGGCCAGCAGCTTGTTCGATCCCATGCGCGAGGATTGTCCCGCCGCCAGAACGATCGCCGCCACGCGCGGCGCCCGCTGCACCTTGGGCTTTCCCTCGCGCGGCGCCGGCCTGGTGGGAATTTCGGCCAGAAGCCCCCCCGCCCCCATGTCCATGATGTCCTGCGCCGTCACGGCCACCCCCGCCATCACCCGCGCCAGCACCCAGTCGAAGCCGTTGAGCTTCGGCGACCGCGCGCAGGACGGAACCCCGATCACCGGCGTTCCACCGATCGCCCCGAACATCATCAGGTTGCCGGGGTCGACAGGCATGCCGAGATGGATGACCTCGCCCCCCGCCTTCACCACGGCGGACGGGATGACATCGCCCCGGTCGACGATGGCGGATGCCCCGAACACGAGGATCGGGTCGAGCTTCGCTGCCCGCATGTCGGCAATGGCGGCCGTCACCTCCGCGATGCGGTGATCGGCAACGCGCACCGCAGCCACCGTGCCCCCCAGCGCGCCGATGCGCTCACGGATCGAGTCTTCCGACTTCGCGATGATCGAAGCCTTCGTCTGCGGCAGCCTCGTGATGACGAGCCCCGCCCGCTTGCCCTTGAAATCCTCGACCTTGATCAGCGGTATGCCGCCGATGATCGCCAGCGCCCTGTCCAGCACCTCGCGCGGCACCGCAAAGGGGATGACCTTGACAGTCGCTACCATCTCGCGCGGCTCGACGATGGCGAAGGGCGCGACGGTCGCAAGCGTCAGGCTCTCATGCAGCCGGTTCAGCGCCCGCACGCGTTCGATGTCGACGATTGCAAGGCCGTGGACGGACGCATGCAGATTGGCGCGGCCCGTGAAGGGCGCCTGCGCGGTGGTGCCCTCGGCCCCGGTGATGCGGGCAATGGCCGCCGCGGCCTGGTCCTCCGGCACATCCTCAGCCGAAAGCTTCGCGGCAAATACCTGGCTGATGTCCGATGAAACCAGCACCGCGATATCATCGGCGGAAAGCCTGCGTCCCTTCTTGAACATGCCGGCCGAATGCTTCACCGAATGCGCAAGGATCGCGCCCTCGGCCTCCGCCACGGACAATTCGCCGAAGATCATGTTCAGTCTCCGAGCCGCAGCGCGCGCGTCATCTCGGCCATGATCGAGACGGCGATCTCCGGTGCGCCTTTCGCCCCGATGTTGATGCCGATGGGCCCATGGATGCGCGCGATCTGTTCGTCCGAGAAGCCGTGATCCCTCAGCCGTTGCGCGCGCGCGGCTTGTGTCTTCTTCGAGCCCAGCGCGCCGATGTAGAAGATATCAGACTTCAGCGCGGCATTGAGCGCGGGGTCGTCGATCTTCGGGTCATGCGTCAGCGCAATCATCGCGGTGCGCGGGTCGAGCCCGATCTGCGGCAGGATCTCGTCCGGCCATTCGGCATGAAGCGCGATGCCAGGAAACCGCGCGCCCGTTGCAAAGGCTCCGCGCGGGTCGATCACCGTCACATCATAGCCAAGCTGCTGCGCCATGGGGATGACGCTCTGCGCAATGTGAACGGCCCCGATGATCACGAGCCGCAGCGGCGGATTGTGGATGTTGATGAACTTCCCGTCATGACTGCCCGATTGGTCAAAGCGAAAGGCCTCGTCGAGTTTCTCCGCCAACGGATCATTCCCCGCCTGCGCCCGCGGCACCAGTCGCTGCTCGCCGGTCGCAAGATCGGTGATGAGCGCCACCGCCTGCCGGTTGGCCCGCGCCGCCAGAAGCTGTACGAGCAGGTCTCGCTTCAATTCACTGGCTCCACATAGACGCCGATCTTCCCGCCACAGGCCAATCCCACCTTCCACGCGGTCTCATCCGCCACGCCAAACTGCAGAAGCTTTGGTTTGCCGCTGCCGATGATGTCGAGCGCCTCCGTCACCACGGCACCTTCCACACAGCCACCCGAAACCGAGCCGATGAAATTGCCATCGGCATCGATCACCAGTTGGCTGCCGATGGGCTGCGGCGCGGAACCCCATGTCTCGACCACCGTGGCAATCGCCACCTTGCGGCCCTCTGCCAGCCAGTCGGCGGCCTGTTGCAAAATCGTGTGATCGGATGCGGCCATGATGGCCTCCTCTTAAAGCCCCTCCACCTTGTGGGGAGGGGTTGGGGTGGGGGGTGGCGGGCGGAGGAATGGGCCGGCACCATCCGGGTCACGCCGCATCCACTTGCGCGGATCATGCTCCGGCGACGGCGGCCCTGCAAGCGCGGCTGCCAGATCGCGGAGCGAGTCGAGCGAGTGAACCGGCCTGAACTCGTCGACATGCGGCATCATCGCGCGGATGCCGCCGGCCAGCGCCTTGAAACCATCGTAGCGCAGCAGTGGGTTGAGCCAGATCACCCGCTTGGTCTGCCGATGCAGGCGCTCCATTTCGTGTTCGAGTGTCGTCGTGTCCTCGCGGTCAAGCCCGTCCGTCATCAGCAGCACATGCGCACCTTGAGTCAGCACCCGCCGCGCCCACTTGTAATTGAACTCCTTCAGCGACGTGCCGATGCGCGTGCCGCCCGACCAGTCCTTCACCGCGCCAGAGACTTTTGCCATCGCCTCGTCGATGTCGCGTCGCTTCAACTCGCGCGTGATGTTGGTGAGCCTCGTCCCGAACAGGAACACCGTCACCCGGTCGCGGTCATTCGTCAGCGCGTGGAGGAAATGCAGGAACATGCGGGAATAGTTCGAGCAGGAACCAGAGATATCGCACAGCACCACCAGCGGCGGCTCATGCCATTGCTTCTCCCGCCGTTCGAGATCGATGAAGTGGCCCCCGGCCCTCAGTGAACCCTTCAGCGTGCGCCGCATGTCAATGGCGGGACCTTTCATCGAACGCTGATAGCGCCTTGTCATCACCTCGGTGCGATTGAGCCGCAACCGCGCGATGGCCGCCTTCGCCTGCGCCTGCTCGGCCACCGTCATCTGCTCGAAATCCTTGGTGCGGAACACTTCCTCCGCCGAAGCCGTCATCGTGGCATCGACCTCGATGTCATCTTTCTTTTGCCGCTGCTGACTGGGGGCTTCGTGCTTGTCGAACATCGCCTCCGCCAGCCGCCGGAAACCGGCCTGCTTCGCCTTCTCGCCCGCATCCCGCGTGATCGAATGAAAGAACAGCTGCATCAGCTGTTCCAGCATCTTCGGCTTCTTCCAGAACACATGGAACGCCTGGTCGAACACCTCGCGCTGGTCGCGGCGCTTCACGAACACCGCGTGCAGCGTCCAGTAGAAATCATCGCGTGTCCGAAGCGAGCCGGACATCGCCGCATCCAGCGCATCGATCACCGCGCCCGGCCCCACTGGAATCCCCGCCTCCCGCAGCACACGGCCGAAATGCATGATGTTGTCGGCCAGCTTGCCCGATAGGGGCGGCTGGTTCTGGTTGGCGGGGGATGAGAACGGGCTCTGCATCGGACCTTATGTATGAGACGACGCGCGGATTTCATCCCTGATCTGGTCGAGGATGCGCTTCGCCTCGGTGCCCTGCATGCGTGAAATGTCGTCCTGATACTTCAGCAGCACGCCCAGCGTGTCGTTCACCGTCTGCGGGTCCAGCGTCAGCGAATCGAGTTCGTGCAGCGCCGTCACCCAGTCGAGCGTCTCGGCCACGCCCGGCGCCTTGTAGAGGTCGATCCCCCGCAGCGACTGCACGAACAGCACCACTTCCCTGGCGAGTTCGGCGGAAGCCTGCGGCCGCCGCGCCTTGACGATCTCAAGCTCGCGCCGGGCATCGGGATAACCCACCCAATGATAGAGGCAGCGCCGCTTCAGCGCGTCATGCACCTCGCGCGTCCGGTTCGAGGTGATGATGACGATGGGCGGCTCTTCCGCCCTGATAGTGCCGAGTTCGGGAATCGTCACCTGATAGTCGGACAGCACCTCCAGCAGGAACGCCTCGAAGGCCTCATCGGTGCGGTCAAGTTCGTCGATCAGCAGCACGGGCGCCATGCCCTTTGGGGCTTCCAGCGCCTGCAACAGCGCCCGCTTGATCAGGAACCGCTCCGCGAAAATATCCTGCCCCAGCCGCTCCCGGTCGAGTTCGCCGGAAGCCTCCGCCAGCCGGATCTCAATCATCTGGGCGGAATAGTTCCATTCGTAAACCGCCGAGTTGACGTCGAGCCCCTCATAGCACTGGAGTCGGATGAGCTTCCGCCCCAGCACATCGGCCAGCACCTTGGCGATCTCGGTCTTCCCCACCCCCGCCTCGCCCTCGAGGAACAAGGGCCGCCCCATCTTGAGCGACAGGAACACCACCGTCGCCAGGTCGCGCCCCGCGATATAGCCGGTGGAGCGCAGCAGCGAGACGGTGTCGTCAATCGTTTGAGGCAATGTATTCTGCATTCGCTTTATCCCGTCATTCCTCAACTCTCACCTCGTCACCCCGGCGAAGGCCGGGGCCCAGCTTGTCTGTTCAGCGGGGTCCCCGCCTTCGCGGGGATGACGGACACACCATAACGTCTCCGCAAACAATGAACCCGCGAGATTGCGCCCGCGGGTTCATAGACTTGCGAACGTTGAAGCCTACTTCGCCGCTTCCACGGCCCGCTTCGCCATGACCGTGATCAAATGCGCGCGATATTCGGCAGAAGCATGCATGTCGCTGTTGAGGCCCTTGGACTTAACCGCGATGCCGTCGAGCGAGGAGCCCGCGAACTTCCTTGACAATGCCGCTTCCATGTCGGCGACACGGAACACGCCGGGGCCCGCCCCCGTCACCGCCACCCGCGCCGAGCCATCGGCCCCTTGCGCCACGAACACGCCGACCATCGCATAAAGCGAGGCCGGGTTCGGGAACTTGGCATAGCCCGACTTCTTGACGAGCGGGAATTCCACCGCCGTCACGATCTCGGTATCCTTGAGAGCCGTCGAGAACATGCCGGTGAAGAACTTGTCGGCGGCAAGCTTCCGGTCCGTCGTATGGATGGTCGCACCCAGCGCCAGGCAGGCGGAAGGATAATCCGCCGCCGGATCATTGTTGGAAACCGAACCGCCGATCGTGCCCTTGTGGCGCACATGCGGATCGCCGATGCCGCCGGCCAGCGCCGCCAGTCCGGGGATCGCCTTCTTCAGTTCCTTGCTGGCCGCCACCTCGGCATGCGTGGTGCCGGCCTGGATCACCACCGACTTGGCGCCGATCTTGATGCCGGTATTCTTGAGCCCGCCGAGATCGATGATGTCGGTCGGTGATGCAAGCCCCTGCTTCAGCGTCGGGATCAGCGTATGGCCGCCGGCCATGAACTTGCCGTCCTTGGCCTTTTTCATGGCCTTCACGGCATCCGCCACCTTGGCGGGACGAACGTAATTGAAGTTTTCCATTTGTTCAGTCCTCCCCGAGCCTTACTCGGCAGCCTTCTTCATGGGTTGCAGCATCTTCCAGACGACATGCGGCGTCGCCGGCATCGGCACGTCGCGAACGTCGAGCGCATCCGTCACCGCGTTCATCACCGCCGCCGGAGAGGCGATGGCGCCCGCCTCGCCGCAGCCCTTCATGCCGAGCGGATTGCTCGGGCACGGCGTGCAGGTGAAGGCGAGGTTGAAGTTCGGAACATTCGCCGCGCGCGGCATCTGGTAATCCATGTAGGAGCCGGTCAGAAGCTGGCCCGACTGCTTGTCATAGACGCAGCCCTCGGCAAGCGCCTGGCCGATCCCCTGAACGATGCCGCCATGCACCTGACCCTCGACGATCATCGGGTTGATGATGTTGCCGAAGTCATCGACCGCCGTGTAGTTGACGACGTCCGTCACACCGGTGTCCGTGTCGATCTCCACTTCGCAGATGTGGACGCCGGCCGGGAACACGAAGTTCGACGGATCGTGGAACGCCGCCTCCTTCAGGCCCGGCTCGATCTCGGCTGAGTTGAACTTGTGCGCCACGTAAGCAGACAAGGCCACTTCGCCGAACGCCATCTTCTTGTCGGTGCCTTTGACCGTGAAGGTGCCGTTCTTGAACTCGACGTCATCGGCGGAGGCTTCCATCACCGCGGCTGCAACGCGCTTCGCCTTGGCCTCGATCTTGTCGAGCGCCTTGGAAATCGCCGTCATGCCGACAGCACCCGAGCGCGAGCCATAGGTACCCATGCCGAACTGCACCTTGTCGGTGTCGCCATGAACGATCGCAACATTGTTGATGTCGATGCCAAGCCGGTCGGAGACGAGCTGTGCAAACGTCGTCTCATGGCCCTGGCCGTGGCTGTGCGAACCGGTCAGCACTTCCACTGTGCCGACCGGGTTCACGCGAACCTCCGCCGACTCCCAAAGGCCAACGCCCGCACCGAGAGAACCGATGGCCGCCGATGGCGCAATGCCGCAGGCTTCGATGTAGGCCGAGTAGCCCAGGCCCCGCAGCTTGCCGGACCTGGCGGCGGCCGACTTGCGGTCGGCAAAGCCCTTCACGTCGGCAATCTCGAGTGCCTTGTCGAGGGCTGCCGCATAGTCGCCCGCGTCGTAGCACATGATCACGGGCGTCTGGTGCGGGAACTGCGTCACGAAGTTCATCCGGCGGAATTCGGCCGGGTCCATCTTCAATTCGCGCGCCGCCGTCTCGACGATGCGCTCCACCACATAGGTCGCTTCCGGACGGCCGGCACCGCGATAGGCATCGACCGGTGCGGTGTTGGTGTAGATCGCATCCACTTCCGCATAGATGTTCGGGATATTGTACTGGCCCGACAGCAGCGTCGCGTAAAGATAGGTCGGCACGCAGGAGGCGAATGTCGAGAGGTACGCCCCCATCGCCGCCTTGGTGTGAACCTTGAGGCCGGTGATCCTGCCATTGGAGTCGGTCGCAAGCTCGGCATGGGTCACGTGGTCACGGCCATGCGCATCGGCCAGGAAGCTTTCCGAGCGTTCCGCCGTCCACTTGATGGGCCGGCCACCGATATGCTTCGAGGCCCAGACGCAGGCCACTTCTTCGGCATAGATGAAGATCTTGGAGCCGAAGCCGCCGCCCACGTCGGGTGCGATCACGCGGAGCTTGTGCTCCGGCGCCAGGCCATGGAAGGCGGAGATGACGAGCCGCGCCACATGCGGGTTCTGGCTCGTCGTATAGAGCGTGTAGCTCTCGCTGCCCGTGTCATAGGAGCCGATTGCCGCGCGTGGCTCCATCGCATTGGGAATAAGCCGGTTGTTGACGAGGTCGATCTTGGTCACATGCGCAGCGTTCCTGAAGGCGGCGTCGGTCGCCCCTTCATCGCCGATCGACCAGTTGAACACCCGGTTGTCGGGCGCAACATCATGGATCGCGGCCTTGGCGCCCATGGCATCCGCCACATCGACGACATGCGGCAGCGCCACATAGCCGACGCTCACCGCAGCCGCAGCGGCCTTCGCCTGTTCGCGCGTCTCGGCAACGACAAGCGCCACATGATCACCCACATAACGCACCTTGCCCTGCGCCAGCACCGGGTGCGGGCCAGCCTTCATGGGCGAGCCGTCCTTCGAGTGGATCATCCAGCCGCAGATCAGGCCGCCCAGCTTGTCGTTCGCGATGTCATCGCCCGTGAAGATGCCAACGACGCCCGGCATCTTCTTCGCCTTGGCGGTGTTGATCGACTTGATGGTAGCGTGCGCATGGGGGCTGCGCACGAAATAGGCATAGGTCTGCTTCGGCAGGTTGATGTCGTCGGTGTAGTTGCCTTTGCCGGTGATGAAGCGATGATCTTCCTTGCGCCTGACGCGGGCGCCGATGCCGGTTCCGGTTGAATTGTCCATGGAGCGTTCCCCCTTACATGCTTGCCGCGCCGGCCTTAACGGCGGCGACGATGTTCTGGTATCCGGTGCAGCGGCAGATGTTGCCTTCCAGCTCGTGGCGGATCGTGTCCTCGTCGAGCTTCTTGCCCTTGCGCTTCACGATGTCGACGGCAGCCATGATCATGCCCGGCGTACAGAAGCCGCACTGCAATCCATGATGCTCGCGGAAGGCTTCCTGCATCGGGTGCAGCTTGCCGTTCCTGGCGAGGCCCTCGATGGTCGTCACCTCCGAATCGGCGCAGGAAATGGCGAGCGCCGTGCACGACTTCACAGCCTTGCCGTCCACATGGACGACGCAGGCACCGCACTGGCTGGTGTCGCAGCCGACGTGCGTACCCGTCAGCCCGAGTTTGTCGCGCAGGAATTCGACAAGCAGCGTGCGGCCTTCAACGTCTCCGCAGACTGCCTGTCCATTCACTTTCATGGTGATTGCCGGCATTGATGGTCCTCCCAATTGGCCTCCCGCGTGTTCCGGTGCAAGTTTCGCCGCACTGAGAAGCGGAGTTCGCGCCGGTTGGGGAAATTCTGTGTTCGCCAGTGCGCATACTCATCCGGCATTTCGCAACCGTCAAGTGCGGCCAGGGTCTCACGCCCAAGAAAAAGTCGCGCCTTCTCATCATGTTGCAGCGCACACGCGAAACCGTTTCATTGCATCCTACGTAGTTGCCTGATTATGTCTCACTTCAGGGAGGTTTGAATGCGCCACATCCTCGCCGTGCTTGCCGCCATCGTCATGTCGATCACGGTTTCGAATGCCCAGGCCTTGAGCGAGTCAGACAAGTCGCAATTCGAGAGCACCATCTCCGGCCAGATCGAGGCGTTCCGCGCCGATGATGGCGCCAGGGCCTACAGCTACGCCGCCCCGATGATCCGCCAGATCTTCCCCACGCCCGAAACCTTCATGGGCATGGTGAGGAACGGCTATCCGCAGGTCTACCGTCCGCAGTCCTTCACCTTCGGCAAGGCTGAGTTCAGCGCCTCTGGCAGGCCGACCCAACGCGTGTCGATCGTCGGGCCGGATGGCATCAATTACGAGGCGATCTACACCATGGAGCAGCAGCCCGACGGGACATGGCAGATCAACGGCTGCGCCATCGTCCGCGCGCCAGACGTGAGCGCCTGACGTCACGCCCCGTTGAGCGCCTTCCGGTAGCACGCGATGATCGCCGCGGCGCTGCGCTCGCCATCATCCTCGGTGGTCTCCCCGCCGCTGACGGAAAACCGCATGACAAGCCTGCCCCGCCATCTGGCGCTGCCCACGTAACAGGTGCCTTCCTTCTGCACCATCGCGATGGTGTCGGCGGTAATCTGGTCGCCCCGTTCGGGCGGCTCGTCCGCGCCGAAGCGCGCGATCGCCTGGTTCAGCACCACGTCATTCCCGATCCGCACGCCCGCCTCGCGCGCAAGAATTTCCGCCACCCGCGCTGCCACCCGGCAGTTGCGTTCGACCATTTCGGCAATGCCGCTTTCGCCAAGCGTCTTGATGATGGCCCATACCGCAAATCCCCGCGCCCGGCGCGACAGTTCGGGAACATAATGCGAAGGATCGCGCTCGCCCTCTGCGGTCAGCGGCAGGTAGCTTGCGGCAACGGTCATGGCACGCCGATGCGCCACCTCGTCCCTGACGATGGCAAAGCCGCTGTCATAGGGCGCCTGCAGCCACTTGTGTCCGTCTGTCGCCCAGGAGTCGGCCAGCGCAACGCCGCTGCACAGCGCCCGTCTGGCCGGCGCCGCCGCTGCCCACAGGCCGAAGGCGCCATCGACATGCACCCACGCGCCCTTCGCTTTCGCGAGGGGAATGATCTCGGCAAACGGGTCAAAGCCGCCCGTGTTGATCTGCCCCGCCTGCAGGATGACGATGCACGGCCCGCTGACGCCTGCAAGCGCCGTCGCGAATGCGGCTGGAATGATGCGGCCCTGGTCATCGGTTGCAACGCGCGTCACGCGGTCATGCCCAAGCCCCAGGAACTGCAGGGCCGAGAACACCGTGGCATGAGCGTCATCGCCGATCACCACCGTAACTGGCGGCGCGCCGAACAGGCCCTGCGCATCCGCGTCCCATCCGGCCTGCCGCAGCACCTCGCCCCGCGCGGCGGCAAGGCATGTGAAGTTGGCCACCGTCGCACCCGTCACGAAGCCGATCGATGATTGGCGCGGCAGTCCGAGAAGCTGCAGCAGCCATTCGGCGGCGATCGTCTCGACTGCCGCGGCAGCGGGCGCCGCAATGTGGTTACCCGCATTCTGGCCCCATGCGCTCGTCAGCCAGTCGGCGGCAACGCCTGCCGGATGCGAGCTGCCGATGACCCATGCGAAAAACCGCCTGCCTGCTGAAAACTGCAGGCCCGGCTCCGCCTTGGTCACCAGCTCGTCGATCACGCCGTGCGCGTCCCCGCCATGTGCGGGCAGCGGCTCCCTGAATATCTGCACCATGTCGCCATGGGTTTTCCTCGCATGCTGCGGCAGCGAGTCGAGGCGCTTGCGAAAGCTCGCCGCATGCGCCGCGGCGGCGGCGAGAACGGTCTCGGCGGTTGTCTTGATCACTGCGCGGGCCTCCGGTCGTAAAGCCATCTCGCCCGGCAGTCTAGCAGATGGCACGCGCCCCGCGCATCCCCATCACGCCCGGCCGCGCTACCTGTCGAAGGGATTCTGCCCGGAATACATCCGCCAGATGGCACCGATCACATTCGAGTAGTCATCGGTCCATGGCGTCGTCGCCTCATCCGCCGTGGCACGGTGCCAGGCTTCGTCGGTGGCGAGCCCACGCACCGCCATGGGCGACTTCCCGATGATGGCGAGATGCGGTCTCAGGTCGAGCTTCGAGGGGTCCGGGTTCCAGTACTTGAGGTCGAGCGCATTGTACCACGCCTTGAGCCCGCGCGCCCGCGCCGCGCCCTCGATGACGCTGGCAAGCTCCATGAAGCGGTTCGAAATGTGGAAGACCACCACCCCATCAGGCTTCAGCTTGGAAAGATACATGTCGAGTGCCTCGACCGTCATCAGATGCGCCGGCACCGAGTCCGACGAGAAGGCATCGAGCACGATCAGGTCAAAGCTCTCGGGCGCGGCCTGCTGCAGGCGCAGGCGCCCGTCGCCCATCACGATGGGAGGCTCATTCCCGCAGTCGCGCAGATAGGTGAAATACTCCGGGTCCTGCGCGATCCGCACCACCTCGGGGTCGATCTCGTAGAAAGCCCAGGTCTCGCCCGGCAGCGCATGGCAAGCCATGGCCCCGGTGCCCAGCCCGATGATGGCGACCCTCTCAAGCCGGCTGCCGCCGTCGCGAAGGTGGCGGATCAGCGAGCCGAACGGACCGTTGGAATAGTAATACGACTGCGGCTCGGGATTGGTGGTGATCCTGAGGCCATTCTCGTCCTTCCGCAATTGCGAGCCGTGCTTCGTCGTCCCATGCGCCAGCAAATGATAGCGCCCGTCGAGCGCGGGGTAGACCGAGAGCACGCCATAGAAGCTGCGCGACTGTGCAATGGGGGCGGGAATCTTGCTCACCGTGCCATAGATCATCATCACGGAAACCAGCACCACCCCCTGCGCCAGCGGCTCGCGGCTCAGGATCAGCAGCAGCGCCAGCGACACCAGCAGCCAGGAAATGAGAATGGTGTTCTTCGCCTCTGCCCCGGCATCGCCGGTCAGCCACACGATGCCCAGCGCCACCGGCAGCATGGCAAGCGCCAGCAGCAGCCGCCGCGTAACCAGCGCGCCGGTCTCCCGCACCAGCCCCACCGCCACGAAGGCAGCGATCATCAGCAGCGGATACTCGAGCACGCTGTCGAAGATGTTGGGTGCCGCAAGGCTCGCGAACATGCCGCCCAGCACACCGCCGAGCGACATCAGGAAAAAGAATTCCGTCAGCTTTCCGGCAGCAGGCCGGAAGCGCACGAGTTCGCCGTGGCACGCCATCATCAGCGTGAAGACGACCAGCAGGTGCAGCGGCACCAGCCACAGCTGCGTGGCGGGCGACAGTACGAACAGGCACAAGGGTGCGATGACGACGCCGAGCCTGTCGATCACGAAGCCATGCCCGATCCACGGCTTCGTCTGGAAGGTGATGACGAAGGTGAGGAGATAGATCGCCAGCGGCACGACCCACATGAACGGTGCCGAGACGAGATCGGTCGCAATATGCGCCGTCGTGCCGACCAGCAGTCCCGAGGGCACGAAGGACAGCATCACCCAGACAAGACGCTGAACCCATGTCACCTTCGCAGCCGGCGCTTCGGCGCTGGCAGCACCCGCTGTAGCGTTGAGCGCTACGGCGGCAAGAAATCCGCACGACCCCACCATGACGACAAGCAGGATATAGGCGGCACTCCACAGATGCGTCTGCGGCAGCAGGCCGAGGAATGGCTCCACCGCCAGCGGATAGGCCAGCAGCGCCGCAAAGCTTCCGGCATTGCTGGCGCCATAGAGAAAGTAAGGATCATGCGACTGCGCGTGGCCCGAGCGCGAGAACCACGACTGCAGCAGCGGCGCATTGGCGGAAATCGCGAAGAACGGCAGACCGACGGAGGCTGCGAACAGCCCCATGAGCCAGAACGCCTCGCCCTGTTCCGGCGGAATCTCCCATCCCGCCGAAATGCTGATCGGCAGGCTGATGACGGCACTCGCCATCACCAGCACATGGATGATGACGCCGGTACGCAGGCTGAAGGCCTTCACCAGGATATGGGCATAGCCATAGCCCAGCAGCAGCACGCCCTGGAAGAACACCAGCGCCAGCGACCAGACGGCCGCCGTGCCGCCAAGCCGCGGCAGCGCCATCTTGGCGAACATCGGCTGGATGAGGAACATGAGCAGCGCGCTGGAAAACAGCGTAGCGCCGAAGACCGCGATGGCGACCTCTGGCCGCACCATCGGCAATTCGCTTCTCTTCGTGACTTCCACGGAGGACATCAGGCACCCGGACGCAATTGAACGCTGCTCACACACCAGCACCTTGGCTGAACACCCTTTAAGTGGCCGTTAACGCCGTCATCCGAAAACCCTTGGGGGCAGAGGCCGCAATGTCGCGCGCTGGCTTGGGAACACGAAAGCGATGGCGGCACTTTCCGCGCCACGGACCTCCACCGCACGCGGCATCGCTCTTGCTGCGGCCATGATCGGCGCCACCCTCGTCATTCTGTGGGCCATGGGGCGCGTCCCCATCTGCACCTGCGGCAGCGTGAAGCTGTGGTTCGGCCCGGCGGCGAGCGATGAAACCTCCCAGCACTTCAGTGACTGGTACACGCTGAGCCATGTGATCCACGGCTTCCTGTTCTATGCCGCGGCTTACGCCTTCTTCCGCCATTGGAGCTTCGGATCGCGCCTCGCAGCCGCAACGCTCGTCGAGAGCACGTGGGAAATCCTCGAGAACACCAGCTTCATCATCAACCGCTACCGCGAACAGACGGTCTCGCTCGACTATTTCGGCGACAGCATCCTGAATTCCTTCAGCGACATTCTGGCCATGCTGCTCGGCTTCCTGCTTGCATCCCGGCTCCCCGTTTGGGCCAGCATCGCCATCTGCCTGTTCTTCGAATTGCTGGCGGCGGTCATGATCCGCGACAATCTCACGCTCAACATCATCATGCTGCTATGGCCGATGGAGTTCATCAAGAACTGGCAGATGGGTGTGTAAGTGATTGACGATTAACTCAAAAAGCTACCTCCCATATCTGGGGTGCGCCGGCTCGATCAGGAAGTACGCCCACAGCGAAACATATTTCTCGCCGTAGACCAGCACCTTGCAGATATCGCCGGATACCGAGGTAACGGGTCCTTCCCGCCCATCGGGAATCATCACCTGCTGGCCCACCTGGCACCAGTTTTCCGGCCCCGGCGGCACATTCGGCAGGGTCAGGAGCATCAATGTCGCAAGCGCCGCCGTCATGAGCGCGATTGAAGCCAAGTCCGTTGCAATAATCAAGTAGCCCGCAGCGCCGACGGCGGCTTCCCGTAACGCGCGCGGAAGCTGCGCGAGAACAGCGGCAGCGAGGAAAACCCGCAAGCCACCGCAATCTCGCGGATGCTCATGCCTGAATAGGTGATGAGGCGCTCCGCCTTCTCCAGCCGCAGCTTCAGGTAAAAGCCCATCGGCCGCTCCTTCAGCACATCATGGAACAGCCGTTCCATCTGCCGCACCGAAATTCCCCCCACCTGCGCCAGTCCCGCCGCATCGAGCGGGTCTTCTCCCTGCTCTTCCATCGCCGTGATGATCTTCAACAGCCGCGCATCCGTGGTGCCATAGCGCGCCGCCGTCGGAAGCCTCGCCTGCGTTGGTGCCTCCATCGAACGGAAGTGGACGAGCTGGTCCGCCACCATCACCGCCAGCGGCCGTCCCAGCAGCCGCCCGATCCAGTCGAGCATCATGTCGATCGCCGCCGCACCGCCTGCACAGGTCATGCGGTCACGGTCCGTCACATAGAGTGACTGCTCCGCCAGCACCTTCGGATAGCTCTCGCGAAATCCCGGCAGGCTTTCCCAATGGCAGGTGGCGCGATAGTCGTCGAGCACGCCTGCCTCCGCCAGCAGGAACGGCCCGGTATCGATCGCCGCCATCAGCACCCGCCGCCGCGCCAGCGCCTTGATCGCCGCAAGCATCGGCCGGGTGATGCCCTTTTCGGGCGCATAGCTGGCGGAGATCACCGCCATGTCCGGCGTGCCGACATCTGAAAGCGTGCCAGACACTGAAACCGGAATGTCGTTCGAGGCCGCCACCGGCTGCCCATCCGCCGATACGAAGCGCCACGAGAAGGTCGGCCCCGCGAAGCGGTTGGCGACCCGCAAGGGCTCGAGCGCCCCATACAGCGCGATCATCGAGAACTTCGGCACCAGCAGGAACACGACATCGTAACGCGCCATGGCGATAAAAGAAAAGCCTGTGGCGAAAAAAGTCAAATGCTCATTCTGCGCACGGCCTAGTCTCCGCTCCACCATCAGGAGGATTCCATGCAGCCCAAAGTCATCATCACCTGCGCCGTCACCGGCGCGGGCGACACCGTCGGCAAGCACCCGGCCATTCCGGTAACGCCCGAGCAAATCGCCAATTCGGCCTTGGAAGCCGCCAGCGCCGGCGCCACGGTGGTGCATTGCCATGTGCGCAACCCCGAAACCGGCAAGGGTGCGAGAAGCGTCGATCTTTACCGCGAGGTGATGGAACGCATCCGCGCGAAAAACACCGAAGTCATCATCAACCTCACCGCCGGCATGGGCGGCGATGTCGAGGTGGGTGCCGGCGAAAACCCCATGCACTGGGGCCAGGGCACCGATTTGGTCGGCCCGCAGGAACGCCTCATCCACATCAAGGAACTGAAGCCCGAAATCTGCACGCTGGATTGCGGAACGCTGAATTTCGGCGACGGCCATACCATCGTCATCCAGACGCCCGCCCAGCTCCGCGAACAGGCGAAGCTCATCATGTCCTACGGCGTGAAGCCCGAGATGGAGATTTTCGATAGCGGTAATCTCTGGTTCGCCAAGCAGCTCCACATGGAAGGCCTGATCCAGGATCCTCCCCTGTTCCAGCTCTGCCTCGGCATCCCGTGGGGTGCGCCCTATGACAGCGAAACCATGGCCTATCAGAAGGCGCAGCTTCCGCCTGGCGCCATCTGGGCCGCCTTCGGCATCGGCCGCAACGAATTTCCCGCCGTGGCGCAGGCCGTGCTGCTGGGCGGCCATGTGCGTGTGGGCCTCGAAGACAACCTCTACCTCGAGCGCGGCGTCTACGCGTCCAACGGCACGCTGGTCGAAAAGGCGGTCAAGATCATCGAGCTTCTGGGCACCAGGGTCGCCTCGCCGGACGAAGGCCGCCAAATCCTGAAGCTCGCGCCGAGGAAGAAGTAACATGGCCCGCACCATCAAGACCGTCGGCATCGCCGGAACCGGCCTCATCGGCGCCGGCTGGGCCGCCCGCCTCCTCTTCCGCGGCTACAACGTCATCGCCTTCGACGTTTCGCCCGCCGCCGAAGACAAGCTGAAAGCCCAGATCAAGACCGCCTGGCCCTCTCTCGAAGCCCTCCTCGGCAAGCCGGTGAAGAAAGGCAAGCTCACGTTCACCACCGACTTGAAGGAGATGGCCTCCAAGGCTGACTTCATCCATGAAGCAGCGCCCGAGCGCGAAGACCTCAAGATCAAGCTCTTCCGCGATATCGACGCCGCAGCTGCACCTGACGTGATCATCGCCTCCTCCTCCTCCGGCTTCCTGCCCACCAACCTGCAGAGCCAATGCCAGCACCCCGAACGCGTCATCATTGGCCATCCTTTCAACCCGGTCTATCTCTTGCCGCTGGTCGAGATCGTGCCGGGCGAGAAGACAGCCCCTGAATCGCTCGACCGCGCCACGGAATATTTCGAGGCCATCGGCATGCAGGTGCTGAGGCTGAAGCGCGAGATCATGGGCTACGTCTGCGACCGCCTGCAGGAAGCCCTCTGGCGCGAGGCGCTCCACATCCTCAACAAGGATATTGCGACCACCGGCGATATCGACGACTCGATCGTCTATTCGGCGGGCATGCGCTGGGCCTTCATGGGCTCCTTCCTCACCTATCACGTGGCCGGCGGCCCCGGCGGCATGAAGGACTTCATCAAGCAGTTCGACCCGACGCTGGAACTCGACTGGACAGACCTCAAATTCCCGAAATGGAATGCCGAACTCGAGAAGCGCCTCGTCGAAGGCTGCGAGGCGCAAGCCCAGGGCCGCAAGGTCTCCGAGATCGAAGCCAAGCGCAACGCCATCCTCGTCGACATGATGAAGCTCTTCAAGAAGCACAAGATCGGCGCCGGGTTGGTGCTTGAACGCGAGCTGAAGGCAAGGAAGAAGAAGCCCGCAAAAACCAAATCCTGATCTGTCATCACCGGGCTTGTCCCGGTGACCCATTGTGCAGCATTCTCAAAAATCGAATTTTAAGCACGATGGGTCCCCGCAATGAATGCGGGGATGACAATCGATAACGGGGAGCACCACATGCCAGCACAACGCGTCATGATCACCGCCGCAGCAGACGGCATAGGCAAAGCCATCGCCCGCGCTTTCGCGGCGGAAGGCGCCACTGTCCACATCTGCGACGTCAACGAAACAGCCCTTGCCAAATTCCGCGATGAATTCCCGGATATCGCGGCGAGCAAGGTCGACGTCCGCAACGAAGGCCAGATCAACGCCTGGTTCGACGACGCGCTTGACGACATGGACGGCCTCGACGTGCTGGTGAACAACGCCGGCATCAAGGGCCCGACGTCCCCTGTCGAAGGCATCGAACTCGCCGACTGGAAGGAATGCATCGAGATTTGCCTCGATTCCTACTTCCTCTGCGCCAAGCGCGCTGTGGCGGTGATGAAGGACCAGAAGTCCGGCACCATCATCAACCTGTCGTCGAATGCCGGCCAGCACGGCTTCGGCAACCGCACACCCTATGCCGCCGCGAAGTGGGGCGTCATCGGCCTCACCAAGTCGCTGGCGATCGAGATGGGCCGCTTCAACGGCCGCTGCAACGCCATCTGCCCCGGCTCGGTCAAGGGCGACCGCATCAATCGCGTCATCCAGGGCGAGGCCGACGTGCGCGGCGTGCCCTTCGACGTGGTGGCAAAGGAGATTGTCTCCAACCAGTCGCTCGAACGCCTGACCGAACCCGATGAAGTGGCGGCGCTGGCCGTCTTCCTCAGCAGCCCCGCCGCCTTCATGATCAACGGGCAGGACATCGCCATCGACGGCCATGTCGAAACCTTCCACATCAAGTGAGCTGAGTAATGGATTTCCTTCTCACCGAAGAACAGCAGATGATCGTGAAGACGACGAAGGATTTCGTCGCCAACGAACTCTATCCGCACGAGGCCGAGGTCGAGGAAACGGGCGTTCTCCGCCACGACCTCCGCGACCAGATCAAGGCCAGGGCCATCGAAGCCGGACTCTACGCCGCCAACATGCCGGCCGAAGTGGGTGGTGCTGGCCTCGATACGCTCACATGGGTCTTGTACGAAAAAGAACTCGGCCGCGCCAACTACGCGCTGCACTGGACCTGCGTTGCGCGCCCCTCCAACATCCTCATGGCCTGCGAAGGCGAGCAGCGCGAGAAGTACCTGTTCCCGGCGGTACGCGGCGAGAAATCCGATTGCCTCGCGATGACCGAACCCGGCGTCGGCTCGGATGTGCGCGGCATGAAGACCTTTGCAAAACAGGATGGCGACGACTTCATCATCAACGGCACCAAGCACTTCATCAGCCACGCCGATGAAGCAAGCTTCGTCATCCTCTTCGCGGCAACGGGCGAGGAGGAAACTCCTCGCGGCAAGAAGAAGCTCATCACGGCCTTCCTCATCGACATGGGAACGCCGGGCTACACCGTCCGCCCCGGCTACAGGAACGTCTCGCATCGCGGCTACAACAATTGCATCCTCGAATTCAACGATTGCCGTGTGCACAAGAGCCAGGTGCTGGGCGAAATTCACAAGGGCTTCGAAGTCGCGAACGACTGGCTGGGTGCTACAAGGCTTCAGGTCGCCGCCACCTGCATCGGCCGCGCCGAACGCGCTCTCGATCATGCCAAGCAATATGCGGTGGACCGCCACCAGTTCGGCCAGCAGATCGGCAAGTTCCAGGGCGTCAGCTTCAAGCTTGCCGACATGGCGATGGAGTTGAAGGCCGCCGAGCTTCTGACACTCGAAGCCGCATGGAAGTTCGACAACAAGACCGTCACCGACATGGACATGGCGATGGCGAAGCTCAAAGCCACCGAGATGCTGGCCTTCGTGGCGGACGAGGCGATCCAGATCCACGGCGGCATGGGCCTGATGAGCGACCTGCCACTGGAGCGCATCTGGCGCGATGCAAGGGTGGAGCGCATCTGGGAAGGCACATCCGAAATCCAGCGCCACATCATCAGCCGCGCGCTGCTGAGACCGCTGGGTGGTTAACTCCCTTCTCCCCTTGCGGGAGAAGGTGGCGCGAAGCGCCGGATGAGGGGTCCCCTCACCCGTCATGCTTCGCATGACACCCTCTCCCGCGAGGGGAGAGGGAAGGAAAAGAATGAGAATGACCAAGCCAATCACCCGCCTCCTCAACCCCACCTCCATCGCCTTCATTGGCGGCAATGAATGTGCCGTCGCCATCCGGCGCACGCAGGAACTGGGCTTCACGGGCAAAATCTGGGCCGTGCATCCGAAGCGCGAGGAACTCGCCGGCATCCCCACGCTGAAGTCGGTGGACGAAATCGACGGCCCCATCGATGCTGCCTTCGTCGCGGTGAAGCGCGAGCCTACCATCGAGATCGTCCGTGCACTGAAGGCCAAGGGCTGCGGCGGTGCCGTCATCTATGCGGCGGGCTTCGCCGAGACCGGCAACAGCGACCTGCAGGATGAACTCCTCAAGGCCGCCAACGGCATGCCACTGATGGGACCAAACTGCTACGGCTTCGTCAACACCCTCTCGCGCGCCGCACTCTGGCCCGATGAAACCGGCCTCGAGCCGGTGGAGCGTGGCGTGGCACTCGTCACGCAGTCCGGCAACATCGCCTGCAACTTCACCATGATGATGCGCGGGCTTCCCGTCGCCGCCGTATTCTCCATCGGCAATCAGGTCGATGTCGGCATGCACGACATGGTCGAGGCCCTCTCAGGCGATCCGCGCATCTCGGCCATCGGCCTCCACGTCGAGGGCCTCCCCGATGTCGCAGGCTTCGCCCGCGCCGCGCTGCTGGCACGCCAGCGCAAGGTGCCCATCGTGGTGCTGAAGACCGGCCGCTCCGAACAGGGCGCCAAGGTGGCGATGAGCCACACGTCCTCCCTCGCCGGTGCCGACACGCTCTATGACGCCCTCTTCGAGCGTTACGGCGTGGCGCGCATGAAATCCGTCTCCGCCTTCGCTGAAACGCTGAAGTTTCTGCACAACGGCGGCCCCATCGCGGGTTCGACGCTCGTCTCGATGAGCTGTTCCGGCGGCGAAGCGGCCCTCGTCGCCGACATGGCGCTGGAGAGACAAGTCAGCTTCCCGCCCTTCAACGACGAGACACGCCCACGCGTCGCGGCAACGCTGAACGAATATGTCGCCATCGACAATCCGCTCGACTATCACACCTTCATCTGGAACCAGCCGGAGAAGTTGAAGGCCACCTTCACCGAAGTGCTGAAAGGCGGCTTCGACGTGGCGATGGTGATCCTCGATACGCCCACCCACCCCAAGATGAAGCCCGATGCCTGGGCCGTCACCGCCCGCGCGCTGGCTCACGCATCAGAAGCAACCGGCGCCCGCGCCGCGGTCGTCGCCACACTCTCGGAAGGCATGCCGCTTCCCCTCGCCGCCGAATTGTCCGCTCAACGCGTAGCCCCGATGATGGGCCTCGACGATGCGTTGACCGCCTTCGAAGCCGCCGCCTTCATCGGCCGCAACTGGGCGCGGTCCGATGCGCCGCCAGAAATGCTGCTGCCATCCGTCAGGGGATCCGGCGAAAGGATTTTGAGCGAGTACGACGCGAAGCAATTGCTGAAGTCACATGGCCTGTCGGTTCCGGACGGCATCGTCTGCAAGGCCGCCGATGCTGTGGCTGCTGCGGAAAAGCTTGGGTTTCCCGTCACGCTGAAAACCTCCTCCACCGCCATCGCCCACAAGACCGAGGCAGGCGGCGTGGCGCTGAACCTCAAGACGGCAGCGGAAGTCGAAGCCGCCGCCGCCCGCATGTCAAAGCTCGCGCCCGATGTTTTGGTCGAGCGCATGGTCATGGGTGCCATCGCCGAACTCATCATCGGCCTCAAGTCCGATCCGCAGTTCGGCACGGCCCTCGTCGTCGGCGCCGGCGGCATCCTCACCGAACTGCTGAAGGATGCGGTGACGCTGATCCTCCCCACCTCGCGCGCCGAGATCGAGCGCGCACTGAAGACGCTGAAAGTCTGGAAACTCGTCGAAGGCTTCCGCGGCAAATCCGGCGATCAGGCAGCGGTCATCGCCGCCATCGAGGCGGTCGCCGCCTTCGCCGAAGCCCAGCGCGGCCTGATCGAGGAACTCGACGTCAACCCCCTGCTCGTACTCCCCAATGGCGCCATCGCCGTCGATGCCCTGATCAGGATGCGACAGGAATGACTACGCCGCACCAGCCCTCATCCCCCTGTCGGGACCTTCTCCCATGGCAAGAGCCACGGGAGAAGGCGGCAGACCGATGGGCCTTCTCCCGTGCCGTGAGGCATGGGAGAAGGTGGCCGCCAGGCCGGATGAGGGCACTTTCAACACGATTAGCCGCCGATCATCAGCCTACGGAGCTTCCGTCATGACCACCCCAATCCACACCACCCGCCGCGGGCGCGTCCTCGAAGTCAGGATCGAGCGCGGCAAGGCCAACGCGATCGATGCCGCGACCTCGCGCATCATGGGCAACATCTTCGCGAGCTTCCGCGATGACCCCGAACTCCGTGTCGCCATCCTCACCGGCACCGGCGAAAAATTCTTCTGCCCCGGCTGGGACCTGAAGGCCGCAGCCGAAGGCGAGGCACCGGACTCGGATTATGGTGTCGGCGGCTTCGGCGGCTTGCAGGAATTGCCCAACCTCAACAAGCCCGTCATCTGCGCGGTGAACGGCCTCGCCTTCGGCGGCGGCTTCGAGATCATGATCTCCTGCGACATCATCATCGCCGCCGAGCACGCCACCTTCGCGCTGCCCGAAATCAATTCCGGCACGGTGGCCGATGCCGCGTCCATCAAGCTCCCCCGCCGCATCCCCTATCACGTGGCGATGGAAATGCTCTTCACCGGCCGCCGCATCGATACCACGGAAGCGAAACACTGGGGCCTCATCAACGAGGTCGTTCCGGCGGGCAAGTTGATGGACCGCGCCCGCGAAGTGGCGGACCAGCTGGCCGATGGCCCGCCCCTCGTTTTCGCCGCCATCAAGGAAATCACGCGGGACACGGCACACCTCCCCGTTCAGCAGGCCTTCGACATGGTGACGAAGCGCAAGCTGAAGACCGTCGACATCCTCTATTCCAGCGAGGATCAGCTTGAAGGCGCCAGGGCCTTCGCCGAAAAACGCAAGCCCCAATGGAAGGGACGCTGACACCGTGACCCTCGACTTCGCCGGAAAGCGCATTCTCGTCACCGGCGGCACACGCGGCATCGGCCGGGCGACGGTCGAAGCCTTCCTTGCCGCAGGTGCCCGCGTGGCGGTCAACGGCAGCACCGTTCAATCTACCGAGAAAGCCATCGCCACGCTTGGGCTCGAGGCCATCGGCGTGCCGGGCGACGTTTCAGGCGCCGATGCCTGCAAGCTCATCGTCGAAACGGCGGCCACCGAATTGGGAGGTCTCGATATTCTGGTGAACTGCGCCGGTGTGGCCCATGGCGGCCCCGTGGAGGAAATGACCGAGGCGCTCTGGGACCAGACGCTCGACATCAACCTCAAGGGCACCTTCTTCTGCATCCAGGCGGCCCTGCCCCATCTTCGTGCCTCGCAAGGCAACATCGTCAACCTGGCCTCCGATGCCGGGCTCATCGGAGAGGCCGGCCTTGCTGTCTATTGCGCCTCGAAGGGCGGCGTCGTGAACCTCACCCGCGCACTGGCGCTGGAGCTTGCACCCGAGATCCGCGTCAACTGCGTTTGCCCGGGCTACGTCGATACCGACATGGTCCGCCGCGATGTGATTGACGCTTCAACCGATCCGAAGGCAACCGAACAGGCGCTCGCCAATGCGGCCCCTCTGAATCGCATCGCCACGCCGGCGGAAATCGCCACAGCGATTCTCTATCTCGCCTCGCCGCATGCCCTCTTCATGACGGGCGCAGCCCTGCAGATCGACGGCGGAACGACCGCCGGGCACCCAAAGCGGGATTGAGCAAAAAATCGGCCCCGGCTGTTACACCGGGGCCAAGGCAGAGAGGACGTTCAGCCGACGAGCCAATGGCGGCTCGACTGGCGGATCTGGTTCTGCTCGTGGTCCAGCATGGCCAGCGCGGCGTTATCCTCGCCACGCGAGGCAAAATGCCGGGCGGCGGCACGGGCGGCGGTTTCGAGGCTGGTCCACAGGTTCAGGCTGGGGGTTGCAGTGGCAATCTGGCGGGTCATGATTTTCAACATCTGTTAATAATTCTACGATGGCGAGAAGATAAACCCTCGTGTATCAAGGCACAAACGACGAGTTCTATATTAATCATCAAATAGATTTTGAAGATCGCCCATGTTGCGCCACATTCCCGGCCTGCAGTCCCTCAAGGCCTTTGATGCCGCCGCCCGCCACCTGAGCTTCACAAAAGCCGCGCAGGAATTGAACGTCACGCCGGCCGCCGTCAGCCACCAGATCAAGGAACTGGAGGAAGCAACCGGCGTCTCCCTGTTCCAGCGCACCAGCCGCCACATGCAGCTGACGCGCCATGGCGAACTCCTCCGCCCCGCCGTGGCCGATGCGCTGGAAGGCCTGACGCGCGCCCTGCAGCGCATCCGCCAGTCGGAAAACCCCACCCAGGTGCGCGTCACGGCATCGCCCTCGATTGCCGCGAAATGGCTGGTGCCCCGCATCGACCGTTTCCTCGATTCGGTGCCGGGTGCCGATGTGCGGATCGATGTCTCCTCCTCGGTCCTCGATTTCGATCGCGACGACGTCGACGTGGCGATCCGCTTCGGCGATGGCAACTACCCCGGCCTCGAAGTCGACAAGCTCTTCCACGATGTGCTGTTCCCGGTCTGCAGCCCCGCCGTGCTTACTCGCCGCAAGCCCATCCGCGAGCCGCGCGACCTGCTGCAGCACACGCTGATCCATCTCGAATACGAGGCCCAGGGCGCTGTCTGGCCCAACTGGCGCATGTGGATGCTGGCCGCGGGCGTCAAGGACTTCAACGACACCCGCGGCCTCCACTTCAGCCAGACCTCGCTGGCGATCCAGGCGGCGATCGACGGCCATGGCGTGGCGCTGGGCGATTCGACCCTGGTGGGAGACGATCTGGCCAGCGGCCGCCTGGTGAAACCCTTCGAACTCTCGCTCCGAAGCCCGGCGCAATTCGCCTATCACCTGATCACCAGGCGCGACACCTCCGGCCGCCCGATGACCAGGGCTTTCCGCAACTGGATCCTCGCGGAAGCGTTGACGACAGCGGGTGGCTAAGGCTGCATCATGTGTTGCCGGGAATTGTGCGGCCATGATCGCCAGGCTTGGCTGTCAGCATCTCTGGACCTGTCATCGAGCCAAAAAATGGGTTGGTACTAACTCCACACAAACTTACACATTTGCGTGAGGCGGTCATCACAATGAGTTCGTTTGCCAGTGATCGTCGCAACCACCACCCTTGCCCCGTCGCGAAACATCGCGACCAGAGGGAGAAAACACCATGAAGATCACCACCGTATCGGGCGCCGCGCTGGCCGCCGCCGCCTTCACCATAGCCATCGGCGCCACCGCCATGGTGCAGCCAGCGTCTGCCGCCGGCAAAGTAATGTGTTTCGGAGTCAACGCCTGCAAGGGCCAGGCCGCCTGCAAAACCGCCAGCAACGCTTGCAAGGGCCAGGCCGCCTGCAAGGGTCAGGGCTGGATCCATACCTCCGCCGAACAATGCAAGGCTTGGGGCGGCAAGGTTCAGGGCTAAGGCGACTAATCCTTCTCCGCGCAGAACGCGTGGAGAAGGATCTACTCCGGCGCCAGTGCGGGATGCGCGTCGAACACCCCAACCGGCATTTGCTCATAATCGATGATCGCGCCCGTCATCATCTGCGCTGAAGGCGAGACGAGATAGGACATCAGCCCCGCCACGTCATCCGGCACGATCATGCGTCCGGCCGGCATGCGGCGGCCGATCTCCTCGGCCCAATTCTCCGGCAACCCATGAAAGCCCGTCTGCAGCGCCTGCTCGCCTTCCGAATGCACCCAGCCCAAATTGATCGCGAAGGCGCGGATGCCGTCGCGCTTCACCGCATTCGCCACCGATTTCGTCAGTGTACAGAGCGCCGCCTTTGAAGCCGAATAGGTCGAAAGATTGGGCGGCCCCCCATGCGCCAGCATGGAAGATACATTGATGATGGTGCCCGCCTTGCGTTCCCGCATCACCTTCACCGCCTCCTGCATCATGAACAGCGGCGCCCGCACATTGACACCGAAGATCCGCTCATAGGCCTCTGGCGTCGTATCCTCGATGCCGCAACGCTCGGTGCTGCCTGCCGCATTGACGAGAACGTCGAGCCGCCCGAATGCTGAAACCGTGGCCGCCACCGCGCGTGCGGCAAGCTCCAGGTCAAGCAGGTCACCGTCCAGCGTTTCAACCCGGCCCACCGCCGCCAGCTTCGCCGCAGCCTCCTTCAGCCTCGCGCCATTGCGGTCCAGCAGCATCACGCCGCCGAAGCCTTCCGACAGGAACCGCTTAGCCGCTGCAAAGCCCATGCCCTGCGCCCCGCCCGTGATCAGTGCAATCCTGCCGTCAGCCATCTGCGTTCTCCCATGTTCCGGAAGTTCTATTGCCAAGGCCCGCGCGCTCCAAGCCCCGCTGCCATGCCAAAAGCAATCAGCCGCCCTGTGCGTCGCGCTCGACAAGCATCTTGAGATTGGCGAGGCCCTTCTCGTAGTCCGGGCCGATCCAGCGGTCGAACATCAGGCTCATCCAGCGCTCGAGCACGCCATCATTTTCCGAGCGGAACCCCCAGGTGACGATTGTCCCCACGGTGGCGGGCTCCAGCGTCAGCGTCGCCGTCGCCTGTCCCATCTCGCCGAAATCGAGTTCCGTCACCACCTTTTCGTTCGGCACCGCCTCGGTCACGGTCTGCGAACCCGATCCCACATCAGGCTTGTTCGATGTCCACGACATCTTCTGCCCCACGCCCTGCTCCGGCCCCTCGAAACTGTACTCAGCGGCAGGGTCGAGCCCGGCCCACGGCGACCATTCGTTGAAGCGCCTCAGGCTCCCCGCAACTGCATAGACCTTGTCCGGAGGCGCCGCGATCGTCACCGAACGTTCCACCACCGTCACCGGCGAAATCAGGTAGGCCCCGCCCACGAAGCCGACGATCACGGTCACGAGAAGATAGACGATGCCCTTGATGATGGCGTTCATGGCGGCCGCTCCCTTGCCAGAACCGCCATTTAGCGGGGTTTCAGGGCCGATCACAATGATGTCATGTTCTCGGGTAACCTATGGTTAACCATAAGCCGGCGACTTTGCGGCATCAATCGGGGAGAACGGAATGACAAATTTCTCACGGCGCAGTTTTCTCGGCCTTGCGGCGGGCCTCATGGCCGCCCCGGCCAGCAGCGCATTTGCACTCGAATCCTCCGATGATCCCTACGCGCTGCCGGCGCTCAACCTCAAGAACACCCCGCCCGAGTTCCGCCGCACGGTAGTGAACTACAAGACCAAGCAATATCCCGGCACCATCATCATCGACACTTCCGCCCGCCATCTCTTCATCGTGCTCGAAGGCGGCAAGGCGATTCGCTACGGCATCGCGGTCGGCCGCGACGGTTTCCGCTGGGGCGGCATGGCGGACGTGGGCCGCAAGGTCATGTGGCCGAAGTGGACTCCCCCCAAGGAAATGGTCGAGCGCAAGCCCGAGCTTGCCAAATGGAAAACCGGCATGCCCGGCGGCCCGGAAAATCCCTTGGGTGCCCGTGCGCTTTACCTGTTCCGCGACGGGCGCGACACGCTCTACCGTATCCACGGCACCAACGAGCCGGCCTCGATCGGCAAGGCGGCATCGTCCGGCTGCATCCGCATGTTCAATCAGGACGTGGTGGAACTCTACCGCCGAACCCCCGTCGGCTCGCGCGTTCTGGTCTATTCCGAAGGCTTGTAGCTCCCCTGCGTGAGGCCGGGCTTGTGTCGCGCCGCTGATCGCGCGAAACTTAGCCGATGAACTCATCCATTTTCGCCCGCGACTTCAAGCCCCGCCCCTTCTGGTGGGATGCTTACGAACCGAAGCCCCTGCCCGAGATCGCGCTGCCAAGGTCCGTGCGCGTGGCGATCGTCGGCGCGGGCTATGCCGGCCTCAATGCCGCTCTCGAACTCAATCGCGAGGGCATCGGCTGCATCGTGCTCGACGCGAACGAGCCGGGCTTTGGCGGGTCGTCGCGCAATGGCGGAATGGTGTCGGGCGGCGTCAACGTCGGCAAGCGCTACATGGCAAAGGCCATGGAGGAAGACGAAGCCGCCCCCTACATGACCGATGCCGCCGATGCCTTCGCGCATATCGAGGACATCATCGCCCGCGAGAAGATCGACTGCGGCTGGACACGCGCCGGCTATTTCCTCGGCGCCTGGTGCAAGAGCCATTATGAAGGCATGGCGAAGAAGATCGATATCCTCAACAAATACGCGAAGTCCGAGGCCTATATCGTGCCGCCCGAAAGGCAGCGCGAGGAGATCGGCTCGGACTATTATCGCGGCGGCATGGTGGTGGGCCGCGCCGGGCACCTGCACCCCGCCCTCTTTTTCAAGGGCCTGCTCGACCTCTGCCAGAAACGCGGCATCGCCATCGCCTCGAAAACGCCGGTCACGAAACTGACCGAGGACGGCACCGGCTGGAAGGTTGAAACCCCGCGCGGCACGATCCACGCGGGCGACGTCATCATCGCCACCAACGGCTATACCGGAGACGTGACGCCGGATCTGAAGCGCCGCGTGGTTCCTGTCGGTTCCTACATCATTGCTACCGAGGAATTGCCGCCAGACCTTGCCGCCACCATCAGCCCCAGGAACCGCTCCTTCGCCGATACCCGCCGCGTCCTCACCTATTACCGCATGTCGCCGGACGGCAAGCGGCTGATCTTCGGTGGCCGCGCCAAGTTCGGCCACACCGATCCCGTCGAAACCGCCCCCATCCTCCACGGCTTCATGCTCGACCGTTTCCCGCAACTGAAGGGCACGAAAATCACCCATGCCTGGACCGGCAACGTCGCCTTCACGCTGGACGAGATGCCCCACATGGGCAAGTTCAGGAACATGCACTACGCGCTGGGCTGCAACGGCTCCGGCATCGCCATGATGAGCTATCTGGGTCATCAAACCGCGCGCAAGATCGCCGGCAAGGTGAACCGCACCTGCGCCTTCGACCGTCCGGAATTCCCCGATCACCCGATGTACAACGGCTCCACCTGGTTCCTGCCATGGATCGGCCGCTACTTCCGCACCAGGGACTGGATCGACCGGCGCTTCGGATGATCTTCTTCTCGTCCGCCCGTCTGATCGCAAGGCGCTACGGTCCGCGCGATCTTGCAGCCTTCGTGGCCATGCGGAACGATCCCGAAGTGTCGCGCTACCAGTCGTGGGACGGCTACACCGAGGACCAGGGCCGCGCCTTCCTGCAGGCGCTCGCCGCCATGAACCCCGGCGACCCCGGCTTCTTCCAGTTCGCGCTCGAACTGCGCGAGACCGGCGAATATGTGGGCGACTGTGGCATCGATGTCTCAGCCGCCGACAGGCGCCTCGCCGAGATCGGCTTTACATTCCGGCGTGGCATGTGGAACCGCGGGTTTGGCACCGAAGCCGTCACCGCGCTCACCTCCTACGGTTTCGAAACCCTTGCGCTTCACCGCATCCATGCTTCCGTCGATCCGCGCAACGTCGGATCATGCCGGGTGCTGGAGAAGTGCGGCTACACCAGGGAAGCCCATTTCCGCCAAAGCCTGTGGGACAAGGGCGCCTGGGCCGATGACCTGATTTACGCCCGTCTGCGGTCCGATCCCTGAGCTCTTTTCGCAGGGCTTTCATCCCGCTTTCAAGGCAGCGCATTTATTCTTCCGTCTCTTGATTTCGATCAAAGAACCGCGGCCCGTAAGTTGTATTTATGATGCAACATTTAGGTCAACAGGAGACAAGAACATGACCACCATCCTCACCGGCAAGCCGCAGGCCGAAAGCCGCCGCGCCTTTCTCCGCACCACCGGCTTGGCCTCGATCGCGACACTCGCGGCAACGAGCATCGCAAAAGCCGCGGGCGAAGAGGAAGCCCCCGTCATGCAGGTCAACAAGGCCACCCAGGCCGAAATCGCCAGGCTCCCGCGCATCCGCCAGAAGCTGGTCGATCCGCCCTTCATGCCCGAGCATGAGCAGGCGGTGGACGGCAAGCCCCGCGTCATCGAGATCGATATGCCGATCATCGAGAAGAAGGTGCAGATCGACGATGAAGGCACCGAGATCTGGGCCTTGACCTTCAACGGCTCGGTGCCCGGCCCGATGATCGTCGCGCACGAGGGCGACTATGTCGAGATCACGCTGAAGAACCTCGCCAGCAATGCCATGGAACACAACATCGATTTCCATTCGGCCACGGGTGCATTGGGCGGCGGCGCGTTGACCAAGGTGCTGCCGGGCGAGCAGACCACTCTGCGCTGGAAGGCCACCAAGTCGGGCGTCTTCGTCTATCACTGCGCCCCGGGCGACATCATGATCCCCTACCACGTCTGCCACGGCATGAGCGGTGCCGTCATGGTGCTCCCGCGCGACGGGTTGAAGGACGCCCATGGAAAGCCCTTCAGGTATGACCGCGCCTACTTCATCGGCGAGCAGGACTATTACATCCCGCGCGACGAAGACGGCAACTTCAAGAAGTATGAAACCGCCGGCGAAGACCTGACCGACTCGCTCGACGCAATGCGCACGCTCATTCCCACGCATGAAGTCTTCAACGGCCGCAAGGGCGCGCTGACGGGCGATCATGCCCTGACCGCCAAGGTCGGCGAAACCGTGCTCTTCATCCACGCTCAGGCCACCCGCGACACGCGCCCCCACCTGATCGGCGGCCACGGCGACCTGGTGTGGGAAGCTGGTTCCTTCAACGACAAGCCCGAGACCAACCTCGAAACCTGGTTCATCCGCGGCGGCTCGGCGGGCGCCATGACCTACACTTTCCTGCAGCCCGGCGTTTACGCCTATGTGAACCATAACCTCATCGAGGCGGTCATGCTGGGCGCCACCGCGCACATCGTGGTCGAGGGCGAATGGGACGACGACCTGATGACCCAGGTCGCCAAGCCCGGCCCCATCCAGGACACGTAAGAGGAAAAACCGATGCTGACGCTGGCAGTATTGAAGTCAGTGGCAATGGCGGCGGGGCTCTCGGGCCTCGCCGCATTCGGGCTTCTGCAATGGGACGGAGCGGAAGCCCCGGCCTTTTCCATGCGCAAGCTGGCAATGCCGGATGGTGCGGAACTTCTCGTCGCAACCCATGAGGTCACCCGCGCGCAATGGCAGGCCTGCGTCAGGGCCGGCGCCTGCGAAAATATCCCGCACGGCCGCGACACGAAGCACGACATGCCGATGACCGGCGTCAACCACCTCGATGCCGAAGCCTTCGTCGCCTGGATCGGCAAAACCTCCGGCCTCGCCTACCGCCTGCCGAG
>JALHQC010000025.1 GCA_022842165.1 bacterium
CCAAAAGTCATCGGGCGCCGGTTCATCACCCTCGCCGCTCATCGCCTGACCCATTTGTGGAGTATGCCCTCTTCTAGCCGAACGACCGTACGCTGTCAAGGACTATTTCCCTATTACAGGAATTTTGTTTTGTCCTTGATGTGAAAGGCGCGGCAGCTATTGCTTGTCGCACATGGATATCCGCCAGCTTCAATACCTTGCGGCACTCGCGCGCGAGAAGCATTTCACCCGCGCCGCGCAGGCCTGCCACGTGACGCAGCCCACGCTGTCGGGCCGCATCCGCCAGCTCGAGCAGGAACTGGGCGTTCCCATCGTCGAGCGCGGCCAGCGCTACATCGGCTTGACGCCCGAGGGCGAGCGCGTGCTGAAATGGGCGCATCTCATTCTCGACAACTGGCAATCGCTGCAGCAGGAATTGGGCGCCATCCGGTCGAAGAAGGGCGAGCTGGTCGGAAGGCTTGTGCTGGGCGTCATTCCCTCCGCCCTTCCCATGGTCTCGCTCTTGACACGCGCCATGGAGCGCGACAATCCGCGCGTCGAATTCACCGTGCTCTCGCAAAGCTCGGAAGAGATCCTGAGGAACCTGCACGACTTCTCGATCGAGGCCGGCATCACCTATCTCGACAACGAGCCTGTCGAAGGCCTCATGCAGGCGCCGCTCTACCGCGAGCACTACTGCCTCTTCGTCGCGGAAGATAATCCGCATGCGGATAAAAAGGGCGTCACCTGGCTCGAGGCCGCGCAGGAGCCGCTCTGCCTCCTGACGCCGAACATGCAGAACCGCCGCATCATCGATCGCGCCTTCATGGCGGCCAATGCGCATCCCTCGCCGCGGCTCGAAACCAATTCGATCATGAACCTCCTGGCCTCGGTGAAGTCGATGGGGCTTTCCTCCATCATGCCGGAATATTTCATTAACGTTCTGGGCCATCTCGAAGGCGTCCGGGCCATTCCGCTGGTCGAACCCAAGGTCGAGCATGCCGTGGGCCTCGTCGGCCTGCCGCGCGAGCCGCTCTCCCCGCTGATCGCCGGGCTCTTCGCAGCCGCAAAAAAACTGAAAGCTTGACCCAAGTCAAGGTTTGCGGCTGCTCGGGATTCCAATGTCGGCTCAGGAGATACCGTCATGAGCCATTCCGCCTATGCCCGCTGCGAAACCCGCGACCGCACCGTCTCGCTGGATCAGACCGAGGGTCAATGCCGCGACAAGCACAATTGCAGCGATGAGGCCTGCCCGCTGGAGAAGAAGTTCGGCCACCAGCGCTTCGCCAATGCCCTCAACCACATGGCTGCCAGCATCGGTCAAAGCTTTGTCAGGACCACGGGCCGTTAACCGGCGCTGATACGATTTGCCTATCGGCTCATAGGCGGCGTCGATTGGAATTGACGCTGCGATTGCGCCATAAGGCGGCATGTCTGGAAAACACACGCTCATCGATCTCTCACCGGGTGAGGCGGTCGCCGCCCGGGCCATTGCACTGCGCTATGGCAACAAACCCGACGCCCTGCTGGAAATCCTGCATGACCTGCAGGAAGAACTAGGCTTCATCCCGGAAGCCGCCCTTCCGGCGCTGGCCAAGGCGCTGAACCTGTCGCGTGCCGAGGTTCATGGCGTCGTCAGCTTCTATCACGATTATCGCCGCGCTCCCGCCGGACGCCATGTCATCAAGGTCTGCCGGGCGGAAGCCTGCCAGTCGATGAAGGGCAATGAGCTGGCCGCCTTGATCGAGCGCTCCCTCAACATTACATTCGGTCAGACGACCGCCGATGGCGCAATCACCGTCGAGGCCACCTACTGTCTCGGAAACTGCGCTCTCGCCCCGGCCATCATGGTCGACGACAAGCTCATTGGCCGCGTCGACCAGGCCAAGTTCGAGAAGATCGCAGCGGAGTGCAAGGCATGATCAGGGTCTATGTCCCCCGCGATTCGGCTGCCCGCTCGGTCGGCGCCGACGAAGTTGCCGCCGAAATCGCAAAGCTTGCCGATGTGCAGGTCATCCGTAACGGCTCGCGCGGTCTGCTGTGGCTCGAACCCATGATCGAGGTCGAAACCGCAGAAGGCCGCATCGCCTACGGTCCGGTTGGCGTGGAAGATGTCGCCTCGCTTGCCTCGTCCGGCTTCCTCACCGGCGGCGCACACAAGCTGCGCCTCGGTAACATCGAGGACCACCCCTATCTCAAGAATCAGGAGCGCCTCACCTTCGCGCGCTGCGGCATCACCGATCCCGTATCGGTCGATGATTATGTCGCCCATGGCGGATTCGAGGGCCTCAAGAAGTCTCTGGCGCTTTCAGGTGCCGCCATCGTCGCCGAAGTCGCCGAGTCTGGCCTCCGTGGCCGTGGCGGTGCAGGCTTTCCCACCGGCATCAAGTGGAAGACGGTCCACGATGCCAGGGCCGAACAGAAATACATCTGCTGCAATGCCGATGAAGGCGACTCAGGCACCTTTGCCGACCGCATGGTGATGGAGGGCGATCCCCTGATGCTCGTCGAGGGCATGACGATCGCCGGCATCGCCGTTGGCGCCACCAAGGGCTACGCCTATATCCGTTCCGAATATCCCGATGCCATCGCCACGATGAAGCAGGCGATTTCCGCCGCGGTCGCCGCCAACTGGCTGGGCGATAACATTCAGGGTACGGACAAATCCTTCCACCTTGAAGTGCGACGCGGTGCAGGCGCCTACATCTGCGGCGAGGAAACCGCGATGCTCGAAAGCCTCGAGGGCAAGCGCGGCATGGTGCGGCCAAAGCCGCCGATCCCGGCGCTCGAAGGCCTGTTCGGCAAGCCCACCGTCATCAACAACGTGCTGAGCTTCGCCGCCGTCCCCTATATCCTCGCCAAGGGCGGCACGGCCTACAAGAATTACGGCATGGGCCGCTCGCGCGGCACCCTGCCCTTCCAGCTAGCCGGAAACATCAAGCAGGGTGGCCTCGTCGAAAAAGCTTTCGGCATCACGCTCCGCCAACTCGTTGAAGGCTTCGGCGGCGGCACCTTCACCGGCCATCCCATCCGCGCCATTCAGGTCGGCGGGCCGCTCGGCGCCTATGTACCAGTCAGCCAACTCGACCTGCCGATGGACTACGAAAGCTTCGCTGCCAATGGCGCGATGGTCGGCCACGGCGGAATTGTCGTGTTCGACGACTCGGTCGACATGGCCGCGCAGGCCCGTTTCGCGATGGAATTCTGCGCGATTGAATCGTGTGGCAAGTGCACGCCTTGCCGCATCGGCTCGACACGCGGGGTGGAGGTCATCGACAGGATCGTCGCGGGAGTGGAGCGCGAACGCAACCTCGAGCTCCTTACCGATCTCTGCCAGACGATGACCGATGGTTCGCTCTGCGCCATGGGCGGGTTGACGCCAATGCCGGTGCTGAGTGCTGTCCGCCACTTCGCCGAAGATTTCGACAAGCCCGTCCAGATTGCCGCCGAATAGGAGTGACCCCCATGACCCTCATCAAGGAAACCGACTTCGGCACACCCGCTTCCAAATCTGAAAAGATGGTGACGCTGGAGATCGACGGCCACGAGATCACCGTGCCGGAAGGCACCTCCATCATGCGCGCGGCAATGGAGCTTGGCACCAAGATCCCCAAGCTCTGCGCCACCGACTCGCTGGAAAGCTTCGGTTCCTGCCGTCTCTGTCTCGTCGAGATCGAAGGCCGCAAGGGCACGCCCGCCTCCTGCACCACGCCCGTTGCCCCCGGCATCAAGGTCCGTACACAGACGGACCGGCTGGCGGGCCTCCGCAAGGGCGTGATGGAACTTTACATCTCGGACCATCCGCTCGACTGCCTCACCTGTGCCGCCAATGGCGACTGCGAGTTGCAGGACATGGCCGGTGCCGTGGGCCTTCGCGATGTGCGCTATGGCTATGAGGGCGACAATCACGTTTTCAAGAAGCGTGCCGATGGTTCGGAGAACATCCGCTACAAGGCCAAGGATGAATCGAACCCCTATTTCACCTTCGATCCGGCCAAGTGCATCGTCTGCTCGCGTTGCGTGCGGGCCTGCGAGGAAGTGCAGGGAACCTTTGCACTGACGATCGACGGACGCGGCTTCGACAGCCACGTCTCCGCCGGCATGGACGAGAACTTCCTCGACTCGGAATGCGTCTCCTGCGGCGCCTGCGTCCAGGCCTGCCCCACGGCTACGCTCACCGAAAAGTCCGTCATCGAGATGGGCCAGCCGGAACACTCTGTCGTCACGACCTGCGCCTATTGCGGCGTGGGCTGCTCCTTCAAGGCCGAGATGAAGGGCGATCAGGTCGTCCGCATGGTGCCTTACAAGGATGGCGGGGCGAACGAGGGCCACTCCTGCGTCAAGGGCCGTTTTGCCTGGGGCTACACCACCCACAAGGACCGCGTGACCACCCCGATGATCCGTGAACGGATCACCGACGAGTGGCGCGCCGTTTCATGGGATGAAGCGATCTCCTATGCAGCGTCCCGCTTCAAGTCGATCCAGGAGAAGTATGGCCGCACCTCGATCGGTGGCATCACCTCGTCGCGCTGCACGAATGAAGAAGTCTTCGCCGTCCAGAAGATGATCCGCGCCGCCTTCCAGAACAACAACGTCGACACCTGCGCCCGCGTCTGCCACTCGCCCACCGGCTATGGCCTGTCGCGCACCTTCGGCACGTCGGCCGGCACGCAGGATTTCAAATCGGTCGAGGCATCCGACGTCATTGTCGTCATCGGGGCGAACCCCACGGACGGTCACCCGGTCTTCGCGTCGCGCATGAAGAAGCGCCTGCGCGAGGGCGCGAAGCTCATCGTCATCGATCCGCGCCGGATCGACATCGTGGAATCGCCCCATATCCGGGCGGCGCATCACCTGCAGCTGCTGCCCAGCACCAACGTTGCCGTGGTGAATGCGATCAGCCACGTCATCGCCACCGAGGGCCTTGCGAACCGCGCCTATATCGAGGAGCGGTGCGACGCGATCGAGTTCGCGCGGTGGGAAACCTTCATCCGCGACGAGAAGAATTCGCCGGAAGCACTGGAAAGCATCACCGGCGTACCGGCGACCGAAGTCCGCGCTGCCGCCCGGCTCTATGCGACCGGCGGCAATGGCGCCATCTATTATGGCCTCGGCGTCACCGAGCACAGCCAGGGCTCCACCATGGTCATGGCCATGGCGAACCTCGCGATGCTCACCGGCAACGTCGGCCGCAATGGCGTCGGCGTCAATCCGCTGCGTGGACAGAACAATGTGCAGGGCTCCTGCGACATGGGTTCCTTCCCGCACGAGTTCCCCGGCTACCGCCATGTGGGCGACGACACGGTGCGCCAGATGTTCGAGACGGTGTGGAACACCAGCCTCGACAACGAACCGGGCCTCCGCATCCCGAACATGTTCGATGCCGCCGTCGAAGGCACGTTCCGCGGCCTTTTCGTGCAGGGCGAGGACATCGCCCAGTCGGACCCCAACACCAAGCATGTGAACCATGCGCTGGAATCGATGGAATGCGTCGTCGTGCAGGACCTGTTCCTGAACGAGACTGCCGCCTTCGCGCATGTGTTCCTGCCGGGTACCTCCTTCCTCGAAAAGGACGGCACCTTCACCAATGCCGAGCGCCGCATCAACCGTGTGCGCCAGGTGAAGGCACCGATGCAAGGCAAGCACGAATGGCAGGTGGTGTGCGAGCTTGCCACCGCCATGGGCTATCCCATGAGCTACGACAATGCCTCGGAGATCATGGACGAGATCGCGCGCGTGACGCCGACCTTCGCCGGCGTCTCGTTTGCAAAGCTCGATACGCTGGGCTCGGTGCAATGGCCGTGCAACGACAAGGCACCGGAGGGCACGCCCCTCATGCATGTGGGCGGCTTCGTGCGCGGCAAGGGGCGTTTCGTCATCACCGAATTCGTGCCGACGCCGGAACGCACCAACCGCTCGTTCCCGCTGATCCTCACGACGGGCCGCATCCTGTCGCAATACAATGTCGGCGCGCAGACGCGGCGCACCGAGAATATCACCTGGCACAAGGAAGACGTGCTGGAGCTTCATCCGCATGATGCCGAGGTGCGCGGCATCAAGGATGGCGCCATGGTCTCGATCTCGAGCCGCATGGGGGCGACGACACTCCGTGCACGGATCACCGAGCGCATGCCGCAGGGCGTGGTCTACACCACTTTCCACCATCCGGTGTCGGGCGCCAACGTCATCACCACGGAATATTCGGACTGGGCAACGAACTGCCCCGAGTACAAGGTGACGGCGGTGCAGGTGACCGTCTCCAACCAGCCTTCGGAATGGCAGAAGGAATGGGAAGAGCGCGAGGAAGAAAACAAGCGCATCGCGGTGAAGCCCCTTGTCGCTGCGGAGTAGTTGTCACGGGCTTGTTGAGCTCGTGACCCCCGCGAAAGCGGGGGCCCAGCTTCATATGCCGACGAAGAAAGCGGGGTCCCCGCCTTCGCGGGGATGACGGGCATGGGGAAGAGATCGGCCAGGCTGCGCGAAATAACGGACGTGCCACAGGTTCCGGCTACATCGCTTCCGGTTTCCGGCACCCTTCACACACTGGCCGGCGATTTCGAAACCGTCTGGCAGGTGCCAGAGGAAGTGCCGATCGCCATCCTCTTCAATTCGCAGAACCATGCGGTGATGATGGGAACGCCGGCGGACTTCGAGGATTTCGCTGTCGGCTTTGCCATTGCCGAGGGCATCGTGCCGGCGGCTTCGGATGTCCGGAACGTGCTGGTGCTGCCTTCCGAACAAGGTTACGCGGTCGATCTTTCGGTGAGCGAGGAGAGGCTCAACCGTGGCCGCATGGCGCGGCGCAGCCTCGAGGGCCGCACCGGCTGCGGGCTTTGCGGCATCGAGGACATCAAGGATGCGATCCGCATGCCGGGGCGCGCCGTGCCTGACGTGGCCCTGAGCCCGCAGGCCGTGGCGCGCGCCTATGAGGAACTGCCGCGCCACCAGCCGATGAGCAAGGTAAACCGCACGGTGCATGCCGCCGCATGGTGTTCCGCAGACGGAGCAATTGTTGTCTCGCGCGAGGATGTGGGCCGCCACAACGCGCTGGACAAGCTGATCGGCGCGCTGGCCCGGGCGGGAACCGACCTCACAACGGGCTTCGTGCTGATGTCGAGCCGCTGCAGCTTCGAACTCGTCCAGAAATGCGCCATCGCCGGCATCGGCGCGCTGGCCACGGTTTCGGCGCCGACCGCCCTTGCCCTCACACTGGCCACCCAAGCCCGACTGAAACTTGCCGCGCTTTCGAACCGCGGCGTCATGATCTTCGACAAGGAATAGTCTTCATGGAATCGCGCGACATGATCCGCATGGCCAACCAGATTGCGGATTTCTTCAAGGGCTACGATCGCCAGTCCGCGCTGACGGAGATCGCCGACCACATCAACCGCTTCTGGGAACCCCGGATGCGCATCGCGCTCATCTCGTTCATCGAGAAAGGCGGCGAGGGCCTCCATCCCCTGGTCCTGGAAGCCCGCCAGCTTTACCGGCGGCCGAAGGAATTCCGCCCGCACGAGCGCGACACCAAGCCCGGCCCCGCCGATTCGACCGCGAAAGACATGGCCAAGGCCGCAGCCGGATACGCGCCGTCAGAAGATCACTGAGCGCTGTCGAAAAGCTTCAGCGCCTCGACGGCGTTGGAGCGCATGGCGTTGATCATCATCTTGTCCATGAAGCCGCCGTGCTGACTGTATTCCTCAAGCGCCAGATCGAAGCTCCTGATCGATTGTTCCACCTCGGCCCTGTTCATGCGGGTGGTGCCCAGCATGAACTGGATCGTGGCGATGTCCTTCATCGCGAAGGCCCATTCGAGCGGCGCCTTGCTGCGGTCGGTGGCGGCGAGCACTTCCTTAAGGATCGTCTCCGCCTCCATCATGATCATCGTGTCTTGAGTGAGGATGCCCTTGCCCTGGAGGGCCGTCGCCAGTCCGCTGCTGACCGACATCCAGGCGCCCGGATAGGCTTCGCGCGTGAAGACCTCGCGGGCCGAGCGATAGGCGGCGATCGCCTCGCTGGAGATTTTCAGATCGGCTTTCGACGAGGCCATGGATGACAGCGCGGAGGCGAGCAGCTGCTGGCTTTCGGCCCATTGCGCGGCGTTGATGTCCTTCCTCCGCACCGTCAGGGCGTTGCGGAAGGCGTCGGCCGCCTGTTCCACCAGCACGTCTTCGGAATTCAACATGCCGACGGCCTGCAGCGTCATGCCATAGCTGTTCTGCAGCCTCGCCCAGAACACAGGCGAGCGTTCGCGCGTCACCTCCTCCAGCGCCTGCTGGTAATAGCCGATCGCTGTGCGGAACTCGTCCACCCTGCCCTCGAGCGCGCCCAGATTGGTGTGCACGATCGCCAGGTTGCCGACGAGATTGCTCCAGTCGACCGGAAAGATCTTGCGGTCGAAGACGGGAAGGGTTTCCACATAAATGTTGAGCGCCTCGCGCAGCTTGGCGGGATCGCGTTCGTTGGCGCCCTGCATGCGGAGCGTGATTGCAAGGTTGTTGCGGGCCTGGGCCCATTCCAGCCGGTTGACCGCCGGATCGAGATTGGCCAGCGCCTCGCCGAGCCGCTGTTGCGCGACGGCGAGGCGTGCCGGTTCGCCATTGCGGTCGGCAAGGCCGAGGTCGAGGTTGGCGGCGTTGACCTGATCCACCGCGTAACCGAGCTGGTCGTTCTTCCGGTCGCGCCGCGCCATGGCGGCGGCAAAGGTCTTCTCAGCTTCCGCATAGAGCTCACCGTCGTTCCGGCGCTCGGCCAAGGCGTGGAGCGCCATGCCGAGATTGGCGAGCGTCGTCGCCTCCTTGCCCGCATCCATTTCAACCGACAGCGAGTCGCGGTAGAAGGCCACCGATTTCTCGAGCGAGGCGGTGCCAAGCTCGCGGTCGCCCATGCGGAGATAGGCATTGGCGAGGTTGTTCATGGTCTTCGACCATTGCTCGGGATTTTCCTGCCGGCCGGCATAGTCGAGCGCTACACCATAGGCCGATACGGCCCTGGCCATTGCCTCGGCATCGCCGCGATAGGCGCCGATCAGTTGCAGGGCATTGGCTTCGTGGTTCTTGTATTTCGCGGCCAGCGGCCTGTCGGCATCCTTCACCCAGTCGAAGGCGGCCGCGTAATCCTTGACCGCCGCCGGGAAATCGAAGTCGATCTCGGCGGTTTCCGCGCTCTTCACCAGAACCGCGGCATTGGCGAGGCGCTTGGCCTTGGCCTGTGCCTCGACATTCTCGATCGTATCGCGCGACTTCTCGACTGCCTGCTTGGCCTCGTCAAGAAAGCCACGCGCCGACTTGATGGCGCCTTCGGCAATCGCGGTGTCGGCGGCGGCGACGAGGCGGGCGATCTCGGGATCATCGGGCGCAAGGGCCTTGCGCTCGTCGATCATCGTCTTGATGCGGCCGGCCTGACCCTTCAGCGCGATCTCGAGCGATTGCGGGTCCTGCGGCATGTCGGTCTCGCCCAAGGCGGCGAGAATGCCGTAGAGCGTATCGAGCGGCACGCCGTTGGCGGCGGCGATCTTCTCGACCTGATTGCGCTGCGGGCCGGGCAAGGCGGAAATCGTCAGCAGCAGCTTGCGGCGCTCACCGGTGATGATGCCGTCGGTGCCCTCGGGCAAGGTCTCGGGCGTGCCAAAGAACAATTGCTTGCGCAGGCTTTCGTTGACCCATGGCCGCTGCTGCGTGCGGGTCTTGAGATAGACTTCCTCCGTCACCATGCGCATGACGAGGCCCAGCTCGCTTCCCGCCATGGCGGAGAGATGCCGGACGAGTGCCGCCGCATAGGGGCTGTTGGTGCCGGGGTCGCCATCGAGCGCGGGAAGGCCCGGTTCTGCCGCGAAGCCGATGATGGTTCCGATCTGGTCGGTCGCAGCGCCTTCGACGGTTGCAAAGCCGCGTGGAATGCCGAGGCCCGAACCGCTGACGGGCAGTTGCTCGCCCTTGTTCCGCGCCATGGCGCCCGGCGGAAACGGGTTCGAGCGGCAGGCATCGATCAGGAAGATGGTAAGCGGCACCTTGGCGCGCAGTTCTTCAAGGACGCCCGACAGCGCCACAAGATTGGACCCGACATCGTCGAGCGCGCCCAGGTCGGCATCGATGGGTACCAGCCAGTTGTCGCCGCCCGCTTCTATTCCGTGTCCGGAGTAATAGATGATCGCGGCATCGGCTTCCTCCGCATCCTCGGCGAAGCGCTCGAGGTCGCGGCGAAGCTTCTTCGCATCCCGGTCGGTCGTGCCGTCGACCTCGAAACCCAGATCCTCGAGCAGGGTCTCAATGGCGCGCGCGTCGTTTCCGGGGTTGGGCAAGTCCGGCAAGTGCTCGTAGTCGGACTGGCCGATCACCAGCGCCACGCCGCGCAGCGCCTTCTCCTCGGCGGCGGCCGGCAGCGCCAGGCCCAGCACCACGCAGGCGATGGCGAAGATCCTCGTCATGCCAGCTTCCGCCGCTTCGGCTTCGGCAGCCGCCAGATGTGCTCGACGAGGTCGTCGACCGTGATGCCTTCTTCCGAATAGGCCTCGCCCTTCACGCTGATCCCGGCTTCGTCAACCGTTTCGGGGCGGCCGGAGACGAGCGGATGCCACCATTGCAGGGGCTTTCCCTCGTCCAGCAACCGGTAGGCGCAAGTGGCGGGAAGCCAGCCCAGCGAGCCGACGTTTTCGGGCGTCAGTCCGACGCAGTCCGAAACCTTCTCGTGCCGGCGGGCATAGTCCGAGCAGCGGCAGGTGCCGAGATCCAGCAGCTTGCAGGCGGCGCGGGTGTAAAGGAATTTCCCCGTATCCTCGTCCTCGAGCTTGTTCAGGCAGCAGCGGCCGCAGCCATCGCAGAGCGACTCCCACTCCTCCCGGCTCATGTCGGCCAGGGCCTTGGTCTTCCAGAAGGGCGGCGGGGATGGCATCATGTTTATGGAACGGAAGGAGGGGCAGTTGTCAATCCCCGGCATGGCCAGCATACATCGGGCGTTTCCAGAATCCCAGCAGGCAGGGTGCCGACAGAAGGCCACCAAGAGTCCGCTTGTCAGCGTCCTCAACCAGTGCGATGATTGACTCATAACAAAGATTTTTTGCCAAGCTAGGTTTGCGGCGGTTGCCGTTCATTCTGTGCAGGCCAACGCCATTGTCGAGTCTGGTGTATTTCCTGCTTCTAGATGTTTATCCGCGGGGCGACGAAAGGTTCCTCGTTTTGGTTATGCTCCCCGGCGTTTCACGCAGTGCCTGATCCAGCCTAGTCGAACTTAGGTTATTGGGAGGCCGCCATGCCAACACCATTCGAACCCTTTCCGTTCGAACAACCTCCAGTCACCCCGAAGCCACCACCTCTCGACTCTACAACTCCAAAGGAAGCCAGCAATCCGCTCCCACCTCCTCTGGAGTTCGAACCGCTTGATACCGGCGTCCCAATTCCGCCAGAGGGTTGGTATGACGATCCGCATGATCTTGGCGATCCTCCGGTCTATGGCGAGGAAATCAGCGATGCGCGGGCGGTGCTTTTCGTCAGCGATCTTCACCTCAGTGACGGTGGAGTAGGCGATGATTTCCTCGAAAATCATCTTGTTCAGAGCGGAAGCCTGTTTGTCGGCAATCGCGCCGCAACGAAGACTCGTACTGCGCTCCTGTCGCAAGTAGTACGATACGCGATTGATCGAGCGCAGAGCGTTGGCATTTCCAGGATCGATTTCGTCTTGAATGGCGATACGATCGACCTTCTAGAGTTGCTGGCCCGTGGTTCAACATTGTCAAAAAGGCATACGGCTCTGTTTCAACTCTGCCATTGGCTTCGCAGTCAGGGTCATGGCGTGTATTATGTTGTTGGCAATCACGATTGGATCATTCCTCCCGGACCGTGGACGCCTGCCGCTTGCTACGGAAACTCCGTACTGGAGACCTTCGCAGAGCACGGCGATCGATATGACAGGTTCAACTGGCCAAGAGGTATCAGCAGCACCGGTGCACAGCTCGTCCTTGGAACGAATGTTTTCGGTTACTCGATAGGCCGCCTGGAAACACGTGTCGACAAGAAGGGACCGGGGCTCGCCTATTTCATGGCCGGCCTCGACAATCTCCGGCCGTTCGACGACAAGACGATCGGCGACTTCATTGAGGCACACTACGTACCAGGCATGTTTCCCAGCATCGCCTCGGCGGCTGCCGCGAAGTCGCTGTTCATCGGATTGCTTGCAGGCATCGGATTTGCCGGTCAGGCCGATGACAGGAGTGGCTATGCCGGCGCGCAATGGATGCGCACCGCTGGCGCCTACAAGGGCTGGCTCATGGTGCAAGGCCACACCCATGTTCCGGTCGCTATTCCCCGTGTCTACTACAATACGGGAACTTTCACCCCAACCCTGGTCAGGCCTGGAAACGAGACCCTGATCGAAGCTTTTCCGTTCCTGCTGGTCATGAGCGTCAACGGCAATCGCCGGGAAGAATTCCGGACAGCCCAGGCCGTCAGCAATTCCAGCATGATGCGCAACAGGGCAGCAGTGAACCGTTTGCGGAAACATGTATTCGGATATGATCCCCTTTAACCGCGTGGTGCGCGCTTGAATTACCCTAAGGCAGCTCCAGCCTTGTGCTGCTAGAGTTCAGTTTCGAAACAGGCTCAGCGTAGTTTGGGTTTCGGGCGTCTACTTGGCAGGGAGCGGCTGATCTGTGCCACATCCGGGCGGACGGTTAACCGCGCCTTTACCAGGCACTGGTGCTGAGCGTGGCTGAGCTTATAGTGCACGAGTCAGCCGCCGGGTCCGGGCGGTGGCGCGTTTTCGTCACAATCTGCTCCTAATCGGATTTTCCAGCCGTCAGATGGTTTTGCCTCCCGTGTCCAATGTCCCTTCCCGCAAGTCTGTTGCAGGCGCCCTGTGGAGGGCTGACAGCGTCGTCAGCACCGCAGTGTTCGAGACGTGGGATTTCATCAAGCGCTTCGGTTCGGGCTATTCGGCGTTCCTCTACCGATTCCGGCTGCGGGGCCTGAGGCGGGTCTTCATCGACCTGCTGGATGATGGGCTGACCTTCGGCGTCATCATCGCCTTCGTCATGCTGGCCTATGCGCTGCCGCCGTTTTCCGGCACGGGTGACGTGTGGAACCGCGGCCGCGAATATGCGGTGACCTTCACCGATGCCAATGGCGAGATCATCGGCCGCCGCGGCATCCGCCAGGACGATGCCATCCCGCTCGAGGATATTCCGCCCTACATGATCAAGGCGGTGCTGGCGACGGAGGATGCCCGCTTCTTCGACCATTTCGGTGTCGACGTCATCGGCACGTTCCGCGCCATCATCCAGAACGCACGCGCCAATGATGTCGTCCAGGGCGGGTCGTCGCTCACCCAGCAGGTGGCGAAGAACCTGTTCCTCTCGCCCGAGAAGACCATCCGCCGCAAGGTGCACGAGGCTTTCCTGTCGCTATGGATCGAGGCGCGCCTCTCGAAGGAGGAAATCCTCAAGCTCTATCTCGACCGCTCCTATCTGGGCGGCGGCACCTATGGCGTCGAGGCGGCGTCGCAGTTCTATTTCGGCAAGTCGATCCGCGACATCACGCTGCCCGAAGCGGCGATGCTGGCGGGCCTGTTCAAGGCGCCGACGAAATACGCGCCGCACAACAACCTGCCCGTGGCGCGGGCCCGCGCCAACACCGTTCTCTACCGCATGCTCGACGCGGGCTTCATCACCCAGGGCGAACTGTTGCAGGCCCGGCGCGAACCCGCGACGGCGATTGCGCAGAACATTTCTGATAGCCCCAACTGGTTCCTCGATTGGGCCTACCGCGACACGCTGGCGCTTCTCGACGCGCAGAACAGCACCGGCGAATACGTGCTCGAGGTCAAGACCACCATCAACCTCGAACTGCAGACCGCAGCCCAGAAGATCATCAACGAGGAACTGGCGATCAACGGCGAACGCTATGACGTGTCGCAGGCCGCCGCCGTCACCATGGCGCCCGACGGCGCGGTGCGGGCGATCGTCGGCGGCAAGGATTACGAAACCAGCCAGTTCAACCGCGCCACCGACGCGCTCCGCCAGTCGGGCTCGTCGTTCAAGCCCTTCGTTTACATGGCCGCCCTGCTCAACGGCTATTCGGCCGACGACGTGGTGGTCGACGGGCCGGTCTCGGTCGGCAACTGGTCGCCGAGGAACTACAGCGGAAAATACGCGGGGCGCACCACGCTCAGCAATGCGCTGGCGCATTCCTACAATTCAATCCCGGTGAAGCTGATGGTCGCCATCGGACGCAAGGCGATCATCGACACCACGCATCTGGCGGGCGTCAAGGGCGAGATCGAAACCTGGGCGCCGATGGTGCTGGGCACCAGCGCGCTGACGCTGATGGACCTGACGACCGGCTATGCCACCTTCGCGTCCGGCGGCTTCGCGGCCAAGCCCTATGCCGTGCTGGAAGTGCGCCGCACCAATGGCGACCTGATCTACAGCCGGTCGGATGTCGCCACCATGCCGCCGCGCCGGGTGTTTCCCGAGGAGAAAGTGGCTGAGCTCAATTCCATGCTGGCCGCCGTCGTCAAATCGGGCACCGGCCGCCGGGCCGACCTCGGCTTTGCGCCGCAGGGCGGCAAGACCGGCACCAACCAGAGCTATCGCGATGCCTGGTATGTGGGCTTCACCGGCCACAACGTGACGGGCGTGTGGTTCGGCAACGACGATTTTACCGTAATGAACGAGGTGACCGGCGGCTTGCTGCCCGCTCCAACCTGGAAGCGCATCATGCTGGAGGCCGAGCGCGGGCTTCAGCCCATCGGTGTCGCCGGCATTCCCTATGACGACAGCTATGCCCTTGCGGTGGCCGAGACGCAGCCTGCAACGGAGCCGGAGCCGATCGCGGATGAAACCGATCAGGGCGTCGTCGGCAATACGCCTGCAACCGCCAAGGACGAGGACGTGAACAACGTGCTGAACGGCATGTTCGACTTGTTCGAGCAGACACCGAAGGTGACCGCCGCAAAGCCCGACAAGAAAAAGAAGCCGGCCACGGCCCTCGTGCTGCCCAAGGCCAACGTCAACACCGACAGCGAACCGAAGAAGCGCAACTTCATCGAGAAGGTTTTTGGCGGGATCGACGAACCGCCGCCGGAGCCGAACGAAAAGAAAAAGAAGAAGAAGAAAAAGAAGAAGACGATCTTTGACGAACTGTTCTGATCCATAGCATGCGCGGGTTTCTCGGCAGCATAGGCCTGACCGCGGCCGGGGCAGCGGCGGGAGCGTTCAGCGCCTATCTGGCCATTCAGGGTGCCGGTGTCGAGGCGACGAGCACCGGGAGCCCATGGCTTAGCCGTGCGGCTGCCCTGCAGGGAAGCTCGGGCTTTTATGTGCGCCTTCACTATCTGCTCGAGGGACGTTTGCCGCCGGCGCAGGGCCAGATCGCGGAGGCGACCGCCGAAACCGACGGAGAAGGCGGCCCGCTCAACTCCGGGTGCCGCTACCGCCTTGCCAGCACCGGCCCCTTGCCGCGCTGGTGGAGCATTGCGGCAGAAGGGGTTGGCAGCGATCCGCTGTCGCGGCAGACGGTTGCGGATTCCGACATGGTCGTCCGCGAGGCCGATGGCACGGTAAGGCTCGTGGCCTCGCTTGGCCCGCAGCCCGGCAACTGGCTGAAGCTGCCGGATGCCCGTCGCTTCACACTGCTTTACTCGGCAATTCCGGCAAGCGGGCAGCGGGTTTCGACGGCGCCCCCCTTCTCGATCACGCGGGAGGGGTGCTGATGTGGATGGCGCGCCTTTACTGGCTGGCCGTGGCGATCGTTACCGCCGTTGCCGCGCATGCGGCCTTTGCGCTGTTCGTTCCGGCCTACTGGTTTTCAGAACGGCTCGACCGCATAGCCGGCGACAAGGGCACGAACAGCTTCTTCATCCTTCCGCCGGCGGACCAGGCCCAGCTGCTGCCCGGCCTGCCGCGCAACGGGGTAACCGGGGTCTGCCTCTTCGATGTCTCGAAGGGCGATGTCACCTTGTCTGCCAATCTTCCGGACGGCTTGTGGGTAACCTCGATCTATACCGACCGGGGTGAATCGATCTATTCCGTCAACAACCGCCAGTCGGGATCCAACGTCTTCAACGTCACCTTGTCGCTGGCGCCCGGCTTTATCGACATGCTGATCCAGGCGACCGACAAGGAACGTCCCGAGATCGACAGTGGCTGGACGGTGATGTCGCCCCAGGCCAGGGGGCTGGCTGTCGTGTGGTATCCCCTGCCCGATGCCGCGCTGCGGGCCAGCACGGCGGAAAGCATTGCCCGCTCCCGCTGTATGGCGGGAACTGTTTCACCGTCTCAGTAACGGCGCTGCGGGTGAAGACGGAACGGAGTCAGTAAAAGTCGAAGTCGCCGCGGGCCTGCGCGGCCGAGCCGGTGCGGATGGCGGGAAGCCGCTCGGCCAGGTCGAACTTCAGGCGCTCGATCTGCACGCCCGGAAATATGATGACTTCCCCCGCGCCACTGGCGGCAAGCTGGACTGCCGGACGGACCCGGCCCATGGGAAACTGGATGACGGCACTTTGCACGGCACTCATTGTGTTGGCTTTCTCGCTGCGGAAGGAACGGTTCCTTATGCGCGGCGATTAAACGCCCGTATGGTTAACAGAGGCCTAAGCGCTTGCAGCAAGGCCGGCGGTGCCTTTCCGGTCCTCGACTTCGACGACCCAGATATCGGGATCGAACCGGCGCTTTCTTTCGATCAGCGCGTTGATCTCTTCCATGCGGGCGGGAAATTGCAGTTCCTCGATCCAGCGCCGCTCGCCATTGTCGTCATGCGAGGGGCCTGGGGCGGGACCGAAGAAATGGCAGGTGCCATCGAGATGATTGACGATCACATAGACCGCGCCCGCTTCTTCCGCGCCCCTGGCGATCACCGCGCCGTAGCAGCCCTCGACCATGCAGCGGCGGAGAAAGGCACTGACCCAGATCGCGCTCTTGAGACGCAAGGGCGTTATTCGGTGGCCAGTTCGGACTGGCCGCTCATCTTGCCGAGTTCGGACAGAAGGCCATCGGAAATCTCGCCGGTTTCGGGAAGGTGGCGGTCGCGCTGGAAAGCCAGGATGGCGTTGCGCGTCTGCCGCGTCAACTCGCCGTTGATCTCGCCGGGGCTATAGGCCAGTTCGGCCAGGCCCGTCTGCACGCGGCGCACCGAGGCGCGGGCTTCGGCATCGGGGTCGGGCTCGATCGTGCCGGTGAAGAGCGAGGCTTCGGACACCTCGCGGGTGTAGCGGATATGCTCGGCCAGATCCTGCGTCGGCTTGCCGTCCGGCTCGAGGCCCACGGCCGTCTGGTAGACGGTTATCGCCTGCCGCGTCTTGCGGCCGATGACGCCATCGACCATGCCCTTGTAATAGCCCGCCGCCGCCAGTTCGCGCTGCACGGCTTCGACCACGGGATCGTATTTGAGCTGGATGGTGCGGCCGCCGCCTGGAATGTCGACGTCGATTCGCGCAGCGCCTCCGGTCAGGAACTCATTGCCGCCGTTCGCCGCCTGCGAACGCCCGGAGCCCGGCTGCATCAGGAACGCATTGCCGATGATCGCGAGGCTGAGGAAACCCGTGATGCCCCAGGCAAAGACCGGCACGATGGTCCGCCTGGGCTTGTCCTTCACAACCTGTTTACGCATTCAGCCGACCCGAACTCACTCTCGCGCGCCGGGTCTTGTGGCAGGCCACGGCGCATTGATGGCAACAACTTGCACCAGCACAGTTAACGGCGCCTTTCCGAAAGCGCACTTCAGCATGTGATGCTGCAGCTTCGATATCGGCATATGGTTAAAAGGCAGTTAAACGGAACTATAAAAATTGAATCAATAGCAGTTCAAATGTGTTTCTTACTGTATTAAAAGCTTTCCACTGCATTTCATCCGAATGCAACGCCCCATCTGATAAGTATTGCTCAGGGAAAAGGGGTGCCGGGATGCGTCTCATTCGAACAATACTGGTGCTGACGGGGGCCGGATTTCTGCTGCCGTCGCCACCTGAAACCACGACGGCGGCGAATACCACTGTGATCAAGCAGGAGGTTTCGACGCTCGAAATGCTGTCATCGGCGACCTCGGCGGTGGGCGATGTGGCGTCGTTCTGCATACGCCAGCCGGAGGTTTGCGAAACTGCCGCCTATGTCGCCGGAAAACTCGAAGCCAAGGCCAAGTACAGCGCCCGGCTGATCTATGAATGGGCATCCGAATCGACGTCGAGCCCGGCGCTTCCCGCCGCCACCCAGGAAGCGATCAAGGTCGACATGATCACCACGGGATCAACCAAGCTGGCGCTCGCCGAACCGCCGAAGCCCAAGAGCCAGTCGACACTCAAGATCGAGGACCTGATCCCCGAATGGCGCGGGCCGGTCGAGAAGCCCAAGGCACAGAATCAAGGTTGAGGTTCGGATCAGCGAGGCCTATCTGATTGCCGACATCGGCAACCGGACTGGACCTTTTCCTTGAACACGATCGAGACCCTGCTGGCGGACTTCGAGATTCTCGACGACTGGGAAGACCGCTACCGCCATGTAATCGAGCTTGGCCGCGAACTGCCGCCCTTCGAGGATGCGGCGCGCAACGATGCCAACAAGGTGCGGGGCTGCGCCAGCCAGGTGTGGATCACGTCCCGCCAATCCGGCCCGCCGGACGATCCGGTCATCAGTTTTTCCGGCGACAGCGACGCGCTGATCGTCAAGGGCCTGATCGCCATCGCCTTCATGATCTATTCGGGCAAGCCCGCGAGCGAGATCGTCACGACCGATGCCGGCGAAGTGCTGGGGAAGCTGGGGCTTTCCGGCCACCTCACACAGCAGCGGTCCAACGGGTTTGCCTCGATGATCCAGCGCATCAAGTCGGATGCGCAGCAGGCGGTTCAGGCCTCGTCGAGTGCGGGCAGCGCCGGGCGGTAATCCTCAAGGCCCCAGTGCGACAGGCCGGGCCGGGCGGCACGGCGGCCCTCGTCCAGCAAGCCATAGTGGCGGGCGAGCGCGGTGAGCGCCAGGCCAAGCACCGCCTTGCCGCTGCGCTGCGGCAGGTTGAGGACGCGTTCGGCCTGCTCGAGCCCCGAAGCCATGCAGCAGACATGGACCAGAATACTGGAGAGTTCCGGCCCCACGGCATCGATCGCCTTGTGATAACGCTGGCGGGCGGCGATGGCGCCATCGCTCAACTCGGCGGCGATGTTGCCGCCGCGGCCGCCGGAGCCGGCCATGTCCCAGTTGGTGGTGGTGCGGCGGGCGAGCATCGAACGCTCGAACTCCATGCGGAGCCTTTCGCCGGCCAGATATTGCGCCTCGCTGATCAGCGGCTCACCCGCCTTGCCGCGCCTGGTGCGGAGCCAGGCCAGCGGACTTTCGGCATCGTTCACGGTAGGCGTCGCAGTTGGATGTTCCGCTGGGCGCTGGGGTCGGTGCGCGGCAAGCGAGGAGACTGCTTCAGAGGGTTTCGGACCGGTGGACTTGTGCATGGCGTTCAACTCCTGACTCGGAGGAACGTAACCTAACGGTATACAGGAATCAATACCTTTATACCGTTTATTTTCCCGTCATGCGGAGTTGGCCTGGCGGTCATCCTCATCGACGGCGGAGAGAAAATAGTCGAGGCATAGCACCATGGCCACCTGATCACCCGATTGGCTAGCCAGGGGCAGCTTGATCCAGTACTGCACCAGATGTTCCTTGTTCACCCTGGGGCCGCGCACGATGCCCTGGGTTGGTTTGCCATCCAATGCGGTGTGGCGGTAGGCGGCCATCCAGTAATCGCGCTTGGAACCGAAATCGAGTTCCTCGATCCTGAGGCCGGTGATTTCGCGGTCATAGACATCACGCAGCCTGGTTCCCGCGAGGCGGATCTTCGACTGGCTGAGATCTTCATCGAGATCGACGAGGCTGACGAATGGCAGCAGGCGGGGAATATGGGCCGGATTGATATCGCACCTTGCAGGCATCGCCTTTCCGGCGGCGCAGCCCAGCCAGTAGTCGTAAAGCTGCCGTTGTTCAGGAACAACGAGTTGTGCCCTGAACGCTATATTGACCGACCCCATCGTCCGTGACGCCCCTTGCGAATCGATGCCCCGATTTCTTCATTCGTTTATGAATCGTGAAGAGCTGATCCGCAAGAGTCAGCAGCGGCAGATCTGCAAAACTTATTTGCTGCGGCGCTGGCCCAGTCCCATGGTCTTTGCGAGCTTCGATCGCGAGTTCGCATAGTTGGGCGCAACCATCGGATAATCCGCGGGGAGGCCCCATTTTTCACGGTATTGTTCGGGCGAGAGATTGAAGTGCGTGCGCAAATGGCGCTTCAGCGACTTGAACTTCTTGCCGTCCTCGAAGCAGATCAGATAATCCGGCGTGATCGACTTCTTGATGTTGACGGCGGGTTTCGACTCGGCGGGCTCTTCCTTCACATGTGCGCCGTTCGATACGGCCTCGAGCGCGCGATGAACTTCGGCGATGAGCTTCGGCAGGTCGGACTGCTCAACGCTGTTGTTCCCGACATAGGACGCGATGATTTGCGCGGCGAGTTCGAGTATTGCTGGCTTGTTTTCCATGTTCCCCCGGTTTCACTTGGGCCAAGCCAGCTTGTATACTGGGCTGCGCCGGAGATTTACGCCACGCCGCAGTATTCAACAAGCAAAAGGCGGTGAAGTCGCCGGCAAATGATCAGTTGTGGGGCGAATATGGCCCGGCCTTGCGCACGTACCAATCCCAGTAGGTGAGAAGGATGCGGGCCTTGTTGAAGGAGAGGCCATCGAAAATGGCCTGCATTTCCTCGGGGTTCCGGTCGGGGCGGAGGACGCCTGAGTCGGCGTGGCGGAGCCGTGCCAGCGCTTCCTCGAACTTCGAGCGGGGATAGCCCAGCGCCTTGAACAGGACCGTGATCGGTTCGCCTTCGCGGTCCGACAGGATGCGGAGTGCCGTATCCTTCGAAATGCCGCCAATCTCGGCAAACTGCCGCGCGGCTTCTTCCAGCTTGAACTCCGAGGCGAGCGCCACGGCGGCCTCGATCGATTCGCGGCTGGGAAACTTTCCATCGCCCGCCACATCGTTTCCGGCGTCGCCATGGGTCGACAGGGTGATGCGGAGAATCTTGTTGAGGGTTTCAGAGTCGGTCAGGAAGCGCGAGAAGATGAAGCGCCGCAGTTCCTGCGGAACATGCCAGAACAGCTCGAAAGCGACAGGCGGCGGCAGATCGGCCCTGGTGGCGAGCGGCGCCAGAAGCCCGTGGTGGTGCGTTGCCCGTTCAGCCAGGCGGTAGAAGGCATCATGGGCGATGGCCGCACCCGGATTGCGGATCAGCGTCAGCAGCACGCCGGGATCGGAAGAAGCAATCAGATAGTCGCTGAGAACGGTCGAGAGAATGCGGCGGCGCGCGATCATGCGCAGCTTCGGCGCATCGCCATCGGGCGCGGCGTTCATCAGGTCCTGATCGCTGATATGCGAGCAGCGTTCGAGCAGCGGCCCCACCACTTCCGGGCGGGGATCGCGAATGAGCTTCGCCACCAGCAGGGCCGGCGGATTTTCCATGATGGTGGCGCGTTCGACAACCGCGAGCAACTGCTTCACCGGAATGCGCGGAAGAATGCGAAGGAGCGTATCGGCAGCGAGCGTGCGCTCGTGCGGAAGGGCCGTGCCATTGCCGCCCGACATCATGTCGAGCAGGGTGAGAGCCAGTTCGCCCGAGGCCTCATCGGCATCGAAGGTTTCGGTGAGCTTTGGATCTGCAAGGCGCGAGACCGAAATGTTCTGCGCGAATGGATCGGGCGTTTCGGCCTTCGGCTTCAGCAGCGCTGCGGTCGGCCCGATACGGCTGGCGAGCGTTTCGGACATCGGCGCATCGCCAGCAGGCGGCGCCGCGGGAGCATCTTGAATGACGGGGGGAGCCTGAACCATCGCGATGACGGGTTCGGTAGCGGCGGGCGCCTCCACCGGTTCCTGTTCCATCAGAACGGCGATCTCGCGCAGGAAAGCGGCCCGTTCCGACGCACTCGGCTTGGCATAGATGGCGGTGCTGATGGTTTTCAGCATCGCATCGACGACACGGTCCGCCAGCGGAGAGAGCGCGGCTTTGGGTTCGTTCTCGTCTTGGCGCAGTTCGTCAGCGCCGGCATCGGGCAGCGCGGCTTCCGGCTCTGCGGGCTCTGCCTCGAGGGCGGCAGTGGGGCTGGCAGGCTCCGGTTCAACCGGCGCCGGTTCTTCGATCGCTGGTTCGGCGGGAAGGCTCTCCAGAACGGCAGTTTCTTCCGGCGCTGCAGCGGCGGCTTCTTCCGCAGCGGGGGGTTCTTCCGAAACCGCGTCTTCGACCACGGGTTCTTCGACAACAACTGGTTCGGATTCGCCGGTTTCAGCTTCGAGCAACGGTTCGAATGCGAATTCCGGGAAGGGCGGAATTGAAATCCCGGCAGGAGCGGCGGGCTCCGGCTCCAGGGCCGCCACGGCTGCGATTTCGGGTTCGGGTTCGGGTTCGGGTTCGGGTGCCGCAATTTCCTCAAGCGGGGCATCGCCGCTTGCATGTTCCGCATCCAGCGGCAAGATTTCCGGCAGCTGGAGTTCCGGTTCTTCGGAAACCGGCGCAAGAAACGCGATGGGCTGGAATTCGGGAAGCGCGACCGCATGGACTGCAACCGGTGGCGCCGCGATTTCGAGGGTGTCCGGAAAGGATGCCAGGGCTGCTTCGGAAACCGCTTCGGCCACGGGTTCGGCGGCCGCGGTCTCAGGTTCGGCGGCTGCAGCCTCGGATGCTGCTTCCTTCACCGGTGCGAATTCGGGAACGGGCGCCTTTTTCAGCTTCGCGGTCAGCAGCCTGAAGGAGCTTGCGGAAATGCGGCGTTCAGGCTCACCCCGTACTGCCATGGCAGCGGGTGAGTCCAGTCGCTGTGCCATGGCGCCGTCGTCCGGCGCTGATGGCTCACTATAATAGGCGTTGGACAAGCGTCTCCTCCACGAGCCCCCAGCAAAGCGCCTAAGCCTCTAAAGTTGTTTAAACATCCGGGACTTGTGACGATTTCTGCGCGAACGCGTGGTGTTATGGTTAACAAAGGTGTTACGCAAATCTCGATCCGCACCCGTCCCGCGGCTTCACATTTCGGCTGTGATCCCCCAAATGGAGGCTCAGGAAAGCGAGGCAAACATGCAGAAGATTTCAAAGCCGGATGCCGAGTGGCAGAAAACCCTTTCTCCGGAAGCCTATCGCGTGCTGCGCGAACACGGAACCGAACGGGCGGGAACGAGCCCCCTCAACCACGAGAAGCGCAAGGGCACATTCACCTGTGCTGGCTGCGGCAAGCCGCTTTTCGATTCCGCCACGAAGTATGAGTCGGGAACCGGCTGGCCCAGCTTCTACGCTCCCCTCGACGAGGATGCGGTCGGCACGTCCGAGGACCGCTCGTGGTTTTCGACCCGCACGGAAGTTCATTGCGCCGATTGCGGCGGCCATCTCGGCCATGTGTTTCCGGATGGTCCGAAGCCGACGGGGCTGCGTTATTGCATGAATGGTGTGGCGCTCGATTTCAAGCCGGAGACAGAATGACATTGACGAAGACCGCCGGCGTTAAGCCGCCCCGTGCCGAGAAGCGTCAGCGACTCGAAACCTGGCACGGATATGAAAAGCGCGATGACTATCACTGGCTAAAGGCCGAGAACTGGCAGGAGGTGATGCACGACCCAGCGCTTCTGCCGCAGGATATCCGCGACTTTCTCGAAGGCGAGAATGCCTTCCACGAAGCCGTGATGGCGGATACGAAGGACCTTCAGGACAAGCTGTTCGCCGAGATGAAGGGACGCATCAAGGAAGATGATTCCTCGGTGCCCGCACCCGATGGGCCCTATGATTACTATTCGTCCTTCGTGAAGGGCGGGCAGCATCCGCGCTATGCGCGGAAGCCGCGCGGCAGCGAGGGGCCGGAGGAACTGCTGCTCGACGGCAATGAACTGGCCAAGGGCCGCGAGTATTTCCGCTTCGGCGGAATTGCGATGACGCCGGACCACAGGCTTGCCGCCTGGTCCTTCGATGGCAATGGCTCGGAATTCTACGAACTCCGCGTGCGCGACACGGCGAGCGGGCAGGACAGCGCGGATATACTCGAGAACACCGCCGGCGGGGCCACGTGGGCTGCCGACGGGAAAAGCTTCTTCTATACGCTGCAGGACGACAATCACCGGCCGCTGAAGACCTTTCTTCACAGGCTCGGAACGCCGCAGCCGGAAGATGTTCTCGTCTATGAGGAAAAGGACACCGGCATGTTCACCGGTGTGGGCAAGACCAATTCCGACAAATACATAATCATCGACATTCACGATCACGACACGTCGGAGCTGTGGCTCATTGACGCCGAGAAGCCCGAAGCCGCGCCGAAACTGATCGCGCCGCGCGTGCCGGGCATCGAGTATGACATCGAGCACTGGAACGACCGCTTCATCATCAAGACCAACATCGATGATGCGGAGGACTACAAGATCGTCACCGCGCCGGTGAGCGACCCTGCCCCAGGGAACTGGACGGATCTCGTGCCGCACCGGCCGGGGGTGTTTCTCGTCGGCCATATCGTGCTCAAGAACTGGCTCATCCGCATGGAGCGCGAGAATGCGCTGCCGCGCATCGTGGTTCGCGACATGAACACGGGCGAGGAACATGCGATCGCCTTCGACGAGGAAGCCTATTCGCTGGGCTTCGGCGAAATGCGCGAATACGACACCGACACGCTGCGCTTCAGCTATTCCTCGATGACGACGCCGGCGCAGGTGTTCGACTACAACATGCGCGACCGCACGCGCGTATTGCGCAAGATGCAGGAGGTGCCAAGCGGGCATAACCCTGCGGATTACGTGACGAAGCGCGTGCTGGCACCGGCCCATGATGGCGAGACGATACCGGTAACGCTGCTCTATCGCCGGTCGACACCACTCGACGGTTCGGCACCGTTGTGGCTCTATGGCTATGGGTCCTATGGCATCTCGATGCCGGCGGGGTTCAACACCAACATCCTGTCATTGGCGGATCGCGGCTTCATCTATGCCATCGCCCATATCCGCGGCGGCCAGGAGAAGGGGCGGCGCTGGTACAAGACCGGAAAGCTCGAGCACAAGGCCAACACCTTCCGCGACTTCATTTCCTGTGCCGGGCACCTGGTCGCTTCGGGCCTGACGCGGAAAGGCAATATCGTGGCGCAGGGCGGCAGTGCGGGCGGCATGCTGATGGGGGCCGTCGTCAACATGGCGCCGGACCTGTTCCGCGGCATCGTGGCGGAGGTTCCCTTCGTCGATGTCTTGTCGACCATGCTCGACGACACGCTGCCGCTGACACCGCCCGAATGGCCCGAGTGGGGAAACCCCAGGGCCGACAAGGCGGCCTACGAGACCATCGCCGCCTATTCGCCCTATGACCGTATCGAAGCGAAACCCTACCCCCATATCCTGGCGGTGGGCGGCCTCACCGATCCGCGCGTGACCTATTGGGAGCCCGCGAAATGGGTGGCGAAACTTCGCGAGATGAAGACCGACGACAATCTCTTGCTGTTGAAAACCAACATGGGGGCCGGCCATGGCGGCGCTTCCGGCCGTTTCGACCGGCTGAAGGAAGTGGCCTTCGTCTATGCTTTCGGCATGAAAGTCGTGGGTCTGGCGGGGTGATCGGGCGACCTGGCCCAGCCTCTACTCTCCCATAGGTTGTTGTCTCGCCCATGTGTAGAGTGTTACATATTGGGACATGGAGCTGGACCGCGAGGGCGAAGATCACAGCGAGAGGGCGTTGGCCGAACTCTCGACGCTGATTTGCGACCTGCTGCTGCGGGATGCCGCGGTGGTCGATGGCGGATCGCACCTCGAAATCCACCTGAGCCGCAATGATCTTCAACAGAAGATGGTCAGTGTGCTCGGCGATTCGATCGCCGACCTGCCGAAAGACCGCCTCGTGGCCTTGCTGATCAGCAAGGTGCGGCAGGAACGCCGCCAGAATGGCCAGTCGGTGTTGACCGACAACGAGCTTCCGCCGGGATTTTCCTCCAACTGAAGCCTTCGCCGCCGATCCTTCAGGAGCGCCCGGCGATGGCAGCGGCTGCGCCGGCCGAGACGCGAAGGCCGTTCCAGGCCGTTGCGGGCTTTTCGGGTATGATCGTGTCGATCAGCTGCATCACCGTCTGGCCATAGCTGGCGCTGCGGGTCACAAGCTGCACCATGAGGAGGCCGTTGATCAGCACGCTCAACTGGCTGGCGATCGACTCGGCATCGCCGTAGCCATCGCGGGCCAACTCATCGGCGAACCACTGCTCGAGGTCGCGCAGCGCGGTGGCGACGATCTGGTGCACGGGATGGCCCTGCATGTTGCCGAGTTCGGCTGTCATGCGGATGAAGCAGCAGCCTTTCCAGTGCGGATCCGCGGCCGCTGTCGCAATGCCTGCGAAAATGCTCGCGATCCGCTGCCTGGCGGTCGCATCTGGGCCGCAGGCATCCGCCCAGCGGCGGTAGCGGTCGACATAATGGGGCCGCTGGTGCTCGACGAGGGACGCCAGGAAATGATCCTTGCTCGGGAAATGCGTGTAGAAGGCGCGCTTGGTGATGCCGGCCCTTTCGCTGATCCGCTCGAGGCACAGGCTCGACAGGCTCTCGTTCGAAACGATGCCGATCGCCTCATCGAGAATGCGCTGGCGCGTGGCAATGCCGCTTCTTGGCATGAGCGTTCCTTCCGCTTGAGATTAGAATAATTCATTCCGCGTGATTTAATTGCACCCTACAGTGTATTTGGGGTTTTTGCCAGTGCGGATATGCGCCTTTTGCATGAAGGAGACTCACATGCACCGCCACGAACAAGCCATCGAATATCTTGCCGCGCTGACCGGTTCAGCCCTGATGACCGACAGGTCGAGCTCCCTGTCGCCCGATGCCATCACGTTTCCCGGAAGCACCAGCCAGTTCGAGGACCTGCTGTTCCGCTCGCTCAATGCAGCGCTGAACGTGATGCCCTATCAGTATCTGCTCGACATCGCGCTGCACATGCAGCGTGAAGACATGCGCGCCCGCGGCCTTGTGATGCCGGACGTCTTATCCCTGCGAGCCGCCTGAAAACGCCGCCTTTTACGCCAGTTTGCAGCTGCGGCCATCTGTACTATGGATGGCCATGCTCATCGACCGCCTCAAGGCGACGCTGCTCCTCGTCGATATCCAGGAGCGCCTGCTTCCCGCCATGGCCGGCGGGGAGGACGCGCTGAAGCGCTGCTCCATCCTGCTCAAGGCCGCCAGGGCGCTGGACCTGCCGGTGACGGTTTCCGAGCAATATCCAAAGGGGCTGGGGCCAACGGTTGCGGCGTTGAAGGAAGAGGCTGGCACGGCGGCCAGGTTCGAGAAGCTGGACTTTTCCTGCTGGAAGGATGCCGCCCTCAAGGACCACATGATCGGCCATCACGAACGGCAGCGGCCGCTGGTCCTCCTCGCCGGCATCGAGGCCCATGTCTGCGTGCTGCAGACGGCGATTGATCTTGCACAGGCGGGGTTCGGCGTCTTCGCGGTGGCAGACGCCATGGCCTCGCGCGCGCCCTCGTCCCATGCCCTGGCGCTGGACCGCATGCGGCAGAATGCCGTTTCGGTGGTGAATACGGAAATGGTGGTGTTCGAACTTCTGAAACAGGCGGGAACGGCGGAGTTCAAGACGCTGTCGGCGCTTGTGCGTTGATGTCCAAGAAACCGGTCATTTCGCCGAATTGACTTTTGCGGGCGGCGTTGCTCATTAGGGCCCGATTTCAAGGAGTGTTTTCGATGGCTGCTGCCGAATTCAACTGGGAAGACCCGCTCGACCTCGAAGCCCAACTGAGCGACGAGGAGCGGATGATCCGCGATGCCGCGCGGGCTTTCGCGCAGGACAAGCTGCAACCGCGGGTGAAGTCGGCCTTCCGCGACGAACGCTTCGACCGCGAGATCATGAACGAGATGGGCGAGATGGGCTTTCTCGGCGTGATGACCTCGACGGAGTTCGGCGGTTCGGGCCTCGGCTATGTGGCCTATGGGCTGGTGGCGCGCGAGGTGGAGCGGGTCGACAGTGGCTACCGCTCGGCCATGAGCGTGCAGAACTCGCTCGTCATGCATCCGATCGAGGCCTATGGCACGGCGGCACAGAAGCAGAAGTACCTGCCGAAGCTGGCGACGGGCGAATGGGTGGGCTGCTTCGGCCTGACCGAGCCCGATGCGGGTTCCGACCCCGGCGGCATGAAGACCAAGGCCAGAAAGGTCGACGGCGGCTACATCCTGAACGGCTCCAAGACGTGGATCTCGAATTCGCCTATCGCGGATGTGGCGGTGGTTTGGGGCAAGACCGAGGATGGCATCATCCGCGGCTTCGTCGTCGAGCGCGGCATGAAGGGCTTTTCGACACCCGCCATCGAGGGCAAGATCTCGCTCCGCGCCTCGATCACCGGCGAGATCGTGCTGGAGAATGTGGAAGTACCGGAGGATGCGCTGCTGCCAAATGCGAAGGGGCTGGGCGGACCGTTCGGCTGCCTCAACAAGGCGCGCTATGGCATTGCCTGGGGCGTGATGGGTGCAGCGGAAGACTGCTGGCACCGGGCGCGGCAATATACGCTCGACCGGAAGCAGTTCGGCAAGCCCCTGGCTGCGAACCAGCTCGTCCAGAAGAAGCTTGCCGACATGCAGACCGAGATCGCGCTTGGCCTTCAGGGCTGCATGGCGCTGGGCCGCGGGCTCGAGCGCGGTTCATTGGCGCCGCCCGCCATTTCGCTGATGAAGCGCAACAATTGCGGCAAGGCGCTGGATGTGGCCCGCATGGCGCGCGACATGCACGGCGGCAATGGCATTTCGGAAGAGTATCACGTGATCCGCCATATGGTGAACCTCGAGACGGTGAACACCTATGAGGGCACGCATGACGTCCACGCGCTGATTTTGGGCCGCGCGCAGACGGGGCTTCAGGCGTTCCAGTGACGGCGGTTGTCATCACCATCGCCGATCCGGCGGAGGCGTCCGTCCGTGTACTGATCGATGAGCTCGACCAGTACATGATTCCGCTCTATCCGGCGGAGAGCAATCATCTGCTCGACATCGAGACGCTGCGCCAGCCGGAGATGCGGTTTTTCTCAGCCATTGTGGGTGAAGACGTGATGGGCTGCGGCGGGTGCTGGCTGCATGGGGATTATGCCGAGATCAAGCGCGTCTATGTGAGCCCCAAGGCGCGCGGGCTGGGGCTGGCGCGAAAGCTGATGCAGCGGATCGAGGACGAGGCGCGGGGTTGTGGCAAGATGATCGCGCGGCTTGAAACCGGCATTCACCAGCCCGAGGCCATTGGGCTTTATCGGGCGCTCGGCTATGCCGACCGTGGGCCGTTCGGCGGCTACGGGCCGGACCCGAACAGCGTGTTCATGGAAAAAGCGCTCGCCACGGATTAGCGGGGTCAAGCAGCAGGCGGATCGCCATGCCGATGCAGACGATGACCAGCAGCGGGCGGATGAGCCTCGCGCCATGGGAAATCGCAAGCCTGGTTCCGAGTTGCGCCCCGAGGATCTGTCCTGCCCCCATCGCCAGGCCGACGAGCCAGACGATCTTGCCCGAGACTGCGAAGGTCAGCAGCGCCGCGAAGTTGGATGTGAAATTCAAAAGCCGCGTATGGGCGGATGCGCGGACGACGCCATAGCCCAGCAAAGTGACGAAGCCCAGCAGGTAGAACGAGCCCGCCCCCGGCCCGAATATGCCGTCATAGAATCCAACCGCGGGGGACACGGTTGCGGTGAAACGCTGCTTCGAGATGCGGGGCTTGGCATCCTCGTTCGAGAGCTTTTTCGTCATCGCGAAATATGCGGCCATGACGATCAGCAGCACGGGCATGAGGGCGGCCAGAAGCGACAGCGGCGCATATTTGACCGCAAGCACGCCTGCCACGGCGCCGGCGAAGGCGGTCATCATCATCGGCAGGCTGGCGCGGAAATCGATATGGCGCTGCCTGGCGTAGGCAATGACGGATGACCCCGTACCGAAGCTGCCTTGCAGCTTGTTGGTGGCGAGCGCGGCGACGGGATCGAGCCCCGCCAGCAGCAGGGACGGCAGTACCAGCAGCCCGCCGCCGCCCGCAATGGCATCGACGATGCCCGCTACGAAGGCAACGCCCGCGAGGATGGCGACGATGTCGAAATCCATGAAGGTGCTAGGTCTTCGGCTGGAAGATCACGAAAATCTTGCGGAGGTAGCCTTCGGATTTCCAGGCATTCGGCGTGCCAAGCGGCACGAAGAAGGTGTCGCCCGCCTTGAAGGTTTGCACAGTTCCCGCACCATCATCCATGGTGACGGTGCCTTCGAGAAGGTGCATCAGTTCGTGGCGGGGAAAATCGATCAGCTTCCTCGTGTAGCCCGTCGTACCCCAGATGCCGATGTTGAGCTGGCCGGTCGCGTCGGTGAAATAGTCATGTGCGTGCTGGGTTGGCACGGGCGACAGCAATACGGCCTCGGTCGGGGGCGTGGAGGGTTCGAGCTTCACGGCGGGATCGATCCTGATCGTCTTGAGCGGACCCTCGTTCTTCAGCCCCGAAGCATCGTCGTGGATCACGAAGAACTTCTTCACATAACCCGGTTGGGTCCAGCGGCAGCGCAGGCCCTTGGGGATGATGAAGCTTTCGCCCGCCTTGATCGAGACCGTGCGGCCCTCCTCGACCATCACCACCTCGCCTTCGAGGACGATCATGAACTCGTTCACCGGATAATCCATCCAGTGGCTTTCATTGGCGCCCTGCTCCCAGATGCCGGCGCTGAGGCCCAGGGCCTTGTCCTCGAACCAGGCATGGCCGCTGTGGGCGCGGGTTCCGGTGGCGATCTCGGCCTCGGAGAATTCCGGCCAGGGCTGCATTTTTGCGTTACGGTCGAAGGGGATAATGGCAGGCTTGGACATGGGTGCACCTCTCGTCTGACCATAGCGTCCTTCCTTGCGCGTTCAAGCTCAAGCGACTAGATAAGGCGTTCAATTTCATGGAGGAACGAACATGGCTCTCGAACTGCCCGCCCTGCCCTATGCCTATGACGCGCTGGCCCCCTACATGTCGAAGGAAACCCTCGAGTTCCACCACGACAAGCATCACATGGCCTATGTGACCAACGGCAACAACGCGTTGAAGGATTCGCCGCTGGCCTCGAAGTCGATCGAGGAGATCTGCAAGGCGGCTTATGCCGAGAAGAGCGCGCCGCTCATCAACAATGTGGGCCAGCATTACAACCACATTCATTTCTGGATGTGGATGAAGCCCAATGGCGGCGGCAAGAAGCTGCCCTCGCGGCTGCAGGCGGCGGTCGACAGCGATCTCGGCGGCTATGACAAGATGCGCGCCGATTTCGTGCAGGCAGGCCTTACCCAGTTCGGTTCCGGCTGGTGCTGGATCGCCAAGAAGGACGGCAAACTCACGATCACCAAGACGCCCAATGGCGAAAACCCGCTGATGCATGGGGCTTCGCCCATCCTCGGCTGCGATGTCTGGGAGCACAGCTACTACATCGACTATCGCAACCTCCGTCAGAAATACCTCGAGGCATTTGTCGACAATCTCGTCAACTGGGACCACGTGGACGAGATGTTCTCCAAGGCCTGATCCGAAAGGTGACGCCAGCACAGAACGAAAGGCTGGGGCGCGCAAGCCGCGCCCTGGCCCAACTCGTTTCAGCCAAGAGCGGCGGGCAGATCGCCTTCAGGCTGTGGACTGGCGAAGTGGTGGGCGTGCCACCGGAGGACGGCAAGCCGCCGTTCGAAATCCGCATCTCCTCTCCTGCCGCCCTGCGGCAGCTGATCCTGAAGCCGGGGATCGAATCGGCAGCACAGCTCTATGCGGCGGGCGATTTCGATTTCGGTGACGTGCATCCGATCGAGCTTCTGAAGCGGGTCGATCATACGAGGTTCAGCCGCAAGCTCGACTGGCGCGAGAAGCTTGCTGCCGCGCGCTCGGTCATTCCCATCATCCGGCATGGCGGACGGTATGCCGACCCCATGGCTTTCAAGGGCCAGGCCGGCAGATTTGCCGGCAAGGACAGGGACGACAAGTCCCTCATCAATTTTCACTACGATCTGTCGAACCGGTTCTATGAACTCTTCCTCGGAGAGGAACTGGCCTATTCCTGCGGCTACTACGAGCGCGCCGATGCAAGCCTCGACGAGGCGCAGCAAGCCAAGCACGACCTGATCTGCCGCAAGCTCAGGCTGGCGCCGGGCCTCAAGCTGTTCGATACCGGATGCGGCTGGGGCGGGCTCATCTGCCATGCCGCGAAGAACTTCGGCGTGAAGGCGCATGGGGTGACCCTTTCGAAGGAGCAGCACGCCTATGCGACGGCCAAGATCGCCCGCATGGGGCTGGAGGATCGCGTCACCGTCGAGCTTCGCGACTACCGCTCGGTTGATGCGCCGGATACCTACGACCGCATCGCGCAGATCGAGATGTTCGAGCATGTGGGAATCGACAATCACGACGATCACTTCCGCCATGTGCACCGCCTGCTCAGGCCGCGCGGGCTTTACCTGCACCAGGCCTCGACACGGCGGCCGACCTTCGATCTCGCGCGCTTCCGCAAGCCCACGGTCTATCAGCGGTTCACCACGCGCTATATCTTTCCGGGCGGCGAGCTCGACTATATCGGGCTCAGCGTCACCAATCTCGAGCGCAACGGCTTCGAGGTTCACGACGTCGAGAACCTGCGCGAGCACTATCTGAAGACCGCGGAAGCCTGGGCTGAAAACCTCTGGCGCAACCGCGAGGAAGCGGCGCGCGAAGTGGGCGAGGCGCGGACCCGCATGTGGCTCGCCTATCTTTCCGCCATCACCATCGCCTTCCGCCGCCTCAACCTCAATGTCTTCCAGACGCTGGCCTCGAAGCGGCGGATCGGCGCTTCGGGCCTGCCGCTCGACCGGCGCTGGATGACGATGCCGCCCAGCAAGGAGAAAGCCAATGCCGCTGCTCAACCGCGCCGTTGAAATGCAGCCCGAAATCCAGGGCTGGCGGCGCGAACTGCACATGCATCCGGAACTGATGTACGACACGCAGTGGACGTCGGCCTTCGTCACGGACAAGCTCACGTCCTTCGGCTGCGATGAGGTGGTGACGGGGATCGGCCGCACCGGCGTCGTCGGCATCATCAGGGGGCGGCATGAGGGTGGCGGCGTCATCGGGCTGCGCGCCGACATGGATGCCCTGCCGATCACCGAGGTGACGGGCGTCGACTATGCCTCCAGGTTTCCAGGCCGCATGCATGCCTGCGGGCATGACGGGCACACGGCCATGCTGCTGGGTGCGGCGCGGCACCTGTGCGAGACCAGGAATTTCGCGGGCTCCGTCGCGGTGATCTTCCAGCCCGCCGAGGAAGGCGGCGCCGGGGCGCTGGAAATGGTGCAGGACGGAATGATGGAGCGCTTCGGCATCCAGAGCGTCTATGGCCTGCACAATGAGCCGGGCGCGCCCATTGGCAGTTTCGCAATCCGCGCCGGGGCGATCATGGCGTCCGTCGATACGTTCGAGATCATCGTCACCGGGGTTGGCGGCCATGCCGCGATGCCGCACCAGACGGTGGACCCGATCTTCATCGGCGCGCAAATCGTCACGGCGCTGCAGGCGATCGTGTCGCGCAACGCCGATCCGCTGCAGTCGCTCGTCATCACGGTCACGCAGTTTCATGCGGGCGATGCGATCAACGTCATTCCGCCATCGGCACGGCTGGTGGGCACAGTCCGTTCGCTGAACCCGGCGACGCGCGAGCTTGCCGAGAAGCGCTTCCGTGCCACGGTTTCGGGCGTTGCAACGGCGCTGGGTGGATCGGCTGAGATCAATTATGCGCTGGTGCGGAGCTATCCCGTCACGGTCAATCATCCGCACGAGACGGCGCTGGCCTTGAGTGTTGCCGAAGCGGTGGCGGGCCGCCAGAACGTCGACCCCAACGTGACGCCGGTGATGGGTGGAGAGGATTTCGCCTTCATGCTCAACGCCAGGCCCGGCGCCTTCATCTTCATGGGCAATGGCGATACGCCGTTCTGCCACCACCCGGCTTACAACTTCAGCGACGCGGCAATTCCCCATGGCGTCAGCTATTGGGTAACGCTCGCCGAAACCCTGCTCAAACCACAAGAGGCATGAACCCCGTGATTCCGGTATTTGATGGCCACAACGACGTTCTTCTGAGGTTGTGGAGCAAGAAGGGCGGCGATGCCGTCGCTGACTTCATTGCCGGTGACGGCCAGGGCCACATGGACCTGCCGCGCATGATCAAGGGCGGATTTGCAGGCGGCTTCTTCGCAATCTTCGTGCCGAGCCCGCAGGACCCCGACTGGGTTGACGATGAAGACACCAACCCGCCGGAAGCAGGCCAGGTGGGGCAGATGGCGGCCTATGCCGCAACGACGGCCATGGCCTCGCTATTGTTCCGCATCGAAGCGGCATCGGACGGCAAGTTCAGGATCTGCCGTTCTGTGCAGGATGTGCGGGACGCGATGGCCGGCGGCCAGGTGGCGGCGATCTTCCACATCGAGGGCGCGGAGGCGATCGATTCGGAGTTCAAGTCGCTTGACGTGTTGTATCAGGCGGGGCTCCGTTCCATCGGGCCGGTGTGGAGCCGGTCCAACATCTTCGCGCATGGCGTGCCGTTCCGGTTTCCGTCATCGCCCGATACGGGCGGCGGGCTGACCGCCATCGGCAAGGATTTCATCCGACGTTGCAATGCGCTGAGAATTCTCGTCGACCTCTCGCACCTGAACGAGAAGGGTTTCTGGGATGTGGCGGAGATCAGCACGGCACCACTTGTCGCCACGCATTCGAACGCACATGCGCTGTGCGCATCGTCGCGGAATCTCACCGATGACCAGATCAGGGCCATCGGCCAGTCGGGCGGCATGATCGGGCTGAACTTCGCCAATGGCTTCCTGCGCGGCGATGGCCGCTGGCAGAGCGAGAATGGCCTCGACACGATGCTGCGTCATCTCGACCATCTGATGCGGCTGGCGGGTGAGGATCATGTCGGGCTCGGTTCCGACTTCGATGGCGCGCGCATCCCGTCGCAGATCGGCGATGTAACGGGGCTGCAGGCGCTTCTCGACGCGATGTCCGCCCATGGCTATGGCGCGGAACTGGTGAAGAAGCTCGCCTCGGAAAACTGGCTGAAGGCGCTGGAGCGGACGATCGGCTAAAGGCCCCTGACGTTTACAGCACCAGCACGCCCGAGTGCTTGGCCTTGTTCTCGGGCTCGACATGGATGGTGATCAGCGCGTCCGCCACGCGGGCTTTCAGCGCGCGTTCGATGCGGTCGCAGATGTCGTGGGCTTCGGTCACCGTCGTCGTTCCCGGCACCACGAGGTGAAAGTCGATGAAGGTGACTTTTCCGGCGTGACGGGTGCGGAGGTCGTGGGCTTCCTGGGCGCCCACCGCCTCGGCGGCAATCACGTCGCGGATGGTCTTCAGCACATCGTCCGGCACGGCCTCGTCCATCAGGCCGCTGAGCGAGCTTTTCATCACCTTCCAGCCCGACCACAGAATGTTGAGCGCGACGACGGCGGCGAGCGCTGGATCGAGCACGGCCCAGCCGGTCTCGATGGCCGCCAGCACGCCGAGGGTGACACCCACCGAGGAGATGACGTCCGACAGCAGGTGATGGCCATCGGCCACCAGGGCCGGCGAGCGGAGGCGGCGGCCTCTCGTAATCAGCAGCCAGCACCAAATGCCGTTGACGACACTTGCCACGCCGTTGACCAACAGGCCCTGCAGCGGCGCATCGAGAACGCGAGGCGCCATCAGGCCCTTGTAGGCCTCGTTCATGATGAGGAGTGCGGCGACGATGATCATCACGCCTTCGAGCACGGCGCTGAAGAACTCCGCCTTGTGGTGGCCATAGGGGTGGTTGGCATCGGCGGGCCGCGACGCGACGCGGATGGCGATCAGGGCGGCAATCGCCGTTGCGACGTTGACGGTGCTTTCCAGCGCATCCGAGAGAAGTGCGATCGAGCCGGTCATCCACCAGGCCAGCGCCTTGAGGCCGAGCACGAGGATGCCGACGAAGAGGCTGCCGATGGCAAGCTTGAGAGTTGGGGTCATCGCCGGCGCTGTCATGATGGCCGGGGTTTAGGGGCTGACGCCCGCAAAGGCAACTTGCCTTCCACATGAAAAGTGCCCGCTGCCCGGAATTGCCATGAACGCCGATAGCCTCTTCATGTGAGCGGCAGTTGAGCGTGCAGTCGTTGCCATTGGCGGGCCGTTATGCTGTCATCTTGATGCCGCAGGCCAAGGACTAAACTCGCGAAACGGGACAAGGCGAGACGCACGGCATGATTCACAGGGTTCGCCTGGCGCTGGCTGCCGGATTTGCGCTGCTTCTCATTTTGCTGATGCCAGCCGCGCGGGCCGAGACGCCTTCGCTGAAGGGTGTGGCGCTGGTCATCGGCCAGTCGAAGTACGAGCGGCTGGCCCCGCTCGCCAATCCCTCCCGCGATGCCGAGGCCGTCGCCGCCACCTTCCGCAATCTCGGTTTCACAGTTTCATTGGTCATGGACCGTAGCGCCCGCCAGTTGCGCCGCGACCTGGATGGTTTCGCAGAGGATGCCGAAGGCGCCGATGCGGCAGTCGTCTACTATGCCGGTCATGGCATCGAGGCCGCTGGCGAGAACTGGCTGGTGCCGGTCGATGCCGATATCTCGGCGCTCGAAAGTGCCGGCCGCAGCCTGGTGCCGCTCTCGGCGCTGAAGGAAGCGCTGCAAGCCAGCGCCGTTCCGTTGACGCTTCTGTTCCTCGATGCCTGCCGCGACAGTCCATTCCCGCCGGGTGCGGCGCTCGTCCGGGAGGGCCAATCCCATCCCGTCACAGCCGGTGGGCTTGGGCTGACGCGCGGCGTATCAGCTGCCGCCGCGGCTCAGGATACAGAGGGGCTGGGATCTGTCATCGGGTTTGCCGCCGAGCCCGGCCGGGTGGCGCTGGACGGGCCGGACGGCGGCAACAGCTTTTATGCCGCTGCCATCGTGCGCCACCTGGCGGCCTCGACGGGGCTCGAGTTCGGCACCGTGATGCGGATGGTGACGCAGGAAGTCTACCTCAAGACGGGAGGGGCACAGCGGCCGTGGGTGAACGAGACGCTGACGCGATTACTCTATTTCGGCGGCAGCACAGAAGATCAGACGAGCGATGAGGGCCGCCTCGACGCCGGCCGCCGCGCCCTGCTGCTGTCGATCGACGCGCTGCCTCAAGACCTGCGCAAGACGGTGGAACAACTGGCCGCGGAAAGCGGCCTGCCGCTCGACCCGATCTTCGGCATGCTGAAGGCGTTACAGGTCGATACCGCAGCGGGGCCCGATGAGCTGGACCGGCAGCTGCGCGCTGGCGTGGAGGCGGTGAAGAAGCTGAAAGCCGAGCGCGACATCATCGCCCGCACCGATCCCGAGATCATCCGTCTCACGGCATTCGCCGACCGCGCGGAAGCGGAAGGCGCTATCCCTTTGGCATTGGACTACCGGGCGCAGGCCAGCGCGCGGGCGAAAGAAGTGGCGAGCGCTTCCCGCGCCAACATCGCCCAGGCCAGGGACCGCCTGCGCGAGGCGGCGGCCACCTATGCGAAGGAGGCCAAGACCGCCATCCTCGATTTCGACCACGAGCGCGCTGCCAGCCTGTTCGGGCTGGCTTATGCGGAGGTTGAGGGTGAAGATCGGATACTGGCCCGGATTTACAAGTGGGAGGAAGCCAACGCGCTTGCGAGCCACGGCGACTACAAGGGCGACAATGCCGCCCTGGCAGCGGCGATCACCGCCTATTCCGCCGCTCTTGAATATTTTCCGCGCGGCAGCGAGACTGAGAACTGGACTGCCTTGCAGAACAGCCTCGGCAATGCGCTTCGTATTCTAGGGTCGCGGGAGAGCGGCACCACGCGGCTGGAAGAAGCGGTTCTGGCCTACCGGGCAGCCCTCGAGGAGTGGACGCGCGACCGCGCACCACTTGACTGGGCCACGGCGCAGAACAATCTCGGCAATGCTCTCGGGGCCCTTGGGAGGCGGGAGAGCGGCACCGAGCGGCTTGAAGAGGCCGCTCAGGCCTATCGGGCCGCACTGGAGGAACGGACCCGTGAGCGCTTGCCGTTCGACTGGGCCGCGACGCAAAATAATCTCGGCACTGTACTTTCCGCCCTTGGGGGACGGGAAAACGGCACGGCGCGGTTGGAAGAAGCAGTCAAAGCCTACCGTGCGGCCCTGCAGGAATGGACGCGCGAGCGTGCGCCGCTCGACTGGGCCACAACGCAGAATAATCTCGGCACTGCACTTCGGACGCTCGGGGAGCGGGAGAGCAGTACCGTGCGGATGGAAGAAGCAGTTCAGGCCTTTGAGGCGGCCCTGCAGGTATGGACGCGCGAGCGTGTGCCGCTCGACTGGGCCATGACGCAGAACAATCTCGGCAATGTGCTTTACACTCTCGGGGGGCGGGAAAACGGCACGGCCCGGCTGGAAGAAGCGGTTCAAGCCTATCGGGCCGCATTGGAGGAACGGACCCGCGATCGTGTGCCGCTCGACTGGGCCATGACCCAGAACAATCTTGGCTCCGCGCTTCGAACCCTCGGGGAGCGCGAAAGCGGAACGACGCGGCTGGAAGAAGCGGTTCAGGCCTACCGATCGGCCCTGCAGGAGTGGACGCGCGAGCGCGTGCCGCTCGACTGGGCCACCACGCAGAACAATCTTGGCAATGTTCTCTCAACCCTCGGGGGGCGGGAGAGCGGCACGGCGCGACTGGAAGAAGCCGTTCAGGCCTATCGGGCGGCCCTGGAGGAGTGGACGCGCGAGCGGGTGCCACTCGACTGGGCGATGACTCAGAACAATCTCGGCACGGTGCTTTCGACCCTCGGGGAACGGGAGGACGGCACGGCACGCTTGGAAGAGTCGGTTCAGGCCTATCGGGCCGCCCTTGAGGAACGGACGCGCGAGCGCGTGCCGCTCAAATGGGCGATGACGCAGAACAATCTGGGCGCAACGCTCCGGGCCCTCGGGGAGCGCGAAGGCAGCACGGCGCGGCTTGAAGAGGCCGTCCAAGCCTATCGGGCGGCGCTACAAGAGTGGACGCGCGAGCGCGTGCCGCTCGACTGGGCTACGACGCAGAACAATCTGGGCGCAGCACTTCGAGTTCTCGGGGAGCGGGAAGGCGGAACGGCGCGGCTGGACGAGGCGGTTCTGGCTTTCAGGGCCGTCCTTGAGGAACGCTCACGTGAGCGCGTGCCGCTAGACTGGGCCACGACCCAGCACAACCTTGCCCGCGCAATGATGCTGCTGGGGGAGAGAAACAACGACAGTGCAATGCTCCGCGAAGGCAGGACCGCGATGAATGCGGCCTGGGAGGTCGACCGGTCTGCGGGCTATACGCAGTACGACAAGTATTATCAGGAACAGATCGAGGCATTCGATGCCTTGCTGAAGACGCTCAACGCGAAGTGATTGATTTTCGATTTGCGTTGACGCCGCATTATTAGCAGTACTAATAATTCTGCATGAAACTTGCCGAGTGGCTCATTAATAGCGGGACGTCGCAGTCGGAACTGGCGCGGCGGATCGGCATCACGCAGGGGCGTGTGTCGCAGCTTGTGGCGGGGGCGCAGCCTTCGCTGGAACTGGCGATCAAGATCGCCGCCGCCACGGGCGACAAGGTGAGGCCACAGGATTTTGGAGATCAGGACATGACGGCGGACAGCAAGCTCGACAGCGTGGAAGAGGCGATCAAGGCGATTGCCAATGGCGAGATGGTGGTGGTGGTCGATGACGATGACCGCGAGAACGAGGGCGACCTGATTGCCGCCGCCTCGAAGATCACGCCGGAGCAGATGGCCCTGATGGTGCGCCATGGCACGGGCATCGTGTGCCTGCCGATTACCGCGGAAGATGCGCGGCGGCTGCGGCTCGACCCCATGGTGGCGCTGAACGACGCGCCGATGGGAACGGCCTTCACCGTGTCGATCGACTACAAGGAAGGTCTCAGCACCGGCATTTCGGCCAAGGAGCGCACCGCCACGGCGCATGCGATGGCGAACCGGAATGTTTCGGCCGAGGACTTCGTGCGGCCGGGCCACATGTTTCCGCTGGTGGCGAAATCCGGCGGAGTGCTGATGCGCTCTGGCCATACGGAGGCGGCTGTCGACCTCGTCAAGCTGGCCGGGCTTTCGCCGGTCGGCGTTATCTGCGAACTGGTGAACGATGATGGATCGGTGAAGCGCGGGCCGGAGGTGCTGGCCTTCGCGCGCGAGCATCGGCTCAAGATCATTTCGGTGGCGGATCTCATCGCCTATCGCCAGCGGCGCGAGAGGCTCGTCGAGCAGACGGCGCAATTCGACGTCAAAACCGCGATCGGCACGATGAAGGGCTATTCCTACGTGACGCCCTTCGACCAGGTGGAACAGCTGGCGCTGGTGTTCGGCGATGTCTCGGCCGGCAAGAACATTCCGGTGCGGCTGCATCGCGAGAATGTGCTGGAAGACGTGTTCGGCACCAGGCGCACGCTGCAGGGGGTGTTCGACATTTTCAAGCGCGAGGGGGCGGGCATTCTCGTCTATCTGCAGGAGGGAGCGGCAGGCGTTCCGGCGGGCCAGCTTGCGGCGGAAAAGAGCGGCAGCAGCAAGCAGCGCGAGCAGGCGTGGCGCGAGGTTGGGCTTGGCGCACAGATCCTGCGCGACCTCGACGTCCGTTCGATCCGGCTCATTTCATCGTCCAACCGGCACTATGTAGGGCTGTCGGGCTTCGGTATCGAGATTGCGGAAACGCTGAAACTGGAAGGATAGGCCTTCCGATTCCGCGGCGGGCTGGCATAGTCTGGGCCGATGATCCGCAAGAGCGCGACAAAGAACAAGGATGACCGGCCGCTCCTGATCGGCTGGCGCGAAATCGTGAGCCTTCCCGAACTTGGCGTCGGCAGCTTCGTTGCCAAGATCGACACCGGCGCGCGCTCGGCGGCGCTGCATGCCACTTCAATCCGGCAGATGGCGCATCAGGTGGTTTTCGTGCTGCCGGTCAATGGCCGCAACTACCACTGCATCCTGCCGTTCAAGGGCGAACGCCGCGTGAAGAGCTCCAGCGGGCATGCCGAGATGCGCACCGTCGTGGTGACGCAGGTCAAGATCGGAAAGCATGTTCTCGACATCGACGTGACATTGACCGACCGCACGGATATGGGCGTTCCCATGCTACTGGGCCGTAGCAGCATCGGCGGGCAGTTTCTCGTGCACCCCACGCGCACCAATATTCTTTCCGCCAGAAAGCGCAAGAAGACATGAAGATCGCCCTGCTCACCCGTAATCCCAAGCTCTATTCGCACCGGCGGATCATCGAAACCGCGGAAAAGCGCGGGCATGAGATCGTGCCCGTCGACTATCTCAAATGCTACATGAACATCACCTCGAAGAAGCCTGAGCTCAGGTACATGGGCGAGAAGCTCGAGGGTTTCGACGCAGTCATTCCGCGCATCGCGGCATCGCACACGTTCTACGGCCTCGCCGTGCAGCGGCAGTTCGAGATGATGGGCGTCTATCCGCTGAACGAATCGGTGGCGATCGGTCGCTCGCGCGACAAGCTGCGTTCGCTGCAGATCCTGGCGCGCGATGGCGTGGGGCTTCCCGTCACAGCATTTGCGAATGATTCAACGCGCACCGACGATCTCCTCGGCATCGTCGGCGGGGCGCCCGTCGTCATCAAGCTGCTCGAAGGCACGCAGGGGATCGGCGTCGTGTTGAGCGAGACGCACAAGTCGGCGAAATCGGTCGTCGAGGCGTTTCACGGCGCGGACATCGCGATTCTCGTTCAGGAATTCATCAAGGAGGCCGAGGGCCGCGACATCCGCGTCTTCGTCATCGGGCGAAGGATCGTGGCCGCCATGGAGCGCACCGGCGCGAAAGGCGATTTCCGCTCCAACCTGCATCGCGGCGGATCGGCCAAGGTCGTGGAACTGAGTGCCGCCGAGAAGGCAACGGCGCTCAAGGCCACCAGAGCGATGGGCCTCAATGTGGCGGGTGTCGACATGCTGCGCTCGGCGCATGGGCCGGTGGTGATGGAAGTCAACTCGTCGCCTGGCCTCGAGGGGATCGAGCAGACTTCCGGCAAGGATGTGGCACTCGCCATGATCAGCTTCATCGAAAAGAACGCCCGGCCCAACAAGACGAAGACAAAGGGCAAGGGATGACGGCTTTCACCATCGGCGAGCATGCGATTGGCCGCGGCATGCGCGAGATGATCGAACTTCCCGTCAGTTCGCTGTCGAGCCACAATCGCCTGGCGCTTCCCGTGCACGTGGTGCATGGCGGCGAGCCGGGGCCGGTGATGTTCATTTCGGGCGCCATCCATGGCGACGAGATCCAGGGTGTGGAGATCATCCGCCGCATTCTCGTTCACCCATCGCTTGGAAAGCTGAAGGGCACGCTGCTGGCCGTTCCCATCGTCAACAGCTTCGGCTTCCTCAACCATACGCGCTACATGCCGGACCGGCGCGACCTCAACCGGTCGTTTCCCGGTTCCGACCGCGGGTCGCTCGCCAGTCTCGTGGCTGACCTCTTCTTCCGCGAAGTGGTGCTGCGCTGCGGCTATGGGATCGATCTTCATACGGCAGCGCTTCATCGCACCAACCTGCCGCAGATCCGGCTGGCGCCGGGCGACAACGAGCTGCTCGAAATGGCGGAAGCCTTCGCGCCGCCGGTCATCCTTATCTCGAAGCTGCGTGAAAAGTCGCTGCGGCTTTGCGCGGGCGAAGCGGGAGTGAAGGTGCTGCTCTATGAGGGCGGCGAGGCGCTGCGCTTCGACGAGGCGGCAATCGACATGGGCGTCAAAGGCTCGCTCCGCGTGATGGCGGCACTCGGCATGATCGAGGCACAGCCGGCGAAGGCAGTGCCGCCGCAGGTGGTGTTCTCGGATGCCAGCGTCTGGGTGAGGGCACCCGAAACCGGCATCCTTCACACCATCAGGCGGACGGGAGACCGCGTCGGCCGGCGCGAGGTGATCGGTGTCGTCGCCGATCCGCTGGGATCACAATCGGTTCCGGTGGTGGCCGACGACGACGGCATCATCGTCGGGCGCACCAATCTGCCCATCGTCAATCGCGGGGACGCGCTGTTTCACATCGCCAAGGCGCAGCCGCTTTCCAGCATCACGGCGAAGTCGAAGACGGAAGCGCCAGCGCTGCTGTTCGACGAGGACGAGATAATTTGATCACGAACCATTGGCAGGCGGCGGGAACGAAAAGGCGGCATCGCCCCACAGCGCCTTGACGCGGGCATCGCGGCCGCAGCCTTCGCGATAGCGCTTGTAGGCTTCGGACTGTGCGATGAGGCCAAAGCGGGTGAGGACGGTGTTGTCGCCCAGATAATAGTCCTGATGATAATCCTCCGCCGCAACGAAGCTTGGATTGTCTCCGAGCTTTACGGCATGGGGCTGGCCAAGGTCTTTTTCGACCTGCTCAAGCGCGCGGGAGGCCGCTTCTCTTTGTGGCGCGTCCAAGGGAAACAGTGCCGGGATATAGCTCTCGCCGCGGTCGCAGAACTGGCCCTCCCCGTCCACCACGTCGATGGTGCGGAGGAAGTGCGCTGTGAGCTGCTCGTAGGAGATGAGTTTGGGGTCGAACTCCACCTTGACAGCTTCGGTGTAGCCCTTGTGGCGCTTGTAGGTGGGGTTCGGCGTGGTGCCGCCGGCATAGCCCGAGACCGTGGAGGTGACGCCCTTTACATGATCCATGTCCGATTCCACGCACCAGAAACAGCCGCCCGCGAAAATCGCGGTTTCGGCTTTCGCATAGGACGCGGAAGCGAGAGACAATAGAAGTGCGAGGGCAAGCTTGTGGGTGAGTTTTTTCATGGCGGTTCTCCTGATCGAGAGGAATACGCCATTGGCGAGCTCGGGGTTCTACAAAACGCCACACGATTGCGTGAGATTTTCCTACCGCCGCGTGAGGCCGCCCAGGATGCCGCGGATCAGCGCATTGCCGATCGAGCGGGCCACCGTGGTTCCCACGGTTCGCCCCACCGAGCCTGCGATATTCTTGACGAACCGGTCGGTGGCGCTCTCGCGGGTTGACACCCTGGCCTCGATCTTCGCCTGTTTCTCGGCTTCCTTCGCCTCAACCGCCTGCTGCTTCGCGGCATCGCGTTCGGCCGCTTTCTTCTGCAGCTTCTCGTAGGCCGACTCGCGGTCTTCCGCCGTTTCGTAGTTGCCGTAGACGGGCGAGTTCTTGATGAGCTTCTGGCGTTCTTCCGGGGTGATCGGCCCCATGCGGCTCGACGGCGGGCGGACCAGCGTGCGCTCCACCATGGTGGGAACGCCCTTCATGTCGAGAACCGAGACCAGCGCCTCGCCCTTGCCGAGCTGGGTGATGACGTCCTCGGTCTTGAAGGCCGGGTTGGGGCGGAAGGTGGAGGCTGCCGTCTGCACGGCCTTCTGCTCCCGCGGCGTATAGGCACGAAGCGCGTGCTGCACGCGGTTGCCCATCTGCGCCAGAACGCTTTCAGGGATATCGAGCGGATTCTGCGTGACGAAATAGATGCCGATGCCTTTAGAACGGATGAGCTTCACCGTCTGCTCGATCTTCTGCAGCAGGCCCGGAGGGGCTTCGGCAAAAAGGAGATGCGCTTCATCGAAGAAGAACACCATCCTGGGCTTCTCGGGGTCTCCCGCTTCCGGCATTTCCTCGAAGAGTTCCGACATCATCCAGAGAAGGAAGGTGGCATAGAGCTGCGGCGAGTTGATGAGCTTGTCGGCGGCGAGCACATTCATGTAGCCCTTGCCATTGACAGTCGTGCGCATGAAGTCGCGGATATCGAGCGCGGGCTCACCGAAAAACTTGTCGCCGCCCTGCTCTTCCAGCACCACGAGGCGGCGCTGGATGGCGCCGATCGTCGGCGCGTTGACGTTGCCGTATTCGGTGGTGATTTCCTTGCCGCGGTCCCCTAAGTCCTTCAGCAGCGCGCGAAGGTCCTTCAGGTCGAGAAGGGCGAGGCCCTCCTGGTCGGCGATCCTGAAGGCGATGTTGAGGGCGCCTTCCTGCGCGTCCGACAGGCCCATGAGGCGCGACAGCATCAGGGGGCCCATTTCAGTGATGGTGGTTCTGATCGGGTGGCCCTGCTCGCCGAAGACATCCCAGAAAATGGTGGGCGTGGCCTCGAAGCCATAATCGTCGAAACCGATCTTCTTCGCCCGCTCCAGCAGGAAATCCTTCGGCTCGCCCGCCATGCAGATGCCGGAGAGGTCGCCCTTCACGTCGGCCGCGAAGACCGGAACGCCGGCGTTGGTAAAGCCCTCGGCCATGATCTGCAGCGTCACCGTCTTGCCGGTGCCGGTGGCGCCGGTGACGAGGCCGTGGCGATTGGCCATCCCTAAGAACAGTTCTTCGCGCTTCTCGCTCTGGCCGAGAAAAATCGACAAGTCGGACATTGATTCGGATCCCCGGAAAGTGGTCTCTTTTTGGACACCCAACTTGCTATAAAGGGCGCAGATACGCAATTGCCTTGGGGACCAGTGATGCAAGAACTGATTGATCGGATTGTGACGGTGGCGGGCATCACGCCTGAAAAGGCCACGCAGGCGCTGGGGATCGTGTTGAACCTCATTCACAAGCAGGGCAACCAGAACAAGGTGGAGGAACTCTTCGCCAGGCTGCCGGGCGCGGCCGAACTGGCGCGTGTGCACGGGGCGGATGGTTCGGGCGGCGGCGGCGGGCTGCTGGGCATGCTGGCGGGCGGCATGATGGGCGGGCCGCTGGCCGCAGTGACCAAGCTTTCGGCCATCGGCCTCAGCATGGACCAGATCAAGCAGCTCGGCACCACAACGCTCGACTACGCCAAGGAAAAAGCTGGCGCGCCGCTGGTGAAGGATGTGGCGGGCTCGATTCCCGGCCTCAGCGGATATGTGTGAGACTTGAGGTCGATCAAGTCAGACATGGAGCATAGCGCCTAAAGACGAGCGGTGAACATGGGAAGGAGCTGACGTGGCCCAGGCCGCCGCCGAGATCGAGCCAGATGCCCCGGTGTTCCGCATCCGGGGCCTGAGCAAGGTCTACTGCACCGGCGACGTCGAGGTGCATGCGCTGCGCGGCGTCGATTTCGAGGCGCGGCGCGGCGAGTTCATCGTGATCCTGGGGCCTTCGGGATCGGGGAAGTCAACCTTCCTCAACATCATCGGCGGGCTGGACAGCGCCACCTCGGGCGAGGCGCAGTTCCTCGACCATTCCCTGACCCGGCAGAACGAAGCCGGACTGACGCGCTATCGCCGCGACCATGTGGGCTTCATCTTCCAGTTCTACAATCTGGTGCCGAGCCTGACGGCGCGCGAGAACGTGCAGCTCGTCACCGAGATCGCGCGCCATCCGATGACGCCCGAAGAAGCGCTCGCGCTGGTCGGTCTCGAAGACCGGATGGACCATTTCCCCGCCCAGCTTTCGGGCGGCGAACAGCAGCGCGTGGCAATCGCGCGCGCCATCGCCAAGCGGCCCGACGTGCTGCTGTGCGACGAGCCGACGGGAGCACTCGATTCCAAGACCGGCATAAAGGTTCTGGAGGCATTGACCCGCGTCAACGCCGAAATCGGCGCCACGACGCTGGTCATCACGCACAATGCCGCGATCCGGGAGATCGCCGACCGCGTGGTGAATTTCGCCAATGGCACGATCGTTTCCGAGCAGCGCAATGCGGCACGGAAGCTGGCTTCCGAAGTGAGCTGGTAGAGACATGCGCGCGCTGCACCGGAAATTGTTGCGCGACCTGATGCGGCTGTGGCCGCAGGCACTGGCCATCGCGCTCGTCATGGCGGCGGGCGTGGCAACGCTCATCCTGGGCGTCGGCGCCTATGATTCGCTATCCACCACGCGGGCGCAGTACTACGAGGCGAACCGCTTCGCAGACGTGTTCGCCACGGTGACGCGGGCGCCGAAGTCGCTGAAAGACGACATCGCGCGGATCGACGGCGTGTCGGCAGCCGAGACCCGCATCTCGAAGATCGCGCTGGCGGATGTGGAGGGTATGATCGAACCGGCCTCGGTGCTGCTGACGTCGCTTCCCGAATTCGGAGAGCAAGTGCTGAACCGCATCTATCTCCGCACCGGGCGCGTTCCCGATCCGGAGGCCGCAGGCGAAGCCGTGGCCAGCGAGGGCTTCGCTGCGGTGCATGGCCTGAGGCCCGGCGATACCGTCCGTGTGCTGATCAACGGGCGGCAGCGCGAGATTGTCTTGAGCGGCACGGCCCTTTCGCCCGAGTTCATCTATGCGCTGGGGCCCGGCGACCTGATGCCGGATGCGCGGCGATTCGGCATATTGTGGATGCCGGAGGGTGCCCTCGCGGCGGCCTATGACCTCGAAGGCGCATTCTCCAGCGTTTCGCTGAAACTGGTGCCCGGTAACAACGAAGCCCGGGTCATCGAGGCGCTCGACGGCATGCTGGAACGCTATGGGGGTTCGGGCGCCCATGGCCGCAAGGACCAGGTATCACACTCGTTCCTCGATGCGGAACTGCAGCAGCTCAAGGCGATGAGCCGCGTACTGCCGCCGATCTTCCTCGTGGTCGCAGCCTTTCTCGTCAACATGACGCTGTCACGCCTCATCGCGCTCGAACGCGAGCAGATCGGCCTGCTCAAGGCCATGGGCTATTCGTCATGGGCCGTGGCGCGGCACTACATTGGTTTCGTCACGCTCATTGCGCTGCTGGGAATCGTCATTGGCCTCGCCGCGGGGTCGTGGCTCGGCTATGGCATGACGAAGCTCTACGCCGCGTTCTTCAGCTTTCCGTTCCTGGTGTTCAGCCGCAACCCGGCAATCTATGTGATTGCCGCGGCCGTCACCTATGGCGCTGCGGTGCTGGGCGCGCTGAAGGCGGTGAGCGATGTTGCCTGGCTTTCTCCGGCGGTCGCCATGTCGCCCCCTGCCCCGCAGCGCTACCGCAAGCTTTTCAGCGGCACGATCGGGATGCCGCGCATGGTGCGGCAGTCGAGCGTCATCATCATGCGGCACCTCACGCATTGGCCGTGGCGCACGGCGAGCGGCATTCTGGGTATTGCCATGGCGGTGGCAATTCTCGTCGGATCGCTGTGGTCGTTCGGATCGATCGACCACATGGTCGACGTCACCTTCTTCCGCAGCGACCGGCAGGATGCCTCGATCAACTTCGCCTCGGCGCGGCCGGTGTCGGCACTCTACGAGACGCGGCGGCTGCCGGGTGTTCTCCGCGCCGAGCCCTACCGCGCCGTGGCGGTGAAGCTCCGCAAGGGCCACGTCGAGCGCCGCCTGTCGCTCGTGGGGAAGCCGCCCGATGCCGAGTTGTCGCGCGTGCTCTCAGGCGATCTGCAGCCGGTGGCGCTGCCGCCGGACGGGCTGGTGATATCAAGCGCGGTGGCGGAGATCCTTGGCCTCCGCGTTGGCGAAACTGTCGAGATCGAAGTTCTGGAAGGCCGCCGCCAACGCCTGCTGCAACCCGTCTCGGCAATCATCACCGGGTATCTGGGCCTCACCGCCTATATGGATCTCGAGCAGATGAACCGCATGCTGGATGAGGGTGCCATGATCTCCGGCACGCATATCGCGATCGACGAGTCGCTTCAGGCGGAACTGTTCACGGCGCTGAAGGCGACGCCCACCGCGAACTTCATCGCGCTTCAGTATGTGGCGCTGCAGAAGTTCCGCGAGACGCTGGCACAGAACATCGTGATCATGGTGACGGTCTATGCGGTGCTGGCCGGCATCATTGCCTTCGGCGTCGTCTATAATTTCGCGCGCATCTCGCTTTCCGAGCAGGGACGCGAAATGGCAAGCCTTCGCGTGCTGGGCTTCACCCGCGGCGAGGTTTCCGGATTGCTGACGGGAGAACTTGCGGTGGTGGTCATCATCGCGCAGCCTCTCGGCTGGCTCATCGGCTACAGCTTCGCATGGGCGATGGCGGAGGGCTTCACGTCGGAACTCTACCGTGTTCCGCTTGTCATCAACCGTGAAGTCTATGCCTATGCGAGCCTCGTCGTGCTGGCGGCCGCGATGGTGTCCGGGCTTATCGTGCGCCGGCGCATCGACCGCCTCGACATGATCGAGGTTCTGAAAACGAGGGAATGACATGCTGCGCCGCCTCCTCACCGTGCTGATTGCGATTGCCGTGGCGGGTGCCGCTGCGTGGGCGCTGTGGCCGCGCCCGGTCGCCGTCGAGACGGCAGCGGTGGCACGGCAGGCGATCGAAGTCGCCGTCGAGGAAGAAGGGAAAAGCCGCATCCGCGAAGTGTTCACAGTGTCGGCACCGAGTTCGGGGCAGATGCTGCGCGTCAATCTTCATGCCGGCGATGAAGTGGTGAAGGGCGAGACCATCGTTGCCTCGATCAGGCCTGCCGACCCGGGGCTGCTCGACGCCCGCACGCGGCGCGTGGCAGAGGCAGCAATTGACGCCGCGCGGGCCGCGGTTGATCTCGCGGCGGCAGAGGTCCGGCAGTCAGAAGCGCAACTGGCTTTTGCGAAAAGCGAACTGGAACGGGCCACCTCGCTCGTCAGGCGCGGTACGATTTCGGAGCGGGCCTTCGAGAAGGCGAAGCTCGATGTCGAATCGGCCGAGGCGGCGCTGGAAAGCGTCAAGGCATCGCAGATGGTGCGGCGGCGCGAACTGGAGCGCGCCGAAGCGGCACTCATCGAAGATGATGGAGGCGGCGGCGGCAGCACCTGCTGTATCGAGGTGAGGGCGCCAGTCTCCGGCCGCGTGCTGCGGGTCCTGACTGAAAGCGAACAGGTGGTACAGGCGGGGACGCCCCTCGTCGAGATCGGGGACCCGGCGGATATCGAGATCGTCGCTGAACTCCTGTCGCGCGATGCCGTTCAGATCAGGGAAGGCGCTCCTGCCCTCATCGAGGGCTGGGGCGGACCTCCCTTGCGTGCGAGCGTGGACCGGATCGATCCCTCAGCCGTCACCAAGGTCTCGGCACTCGGGATCGAGGAGCAGCGCGTTTCGGTGGTGCTGCGGCTTGACGGGAAGCCCGGGGACTGGGCGGCGCTTGGCCACGGCTTTCGCGTGGTGGCGCGGATCACCCTGTGGAAGGGCGAAGGCCTGGTATCGGTGCCGATCGGCGCGCTGTTCCGGCAAGGGGCCGACTGGGCCGCCTATGCCGTGGAGGACGGCGTGGCGCGGCTGAGGCTGCTGGAACTCGGCGTCCGCAATGCCGATGTTGCCGAGGTGAAAGCGGGGCTGGCGGAGGGCGACATCGTCATCCTTCACCCTTCCGACCAGGTGGCGGATGGTGTTTCGGTGAACGCGCAGGTGCCGGATTAGACAAAGGGTGGTTTGCGGTGCGGGTCTGGCTTCGATAGACTTCCATCAGCGTGGAACAGCTGGATTGCGATGACTGACATTTCCCTGGCGAGCGAATTTCCGGCCGTTGGACGGGCGGACTGGATGAAGCGGGTGGAGGCAGTGCTGAAGGGCGCTGCTTTCGAAGAAAAGCTCGTGACGACCACGGCCGATGGTATCCGGCTGGAGCCAGTTTATGGCCAGCTGCAGGGGCCTCGGGCTGCGCGGCCCCTGCAGGTGCCATGGACGATATTCCAGCGCGTTGATCATCCTGATGAAGCGAAAGCCAATGCGCAGGCGCTGGATGACCTCGAGAATGGCGCAACCGGCCTGGTGCTGGTGAGCGATGACGCGGCCACATCGCGGGGGTTCGGCTTTTCTGCCTCCACCTTGCGGCGCGTGTTGCAGGGCGTTCACCTGCATGCGGTCGCATTGAAGACAGAAGGCCGCGCTTCCGTGGCGCTGGCGGATTTGATCGCGGATCAGCCCATCGACCCCGAACGGATGAACGTGTCGTTCAGCGTCACCGACCCGGCCCATGCCGCGCTGCTGGCGGAGCGCAGTTTTGCCGGACCCTATATGGAAGCCGATGGTCGCCGCTGGCACGAGCGCGGCGCGACGGACGGGGAAGAGCTGGGTGCGGTTCTGGCGGACGCCGTGAAGATGATGCGGCTGCTTGACGGGCTGAACGACCATCATCTCGCGCGGGCCGTTGGCATCACGCTGGCGGCCCATCAGGACATGTTCGGAACGCTGGCCAAGTTCCGCGCCATCAGGCTGCTATGGCGGCGCGTGCTGGAGGCGGCGGGGCTTCCGCAAGCGCCCTTGAAGCTTCACGCCGAAACCTCGTGGCGGATGCTGGCCTCGCTTGACCC
>JALHQC010000026.1 GCA_022842165.1 bacterium
GGCGATCGCCTTCGCATTCTCCGGGTTGCGGCACCACACGCAGACTTGTGCGCCCTCATCGAGGAAGCGCTGGGCAACAGCCGCTCCGATTCCCGTCGATCCGCCGGTGACGATCACGCGCTTTCCCGCCAGTCTCATGCTTTTCCCCTCACTCAGATGACATAGCCACGCGGCACCGGCGCGAAGGATGAAAGCTCCACCCGCCCCTTTTCGCTTTCCAGCGCCGCGATCACTGAAGCCTGCGGCGCCTCCGCCACGGTGATATCGAGGCCCAGCACATCGAAAATCCTGCGCAAGGCCTCGGCCTCCGGCGTCCGCACTTCGAACGAGGCCAGCCTGCCTCCGGAGGGCGCCGTCACCGCTGGATGTTCGCTCTCCATCCAGTCGATGAAGAACGGCACCAGCGATCCAAAACCATGATTGCGGATGCCAAAGCAGGTCCAGCCCAACCACGTGCCATCGGGCTTCACGCGGCCGCCCGGCACCAGCGCGCTACCTTGAAGGCCGGCTTTCTGCGCACGTGCGGCCACGGCCCCAAGATCGAGGCCGCCCACCGCCCAATGATAAAGCCCCGCGCCGTGAAGCCCCTTCACTTCCGGATCAAGCCCGCCATCGCCCTGGCCCGGATCGCGCCCGAGAATTTCGAGATAGGTCGAGGCGCCAAGCGCCATCACCGCATTGGCCGTGCCCTCGCCGGGATGTTCGCCGCCATAGGCAGGCGCGCAATCCATCCGCTCGGCGAAGAACCGGCGCCCCGCGGCGAGGTCGGCCGTGTACCAGACGAGATGATCAATCCTCATGATGCGGGCCATGAAACGACAATTCGCACGTGCCGTCCAGCGGCCTCCTGCTTCGGAGAATTGAAGCGCGTGGAACCGCTGCCCGGATGCTGGCGTCATGTTCTTTTGCCGGAAACATTCAAGGGGAGATACAGTCCGCGATGAACGTCTGGAACAACATTTTGGAGGACATGACACTCGAACGGATCCTTCCGCAGCTCATGGCGCTCGCCGTCGCCTATCTGCTGGCGCTTCCCATCGGCTGGAATCGCGAAGTCGAGGAGCGCACTGCGGGCCTTCGCACCTTTCCTCTTGTGGCGGTCGCCGCCTGCGGCTTCCTCCAGGCAACCGAGAGCATGATGACGGGCAGCCCCGAGGCGACCGCCCGCATCATCGAAGGCGTCATCACCGGGATAGGCTTCATCGGCGGCGGCGCAATCCTGCAGATGAAAGACCGTGTGCAGGGCACCGCGACGGCGGCGAGCCTGTGGGCAACGGGCGCAATGGGCGTGGCCGTCGGCGTCGAGAGCTATGATGTCGCCATCATCCTGACGGTCCTAACTTTTATGACGCTGGGCGTTCTCAACCGTCTGAAAAAGCAGGCCGACATCGGCAAACCTGCCGAGGGAGAGGCGGCGCACGCCGGCGTCCAGCGCGACGATAAATTGAGTTAAAGCCCGTTGCGCAGCGGCCTGCACTTGGCGATACCAGAGCCAACACCTTTTACGGAGCTCTGGCGATGAACAACGGCACGATGGCGCTTTTCAGTCTTAAGGGACGCTCGGCAATCGTCACAGGTGCGGGAAGCGGCATCGGCAAGGCCACGGCATTGCTGCTGGCAGCGGCAGGAGCGCGTGTCACCGTCGCCGACCTAAATGAGGAAGCCGCGGACAGCACCGCCGCAGAAATCAACTCGCAGGGCGGGTCATCGGCCGCCGACTGCGTCGACGTCACCGACGAGGTAGCCGTCGATCGCCTCTTCGCCGATGTCATGACCCGCGAAAGTCGAGTGGATATCCTCGTCAACAATGCCGGCCTGGCGATCCGGCAGCCGGCGGTCGATCTCGCCGTTTCCGATTGGCAGCGCGTGGTCGATGTCAACATGACGGCAGTCTTCCTCTGCGCCAGGGCGGCAGCGCGCTGCATGATAGCCGTGAGAGAAGGCGGCGCGATCGTCAATGTCGCCTCGATCATGGGGCTGTCCGGCGGCGGGCTTTATCCCAACATCTCATATCAGGCCACGAAGGGCGCCGTCGTGAACATGACGCGTGCACTCGCTGTCGAATGGGCGCCCGAGAAAATCCGTGTCAACGCCGTGGCGCCCACCTATGTCCGCACCCCATTCATCGCGCCGCTTCTTGGCCAGCCGGAGCTTGTGGAGAAAATCGAAGCGATGACACCGCTCCGCCGCCTCGCCGAGCCGGAAGAGGTGGCAGCAGCGATCCTGTTCCTCGCCAGCGGCGCGGCATCGATGGTGACGGGCCACACACTCCCCGTCGACGGCGGCTTCCTCGCCCAGTGAGCCGCCTGCCCGATTGAACGATTCGGTGCGAGCCTCCAGCCTGCTCACGCTGGTCCGGCAGCCGGATTCGGGACCTTCATCGCTTCGTCATGCAGGTCGCGCAGTTCTATCGTCTTTAGTCGAAACGGCAGGGCACAAGATGATTGAAGCCGCAGAGCGCTTGCTGGGGCGCGAGGACAGTTCGTCGGTTGAAGATATCCGGTTTTCCTACTCACGCCCCGAACAGCACTGGTTCATTCGCAGCGTGATCAGAGCGATCGAAGGCATCAGCGGCCAGCCGCAGCTCGAACGGCTCTATCGTGGCTGGGCGCAGAATCCGCTTCTTGGCGAAAACATCTTCAGTGCCGCAATCCGGCTCATGCGGATCGCGATCGCCACCGACGAGGCAGCCTGGCAGCAGGTGCCACGAGACGGTCCGGTCCTTTTCGTGGCCAACCACCCGTTCGGTGTCGTCGATGGCCTGCTTATGGGCCATCTCGCCACGCGGATAAGGCCCGACACGAAGATCATGACGCACAGCCTGCTATGCCAGCCGCCTGAGGCAAGGGACTTTCTGTTGCCGGTTGATTTTGGCGGCACACCGGAAGCTCTGCAGACATCGCTTCTCACCCGCCGGCGCACGCTGGAGTGGCTCACGGCGGGCCATGCCGTGGCGGTGTTTCCGGCAGGGAGTGTTTCCACCGCACAGTCGCCATTCTCGGGGCCAGCCCTCGATGCGGCGTGGCACCCCTTCGTCGGAAAGCTGGCGCGGACGCCCGGCCTTACGATCATGCCCGTCTGTTTCCACGGCCAGAACTCCAGGCTCTTTCAGTTCCTGAGCCATGTCCACTATGCGCTGCGGATCGCCCTGCTCTTCCGGGAAACCACCCGCCGCATGGGAACGTCGATCAGCGTATCTGTTGGCGCGCCAATGAAGCCTGATGAGATCGCCGCGTTTGCCACCCGGGAATCGCTGCTGAAGGCATTGCGCATCCGCACCTTGTCGCTGGCAGGCAGCAGCGGTGCGGACCCGCTTCAGGAGTTCCGCTGGCCCCGGCACATCTACTCGGGCTAGGCCTAATCCTCGAACCCTGCACCGTCACTTGATTGTCACAAACCGTCCCGATAAGTCGCGCCAATCGAGGGGCTCAATGATGAAAGTCGGCATCAATGGAATGGGCCGCATCGGACGGCTGGCCTTGCGCGCCGCCATGGGTGCGGCAGAGCGTGGCAGCGACGACCCCCGCGCCGGCAACCGCCTCGATATCGTGCATGTCAACGAGATCAAGGGCGGTGCTGCAGCGACGGCGCATTTGCTCGAATTCGATTCGGTTCAGGGCCGGTGGCGCACCGCCATCTCAGCAGCCAGCGATAGCGCCATTGCCATCGGCGGCAGCAAGATCGGCTTTTCCGCATATGCCGCCCCGGCTGACATTCCCTGGGGCGATCTGGGCGTCGAACTCGTCCTCGAATGCACGGGGAAATTCATAACCTCCGCCACGATCGACGGTCATCTGAAGCGCGGCGCGAAGCGGGTGATTGTCGCGGCCCCTGTGAAGGAGCCGCAGGTGCTCAATATTGTGGTGGGCGTCAACCACCAGCTCTACGATCCCGCCAAGCACGCGATCGTCACTGCCGCCTCCTGCACCACCAATTGCCTCGCCCCGGTGGTTAAGGTGATCCATGAAGCCCTTGGCATAAAGCACGGGCAGATCACCACAATTCACGATCCCACCAATACCAACGTGGTGGTCGATGCGCCCCACAAGGATCTGCGCCGGGCGCGTTCCGCCATGCTGTCGCTGCAGCCGACGACGACCGGCAGCGCCACCGCCATTGCGCTGATCTATCCCGAACTCAAGGGCAAGCTCGATGGCCATGCGGTGCGCGCCCCCGTGCTGAATGCCTCCCTCACCGATTGCGTCTTCGAATTGCAGCGCGAAACCACCGCGGCGGAAGTGAACGATCTTTTCGAGGCCGCAGCCAGGGGGCCGCTTGCAGGCATTCTTGGCTACGAACCGCGTCCGCTGGTCTCGGCGGACTATGCGCGCGATACGCGCTCATCGATTGTCGATGGCCTTTCGACGCTGGTCACCGATGGCACGCTCCTCAAGGTCTACGCCTGGTACGACAACGAGATGGGCTATGCCTGCCGCATGGTCGATCTCGCCTGCCATATGCGCGATCTCGGGGTCTGATGCCGTGACCTCCGGCACGCGCAATTACACCATCGTCACTGCCGCCTACTGGGGGTTCACACTTACCGATGGCGCACTTCGCATGCTGGTGCTGCTGCATTTTTTCCGGCTCGGCTACTCGCCCTTCACGCTGTCCTTCCTGTTTCTGCTTTACGAAGCTGCGGGGATTGCTGCCAATTTCATCGGCGGCTGGCTTGCCACGCGCTACGGCATCACGCGGATGCTCAGCGTCGGCCTTGCCACCCAGATCATCGGCTTCCTCGTTCTTTCGGCCCTGTCGCCGGATTGGGCAGCCGCCCTGTCGGTTGCATGGGTCGTCGCCGCGCAAGGCATCTGCGGTGTCGCCAAGGACCTGACGAAGACCGCCTCCAAATCGGCGATCAAGGTGGCGGAGGCCGAAGCCCGGGCAGAGAATTCGGAAGGCCGCCTGTTCCGCTGGGTGGCGTGGTTCACGGGTTCCAAGAACGCCATGAAGGGTGCGGGCTTCTTCCTCGGCGGCCTGCTTCTCGAACTCCTCGGCTTCCGGCTTTCGCTCTGGGTGATGGCGGCATCGCTGGCATTGATCCTGCTGGGCGTCGTCATCTCGCTGCCGCCGATGATGGGCAAGCGCAAGGCCAGTTCCTCGGTGCGCGAACTCTTCGGCAAGTCGAAAGGCGTGAACCTGCTGGCGGCCGCGCGCGTCATGCTGTTTGGCGCGCGCGATGTGTGGTTCGTGGTCGGCGTGCCGGTGTTCCTCTATGCCAATGGCTGGACCTTCACCATGGTGGGCGCCTTCCTAGCGGTGTGGACGATTTTCTACGGCCTCATCCAGGCCTCGGCGCCCGCCATCATCACGCGCAGCGCCGATGGCCTGTCGCGCGAAGTGCCGGCGGCGCGGGCGTGGTCGGCGCTGTTGGCGCTGGTGCCCGTCCTCATCATCGCCATGCTGGCAAGCAGCCTGCCCTTCAGGCCGGATGTAATCCTCGTCGCGGGCCTCGCCGTCTTCGGCGCCGCCTTCGCCGTCAATTCTTCCGTCCACTCCTACCTGATCCTCGCCTATGCCGGTTCGGAAAAGGCGGCGGAAGACGTGGGCTTCTACTACGCCGCCAATGCCGCAGGCCGCTTCGGCGGAACCCTGCTCTCGGGCCTCCTCTACCAGTGGGGCGGCCTCACGGCCTGCCTCGCGGGCTCCGCCCTCATGCTGGCGGCATGCTTCTTGACGACGCTGCTTCTCCCAGCGAAGTCTTGATACAAACCACAGCAAATTCAAAGAGTTAACTGGTAGCGGGAGAGGGACTCGAACCCCCGACCCCAGGATTATGATTCCCGTGCTCTAACCAACTGAGCTACCCCGCCACAGGTGTCGGGGCTTATAGGGAAACCGGCGGCTTGAAGTCAAGACGCCTGTCCGGGCTCCTCGGCGGTTTCTTCATCCTTTTTGAAGAAGGTCCGCCACAGCGAAATGAACACGAAATAGACGCTCGCCGCGATCCACACCCACAATTGTACGTCCTCGACCAGACCCCAGTCGCTGCGGTCCTTCGCCTGGATGATCAGGCTCAAAGACAATGCCGCCCAGAGAACGGTCAGCGGAATGGTGATCTCGCGCCAGTCGGTGACCCTCAAGGGATGCACGAACTTGATCGGTACGAAGGTGAGAACGCAGAGGCAGGCAATGGTGATGAGATTGGCCCAGGGGCCTGACTGCAGGATGAAGAAATAGAGGACGACCACGTTCCACAGCGCCGGGAAGCCCACGAAATAATAGTCGTCCGATTTCATGCCGACATTGGCAAAGGTATAGCACGATACCGCCATGATGGCCGCCGCCGAGATCAGGCTCCAGGTCTGGCCGGAGAAGATGAAGTCCACCGGCGTCATATTGAACCAGTAGACCATCAGCGCCGGCACGGCGACATAGGTGAAGAAATCGATGACATTGTCGAGCGTGCGCCCATCGACATTGGGCGTATACTCCAGCACCCGCGCCTTCCGGGCCAAAGTGCCGTCGACCCCGTCAACGAAGAGGGCAAGGCCCAGCCACATGAAGGCGGCCACGGAATCATACTTCAGCACTGAGACCAGAGCCAGAAAGCCGAGGACGATGCCGCAAGTGGTAAAGGCATGCACGGCCCAGGCAACACCCTTTTTCACATCCCTGTCGATGTTCGGGTGCAGATTCAGCTTCGCCACGGCACGGTTACTCCGACTCTTCGGAAGGCGACTATAGGAAAGCCGGTCTGAGATAGCAAATGGCTCAACCGGCCTTGCGGAATTCCAGCATCGTGAAGAAGCCGAACGGCTTGACCGGCGTCTTCCGCAGCAGTTTCAGGTTGTTGCTGACGAGGATCGTCTCCACCGGAAATTCCGGCCGCCAGCCCAGCCTCGCGGCATATTTCGCGAGTCCCCTCTCTACTGCGCCCCTGAACCCGTCTTCCACGCTGAAATGATTGCAGATCAGCACCGTGCCGCCGGGCTTCGTCACCCGTGCCAGTTCCTGCATCACCTTTGCAGGGTCGGGCACCACGGTCATCACGAACATGGCGGCGGCGACGTCGAAATGATCGTCCGGAAAATCTAGCGCCGTGGCGTCCATCTCAAGTAACGCCTCGATGTTCTGGCGGCGCTCGCGGTCGACCCGCTCGCGGGCCCGCGCCAGCATGTCGGGCGACAGGTCGATCCCCGTCACCTGCAGGCGGCTGGAATAATGCGGCAGGGCAAGCCCGGTGCCGACGCCCACCTCCAGAAGCCTGCCGGAAAAAGCATTCGCCCGCGCCGTAACGCTGCGCACAGCGGCTTCCACGAATTTTCCGAAGGTGTGGTCATAGACCGGCGCCCAGCGCCTGTAGGCGCTCCTGACGTCGGCCACACCGATTTCGGCCAGAGCACGGCTTCGCTGCTGCATGAAACATCCCTCCGCCTGCGGTCAAGTCTCCACATGGGGCGCCGGTTCCGCCCCGGCAAGGCGCATTTCCGGGGAAAATCTCAGCTTCTGGCGATGTAGCCGCCGCCCAGCACGCGGGCCCCGCTTCCCGCGGCATCATACAAGACGCAGGCCTGACCGGGAGATACGCCGAATTCACCGGCAGCGATGCTCACCATTGGCCCAGCCTCGGTCTGCCGGATTGCCCCCGGAACCGGCGGCCGGGTAGACCGGATCTTGGCAAAAAGCGGCGTTTCGTGCCGCCCGACGGCGTCTGTACCCAGCCAGTTCAGACCCGAGACCCGGATATCCTTCCGGAGCAGGGCCTCGCGCGGGCCGACTATTACCCGCTTGGCATCCGCCTCGATCTTTACGACGTAAAGGGCCTCGCCCTCGGCGATCCCAAGGCCGCGGCGCTGGCCGATGGTAAAATGGATGATGCCGTCATGCCGGCCCAGCGCGCGCCCGTCGAGGTGGACGATTTCGCCCGGCTCCGCTCCGTCGGGCCGGAGTTTCAGGATAAGGTCGGCATAGCGGCCGTCGGGCACGAAGCAGATGTCCTGGCTGTCCGGCTTGTCGGCCACGCTCAAGCCAAGCCCTGCGGCGATCGCCCGCGTTTCGGCCTTGGTCAGGCCGCCCAGCGGAAAGCGCAGATAGTCGAGCTGGGCTTGTGTGGTGGCGAACAGGAAATAGCTCTGGTCGCGGGAGAGATCGGCTGGCGTGAACATGTCGCGCCGCCCGCTGCCATCCGCCCTCGCCCGGCTTTCGACATAATGCCCGGTCGCCATCGCCGCCGCATCGAGATCGTAGGACCGCTGCAGCAAGTCGGCGAATTTCACCGTCCTGTTGCAGGTGACACAGGGGATCGGCGTTTCGCCCGCCAGATAGCTCGAGACGAATTCATCGATCACCGCTTCCTTGAAGCGCGACTCGAAATCCAGCACATAGTGCGGAATTCCCAGCGCCGCAGCCGCCCGCCGTGCATCGTGAATATCCTGGCCGGCACAGCAGGCGCCTTTCCGCCGCACGGCCTCGCCATGGTCGTAAAGCTGCAGCGTGATGCCGACGACGTCGAAGCCCGCATGCTTCAGAAGTGCTGCCGTGACGGTTGAGTCCACGCCCCCCGACATGGCGCAAACAATGCGGATCGAGGACGGGTCGCCAGCCAGGCCAACCGTCTCGCGCACACCGTCTATGAGAGCCTGCCCGATCATGATTGGCCCTAGATGGGCGATTGCCCGCCAAAAGTAAACCGCGGACAAGGCTGTTTCTGTGCTGAAATGGTTCAACCCCGCTCAGGCATTCGGGAAATCTTCATTTGTACTTAGGCGATTTTTAAGCCAGCAGCCGTAGTGTCGTACCCAGTGAGTACCTTGCGTATTGAGTTGAGTTTGTATCAATGAACGGTCAGTTGCGTCCACGCGTAAACTACGTCATCGGGCCCGATGGCAGTCCGCTTACGGTCGCCGATCTTCCTCCCCCCGGCAATCAGCGCTGGGTCATCCGCCGCAAGGCGGAGGTGGTGGCGGCGGTAAGAGGTGGTTTGTTGAGTCTGGAAGAAGCGTGCGAGCGCTATGTCCTCACCGTCGAGGAGTATCTGAGTTGGCAGCGGTCGATTGACCGCCATGGTTTGGCAGGATTGCGGACTACCCGCATCCAGGATTACCGCCAGTAGCGCACAGCGGCTTTGAAGTTTCCGGGGCTGGATCAGAAATGATCCGGCCCCGCTCGTTTTCGAAGCCGCTTCATCCGCCGCTCTAACTCTGGCACTATGCGGCGATGAAGATCCTTGTCCTCCTCGCCCATCCCCGGCTTCGCACCTCCGTCGTCCAGCACGCCATGCACCGGGCCATTGCGGGTCTCGATGGCGTGACGGTCCGCGACCTCTATGCCGATTACCCCGATTTCGGAATCGATGTCGCGCGCGAACAGCAAAGCCTGCTGGCTCATGACCTGATCGTACTGCAGCACCCCTTTTACTGGTATTCCTCGCCCGCCATCCTGAAGGAATGGCAGGATCTCGTGCTGGAAAACGGCTGGGCCTATGGTCCGGGCGGAACGGCACTTGCTGGCCGCTTCATGCTATCCGCCATCTCAACCGGCGGCACCGGCGAAGCCTATCACCACGAAGGCCGCAATCGTTTCGAAATGGAAGAGCTTCTTGCTCCCTTCAACCAGACCGCCTGGCTCTGCGCGATGGCCTATCTTAGGCCCTTCGTCATCCATGCCGGACGCCGCATGCAGCCAGAAGACTTGAGCGCGGCCGTCGAATCCTATCGCGACCTGATCGTCGGCCTGCGCGACAGAAGGATCGACCCCCTCTCCATGCTGGCGCCGGACTTCAAACTGCCGCCCGCATTCGCAAAGGCTGCCGCCTGATGCATCTCGAGGACTTCCTGCTCGGCGCCTTCGTCTACCTCACGGCCGCCGTTGTGGCGGCCCCGCTGGCCACAAGGCTCGGCCTCGGTTCGGTGCTTGGCTACCTGATCGCTGGCATCATCATCGGCCCCTCCATCATCGGCCTCGTCGGGCGCGAGGGCCAGGACGTGATGCATTTCGCCGAATTCGGCGTCATCGTCATGCTCTTCCTCGTCGGCCTCGAGCTTCAGCCCTCGAAGCTCTGGGCGCTGCGGAAGCCGATACTCGGCCTCGGCGGGCTGCAGGTGACCGTCACCGCACTGGTGATCGGCCTTGCCGCCGTCATGCTTGGCGTCACATGGCAGTCGGCCACGGCCATCGGGCTCATCCTGGCAATGTCCTCGACGGCGATCGTGCTGCAGAGCCTCAACGAACGCGGCATCCTCAAGACATCCGCCGGTCAATCATCCTTCTCGGTGCTGCTGTTCCAGGATATCGCCGTCATTCCGATCTTCGCGCTGCTGCCGCTCATCGCGACATCCCATGGCGGAGACACTCACAGCGCCAGCCTTATTGCCGATCTTCCCGGCTGGGCGCAGGGCGTAATCGTTCTTGCTGCCGTCTCGATTATCATCCTCGCCGGGCGCTATCTCATGCGGCCCCTGTTCCGCCTTGTGGCGTCCTCGGGAATTCGCGAAATCTTCGTGGCTTTTGCCCTCCTGATCGTCGTCGGCATCACGCTGATGATGCAGTTTGTAGGCTTGTCCGCCGCCCTCGGCACCTTCCTGGCCGGTGTCGTGTTGGCCGAAAGCGAATACCGCCACGAGCTTGAAATGGATCTCGATCCTTTCAAGGGCCTGCTGCTCGCGGTGTTCTTCATCGCGGTGGGCGCCGGCATCGATTTCTCACTTCTCGCCGGCCAGCCGGGCACCATCTTCGGCCTCGTCTTGGGGCTGGTCGCCATCAAGCTCGGCGTTCTCTACGCGCTTGCACGATTGTTCCGCATGAACGCGCCGGATTCCTCGCGCTTCTCCTTCGCGCTGGCGCAAGGCGGTGAATTTGCTTTCGTGCTGATCACCTTTGCGGCCGGGTTGGGCCTGCTGGCCGTTGCCCAATCGGGCGTTCTGGTCGCCGTCGTGGCGATCTCGATGGCGCTGGCCCCGCTCCTCATGATTTTCGATGACAAGGTGATGCAGAAGCGTTTCGCCAGTGGCGGGAAGGGCCGGGAGCCAGACGTGATCGACGATAGCGGCGCCAGGGTAATCATTGCGGGCCATGGACGCTATGGCATGACGGTGAACCGCATGCTCGGCGCCAGCGGCATCAAGGCCGTGGTTCTCGATCATGACGCCGAGCAGATCGATGTGCTGCGCCGCTTCGGCTACAAGGTCTATTACGGCGATGCCTCGCGCCCGGACCTTCTCGAGGCAGCGGGCGCAGGCGACGCGCAGGCCCTCGTCGTCGCCGTCGATGACCGCGAGAAGATCAACGAAATCATTGACACCGCGAAAAGCCACTTCCCGCACCTGAAGCTGTTTGCCCGCGCTTTCGACCGTGTGCATGCCTATGAGCTGCTGAACAAGGGTGTCGAGCATGTCCATCGCGAGGTCTTCGCATCTTCCGTCGATATGGGCGAGGATGTGCTGCAGGCCATGGGCCGCCATCCGTTCGAGGCTCATCGCGCCGCGCGCACTTTCAAGGGTCATGACGAAAAACTGGTCCGCATCGCCGCGGCCCATGCCGATGACGACGAGAAACTCGTCGACCTTGCCCGCAAGGGCCGTGCCGAGATCGAAAATGTACTGGGTGTCGATGTGCGCACCGGCGAACTGCCGCTGGATCACGCCTGGGAAGCACCCGACAAGACGCGGGAATAGAGGCCGCGCGTCCTGACATCCACCCCTTCAAATCCCCCTGACTCACAAGCTATAAGAGCGCCATGCAAACCAACATTCACGACATCAGGATCGATCCCCGCAACCTCGACATACTCATCTCGATCAATGGTGAACTGGTGCCGCGGGCACAGGCCATGGTCTCCGTCTTCGACTCGGGCTTCATCCTCGGCGACGGCGTGTGGGAAGGATTGCGCATGGTGAAGGGCGGCGTGCCCTTCCTGCGCGAGCACATCGAACGCCTCTATGAAGGGGCGAAGGCCATCTTCATGGACATCGGTGTTCCCCCCGGCGATCTGGTGAAGCGCCTCTTCGATTGCCTTGATGCCAACAAGATGGAAGACGGCGTCCACATCCGCCTGATGGTGACGCGCGGCGTGAAGGCGACCCCCTATCAGGACCCACGGGTGACGATCTCGCCTGCCACCATCGTCATCATTCCGGAATACAAGACACCGAATCCGGAGAAGTCCGATAAGGGCCTCACGCTGCACACGGTGAACGTCCGCCGCGGCTACCCGGACGTGCAGGATCAGAAGCTTAATTCACACTCGAAACTCAACTGCATAACTGCTTGTATTCAGGCGTCTAATGCCGGCGCGGATGAGGCCCTGATGCTCGATCCGCACGGCTTCGTCGCCACCTGCAACTCGACGCATTTCTTCATCGTGCGCCGCGGCGAGTTGTGGACCTCGACCGGGCAATACTGCATCCCCGGCATTACCCGCGGCAACATGATCAGGCTGGCGAAGGAACTGGCAATTCCGGTCTTCGAGAAGCACTTCTCGCTCTATGACGTCTATGGCGCGGATGAGGCCTTCGTCACCGGCACCTTTGCAGGCCTGATCCCCATACGCGAGATCGACGGCCGTCCGGTACGGCATCCTCTGTCCACGGATGATTGGTCTGGCGCCGGACCCATCTCGCGAAGGCTTTCCGCCGCCTACAAGGCACTCTGCGTGAAGGACGCGAGGAGATCGCTGTGAGCACCAACATCGCCATGTGGTCAGGCCCGCGCAACATCTCGACCGCCATGATGTATGCCTTTGGCAACCGTCCCGACTGCGAAGCCTGGGACGAGCCCTTCTATGCCTTCTCGCTCGTCCATCACGGCAACGACCACCCGATGCGCGACGAGATTATCGCGGCAAATGACTCGGACTGGAACAGTCTGGTGCGGCGCTGCACGGCGCCATCGGCAAAGCCCGTCTTCTACCAGAAGCACATGACGCATCACATGCTGCCCGGCTATGACCGATCGTGGATCAAGGGTCTCGTCAATGCCTTCCTCATCCGCGAGCCTGAGCGCGTGCTGGCGAGCTACACGCAGAAATGGGCGGACGTGACGCTCCGCGATATCGGCTTCGTCGAGCAGGCGGAGATTTTCGACATGGTGGCGGAGCACCTCGGCCACGCACCGCCTGTGGTCAACGCCGATGATGTCCTGAACGATCCGGAAGGTGTATTGACGAAGCTCTGCACTGCCTGCGGCATTTCCTTCGACCGCGCCATGCTGTCTTGGAACGCGGGACCGAAGCCTTTTGACGGCAACTGGGCGCCGCATTGGTACAATGCCGTGTGGAAATCGACGGGCCTGTCGAAGCCCGAGCCGAAGCACGTGGAATTGCCGGGCGCGTTGCAGAAGATCGCCGATGCCGCCCGGCCCTACTATGAAAAGATGAGGCCTTTCCGCATCACCTGACGTATTGTGCAGCCAGGGCCTGCGGGATCATCGGCGCCGATGAACCGCCTTCCTTTTCGACCAGCATTTCGGCCCGCCGCAATTCCTGCTCTTCGGCTTCGAGTGCTGTCTGCGCATCGTTCAGCTGGTCGCGCAATTCGGCGATCGATCGCATCAGATTGTCGCGCCGTCCACGCGCCGCCTTGGCCGACAGCGAATAGTTGAAGTGTGCAGGGTCGGTCACACCATTGCGGCTTTCCTCGAACTTCACCTGGGCATCGAGATCGTCATACTTTCGCATGAAGTCCTGAATCATGCCGTCGATGTCGGCAACCTGCCTGCGCTTGTCCTCGGTGCGAAACCGGTGCAACCTGAGAAGCGTTTCTCGTGAACGCATTTTGACCCTCACTCCACTCTACAAACCGAGGACTTGAAAGCGTCCCCTTTTCACGATTCTCCGAATCAACTACGCAGAAGATTCCAGTGCTCGTTCGCGTAACATGGTGCACTGGTAAGCTTAAGGGTGGGTAAACCGTCGTGTATCGGCGGTTTTTGGCAACATCGGCGCCGTTGCGCCGCGTCACTGACTAGATGTAGTGGCTTCAGGAGGCCACAGCTACATCTCGGTTACGGTGCCGACAAGTTGCGGCCGGGGAATTAGGTTTTGTTAACCTTTCCCGGCTTATCTTAAGCACGAACGTTAACGGTTAGTTGTGCGCGTATCCAGTCCGGGTGCGCAAAACACAAAGGCTCCGCGGCGGAGTCGGGGACCATAGGGGATTCGAGATGAGGGTACTGCTGATCGAGGACGATACCGCGACGGCTCAGAGCATCGAATTGATGCTCAAGTCGGAGGGGTTCAACGTCTATACGACCGACCTCGGTGAAGAAGGCGTAGACCTCGGAAAGCTTTATGATTACGACATCATCCTGCTCGACCTGAACCTGCCGGACATGTCCGGATACGAAGTGCTGAAAACGCTGCGTGTGGCCAAGGTGAACACGCCGATCCTTATCCTCTCCGGCCTTGCCGGCATCGAGGACAAGGTGAAGGGCTTAGGATTCGGCGCTGACGACTACATGACCAAGCCCTTCCACAAGGACGAGCTGGTGGCACGCATTCACGCCGTCGTCCGCCGCTCCAAGGGCCATGCCCAGTCGGTGATCGTGACGGGCGATCTCTGCGTCAATCTCGACACCAAGACGGTCGAAGTCGGCGGCGCCCGCGTGCACCTGACCGGCAAGGAATACCAGATGCTGGAATTGCTCTCGCTCAGAAAGGGCACCACGCTGACCAAGGAAATGTTCCTGAACCACCTCTATGGCGGCATGGACGAACCGGAATTGAAGATCATCGACGTCTTCATCTGCAAGCTCAGGAAGAAACTCGCCAACGCCGCTGGCGGCAAGAATTTCATCGAAACCGTCTGGGGCCGCGGCTACGTGCTGCGCGAGAACGCGCCGCCAATGCACGATAACGAAATCCGCGAGATCGCCTGAACCAGGCATTTTCTTCGATCAGATAAGCCTCGCGGCATCGCCGGCGGCGGGGCCCTTCCGCTTGCGGAATGGGCGGGCGCCCTACAACGCGTTCGAGGCGGGCGCGGGCGACGACTTCATCTTCGCTCATGCGGAGGTGACGGATGTCGACGCCGGTAGCGGAAACGACGAGATCGGATGCTATGGACTTTTCGTATCCGTCATGGCGGGGGCCGGCAACGATCTCGTTCACGGCGGCGACGGAACCTCGGTGATCGATCTTGGCAATGGCCTCAACCGTGTGTTCTGCGGCGCGGGCACGGAAATCATTCACTTCGACACCGACACATCGGACATCAGAGGCCGCGCGTCGAACTATGTTTTCGATTTCGCGATCGGCATCGACAAGATCCAGCTCGAAGCGGGCGCGGATATCGCGGCCTTCCTGTCAACAGGAGTTGAAACGGCGATTTCGGACATGGCGGGTGTCCGCTTCGACACCATTTCGGGCGACACCCTGTTCATCAAGGACGTGACCTTGGCGCAATTGGGCGCGGGCGACTTTCTGGCGTGAACTGACGCATGCCCCGGGCGCCGCCCGGCCCGCTCAAAACATGAAGTCGTCAGCCGTGAAGTTCGCGGCCAAAACGCCCTGGAACAGGATGGAGCCGTTTTCGAGCTTGAGGATTGCGCCGCCGTCGCTGTCCGTCATCAGCTTCATCACTTCGTCGAAGCTTGCAACACCTTGTCCCGTCAGCCACACGCGGTCGGTGCGGCCCGTACCCGCCTCGAAATCGCCAATCGTATCGGCGCCGAAACCGGCCGCGTCATAGACGAAGACATCGGCACCCTTGCCGCCTTCGAGCACATCACCGCCGGCGCCGCCCACGAGATAGTCGTCACCGCCCTGCCCGGCCAGGTAATCGTCGCCCGCCTTGCCGACGAGGCGGTTCACGTCGTCATTGCCGATGATCTTGTCGGCGTGCCTCGAGCCGTAGACATATTCGATGCCGGTGAAGCTGTCGCCTTGTGCCTCACCAGCGAAACCGCCATTGACGAGATCGACGCCGACCCCTTCCGCGGCGCTGCCATAGTCGGCCACGTCACGGGTGCCTTCGCCGCCGTCGAACTTGTCAGCGCCCGCCCCGCCGACAAGAATGTCGTTGCCGCCGTTGCCGACCAGTACGTCATCGCCATTTCCGCCGTTCAGGCGGTTGATGTTGTCGTCCCCGCGGATTTCGTCACCATAAGCGGAACCGACCACGTTCTCGATACTGGTCAGGGTATCGCCCTTGGCCTCGGCGCCCTGGCCTGTGCCCTTCAGCAGATCGACAATCACGCCGCTCCAGGATCCCGTATAGTCGGCGGTATCGACTCCCGTCCCGCCGTCGAGGTGGTCAGCGCCCGACCCGCCCAGCAGCACGTCGTTGCCGCCCGCGCCGAATAAACTGTCATTGCCTTGCCGCCCGACAAGCCTGTTGACCTTGTCATCGCCACCAAGCCAGTCAGCCGCGCTGGAGCCCGAAAGGTTTTCAATCGAGCGCAGGATATCGCCTTCGGCTTCGCCGCCGGAACCCATGCCCGTCAGCAGATTGACGCTCACACCTTCTGCCGAGAAGCGATAGTCGGCCCGGTCCTTGCCGCTTCCGCCGTCGAGAACATCGGCATCGGCTCCGCCGGTCAGAATGTCGTTGCCGCCATGGCCGAGGATCGTGTCGCGGCCCTTGCCGCCATCCAGCGTATCGTTGCCTTCCGTCGATGCGCCGTAGGGTGCGTCATACGAGAAGGTCTGCGTGCCGGCCGCCTTGGTGCTGGATCCCAGGCTGGACTTCATGACATGCGTGCCGTTGAGGCTCGGGCTGGTGAACAGCGTGTCGCTCTGGGCCTTCGCGAACACCTCGAAGCTGATGGCGGTTCCAGGAACGGTGATGACCACGATCTGGTCGGTGCTTGTCTGATTGCGCACCCGCCACACGCTGGCTTGCGTTCCGCTGTTCAGTGTTGTGAGGCCCATCGACGTGAAAACGATTGTGCTGCCAGCCGGAGCCGCGAACACTGCGCTCCCGGTTTCGCGCAGATGATCGGCGACCGTAAAGATGCCATCGCCATGGATCACGTCATTGCCGTCGCCGCCCTCGATCTGGTCTGCCCCGCCATAACCGAGCAGGGTGTCGTCGCCAAGGAGGCCGTAGACAATATCGTCGGCCGAGGTTGCGCGCAGCACGTCATTCTTGTCGGTGCCCTTCACGATTGCCATGACTGGAGATGCCTCTACCTGGTTGCACCGCGGGTATGCGGGCAAACCCCTGAGAAGGCGATGAAGACGGTTCGTTAAATTGGAACGATCGCCGCGGTGAAAGTTAACGCCGGGTTGAAAAGGCTATCTCAGGAGGCTTTCACCAGCACGTCGGCTCCGTCCATCCCCATGCTCAGCGTCAAACTGGCAGATTGCGCGAGCTGCTTGGCGTAATAGGGCTGAACCAGCCTGGCATCGAGGGCGGCGAGTTCCATCGAGCCGTCGAGAACCTGGGAGATCGCGTCAGGAACCTTGGCCCGGTCGCCGGCGGCGCGGGCGGTGAACACATCCCCCTCGGCGGCGACCGTCAAGACGCCTCCGCGCGGGATTCCGGCCATCGCCATCAGCATCATGTTCAGCACCAGCTTCACCTGCTGCTTCGGGCGGTTCTCGCGCGGCGCCAGCCAGTCAAGCTTCACCTTTTCCTCGCCCACGAAGGCCTTGGCGATTTCGCCGGCCTCGCCCATGTCGATCAGGGCGCCGGCCGAACCCGCGGCGCCGAACGCGATGCGGCAGAACTTGAGCTTGGCCGATGCCGTGCGCGCCGAAGAGCGCACCATGTCGAGCGCTGTTTCCTTGGTTTCTTCGTCCATCTCGGGATCGTCGATCAGTTCCAGGCCATTGGCGATGGCGCCAACCGGCGAAATGACATCGTGGCAGACACGGCTGCACAGCAGCGCCGCAAGATCGAGATCGGAGAGTTTCAGTTCGGACATGTGTCAACCTGGTGAAGTGATTCGTCCTTCACTTCTAGCACCTGCGCCCGGCAATTTCCGCATTGACGCGAGCGCCTGCAGCGTCGATGAAGGCGCGCCAATCGAGCCGGAGTCGCGAATGCCCAGGTCCATCACCCCCTCACCCCGCATGCAGCCGCTGATCGACTTGTCGATCATCGCGGGCCGGGAGATCATGGCGATCTACGCAACCGATTTCTCGGCGAAGGCCAAGGGCGACCTGACCCCCGTCACCGAAGCGGACGAAGCCGCCGAGCGCATCATTCTCGCCGGGCTGGCGAAGGTCGAGGCCGCCATTCCCGTGATATCGGAAGAAGCTGCCGCGGCCGGCAGGATCCCTGAGATTTCGGCTCGCTTCTTCCTTGTCGACCCGCTGGACGGCACCAAGGAATTCATTTCAAGGAATGGCGAGTTCACCGTCAACATCGCCTTGGTGGAAGACGGCACGCCCATCCTGGGCGTTGTCTATGCTCCCGCTCTCAAGCGCATCTTCTGGGGCGAGAGGGGCGTCGGCGCCGCCCAGGGGACGACCGATGGCGATGTCGCCGGCAACTGGAAGGCGCTTGGCGTCAGGAGCCTGCCCGCCGAGGGCGCCACCGTGGTGGCCAGCCGCTCGCACCGCGACCAGGCGACGGAGGACTATCTGAAGTCGGTCAAGGTAAAGTCGATCTGTTCGGCGGGCTCGTCTCTCAAGTTCTGCCTGGTCGCCGCCGCCGAGGCCGATCTCTATCCCCGCTTCGGCCGCACCATGGAATGGGACACGGCCGCAGGCCATGCCGTTCTGCTGGCCGCCGGCGGCAAGGTTCTGACGGTCGATGGTCCGGTGCTGTCCTACGGCAAGCGTGCCCGTGGCTACGACAATCCCGGCTTCATCGCCAGCGCCTGAGGGCCGCTTGCTCTTGACGAAGCATTAACCATCCCGAAATCACCGCCTGATAGTCTCGTGTCTTCACGGGCCACCTGCCACGGACTTGCCATCACCGCATGGCATTCCGGAGCGGCGCCACCGCAATGAGGACTCGACGATGAAAAAGCTGATTGCACCTCTCGCCCTGGGTTTGCTGCTGGGGCTCGGCTTTCCTGCCGCTGCGCAGAACACAGGCTCGGTGTCGAAGGCGAGCCAGACAGGTTCCGCCGACACCTATACGACCGAAGAGGTGCTCACCGTCGGCCACCAGTTCTTCGGCAAGACGACGCGCGGCCTCGCCAAGGCGGTCGAATACATTTTCCAGCGCCAGGGCGAACCCACCGCCTATATCGTCGGCGAGGAAGGCTCCGGTGCCTTCATCGGCGGGCTCCGCTATGGCGAGGGCACGATCTATTACAAGGATGGCACGAAGGAACGGATCTACTGGCAGGGTCCCTCCGTCGGCTTCGATTTCGGCGCCAACGGCTCGCGCAGCCTCGTGCTGGTCTATAATTCGTCCAGCCCATCCGACCTTTACGACCGCTTCGCGGGCGTTGAAGGTTCGGCTTACATGATCGGCGGCGTGGGGGTCAATTTCCAGCGCCATGACGACATTATCCTGGCTCCGATCCGCACCGGCGTCGGCGCCCGCCTCGGCGCCAATGTCGGCTATCTCAAATACTCGGGCCGCCCCAACTGGAACCCGTTCTGACGTTTGACCGTTCCTCTCGCGGAAATGCGAAGACGCAGGGTCATGCTTTCGCCATGGTTCTCCGTTTTTTGGCGGCCAACGAAAGGAACACAATCAATGTTGAACATACTAAAGGGAATGGCTTTCAGCCTTCCGCTTCTGATGGTCGCGGCTGCGGCGCCGGCCAGTGCCGCCAATCCCGAAGGCATCTGGTCAATGTCCGATGGCAAGGTTACCGTGCGCGTCTCGGACTGCGGCAGTAATCTCTGCGCCAGGATCGTCGGCCTCAAGGAGCCGATCAGCAAGATCGACGGCAAGCCCAAGGTCGACCGTGAAAATCCCGATGCTGCAAAGCGCAAGCGTCCACTGATCGGCCTGTCCATCTTGATCGGCATGAAGCCAAATGGCGATGGCCAGTGGAAAGGCGCCATCTACAATCCCGATGATGGCAAGACCTACAGTGCCACCGTCGTTCACAATGGCAAGACGATGAAGGTCAAGGGCTGCGTCGCAGGCATCTTCTGCAAAACGAACACATTTGTGAAGTCCAATTGACCCTTGGTCTGCAGGAAGTCCGTGACTCTCCGGGCTTCCTGTGGCCAACCTTTTGCAACGAAACCGGAAACTGGTTAGTAAAGGGTTGATACCGGAGGTCATATGTCTCAGACCGAGACACTTTTGTTGGTTGTGTTGGGATTTGCCCTTGCCACTTTGGTCGCCTTGTTCATCGGGCGTTTCTTGTGGTCGGCTGCATTGAGGCTGGGCGCTCGGCGGATGCAGAAGCAGGTCCCCTCATCTCTGGTTGGCCTGCAGACGGAGAGAGACAGGCTGCGTGCCGAGTATGCAATGCTGTCGCAGCGCCTTGGCTCGCGGCTCGAAGCCGCGAAAATTCGCATGGCCGAACAGATGGCCGAAGTGAGCCGTCATCGCAACCGGCTCGAGAAACTCGAAGCCACGGTGAGCGAACGTGACGCGGCAATCGAGGTTCTGAAGGAACAGGTGTCGGAACTTACATCGCAACTTGCCAATGCGCAGGCGGCGTCCGCCGTGCTGCAGCAGAACCTTGCGGAGCGGCAGGCCGAGGTCGATCATTTGCGCCTCTATCAGTCGTCCTCCGGCTGGACGGGCCTGCCATCGACCCCTGCCGAATTCAAGCTTCCCGTAGCAGCCAATCCCGAAGACCGCCTTCGCCAGCGCATCGGCAAGCTCAACGAACTGGCACAGAACGTGGCGCATGATCGCCAGCATCCTGATTTGCCGGATGTGCCGCTGCCCGCCGTCATCATCCCGCCCACCGATCCCGATGTCATCGAGAAGCTGGCCGAGGCAGAACAGGCAACGGGCGACCTTCAGCGCGAACTCGAAAAGCTCGATGCGGAATGGGCGAAGCAGCTTGGCGGGCTGAAGGAAGCCGATCAGGTCGCCGAACCGGCCCCGTCCGGCCCGACTGCCGTTGCCAATGTCATCTCGCTCGCCAACCGCATTCGCGACCTGCGCAAGGGCTTCGGTCCGAATTCCTGAGCTTCGTGTAGAAACTATTCGTCCGTCGATGGGAGTGTTTCCACATTGCGGCGCGACAGCGCCTTGAGGTCGGCGCCGGCCTCGTCCAGAAACAGCAGCAGCGTGTGGTCGACCTTCACGCCGCGCACTTTGGCGAGAATATCGAAGAATTCGGTTTCCTTCTGCATCTTGTCCGGCGGGCAGGCCATCTTGGTGGCCGCCAGCGGCGAGATCGTCAGGTGCTCGTCATGTTGCTCGTAAGATCCGCTGAACCTGTTGCAGCCGCCAAAGCCGAACACCCGGCCAGACCCTGCGAAGCTGATGAACCGCCCGCCCTCGGCCGGATCGCCGATGACGGTCCATTCCGACCCCTGCAGCATTTCCTGATGCGCCAGAGCGGGCACCGCGCAGAGCGACATGGCGGCGACGGACAGAAATGCAATGCAACGCATCGAGGCCTCCTTGAGGACAAGAACCATTCTTACGGGCTGCAACCTCTGATCCGCAAGTGTCCGCTCAAGCCGAAAGCGCATCTGCCAGCGCATCTGCAAGAATATCGGCTTCCCTGATGCCGAACTGCATCGGTGGTTTGATCTTCAGCACATTGTCGAAGGGCCCGTCGGTCGAGATCAGCACGCCATTCTCCCGCATGTGATTGGCAATGCGCGAGGCGTCCTCCGTCGCAGGCGCAAGCGTCTTGCGGTCGCGCACCAGCTCGACGCCCATGAACAGCCCCTGCCCGCGCACATGGCCGATCAGGTCATGCGTCTCCGCCAGCTTCTCGAAGCGCGCCTTCAGGTGTTCTCCCGTCACGCGCGCCCTCTCTTGCAGATTTTCGTTCTCCAGAACGTCAAGCACCGCCATGCCGACGGCGGCCGAAACCGGATTGCCACCGAATGATGAGAAGAACTCCATGCCATTGGCAAAGGCTTTTGCGATCTCCGGCGTGGTAATGACGGCGGCCATCGGGTGGCCATTGCCGATGGGTTTCCCAAGCGTGACGATATCGGGAACGACACCCTGCGGCCCATGCGCCCACATGTGGTTGCCTACGCGCCCGAAGCCCGTCTGCACTTCATCGACGATCATGAGGCCACCCGCCTTCCTGACATGCGCGGCGGCAGTGGCAAGATATTCATCGGGGAAGAACACCTGCCCTCCGCAGCCCGAAATCGCCTCGGCGATCAGCGCCGCCGGCCCCTCACCCGTCCGTGAACGGATGAGTTCCGCCTTCTCGGCCACCGACTGCGCATAGGCGATGCCGGCATTGGCGCCATAGCCCTTGAAACGTCCGCGATAGGGATCCGCCAGTTCGGCGATCTCCACATGATCGGGCTTGCCGCGCCCGCCCTTGCGGTTGAACTTGTAGGGGCTCACTTCGATCAGCCCGGTGGTGTTGCCATGATAACCCCAGTCGAGCGTGATGGTGCCGCGCCGCCCCGTCACGGTCCGCGCGATGCGCAACGCCAGTTCATTGGCCTCGGAGCCTGAACACACGAGATAGACGACCGATAGCGGCTTCGGGAAATACGAACCCAGCCGCTCGGCATAGTCCAGGATGTTGTCGTGGAGATAGCGCGTGTTGGTGTTGAGCACGGAAGCCTGCCGCGACAGCGCCTCCACCACATGCGGATGCGCATGGCCCACATGGCAGATGTTGTTGACGCCATCGAGGAAAGCGCGGCCCGTGTGGTCATAGAGATAGGCGCCCATGCCCCGCACGATCTTCAGCTTCTTCTGGTAGCTGATCGACAGCGATGGCCCCAGCACCGCCGCACGGCGCCTCAGCAGCACGTCAGGCGGCGTCTTGTCCTTGCGATAGCTTTCTGGCGCAAGCCTGAGAATCAGGTTGGGATCGGGCGCAATGCGAGACCACAGCGGCCACAGCGAAGGCTGCCCCACGCCATGGAACTCGCCCGTCTTGCCGAGGCGATCCGTGATGATCTGGAAATGCAGGTGCGGCGCCCATCCGCCATTGACGCGATGATCGCCGATCGAACCGATCCGCTGCCCGGCCTTCACCTCCATCCCGTCTTTCACGATGGCCAGCGTCTCGCGCGAGAGATGGCCATAGAGCGTCCAGAACTTCAGGCCATTTTCCCCTGCGGAATGCTCGAGGATCACCGTCGGCCCGTAGTCGAAGGGCAGATCATTGTCGACGGCACTCAGCACCCTGCCACCGAGCGGCGCATAAAGCGGCGTGTCGGCGGCAATGAAGATGTCGATGCCGAGATGCTGCGAGCGCCACTCGGGCGATGCGGCGGTCTTGAACTGGTCGCCCTTGTAGACGTCGCGGTCCTCGCCATAGAGCCCGATGCCGAAGCGTGCGCCTTCAGCCGCGAAGCGCTGCTCAAGCCAGTTCCAGTAGCCGGCCGGATCGCCCGCATGCTCCATCCCCGGTTCGCCGCGGTTCAACGAAAGCAGAATGCGCCCGCTGCGATCAAGATCGATATCGAACATCGGCGCGGGCTGGCAATCGGGTGACGACAGCCATGAGACGACGGCATCATGCGTCGGCACCGGATCGAGCCCCGCCGCATGCCGCGCGAACACCGCGAGAAATTCGGGACTGGTTTGATCGAGCCGTTCCAGCAGGCGAAAAGCCGGCGCCTGCGAAATCGTCAGGTACTCATTATCCGGGAAATCCTTGGCGCGGTGCGATGAGATGCACACGCTCGCCGCCAGCCTCGCGGCTACGAGATCGAACAGTACATCCGCCTCTTCCGCCTCCAGCGGAAACTCCTTCGCATAGGCGGCGATCAGCGGCGCCGCGGATTTATAGACATCCTCGACATCGAGCAGCGCATAGGCGAGCGTCACCGCCAGTTCGTTGACCTGGCGGCCATAGGTCATGTCGCCGAAATCGATAAGTCCGGTCACTGTCTCAGCGCCATCGGCCACGATGTTGTTGTCGTTGGCATCCTGATGCAGCACCGCACCCCGTAACGCAAAGAGGCGCGGCAGCGCGCGCGCCTCGTAGCGGGCAAACATCCGCTCCACCAGACCGCGCCGTTCCGGCGTCACGTCATCGGCCCAGCCCTTCAGCTTCATCACCTCGTCGAGGTTCCACAGGAAGCCAAGCCGATGCGCCGCCGGATGACCGAAACCCCGCATGGCGCGTGACAGCCGCCCCATGAAGGTCCCCAGGCTCTCAAGCAGCGCGGGCGTGTTCGCAATCGAGGAAAACAGTTGCCCCGGCAAAAAGGTCAGAAGCCGCACTGCATGGCGGCCGCTGGCCGACGTCCAGAAAACCATGTCAGCGCCATCCTTGCCCCGGACGAGACGCTGAACGCCGAGGCCGGGGTCGACCGCCGCCAGATGCAGCAAGGCCGCATTCTGCAACGTCAGGAAACTCTCGTCTTCCGCCGCATTGGCGATCTTGAGGACGAAGCGCCCGGCTGCGCCGTCCACCAGGAAGTTCTGGTCGCGTTCGCTCACCAGTTCCTTTATGGCGCCCGAAACGCCGTAGTCGCGGAGCAGCAGTTCCGCCGCCGCGGCGGGGCTGAAACCGGGCTTCGGGTGATCGAACACGGAGATCTGGTTCACGTGCGGGACCTTTCGAGTCTGGCTGTTGCGACGTTCTTCCATATCAGTGCGGCAGCTGTCGAGGAAACCCGGCATTGCGCAATTCTCATGGGGTACCGTCATTTCATTCGCCCAAAGTCGCACAACCAAAGGCGACTTTCTGCGGACATTACCAAAGTGTAATTGGTCTGCCAGCAGCAAAGGCATTTTGGCAGCGCGCGCCGCACGGGATCAAGCGATTCCGGGCACCGCCGAAGGCTTGTCCGAACCCCGTCCAACCCGCTGCGAATGGGAGAACATCATGGCTCAATCACCAACCGAGCGGATCAGCCAGAATCCGCACTTCAGGGAACTGGTATCGAAACGCTCGCGCTTCGCGTGGACGCTCACCCTTTGCATGCTGGCCGTCTATTTCGGCTTCATCCTGCTCGTCGCCTTCGGCAAGGGCTTCCTTGGAACCCCCATCGGCAGCGGCGTCACCACGATCGGCATCCCCATCGGCATCGCCGTCATCGTCTCGGCCTTCCTGCTCACCGGCATCTATGTGCGGCGCGCCAACACCGAATTCGATGCCCTCACCGAAAAGATCAAGAAGGAAGCCGTGAAATGAATAGGCTCGTCCTTGCAGCCTCAACGGCGATTGCCGCCATGGGCATCAGCGTCGTCACCACTGTCGCCGCCACGATTGAAGGCGATGTAGCAAAGCAGGCCACCAACTGGCCGGCAATCGGAATGTTCTTCGTCTTCGTGCTGCTGACGCTCGGCATCACCAAGTGGGCAGCAGCCCAGACGAAATCCGCCGCCCAATTCTATTCGGCTGGCGGCGGCATCACCGGCTTCCAGAATGGCCTGGCGATCGCCGGCGACTATATGTCGGCAGCCTCCTTCCTCGGCATTTCGGGCCTCGTCTTCACCAGCGGTTACGACGGCCTGATCTTCTCGGTCGGCTGGCTCGTCGGCTGGCCCATCATCCTGTTCCTGATCGCCGAGCGTCTCCGCAATCTCGGCAAATACACCTTCGCCGACGTGGCTTCGTTCAGGCTCGAACAGGCTCCCATCCGCAAACTCTCGGCCATCGGCACGCTGGCCGTCGTCGCCTTCTATCTGATCGCCCAGATGGTGGGCGCGGGCAAGCTGATCCAGCTTCTCTTCGGCATGGACTATGGCTACGCCGTCATCATCGTCGGCGCGCTGATGATCGTCTACGTGGCCTTCGGCGGCATGGTCGCCACCACCTGGGTGCAGATCATCAAGGCCGTCATGCTGCTAGGCGGCGCCACCGTCATGGCGCTCATGGTGCTCTTCCACTTCGGCTTCAACCCCGAGGCGCTGTTCAGGACGGCGACCGAAATCCACCCCAAGGGCGGCGCCATCATGTCTCCCGGCGGCCTCGTCACCGATCCTGTCTCGGCGATCTCGCTGGGCCTCGCGTTGATGTTCGGAACTGCCGGCCTCCCCCACATCCTGATGCGCTTCTTCACCGTGTCGGATGCCAAGGCCGCGCGCAAATCCGTGTTCTACGCCACCGGCTTCATCGGCTACTTCTATATCCTCACCTTCATCATCGGCTTCGGCGCCATCACCTTCCTGATGAACGATCCGGCCTTCTACAAGACGATCGTCAGCGCCGAAGGCGTCACCAACTACGACAAGATCAAGGACATCCTCGGCGGCACCAACATGCCCGCCATCCACTTGGCCAAGGCGGTGCTGGGGTCTTATTTCCTGGGCTTCATCTCGGCGGTGGCCTTCGCAACGATCCTCGCCGTGGTCGCGGGCCTCACGCTTGCCGGCGCAACGGCGATCAGCCACGACCTCTATGCCTCGGTCATCGCCAAGGGCCATACGGATGAGGCAAAGGAAGTTCGCATCTCGAAGATCTCGGCGGTCATCATCGGCATCGTCGCCATCGCCCTGGGCTATGTCTTCGAGACGATTAACGTCGCCTTCATGGTCGGCCTTGCCTTCGCGGTTGCCGCAAGCTGCAACTTCCCCATCCTGCTGACCACGACCTTCTGGAAGGGAACGACCAGCCGTGGCGCTCAGATCGGCGGCTACCTGGGCCTCGCTTCCTCGGTGCTGCTGACGATCGTCAGCCCCGGCGTGTGGGAAGCAACACTCGGCTTCGAGAAGGGAACGGCACTGTTCCCCTATTCGAACCCGGCGCTGTTCTCGATGACCATTGCCTTCCTTGGCATCTGGCTCGGCTCGGTCACCGACAAGTCGAAGACCGCGACCCGCGAGAAGGCCGGCTACGACGCACAATATGTGCGATCCGAAACCGGCATCGGTGCCGCGGGCGCCGTCTCGCACTGACAATGCAACTGATGGGCTGGGAAGCTTTCCCGGCCCATTGCTTTTTTCGCAACAGCCTGATGGAAGTTGCAAGCCATGCCCAATGCCTTTGATGCGCGAAACCCGCCCTTCGACCGGCTCGATGCGGAGGAGATCGACCGCCTCCGCGCCGAACTCGACATCGGCTATTTCGCGCCCGAACAGGTGATCGTCGCCGCCGACAGTCCGGCGGCGTTTTTCCATGTCGTCATCAAGGGCGCTGTCGAGGAACGCATCGGCACGTCGGTCGAATCCGTGCTCGGTCCCAAGGAATGCTTCGATGCCCGCGCCCTCCTCCATGCCAAACCCGGCTCGTCTTTCATCGCCGCGGAAGAAACCCTCTGCTACCTGATCCCGCGCGATCTCGTCATCGACCTGGCGCAGAGCAATCCGGCTTTCGGCGCCTTCTTCTATTCCGAGATTTCCCGCAAGCTCGATGCCATGGCGCGCACGAAGGATGCCCAGGGCGTCGACTCGGTGCTGCGCTCGCGCATCGGCGATGCCAGGTTGCAGCCCGCCGTCTTCATCGATGGTTCGGCCTCGATCAAGACCGCCGGCCACCGCATGCAGGACGCCGGCACCAACTCGCTCTTCGTGCGTGATGGCGAGCGCGTCGGCGTCATCACCGGCATGAACCTCGCCAAGGCCGTGGTGCTGGGCGGCATGCCGCTCGATGCGCCGATCCGCGATGTCTGCAGCTTCGATGTGGTAAGCGCCGCAAAGGACGATTTCATCTTCGATGCGCTGATCGTCATGACCCGAAACAACAAGCGCCGCCTCGCCGTGACGGACGGTGGCGAATATGTCGGCATGCTGGAGGATATCGGCATTCTCGGCCTCTTCGCGGGCAATTCGCAATTGATCCCTGGCCGTATCGACCGCGCCCGCGCCATTGCCGATCTTGCCTCTGCCGCGGCCGACATCCAGTCGCAGGTCGATCACCTGCACCGGCAGGACGTGAAGGTCGACGTCATTGCCGAGATCACGTCCGACCTCAACCGAAGGCTCTTCACCAGGCTCTTTTCCATGATCGCGCCGGATAGCATCCGCGACAAGGGCTGCCTCATCATCATGGGCTCCGAAGGCCGCGGCGAGCAGACGGTTCGCACCGATCAGGACAATGGCCTGCTGCTCTCTGGCCCCGTGCCAGAGGCCGATCTCGCCAGGTTCCGCGCCGATTTCACAGAAGCCCTCGAGCGTTTCGGCTTCCCGCCCTGCCCCGGCAATGTGATGGTGCGCAACCCGCAATGGTCGCAGCCCATCGATGATTTCATCCGCCAGCTGAAAACCTGGGTGATCTCGCCGGACGAGGACTCGCCCATGAACCTAGGAATTTTTGTCGACGCCGTAGGTATCGGCCTCAACCAGGAACTCCTCACCCGTGCCAAGTCCGCACTCTTCGAAACCTTGCGCGGCGAAAGCGCTTATCTCTCGCACTTCGCGCGCGCCATCGATCTGTTTCCCGGTTCGGGCGGCATGCTGAACGCCATCATGGCAACCGTGGGCCGCGAAGAGAGCATCGACATCAAGAAGGCCGGCGTCTTCCCCATCGTCCATGGCATCCGCACGCTGGCGATCGAGCGCGGCATCGTCGAAACGCCTACCACGCGCCGCATCGAGGCACTGGCAACCGAAGGCATCCTCAGCCAGAACTTCGCGCGGGAACTCGCCGGAGCGCTCCGCTTCTTCATGGAGATGCGGCTCCGTTCGCAGCTTCGCGCCAGCAGGCTTGGCACGGTCGAAGGCGAATCGCTAGTGAAGCCGAGCGACCTCACCACACTCGAACGCGACCTTCTGCGCGATGCCCTGCGCGTGGTGAAGGAGTTCCGCGAATTCGTGCGCGGCCACTTCAACCTGCGCATGTTCTGAGGCAGGCCATATGCTTGGCTGGTTCCGCCGCAAGATCGACCGTCTCGTCATCCGCGACCGGAGTTTCAAGTTCCTGTTCGACGAGGACAAGAGCGGCGAAGTTGTCTCGCTCGACTGCGAGACCACCGGCTTCGACCCCTGGGTGGATGATGTGATCTCGGTCGCCGCCATCCGCATCAAGGGCAACCGCATATTGACGCGTGAAGCCTTCCGCGCCGTGATCAGGCCGGAAGCCCGCATGCGGGTCGAATCGATGAAGGTCCACCGGTTGCTGAAGTCCGATGTCGAAACCGGCCGCAGCATGGAGGACGTCTTCCCCGAACTCCTGCGCTTCATCGGTGGCCGCCCGATCCTCGGCTACTGGATCGATTTCGATATGAGCATGCTCGACAAATACGCGCTGCAATATCTTGGCATCCGCCTGCCCAATCCGCGGATCGAGGTTTCGCGCCTCTATTACGAGCGGAAATACACGGGTGCGCCCCAGGGCACCGAGATCGACCTCCGCTTCAACGCCATCCGCGACGATCTGAAGCTTCCACCCATCAACCAGCATGATGCCTTCGAGGATGCGCTGCTGGCCGCCGAGATGTACGTGATCCTGCGCGACATGAAAGACCGCAACATCCGCATTCCCCGCCGCAGGGCCGCCGGCGCTCCATGATCGCGGGAGTGCGAGGGAACCGGATTGCCGCCATGCCGTTTTCCTTCACACCCGAAAGACGAGGCGCGCCGATGGCCAGAAAATTCCAGTTTCAGAAGATTCGAACGAAGGATGGCAAGCCCGGCCGCAGGCCCGAGGAAGAGAACGGTCAGCATTGGGAGATTTCGCCGCTCGATGTCGCTCTCCTCGCCGTCATTCTGCTGATCGTGATCTGGTTGCAGTGGCTGACAGGCGTTATGTCGAACTAGGCGCTGCCGCCGACCGGCCGCACCCTTTCGCTCTGAATTCGATCAACGGCGGCCTGTTGCGCCCGCAGCCTTCCGCTCGAAAACGAAATCCGCTCCCTTGGGATTGTCGCACCACAAGACGCCGTGCAAAATGTAGCTGGTAACGGATGGGAATTTGGCCAGCCTCGGCGCATCGAAGGCATCCCTCAGGACCCTGCTCAGCTGCCACACCCGCAAGGCGGTCTTTAGCTTCCTCGCCAGCCTTCCACCGCTCAGGCTCTTTTCCAGAAGCTGGGGATGCACCGCCAGCTGCAGACCTCGCACGTTATGGTTCCGCAGCTTGGAAATCTCCGCGAGCAGTTCGAATTCATAGCCTTCGATGTCGATCTTGACGAAGGTGGGGTCAGGCCCCGCCTGCCGCATGATCTCGTCGATGCCGATTCCCGGAACGATGGCATGTTCGCCATCGCCGATGTTGAGCGCGCTCGACTCCGAACTGCCGAACCCATCGACGGCATTGAGCGTAACGCTCGGCGCGGACGATAGCGCGGCGCCATAAACCTCGACATTGGCGTAACTCGCGCTCAGTTCGCGTAGCAGCGCAAGGCATTTCGGATCCGGCTCATATGCCAGAACCCGCTTTGCCTGACCGCTGGCCCATAGCGGCGTCACTCCGATCCACGCTCCGATATCGACATAGACCGTGCCGCGGTCGAGATTGCGCCCGAGGATTTCGAAAGTCCGCGGCTCCCATTGCCCTGCTTCCAGCTTCCCATAGAACTTGCGGTATTCCGGCAGGTCGGGCAGCGCGACGGTGCGCCCGGCATAATGCAGGTCTCGGGTCTTGAGCATTCCAGGCGATGATCCGCTTACAAGCTCATGCGCTTAGCGGTCTTCCGCGCGGCAGTCCAGCAGCGCGGGCGGCAGCGAACGGAGCCACTCCGGCCTGCGGTCATGTCGCTGGCAGCGGCTTGGCCTTGAGATTGATTGCCGCCTGGGCGTAGCCGCCGGAACCGCCGTCGATGAAATGCATATGGTCGCGCTGCAGGGCGGTGGGTACGAGGCAGGTCATGATCGCGGTCTCCTGCCGGTGCAGGCCATAGCGGCAAATCCCCCGGCGGGCCGCGCCTTCAAGCAGGTCCTCGATCTGGCGCGAGCGTCCGGTATCAAGGTCGACGGTCATCTTCAGCCCGTCATCGAACTTGCGGAAATCCGAGTTCTGCGCCACGTCGCGGCGGTAAAGCCGCGCATCGAAGCGTCCGAGAGGCCGATTGAGCCGGTCGAGAATTGCCACCAGCCAGACCTGCAGGATGATCGTCAGTTTTCGCTTCAGGCGGGGCAGGCCCGCCGGCCGCGCGCTTGCCTCATAGCTGGTGTTGCCGGCCTTGAAGCTGGACTTTGGCCCTTCCGATGGCAGGGGATGGCCCTGCCGCGTCTCGCCGCCGGTGAGTGCGATGACACTGGAAACGAGCTTTGCGAAATCGCTTGCTGTCGCCTGCGGGCCGGGCAGCGCAATGATGGAAAGAATCTCGCCATGGCGGCTCTCGATCGGATTCCACCGGCATGACAATCCGCTGATGTCGGGCCGCGTTCCAGGTGGGGCGGGCGGCACCCCGAAGGCGCCAGCCTTCATCTGTGACTCGGCCCAATTTGCGCCCCCGCCGGCAAACATCGCGAACGACACATCCGGCGCAGCCCGGAAGCGCGCCACGCGTACGTCCAGTCCGCGAGCGCGAATATCCGCGACCGGCACCAGCGCGGCACGGAGCGTCAGTTGCAGCTCCTCCGCGACCCAGACCTGCACCGCCGCCAGCGCCGTCCGGGTAGCCTCGACCGCTTCCTGCGGTATGGCGATGACAGCACCATCGCCGCCGAACACGAAGGGATAATGAAATCCGCCGATGGCGTTCAACACGGCGGCGATGGCGCCTGCCCCCGCCATGTTGACTGCCTTGTAGCGGCCGGCCTCGATCGCCCCGCTCGATCCGACGACATCGGTCGCCGCCAGAAACCAGCCCCCGGGCAGCGGCCGGAAATGGTCAAGATCGGTCACTTGTTCGAAGGCCTCGAAGGCAGGCAGGGTGTCGAAGAATGCCCGGGTTTCCATCTTGGTCATGGGTCAGACACTAGCACGCGCTGTCTGAGCGGGCGACTCCCGCTACCGCCGATTGCAATAATGTGAAGGGAATATTGCAGGTCCGACCGGAGTTGAGGCGCAATCGGAAGTGGTCTAACAAGCGCCGGCCGCCGCGCCGTCGGCGAAAGGATGAGAATGACGCTGGACAGAGCCATAAAGACCCTGAAGAGGCATCTGGCTTATGCCATCCTTCGCCCGCTTTTCTCCTTTCATTTCATCAGGCGCAGGGCTCTTGCCGTCCTCAATCGCCACTATCGGAAGGGCCGGCTGACGCTGCGCTACGAGATGGCCGACCACACCCTGTTTCTCGATCCAGCCGATGATGTCATCGCCGCCCGCGTTCTGTTGCGGGGAGATTGGCAGCGCCGCGACTTGAAGCGCGCGGTCAGCCTGCTGCAGTCGCATGTCTCGCCCCCCAAGGGCCATGTCTTCATCGATGCCGGCGCCAATATCGGCACCGAAACCATTTATGCCCTGCTCACCGGGTATTTTTCGGCCGCCGTGTCGATCGAGCCTGAGCCTGGCAACTTCGCGCTGCTGACGGCCAATCTCTCCGTCAACGGGCTGGAAGGCAAAGTCCGCGCCATCAACTGTGCCATCGGCGCGGCGGCGGGACAGGGGCTTCTGGCCCGCAGCGGCACCAACAAGGGCGGCCACGCGCTGGCGGCAGCGTCAACGCCCGTTGCCGCATCGGACACCATCGCCGTCACCGTGCTGCCGCTGCATGGCATTCTCCAACAGGCCGGTTACAGCGCCGATGACGCCGGCCTCGTGTGGATCGACGTGAACGGCAGCGAGTTCGAGGTTCTGACAGGAATGCCGGAACTCCTCGAGCGCGGCGTGCCGCTCGTGCTCGAACACCTTCCGGAACTGATCGCGCCTGAAGCGGCGCGCAACATCCATGCCCTGCTGTCCCGCCACTACAAGTTCTGCTGCCGGATCGACGATGTCGACGAGGAGCCAAAGTCCATTGCCGCGATGAATCCCCTGACCGACAGTGGCGACTTCCTGTTCTTTTGATCGCCGCCGGAGCCTGTTGGGCTCCCGGCTGGTTTTTTCAAGGGCTTGATTTCGCTGTTTTAAATAGCCAGATTGCACAACAACACAGTATCGTTTCCGTCACTGCCCGATCCTGCATCAGCCTCTATGCCTGGATTTACCGTGCGCGGGCCACCGGTTAGCAGAAAGAACACGTGATGATTCAATGGAGCGATACTTCGACTGTGCTCGTCGATCACGTCGGTGACTGGCTGATGAAGAGCGCCTTGGCTGGCACCGATGTGTCCGAGATTTTCAGCGGCTTCTGCGAACGGCTCACATCCGCCGGACTGCCGCTCGTCCGGGTGCACCTGTCGTTTTCCATCCTGCATCCGCTCTATCGCGCGGCCGGCTTCACCTGGCGGCGCGGCAAGGGATCGACGAGCCAGCAGGTGAGCCATGCCGGGGCCGGCACGTCCGACGCCTTCGCCCGCAGCCCCTACTTTTATCTGCTCAACAACAATCTTGACCACCTGCGCCGCCGCATCGATGGCGACGCATCGCCGGAATTTCCGATCCTCGGGGAACTGAAGGCGGAAGGCATCACCGATTACATAGCCTTCGTGCACAAGTTCGAAGTCAACTCCTCCCAGGGCATGATGGGTTCGTGGTCGACCGACCGTCCCGAAGGTTTCAGCGAGGGCGCCATTGCCGCGCTGCTGCGGCTGCAGAACCAGCTCGCCGTGGCGATCAAGATGTCGGTCCTCGGCAAGCTCGCCAGCAACATGCTGACCACCTATCTCGGCAGCGAAGCCGGCAGGCGGGTGCTGAGCGGTCAGATCAAGCGCGGCGACACCGAGACGATCCGGGCGGCGCTGGTCATGGTCGACATGCGAAATTCCACTGCCGTGGCCGACATGCACGGCAGGCAGGTATTCATCGACACGCTCAATCTCTTTTTCGACGCCATTGCCGCCTCCTTCCACCGCAATGGCGGCCAGATCCTCAGTTTCATGGGCGACGGCTTCCTGGCCGTCTACCCCTGCGAACGCAACAAGCAGCAGTCGCAGGCCGCCTGCCGGGCCGCCCTCGCCGCCGTCAAGGCCGGCCTCTCGCGCATGAACGAGCTGAACCAGAAGCGCTTGGCCGAAGGCTTGTGGGAGATCGACTTCGGCATTGGCCTCCATGTCGGCAACGTCATCTTCGGCAATGTCGGCCTCGCCGACCGCATGACCTTCTCGACCTTCGGCGCCGCTGTCAACGAGGTGCAGCGTCTCGAATCCCTCACCAAGAAATTCCAGACGAAAGTCATCGGCAGCGACGACTTCGTCGGTTACTGCGGCGGCAGATGGATGCCGCTCGGCATTGAAAACCTGAAAGGCATCGAACAGCCCGTCAAGATCTTCACGCCGCAGTTCAAGCGCCTGCAGGACCCGGCCACGTCCCAGCAGAATGGCGCGGCCGAGGATACGCTGTCAGATGCCGAACATCTGATGATGATGCATCGCGCCGCCCGCCAGGGCGCGGAAAAGCAGCCGGTGCAATGAGCCGGCGGCTGCACTGTCTTGTCTCGCTTTGAAACTCCGGTCTGAGCAATGGCGGAGCCGGAGATGACTTTCGAGGACGTGCTGGTCGACGGGTTCGACGGCGAGGATTTTTCCCCGGCCGGCGGCCTTTATTACAAGACCACCTTCGAGCAGAGCGCAGGCACCGTGGAGTTCCAGAAAGAAGTGTCGCGCGGCCTCGGCGGAGCGCTCAAGCTCTCGGTCAATCCGCTGAGCGAGGTTCCACCCGGCACCGATTTCAGCGAACGCGCGGAAATCTGGGAACGGCCTCGCCTCAGGGTGCCCTACGACCGGGGCATCTGGTACGGCTTCGCTGTCAAGTTCGCCGATCCGCTGCCCGAGGACGAGCATCGCTGCCTGATTGCCCAGTGGAAACGTGAGATCGACCCAGGCCATCCCCTGAACTTCAGCCCGTTTTTCGCGCTTAGATTGAATCGCGGCAAACTGTTTGCAACCGTCGAGACCAATTTTCATCAGCCGCGGATCGATCATAGGTCCCCCTCCAGCCAACTGGTGCCGGTGTGGCTGCGGCCGGAGACCAATCAGATGCGGGCACTGGTCGCCACTCCATCGGATTGGACCGCTGCCGACGGCAAGCTCTTCGATGTCCATTCAAGCGACCTGACGGTGACCAGCCATGGCAACCCGATGCCCGACCCGCGCTCCGGCTGGATCGATTTCGTCGTCTATACCAAGCCTGGCCCCGATGGCAGCGGCCATATCGAATTGTTTGCCAACGGCAAATGGATCGTCACCGTCAAGGGTCATATCGGCCATAACGACTCCGGGCTCGGCCGAAACCAGTATTTCAAGTTCGGGCCTTACCGGGCTGGTGGCCAGTCCGGCACCTGGACGCTCTACTATGATGACTTCCGGCGCTCGCCGCGCTGCGCCGATGTCATGCGCGGCGTCCCCTGCCCGTTCTGACGGCCGGATTGTGAGGATATTCCGCTGGCTGCCGCCCTTCTGGCGCCGCCGGCAGGTGCCGGATGGCGCCGCCCTGCCGGTGCCACACCGTCATGAAATCCCTCTGGCGCCAGGTCGGGAAATATGCAGATTGTCAAACCGCACACTTCTTCACGGCGCCGGCAGGCAGAACTGTCACTGAAATGGTTTATCGATGACGTCATCCACCGACCTCTTGCGGATCGAAAATCTTCGGGTCCGGATCAAGCTGCAGTCGGCACATATTGAACCTGTGAAGGGCGCGAGCCTGCGCATCCTGCCAGGCAAGGTGACGGCCCTGGTGGGCGAGTCGGGGTCGGGCAAGTCGATCATCGCGCAGGCCATCATGGGCATCCTGCCGCCGGTCGCAAGCATTACCGGCGGCCGCATATTGTTCAGCGATCCCCAATCCGGCGAGCCGCCAATCGATCTTGCCAGCCTCGACAGCCGCAGCGAACGCTACCGGGCGATCCGCGGCCATCGCGCCGCCATGATCTTCCAGGAGCCGATGACGGCACTGTCGCCGCTGCACACGATCGGCGACCAGATTGGCGAAACCTTGCGCATTCATTCGGATCTGCCGGCCGCTGAAGTGCGCCGCCGCACCGAGGAGATCATCGAACTGGTCGGGATCCCCGATCCCGGCCGCGCTTACGACAAATACCCCTTCGAACTGTCGGGAGGCCTCAGGCAGAGGGCGGTGATCGCCATGGCGCTGATCTGCCGTCCGGCACTGATCGTTGCCGACGAACCGACGACCGCTCTCGACGTCACCATCCAGGCACAAATCCTGCAGCTTTTGGGCGAACTTCAGTCGAAACTCAAGATGGCGATGTTGCTCATCACCCACGATCTCGGGATCGTCGCCAACATGGCCGACGAGGTCGTGGTGATCTATCACGGCGAAATCGTCGAATCCGGGACGGTGTCCGACATCTTCCGCAATCCGCAGCATCCCTATCTGAAAGGCCTGCTGCGGGCGGTGCCGCATTTCGACATGAAGCCGAACGAGCGCCTGAAATCGCTGCGCGACGTCGAGGTTCACACCGGCGCCCTGATGAACCGGGAGAAGCAGGCAAAGCCGGCGGACGGCGCGGTCATGCTGCGGGCGAGCCATCTCAGCAAGTCGTTCATGGCCAAGAACGATGCCGGCTGGTTCGGCAAGCGGAGCGGAAGCGGCTTGCGCGCTCTCGACGACGTCAGCCTCGAGATCCGGCAGGGCGAATGCCTCGGCCTGGTGGGCGAAAGCGGCTGCGGCAAGACCACCTTCAGCAAGATCGTCATGCGCGCCATGCGCCCTGACGGCGGTTCGCTCAGCTTTGACGACGGCACCGGCCCCATCGACGTTCTCGACGCCGAAGGCAGCGAATTGCACAAGCTGCGGACCAAGATCCAGATGGTGTTCCAGGATCCGTTCTCGTCCCTGTCGCCGCGCATGACGGTGAAGAATATCCTGAGCGAACCTCTGGAAATTCACAACATCGGAGATGCCGCGTCCCGGCTGGAAAGGGTCACGGCGCTGATGAACGCCGTAGGGCTCGATCCGCGATTTCTGAGCCGCTATCCGCACAGTTTTTCCGGCGGGCAGAGGCAGCGCGTCGGCATCGCGCGGGCCTTGGCGCTCGGCCCCGACCTGCTGATCTGCGACGAGCCGGTGTCGGCGCTCGACGTGTCGGTCCAGGCGCAGATCCTCAATCTGCTGAAGGATCTGCAGGCCCAGCTTGGCCTCACATATCTGTTCATTTCCCACAATCTTGCCGTGGTCGACTACATGGCCGACCGCATCGCCGTCATGTGCCGTGGACGGATCGTCGAAATCGCGCCACGGGAAACCCTGTTCCGGACCCCCGCTCATCCCTATACCCGCACCCTGCTTGCTGCGGTGCCGTTCCCCGATCTCGACCGGCCGCTCGACTACTCGGTTCTGCAGCTCGGCACCGCCTCCGATCCGCGAAGCTGGCCACGAAGTTTTTCGCGCGGCGAGGAAGACGCGCCTCTGGTACCGGCGAGCCTCGGCGAGGATCATTACGTCCTGGCCCGGGCGGATGCGAGGGCGGAGGATTTGCGATCTTGGTAAACCGCCGCACGGTTCTCGGCTGCCTGGGCTCGCTGCCGCTTGCCTCCGCGGCGCGCAGCGCAAGCCTCGAGGCGCCCTTCCTCGAGCCCCACATCGCCAGCGGCGAGTTGCCGCCTCTGGCGCAGCGCTTGCCGAAGGTGCCCCGTGTCGTGAACCTCGCTGCGATGGGCCGCCAGCCCGGCAGCCATGGCGGCGACATGCGCGTCCTCATTGCCGGACAGAAGGACATCCGCCTGATGACCATCAATGGTTACGCGCGGCTCGTCGGCTTCAACGAAAAACTCGAACTGCAGGCCGACATCCTCGAGCGCTTCGACAATGTCGAGGACCGCGTCTTTACCTTCAGGATCCGCGAAGGCCACCGATGGTCCGACGGCTCCCTGCTGACGGCGGACGATTTCCGCTACGCCTGGGACGACATGCTGATGGACACCGACGTGTCGCCCCGCGGCCTGTCTCCCGACATGCTGTCGGACGGCAAGCCGCCGGTCTTCGAAGTTCTCGATGCCCTCACCGTCCGCTACAGCTGGGAACATCCCAATCCGGATTTTCTGCCCCGGCTCGCCGCGGCCCAGCCTCTCTACCTGGTGTTTCCCGCCGCCTATCTCAGGCAATTCCACAAGAAACATCAGAGCGAGGACAAGCTCGCGGCACTGGTCGAAGAATTCAGGGTCAAGAACTGGGTGGCGCTGCACACCCGCATGAGCCGCCAGTACCGGCCGGAAAATCCCGATCTCCCCACCCTCGACCCGTGGCGCAACACCACCAATCCGCCAGCCGAGCAGTTCGTCTTCGAACGCAATCCGTATTTCCACCGTGTCGACGAGCGCGGCCGGCAGCTCCCCTACATCGATCGTTTCATTCTCAATGTCAGTTCCTCCGCGATCATCCCGGCCAAGACGGGCGCGGGCGACTCCGATCTGCAGGCCACCGGCATCGACTTCAATGACTACGCATTCCTCAAGGATGCCGAGACGCGCCATCCGATCAAGGTCAGCCTGTGGAAGAAGACGCAAGCCTCGCGCATCGCCCTGTTGCCCAACCTGAATTTCAAGGACGACACCTGGCGCGGCCTGTTCCGCGATGTCCGGTTCCGCAGGGCCTTGTCGGTCGCCATCAACCGGCACGAGGTCAACATGGCCATGTTCTTTGGCCTCGGCACCGAAAGCGGCGACACGCTGATGCCGGAAAGCCCGCTCTACCGGCGCGAATTCGCGGAAGCCTGGTCCAGGTACGACCCTGCCCTCGCCAACGCACTTCTTGACGAGGTGGGGCTGACGGAACGCGGTTCGGACGGCATCCGTCTGCTGCCCGACGGCGGCCGCGCCGAAATCATCGTCGAAACCGCTGGCGAGAGCACGCTCGAAACCGATGTTCTCGAACTGATCGAGGACTACTGGCACAAGATCGGCATCAAGCTGTTTATCCGCACCTCGCAGCGCGACGTCTTCCGCAGCCGGGCGATCGGCGGCGAGATCATGGTGGCGATCTGGTCCGGCATGGACAACGGCGTCGCCACGGCGGCCATGAACCCCGGCCAGCTGGCGCCAACATCGGACGACCGGCTGCAGTGGCCGGTATGGGGCCTCCATAATCAGTCGAACGGTCAGGCAGGAAGCCCGCCGGACATCGTCGAGGCAGCCGAGCTGCTCGATCTCTACAAGGCCTGGCGCCGCTCGACCGAAACCGCCCAGCGTACCGAGATCTGGACGAAGATGCTGTCGATCTATGCCGATCAGGTGTTCTCGATCGGTCTGATCAACGGCACCTTGCAGCCCATCGTCAGGACCGCCAGGCTCGTCAACCTTCCTGAAAACGGACTCTTCGGCTTCGAGCCGACCTGCTATTTCGGCGTCTACATGCCCGACACGTTCTGGTTAAGGGGCGAGGCCTGAAGATGCTGCGATACATTCTCTGGCGCATCGCCATCATGATCCCGACGCTGCTGATCATTTCAGCCGTGATCTTCATCATCATCGAACTCCCGCCGGGCGACTATTTCGAGAGCTATATCGCCGAACTCAAGGCCGCGGGCGAAAGCGTCAACCTCGAACAGATCGAGGAGTTGCGCGCCCAGTACGGCTTCGACCAGCCCCTGGTTCTCCGCTACGTCTACTGGGTCTTCGGCATGCTCCAGGGTGATTTCGGCTACTCCTTCGAGTATCAGATCCCGGTCAGCGACGTGGTGGGAGACCGCCTCTGGCTCACCATCCTCGTCTCCTTCGTGACGATCATCTTCACCTGGCTGCTGGCCTTTCCGATCGGCATCTACTCCGCCACCCATCAATACAGCTGGAGCGATTACGGCCTCACCTTTCTGGGGCTGCTGGGCCTTGCCATTCCGAATTTCATGCTGGCCCTGATCCTGATGTATTTTGCCAACATCTGGTTTGGCGTGTCCATCGGCCATCTTATGGACCGTGAGTTCCTGAACGAACCGATGAGCCTGGCGAAGGCCCAGTCGATACTGTCGCACCTGTGGATTCCGGTGATCATCATCGGCACGGCGGGCACCGCCGGCATGATCCGCAGGCTGCGTGCCAATCTCCTCGATGAATTGCGCAAGCAATATGTGACCACCGCGCTCGCCAAGGGCGTGCCGCCGCTCCGGGCGCTCGTGAAGTATCCGCTGCGCATGTCGCTGAATTTCTTCATATCCGACATCGGCTCGATCCTGCCGGCCATCATCTCGGGCGCCGAAATCACGGCGATCGTGCTGTCCCTCGAAACCACGGGTCCGATGCTGATCCGCGCGCTCCAAAGCCAGGATATGTATCTGGCCGGGTCGTTCCTCATGTTCCTGGCCTTTCTGACGGTCATCGGCGTGCTGATCTCGGATATCGCGCTGGCCATCCTCGATCCCCGCATCCGCCTACAGGGCAAGAGCCAGAAATGACATCTCCCCTTCCCGCTCCGGGCGAACCGCTGCCGCACTTTGTTTCTGCGGCGCCGTTCGACCCCTACACGATCGAGAAGATGTCGGAGGCCCAGTCGAAGGTCTACCTGGCCTCGCAGTGGCAGCTCATCTGGTGGAAGTTCAAGCGCCACAGGGTCGCCCTCTGGTGCGGCATCTTCATCGCATTGGTCTATTTCACGGCACTCATCAGCGAGTTTCTTGCGCCGTACAACCTGCACACCCGCAACGTCGAATTCATTCATTCGCCGCCGCAGATGATCCACCTGTTTCATGACGGCGCGTTCGTCGGCCCCTTCGTCTACGGGCGCGATGCCACGCTCAACATGACCACCATGAAGCGCGAGTACGCCGACAACCCCGCGAAGATCATGCCGCTTCGCTTCTTCTGCCGCGGCGACAGCTACGAATTCTGGGGCCTCTGGCCGGCCGATGTGCATCTGTTCTGCCCTGCCGAAGGCGGCCAGGTCTTTCTCCTCGGCACCGACAGGCTCGGCCGCGATCTGCTGTCGCGCATCATTTATGGCACGCGGATCTCGATGACCATCGGCCTCATCGGCATCACCGTCAGCTTTATCCTCGGCATCATCATCGGCGGCATCGCGGGCTACCGCGGCGGCTGGATCGATCTCGGCGTCCAGCGCCTGATCGAAGTGCTGCAGTCGATCCCGAGCATACCGCTGTGGATGGCTTTGGCCGCCATCATGCCGGTGTCATGGAGTCCGATCGTCATCTATTTCGGGATGACCATCATCCTCGGCCTGCTGGACTGGACAGGGCTTGCCCGTGCCGTCCGGTCCAAGCTGCTGTCGCTCCGCGAGGAGGAATATGTTCTTGCCGCGCAACTCATGGGGGCGTCGACCAGCCGCATCATCGGCCGCCATCTCGTTCCGGGCTTCATGTCGCATCTGATCGCCACGGCGACGATCGCCATCCCCGGCATGATCCTGGGCGAAACGGCGTTGAGCTTCCTCGGCCTCGGCCTGCGCGCGCCCATCACCAGCTGGGGCATACTTCTCACCGAAGCCAAGAACGTCAATGTCGTGGCGATCTATCCCTGGCTTCTGTTTCCCGTTGTTCCGGTCATCTTGGTGATCATCGCCTTCAACTTCTTCGGAGACGGTCTGCGCGATGCGGCCGACCCCTACAATTGAAAGCGGTCACGCGTGTGCGGTACATCGCAGGAACCGGGCAGCAACCGCCCCGTCCCGCCATATCCAGGGAAAGGCTGAAGTGATGATGCGGCGTTACGAGAATGCCCGGATCCTGATGTACAGCCACGATACCTTCGGGCTTGGCCATCTCCGCCGCTGCCGCGCGATCGCCCATGCGCTGGTGCAGGATTACCGCGGCCTCAGCGTGCTGATCATTTCGGGCTCCTCGATTGCCGGCGCTTTCGACTACCGCGCCCGCGTCGACTTCGTGAAGATCCCCAGCGTCATCAAGCTGCGGAACGGGGAATACACCTCCCTTGCCCGCCATATCGATCTGCAGGAAACCCTGCTGATGCGCCAGTCGATCATCAGGCACACGGCGGAATCTTTCCAGCCCGACATATTCATCGTCGACAAGGAACCGCTCGGCCTTCACGCCGAGGTCGAGGATACCCTGGCCTACTTGAAGACCAAGGGCACGATCCTCATCCTTGGCCTGCGCGACGTGATGGACGCGCCGCACCTGCTGGACGCGGAGTGGAAGCGCCGCGACGTGCTGGGCAAGATCGGCAGGCTGTATGACGACATCTGGGTCTATGGCCCTGCCGATTTCTACAATCCGCTCACCGATCTCGACGTTCCCGACCAGGTCGCCTCGAAGCTCAATTACGTAGGCTTCTTGCACCGCGAACTTTCAAACAGCGAGAACCTGAGCCACGTACCGGAGGGCGACTACATGCTGGTCACGCCCGGCGGCGGCGGCGATGGTGCCGAACTCATTCACAACGTTCTCCACGCCTATCAGCAGGATCCCGAGCTCACATATAAATCCGTCATCGTGCTCGGTCCCTACATGCCGATCCGCCAGCGCCGCAAGCTCATCAAGAAAGGGCAGAAAATTCCTTCGGTGCAGATCATCGAGTTCGACAATCACATGGAAGATCTGGTGGCGGGCGCCAAGGCCGTGGTGGCGATGGCTGGCTACAACACGTTCTGCGAAATCCTGTCGTTCGACAAGCCGGCCCTCGTCGTGCCGCGCGTCGAACCGCGTCAGGAACAGTTGATCCGGGCGCGGCGCGGCGCCGAATTCGGCCTCGTCGACATGCTGCTGCCCGATGAGGCCGCCGACCCCCTGCGCCTCGCGGCAGCACTGAAAGCCCTGCCCGCCCGTCTGCGGCCTTCGCAGTGCAGCCCCGGGCTCAGGCTTGAAGGCCTGACGCGCATTTCGGAGATCACCGGTTCATGGCTTGACAAGCGCACCCGACAGCATCTGGCAGTCGTCGAGAATTAGAGCCAGAGCGCTCGCAGGCCATGACAAAGACCATCATCGTTCTCAAGGGCTATCCCCGGCTTTCCGAAACTTTCATTGCCCAGGAACTGCTGGGGCTCGAGCAAGCCGGAATGAACCTGGAGATTGTCTCCATGCGGCAGCCGACAGACACCCGCCGCCACCCCGTGCATGACGAGATCAAGGCACCGGTCCGCTATCTGCCGGAATACCTCCACGACGACTGGCCGCGCGTGATCCGTGGGTTCTTCACCTGCTTGAAACATCCCGGCTTCTTCAAGGTGCTCCTGCCCTTCTGGCGTGACCTGCGCCGCGACTGGACCCGCCATCGCGCAAGGCGGCTGGGCCAGGCCATGGTGCTGGCCGCCGAATTGCCGTCCGATGCCGGGTGGATTCACGCGCACTTCATTCACACGCCGGCCTCGGTTGCAGCCTATGCCAGCGTGATCAGCGGAATCCCATGGTCCTGCTCGGCCCATGCCAAGGATATCTGGACCTCGCCCGGCTGGGAATTGAAAGACAAGCTATCAACCGCGCGTGGCGTCGTCACCTGCACCGCGTCGGGCTTTGCGCATCTGCGCGGCCTTGCCGCCGATCAACGCAGGGTCCACCTCAGCTATCATGGGCTCGACCTCGACAGGTTCTCGCCCTTCACGTCGCAGCGTTCCAGCCGTCGGGGCGACGATCCCGCCGATCCCCTGATCGTACTGAGCGTTGGCCGGGCGGTGCCAAAGAAGGGTTTCGACGTGCTGCTCCATGCGCTGGCGCTGCTCAAGAACGACTTCTCGTTTCGTTTGGTCCACGTGGGAGGTGGCGAAATTCTGGCTGACCTGCAGGCCCTTGCGGCCAAGCTTGACCTCGCAGGCATGATAGACTGGAAAGGCGCGCTCACCCAGGGCGAGGTGCTTGAGCTCTATCGCCAAGCGGATGTTTTCGCACTCGCTTGCCGCGTGACGGACGATGGCGACCGCGATGGATTGCCAAACGTGCTGGTTGAAGCCTGCAGCCAGGGGCTCGTCTGTGTCTCGACTGCAATTTCCGGCGTGCCCGAACTGTTGAGTGATGGCGAGAATGGCAAGCTGGTCGAGCCGGAAAATCCCGCCGCCCTTGCCGTGGCATTGTCCGAACTCATGCGCGATCCCTCCCTTCGCCAGAGGCTTGGCGCGGCGGCAGAACGGCGGGTGCGCCAGCACTTCGACTATCACACCAGCGTCAGCCAGCTAGACGCGCTGTTCCGTTCCGGCTGGCGCTCCGAAACATGAAAGCCCGCCGCGTCCTCCTCTACGTCCAGCATCTTCTGGGCATCGGCCATCTGGCGCGAACCAATCACATTGCCATGGCCTTGAAAGCCGCCGGCTTCGGCGTGACCATCGTCATGGGCGGAACGCCAGTGGCTGGTTTTCCAAATGCCGGCATCGATGTCGTGCAGCTGCCGCCGGTAAAGGCCGGAGGCGATGGCTTCGCAAGCCTTGTGGATACCAAGGGCAAGGCCATCGATGAAAACTTCAGGATGGAACGGACCCGTCAGCTCTTGTCGGCCTTTCAGCAAATCGCTCCGGACATTCTGATGATCGAAGCCTTCCCCTTCGGGCGCCGCGCCATGCGCTTCGAACTCATTCCATTGCTTGAACACGCTGCCACCATGAGGCAGCGTCCGCTCATCGTGTGTTCCATCAGGGACATCCTGCAGGAAAACCTGAAACCCGGCCGCGCAGAGGAAACCGTCGAAACGATCGAGCGCTATTTCGATCTGGTGCTCGTGCATGGCGATCCCGCCTTTGCCGGCTTATCCGCGAGCTTCGCGCTGGCCGGCGCCATCGCCAAGGAGATCCGCCACACCGGCCTCGTGGCCGGGCCGCCGCCCGAGCCATCGCCCGAGCAATTCGACATCGTCATATCGGCAGGCGGCGGTGCCGCGGGCCTGCCCCTGATCCGCGCTGCGGCAGCTATGTCCGGGAACATGAAGGCCGGCCTTCGCTGCTGCCTGATCACCGGACCAAATCTGCAACACCCCGAGGTCGAGGCCCTGTTGACGCAGCCGGCAGATGGCCTCAAGGTCTTCTCCTTCCGGCCGGATTTTCCGGCACTGCTGGCGGCAGCGAAACTGTCCATTTCGCAGGCGGGGTACAACACGGTCTGCGATATCTTGCAGGCCCGCTGCCGCTCTCTCCTCATTCCCTTTGCAGCAGGCGGTGAAACCGAACAATCGGTCAGGGCGGCAAGACTGGCGCAACTTGGGCTCGCCGCCGTTCTCTCCGAAAATGACGTCAGTCCGCAAACGCTGGAACGTGCCGCATCCCAGCTGCTCGCCGGTCCTCCGCCGCCCCCCACCACGCTGGACCTTGAAGGCGCGCGCCATACGGCAGAGATTCTGCGTGCCAGGCTACTTTAGCTAGGTTCGGCCAATCAGCATGAAGCGCGTGTATTTCTTCTGCGGCAGTTGCCCGGCATAGAGCACCTCGGAAAGCTTCGCATCCGCTGCAAAGGCTTCGAGAGTCGGCATCGCGTTCACATGCGTGGGTTCCGCAAAGTAATCATTGGATTGCAGCAGCACCCTGCAGCCCTGCGGCAAAAGCGAGAGCCAGGCCCCGATGTCCGGAATATGTTCACAGCTCGTGTTGATGACGAGGTCAGGCCGGGCCGCCCTGTAGTCGAGACCGTACATGTCCGCCGTGATCGCCTGGAAGGCGCTGGAATGCGCCGCAGTCAGCGTTCGTGCTATGGCCTCGACACCGGGGTCGATGTCGAAGCTCTCGATCATTCCGATCTCGAAGCGCGGGTCGTCGAACAGCATGCCCGCCAGCACGCCATACCAGCCGCCCATGAGCCAGATGCGGGTATAGCGCCCGCCCAATGTTTCATGAAGCTGGTCCCGCGCCCACATCTTGCAGGCCACCTGCTTGTGGTTGAAGGCCGTTCCAATTTCTGCATCCGGATGTTTCGCAATGACCCGCGCAACAGCGGCGGCCAAGCTGTTGCCGGTATAGGCGGCAAGGCCCCGGACAAGGTCATGGGCCAGCTCCCGCGGATCATCCGCCGGGCGTTGCGTCGGCGTCGACGTGGTAGCGTTCACCATCAGGATACTGTAGTTTTGTCAAAGGGAACGCGCAAGGGGTTGCATATTTTGCAAGGCTACGAAACGGGTCCGGCAGGCGCGGCAGAGCCACCGGCATGGCAGGGACTGGAACATTTGTCCGGTCCCGCCGCTGAAGTGCGGCAAGTTCTGGCGGCGCACTTCCTGCGCGGTTGCCCGCACGTGCTCGAAATCGGCGGCCACCTGCGGCCGGTCACGTCCTACCTCACGCACCAGCCGCAATCGGTGCTGTCGGTCGACCCCAAGATCGTGCCGTATGAAGCTGAAGAACTGAACGGTTTCCCCTGCCACGTCCGCCATGTCGGCAGCAAGTTCCAGCACGTCGATTACACCTATGCCCCCGAAAGCTATGGCCTCGTCATGCTGGGGCTGTCGCTCAAACCCTATGGCAGCCGTAGCGCCACCGGCGAACTGCTGTTGTCTCTGGTCCGCAACGCCCGCGTCGTCATCCTCGACTTTGCCGTCGAACTCGGCCGCGCCGCGACGCAATCGGCTGAACTGCTGTCGCAGCCGGGGCTTTCCATCCATTGTAGCCTCGAACTTCAACTCAACGATACAATGATCGGCCACTCACCATACGCGGCACGGCGCTTCATCGTGTTGCGGCCAGCGGCTTAAGGGGCGCCGCAACCGATGAACAAATCCCTTGCGCGCTACATCTGGTCCAACACGCGCCGGCAGCAGATATGGATTCTGATTATCGTTCTGGTGTCGATGTACACCTATTTCCTCTCGCTCGACCTGCCGAAGCTCATCGTCAACGGACCGATCCAGGGTACGGGGTTCGAGGCGCCCGGCGTCACGCAGACCTACATGGTGCTCAATTTCGACCTGCCCTACTGGGGCAAGGTCGAGCTGTTTGAAGGTGTCAATCTCGATCGCTTCGGTTCGCTTATATATCTCAGCCTGCTCTTCCTCCTGCTGGTGATCGTCAACGGCACCTTCAAATTCTATATCAACACCTACAAGGGCCGGCTTGGCGAGCGCATGCTGCGGCGCCTGCGTTTCGACCTTGTTGACAGGATACTGCGTTTCCCGCCGTCCCAGTTCAAACGCGTCAAGCCTGCCGAACTGTCAACGATGGTCAAGGACGAGGTCGAACCCCTGGGCGGATTCATCGGCGATGCCTTTGTCCAGCCAGTGTTGCTCGGCGGCCAGGCGGCAACATCGCTGTTCTTCATCGTCGTGCAGAACCGCTGGCTTGGCCTCATCGCCGCGGCGATCGTGGCCTTGCAGCTCGTCATCATCCCCAGAATGCGGCGGCGGCTGCTCGTCCTCGGGCGCGAACGGCAGCTGACGGCACGCGAACTTTCAGGCCGGATCAGCGAGATATCCGAAGGCATCTCCACCATCCGCAACCACGATACTTCGAATTACGAGCGCGCCGATATCTCGGCGAGGCTCGGCCGTATCTTCAAGATCCGCTACGATCTCTATCAGTGGAAGTTCATGGTGAAGTTCATCAACAACTTCCTCGCACAGGTTACGCCGTTCCTGTTTTACCTCGTCGGCGGCTATCTCGTCATCGTCGGCTCGCTCGACGTCGGTCAGCTGGTCGCGGTGATTGCGGCCTACAAGGATCTGCCCGCCCCGCTCAAGGATCTCATCGACTGGGACCAGGCACGTCAGGACGTCCAGATCAAATACGCGCAGGTCTACGAGCAGTTCGACGTCAAGGACATGATCGACAGCCGCATCCACGCAGTCGAACACAATCCCGCGCCGCCGCTCGGACATTCGCTTCATGTCACCAATCTGACAGTGACCGACGACGGTGGCGCGCAGGTTCTGGACCGCGCGACACTCGAGATCAAGCCGGGCGAACGGGTTGCGATCATCGGCAGCGGCGGCGAGGCGTTGCTCGAAGCCATGGCGCGGATCGTCTGGCCGGACGGCGGGCGTGTTCTGCTCGGCTCGCAGGATATCCGCGAACTTCCCGAATCGGTCATCGGCCGCCGCATGGCCTATGCCGGCTCCGACGCTTACCTGTTCCAGGGCACGCTGGGCGACAATCTGTTCTACGGGTTGAAGCACGCGCCTCTGCAGCCCAAGACATATGAAGGCACGATGGCCACCCGGCGGAAGTGGGAACTGAGCGAGGCACTGAAGTCAGGCAATGTCGATTTCGACATCAATGCCGATTGGGTTGACTATACGTCCGCGGGCGCGTCTGGCCCTCACGACCTGTCGAACTCCCTGATGCCCATTCTCGATGCCCTGATGCTTTCTGGCGATCTTCTTGAACTGGGGTTGAGGTCGCGCGTCGATCCGATCAAGCATTCCCGGCTTGCCGGCCTCACCGTGCAGGTCCGCCAGGCATTCCGCGAACGTCTGCAGTCTGAAAATCTTGATCACGTCGTCGTGCCCTTCAAGGCGGGCGCGTACAATCCCGAAGCGACAGTGAGCGAGAACCTGCTCTTCGGCGCGGCGACCGGGCCGATGCTGAACAACGAGGCGCTCTGCGGCAATGCCCATTTCCGCGCAGCCCTGGCCGAAACCAAAACCGTGGACCTCTTCTACAAGATGGGTCTCGAGATCGCCGAAAACGTCATCGAACTGTTTCGCGACTTGCCGCCCGACCATCCGTTTTTCCACGATCTCACCTTCATGTCCTCAGAACAGCTTCCCCAGTATCAGGCCCTGCTCAAAAAGATCGAGGGCAAGCCCGCCGCAGAAGTGAACGAACAGGACCTGTCGAAGATCATCGCACTGACCTTCACCTACATCGAATCCCGGCACCGCTTTGGCCTGCTCGACGACGAGACGAGGCGGCGCATCGTCGAGGTCCGCGAAAGATTCTTCGCCAATCTTCCTGCCGAACTCAAGGGAAGCATCGAGCTTTACGATCCGGAACGCTTCATTGCTGCCGCCAGCCTGAACGACAACATCCTGCTCGGCCGCATCGCGCACCAGTATTCCGATGAGATCGAGCACATCCGGGCCATTCTCCACGACCTTCTCGACAAGCAGGGCCTGCGCAACGACGTTATCGACGTCGGCCTCTCCTTCAACGTTGGTGTCGGCGGCCGCCGCCTCACCGCAAGCCAACGCCAGAAGGTCAGTTTCGCAAGGGCGCTGTTGAAGCGGCCCGAATATCTGCTCGTCAACCGGCCGCTTTCCGCGTTGGACCAGCAGGCCCAGATGAGGATCATCATGAACCTGATG
>JALHQC010000027.1 GCA_022842165.1 bacterium
CCCGCCAGTAGAAGAAGGGCGGTCCTTCGACGCACATTGAATTGAGCAGTCAAAGGAGAATAGGCCATGGATCACACAAGCGGCAGAAGGCCCCCGGGCTCGCGGTGCATCGCACTCGTGGGCCCTTATTTAAGCGGCAAGACCACACTTCTCGAAGCCATATTGTTCCGCACCGGCGCCATTCCGCGCCAGGGCAAGGTCTCGGAAAAGTCGACGGTCGGCGACGCGGCACCCGAAGCCCGCGCGCATGGCATGAGCGTCGAGCTCAATGCCGCGACCACCACATTCCTGGGCGACAGCTACACCTTCATCGACTGCCCCGGCTCGATCGAGTTCGCGCAGGACGCGCGCGCGGTGCTGGCGGGCTGCGATGCGGCAATCGTCGTGTGCGAGGCCGACGACAAGAAGGCGCCCGCACTGCAACTGATATTGAAGCAGCTGGACGAGATCGGGCTGCCGCGCCTCCTCTTCATCAACAAGGTGGACAAGAGCGACACGCGGCCGCGCGAGGTGCTGGACTGGCTGCAGCCCGCGAGCTCGAAACCGCTGATCATGCGGCAATTGCCGATCATGAAGGGCTCGATCGTGACGGGCTTCGTGGATTTGGCGCTGGAGCGGGCGTTTGTTTACCAGGAACACATGGAAAGCAAGGTGATCGACATGCCGGCGGAGTTGGCCGACATCGAGAAGACCGAGCGTTTCGCGATGCTGGAAAAGCTTGCCGACCATGACGACGAGTTGATGGAGCAACTGCTCTCCGACATGGAGCCGCCGCGCGACCGGGTGTTCACGGATTTGTCGCGCGAATTGGCGGAGGGGTTGATCGTGCCGGTGATGTTCGGCTCGGCCGAGCACGGCAATGGCGTGGGGCGGCTGTTGAAGGCGCTGCGGCACGAGGCGCCGGGCGTGGCCGAGACTGCAAAGCGCCTGGGGCTATCGAAGAACGGCACGGTGGCGCAGGTGCTGAAGACGTTTCACACCGCGCATGGCGGCAAGCTATCCCTCGCCCGCATCCTCTCCGGCGAGGTGGCGGATGGCACGGTGTTCTATGGCGCTCAAGGGCAAGACGCGCGCACGGCCGGCGTGTTCACGCTGATGGGCTCGACGCCGAATAAGGTTGCAAAGGCGGCTGCGGGCGACACCGTGGCGCTGGGGCGGCTCGACCCCATCCGCACCGGCGAGACGATCTCGGCCACCAAGGGCAGCACGCCGCAGCTCGTGAAGCTCGAAACCGCGCCCGGCGTGTATGGCCTGGCGATTTTCGTGTCGGACCGCAAGGACGAGGTGAAGCTGACGAGTGCGGTGACGAAGCTTATCGAGGAAGACCCCTCGCTGGCGCTGGAGCACAATCACGATACGCATGAGATGGTGCTGTGGGGGCAGGGCGAGATGCACCTGCGCGTGGCGCTGGAAAAACTAGAGGCGAAGTTCGGCGTTCATGCCAAGGCGAAGCCGAGACGCATCGCCTACAAGGAGACGATAAGGAAGCCGGTGCAGATCCGCGGGCGGCACAAGAAACAGTCCGGCGGGCACGGGCAGTTCGGCGACGTGGTCGTCGAGATCGCGCCGGCCCCGCGCGGCACCGGCTTCGTGTTCACCGACACGATCACCGGCGGCGTGGTGCCGAAGCAATATATCCCCGCCGTCGAACAGGGCGTGCGCGACTGGATGGGGCACGGGCCGCTGGGGTTCCCGGTGGTCGATTTCTCGGTGAACCTGTCGGACGGGTCGTATCACGATGTCGACAGCTCCGAGATGGCGTTCAAGACGGCGGCGCGGATTGCCATGGCGGACGGGATGCCGCAATGCTCGCCCGTGCTGCTGGAGCCGATCGTGCTGGCGGAAATCCACGTGCCGAGCGATGCGACGCCACGCGTCAACCAGATCGTGACGGGCCATCGCGGGCAACTCCTCGGCTTCGACGGGCGCGACGGCTGGCCCGGCTGGGACACGGTGAAGGCGCATATGCCGGAATCCGAAATGGCCTCGCTCATCATCGAGCTTCGGTCGGCCACGGCGGGCGTAGGGACCTTCACCTTCAGCCTCGACCACATGGCCGAACTGACGGGACGCGCGGCGGATCAGGTGGTGCAGGGACGGAAGGCGGAAGCGGCTTGAGGGCGGCACTGGCCCCACCCGCCTCGCGTGCCGCGAGGCACCCTCCCCGCTAAAGCGAGGAGGGATGCTTATCCCTCTCCGCGAAGCGGGGAGGGTCCGTTGCGAAGCAACGGGGGTGGGGAATTCGTTCCTACTTCGGCTGCGCTTCCTTCAGCCCCTCGTCGGGCTGCGGCAGCTTGCCGGCGCGCCGCAGGGTGACGGCATTGACAAGGGCCTGCGCCGCCATGCGCGTGTCGTGCTGGATCGCTTTGTCCTCGTCCAGAGCCTCGTGGCTTTCGGCGTAGCTGCCGAAGTAGCCGATGTAGCGGCCCAGTTCCGACATGTGGCCGGCGGAGATCAGCCCCATGTCGGAGAGCCAGTCGCTCAGGTTTCGCGTCAGGCCATCGGCGCCCGTCGTGTCGCCGTGGGCGATGATCGAGAAGACGCGGCCTGCGAGGTGGCGGGGGTAGGGCCAGCCCGCAAGTTCCAGCGCCTTGGCCTTGGCGGCGTCTTTTCCTTGCGTGGAGGTGGGGTCGGGATTGCCGCCATCGGCGCAGACGAGGCGGTCGATCATGCTCTTGAGGCCCGAGGGCGCCTGATACCAGTTGACCGGCGCCACGATCATGATGCCGTGGGCCGCCACCCACATCAGGTAGATATCGTTCATCCAGTCGTTCACCTGGCCGAGGCTGTGGTTCGGGTAGCAGGAGCACGGCCAGTGGCACAGGGGCATGGCGGTCGACACGCAGGATTTGCAGGGGAAGATGCGGCGGCCATATTCCGAGGCGAGGCGGCTCAGGTCGAGGATTTCGGCCTCGAAACCGGGTGCGGCCTTCACCGTTTCGGCAGCGATCTGGACGAGACGCCATGATTTCGAGATTTCGCCGGGACAGGTCTGGTCCGACCGCATCGAGCCGTTGACGAGCAGGATGCGGTGGAGGGATTGCGGATCATCGTGCCGCGCCTGCGCCTCGGTGATGGCGTTGCGGGCGGCGAGCCATTCGACCGAAAGCTCATAGGCGGGATCGGCGAAGCCGGGGCCTGCCGCTACTGTGCGCGGGCTTTTCCGCGAATTGTCGTAAGCCTCCCACGCGATGTTCAGCAGCTCGGATATCTGCTCCTGCTGCGGCTCGAAGGCGGGATCGAAGAAAAGCTGGCGAAACCGCCTGCCGAATTCCTCCCGGTCCAGCTTCGTCTCCGGCATGCCTTTGCGGACATCGACACCTGCCATGGTTGCTCCCAAAGGGAGGAGAACGATGGGAGTTGTTGTTGGTTCCGGATAAGGTTGCGGCTGTTCAGGTTGCGCTTTCGCGGGAGGTGGCGGCAACGGGGCGAGCAGTTACATTATCGGACAGCAATTGGATCCAAGCTCCCTCGCAGGGTATCTAAGCTTGTGGTTTTAAAAGTCTGGATGCCGTCGCGCCTTGTTCCGCTCCAATTCGCTAGTTGGGCGATGTCTATTCGCTGATGTCGCAGCTCTCTCTGCATGAGCGGGTGAATGTCTATCGCTTTACTTAAGGCTGGATCAGAAATACTAAAGTTCTCAGCGTACTGCACGTAAAGATCAACGGTATCACGTGCGAGCGTTGCCACTTCGACTGCGAAATCAACCATTGCAACATCGGAGCGCGCATCGATTGCGTCCAGAGCATATGCGACAGAACAGGCCGCATCAAGCGCAGCCGATGTCAGTGATGATGAAAAGTGTTCCGTATCTGGAGTAAGACTTTCCACTTCTGTTCTAACGCCTTCAAGTTCTTCGGGAAGACTGTTAGGCTCAAGCCAACTCCATGCCTTCTGCATTGCATGCTTTAATTTGACTGCATCGCCAAATCCAGTCTCTGCCGAAAATCTTTCGTAGTTCGGCAGCATCCGCGCGCAACATAGCAACATGAATGCCACTCGCTTCCATGGCTCCAGTGCTGCCAAACTTTGCCTGAGCTGGTCTTTGTCGAACTTTTCCATTTGTCCTAAGGATCACTGATCGGCAAGTTCAAGTGCATCGAATGCAGTGTCACCATAATGCCCATCATTCAGTCGGCATTCGTTGAATGCCGGTGGTGAGGTGTTTCCATTCATCATTGACGAATGAGTATGAGAGACTCGCCATGCCGTTTTCAAGAGGCTTATCAGCGTTGATTTGCAAGCCCGAAAAAATTCCTCTCATCAAAGTTGTTGTGCTGAGTGGCAAAATGTCGAACCTGACTTGAACCTCAACACCGTCGCTCCAGCCATCCCCCACAGTAACATCATTGATTATGATTTTTCCTTGTCCGGCTGTGCTCGCTGATGCGGCTTGGAGGAAGTCTGCGCGAACAGCTTCGGCATTTGGACTCCAGTTCGCCCCAAAAAGATTGAGCATCATTGCGACAGCAAGCGCAGTCACCAAGAAGAAAATGATACTAAGAATTGTTATCGTTTTCCAATAGTTCATGTGAGCAGGCTCACTTCCGCTCTCTACCGCATCGCCATCGCCTTGCCCGGTGACATCCAGAAGGGCGGGAGCCAGGCGGCGAGGTTGCTCAAGGGGAGCACTTCGGGTTTCAGCTTGATGCCGAGCTTTGCCTTCATGAAGGCGCGGCGGGCTTCTATGCGTCCCCACGCTTCCGGGTAGCGGGATTTGAGGTCGGCGCGCAGTGCTTCGTCGGCGAGCGCGATGCCGTCTTCGATGTTGCTCGTGAAATACTCGGTGCCGGTGGCCGGGATGATGTCGCACTGGAGCGCCATGCCGGAGACGAGCGTTTTCCTGCTGCCTGCCTTGATGGGCGAGTGCACCCATTCATCCATGTGGATGAGGTGGCCGGGGTTGAGGCCGATGCCGAAGAAGGGATCGGCGAGGCGCGACATGACGGCATCGTAGATCTCGCCGCCTGCAACGCCGATGCCGATGGTTTCATACCAGGCGACGGCCGCGTCGAAGTAGGGGGCGACGAGCTTATTTACATAATCACGGATCGCTTCCGGCAATTCATCGGCACTTTCCACCATGAAGCCGGCGCGGCAGTTCAAGGCGCCCATGAGGCCGTGGCCGACGACGATGGGCTCACCGCGTTCGATGAGTTTCGTCGTCGGGCTTGGCAGGCCATATTTCGCGCGGGGGCCGGAGCACATGTTGACGTGGATCGAGAGCATGGAGCCGTCGAGAGCCAAGTTGCGGCAGGCTTCATGCTCGGTCATGCCGGGCTTTACCCCCAAGATGAAGCGGCGGATGGCGGAGGAGGTTTTGGTGGCGGAATATTCGAAGCAGGCGATCTGGTCTGCCTCGTTGATGACGCGCAAGCCCCCTTCCGGATTCATGAAGAGCAGGGCGGCGTTGGTGAGGCTGCCGAAGCCTTTGAGCGTCTGCACCAGATAGTGGGGCGTTTCGAACCAGTGGGGATCGAAGGTGCCGTCCTCCGTCTCGTAGCCCTTCCAGCCGGCAAGGCCGATCGACATGCCGGGCTTGAGGCCCGCCTCGCGCAGCAGATCGGGGAGGGCGCGGGTTTTGTCCCTCGGCTGGCCCATGAGGCTTAAAGGTTGCCACAGCACACGCTCGAACGTGCCGCTGGCGGTTTCGGCATAGGGGTAGCCCTCATTGCCGGCAAAGAGCGTGGGCGCGCGGTTGGGGGTTACGACGAGTAGGGCTTCCTCGAAGCGCGGATCATAGCCGGAGGCCCATGAGATGTTGGCCACATGCTCGCGGTCGCCGAAGATGACGAGGGCTTCGAGGCCGTGCTCGGCCATGCGCTGGCGCAGGCGCTGGATACGGTTCTCGTAGATCGCCCTGCCGAGAACCGGCTCGAAGACGGGATCGCCGAAATCCGGCAACTCGATGTCGGTTAGAACTGCCTGCCGCATATTGCCTGCTCCCTTGATCAAAGGAGATTACCGGCTTTGCGCGGGAGGTAAAGCGTCAGGCCAGCCAGTCGTCTCCGGTCATGGCGGATTGGTAGACAAAGCTCAGCGTGGGCACGTCGAAATACCAGGTGCCGGTAGTGGTGGCGAAGGTCAAGGCGGAATAGACCGTGTCGGTGCCGTCGGGCGCGACGACGGTGAAGGAATAGGTCGGGCCGTTATAGGTGACGGTGAGCTGCGCCCAGGTGAAATCATAGATGATGACGTCAGGATCGGGGCCGCCGTAGATCGTGTCGTTGCCTACGCCGCCCTTGACGAGGTCGCGGCCCGCTCCGGCATCGATCAGATCGTCGCCGTCCCCGCCCAGCATCGTATCCACGCCTTCGCCGCCGGTGAGGAAGTCATTGCCGCCGTCGCCCGATACCTTGTCGTTGCCGGCCTCGCCGTGAAGAATGTCGTTCCCCAGGCCGCCTTTCAAGACATTGTTACCGGAATTTCCGGTGAGCTGGTCGTTGTAGTTCGAACCTGTGAGGCTCTCGATCGAGAAGAACGTGTCGCCCGCGGCGTCTCCGCCAAGCGCCGTGCCCGTGGCGAGATTGACCTGCACGGCGCTGCTGCTGGCGTAGTTGGCGGTATCGGCACCCCTGCCGCCCATCAGCGTATCAGCGCCTTCGCCGCCGAACAGCTGATCGTTTCCGGCGCCGCCTTTCAGGATATCGTCTCCGGCATTGCCGGAAAGCCGGTCGTTGCCCGCGCCGCCGAAAAGCGTGTCGTTGCCGCCATCGCCCCTGACCGTATCGTTGCCGGACATGAGGGCAGAGAAGAGCTTCGCCGTGCTGGCCGTGGAGGCAGGAGCCGCGAGCAGGGTTTCAAGCGTTGCAGCAGGAACTGCGAGGCCGGTGAGATCGTCTATGAACACGCCGCTCAGCGTGTGATGAATGATGCTGGTGATGGTGCCGGCGGTGAAATGGCCGAGCGCGGCGTTCCAGACGAGTCCTTCTCCGCGATAATGGGTCTTGCTGCCATCGGGGTTGGCGAGGGCGAATTCCGTCGCATTCCAGTACAGGAGCCGGCCTTGAAGGGGCCCGCCAGCCTGCGCCGCGAAGAGGCCGAGGGACGGACCACGGTAGTGATAAGCTGCCATACGCTCTCCCTGTCGCAAAATGCGACACCTGTTAACTTGGTGGTAACCCAGAGCGGAAACTTGCAAGGGCAGTGCCATGGCGGGCGGGGCGGTCTCCGAGATGTGATCCGGCCTTGATTTGCAGGTGATGCGAGTTTGGGCCTAAGCAGGCCTGATGACATCAGGGAGACGCCGCAGATGCTGATCAGACATATCCGGAGCTGGGAACTGCCGCCATCGCTGGTGACGCCGGAACATGTGTTCCTGAACCGGCGGCACTTCATGGGCGGCATCGCCGGAGCCACGGTAATGGCCGCGGCCGGACAGGCATTGGCCGAGACCGACCCCAATGCCGGGCTCTACCCCGCCAAGACGAACCCGGGCTTTGCCGATGCCGGGCGCGCGGTGACGGCCGAGACCGAGGCGACGACCTTCAACAACTATTATGAATTCGGTTCCTCGAAGCGCATCGCCGAGGCGGCCGAGAAGCTTCCGATCCGGCCGTGGGCGATCGCCATCGATGGCGAGGTCGAGAAGCCGATGACGGTCGATTTCGACGATCTCATCAGGAAGGTTACGCTCGAGGAGCGCATCTACCGGCATCGCTGCGTCGAGGCGTGGTCGATGGTGGTGCCGTGGACCGGCTTTACCGTGAAGTCGCTGGTGGAAATTGCGAAGCCCACGGCGAACGCCAAATACCTGCGCTTCGAGACCTTCAACAAGCCCGAGGTGGCGGCGGGCCAGCAGCCGGGATTGTTCACGTCCTACCCGTGGCCCTATATCGAGGGCATCACCATGGCGGAGGCAATGAACGACCTGCCGCTGATGGTGACGGGCGCCTATGGCAAGCCTCTCCCCAAGAGCATGGGGGCGCCGGTGCGGCTGCATCTGCCATGGAAGTACGGCTTCAAGTCGATCAAGGGGATCGTGCGCATCTCGTTCACGGCGGAGCGGCCGGTGAGTTTCTGGGAGACGCTGGGGCCTTCCGAATATGGCTTCTGGGCCAATGTGAACCCGGAGGTGCCGCACCCGCGCTGGGGCCAGGATACGGAACAAGTACTGGGTTCGGGCGAGCGCATTCCGACGCTGCTCTACAATGGCTATGGCGAGCAGGTGGCCCCGCTCTATGCCGGGCTCGAGGCGGAAAGGCTGTTCATGTAAAGAAAAAGGCCGGCTCGAACCGCCGGCCTTGAAGTTGCCCGTGCTCCGGGGAGGAGCTGACCTCCGCAATGCCTCACAGGGTTGAGGGGGCGAAAGCCGTGCGCCAGAGTTGCAAGGGGAGAGAGCAACGAGGCGCCAGCCGCGTCGGAAACGCGACGGGGATCAGAATGATGGCGGATCGGGATTCCCGCAAGTTGGGGCGGGTCATGGGAGCCATGCCCAGCCTACATGACGCAGAGGGAGTATTCCTGCTAACGCTGCCGCCCATGTCGTTCGAACTTCTACTCGCACTGGCGGGGTTTGCCCTCGTCACCTCGATAACGCCCGGCCCCAACAACCTGATGCTGCTCGCCTCCGGCGTGAACTTCGGCTTCCGCCGCAGCATTCCGCACATGCTGGGCGTGGGGCTGGGTTTTGCCGCCATGGTGGTGATCGTTGGGCTGGGGCTTGGCCAGGTTTTCGAGGCCTATCCGCTAGCCTACAGCGCGCTCCGCTACATCGGCGGCGCCTATATGCTGTGGCTGGCGTGGAAGATTGCCAATTCAGGACCGATCGGCGACGGGACGGAGAAGGGAAAGCCCTTCACCTTCGTGCAGGCGGCGCTGTTCCAGTGGGTAAACCCCAAGGCCTGGGTGATGGCGATCACCGCGATCGCGGCATACACCGTGCCGACGGCCTATGCGAGCAGCGTCGTCATTGTCGGGCTGGTCTTCGCCATCATCAATATTCCCTCGATCGGCAGCTGGACGCTGTTTGGCACGGCGATGCGGCGATTCCTGAGCAACCCGAAAACGGTGCGGTGGTTCAACATCGGCATGGCGGTGCTGCTGGTATTGTCGCTGGCGCCGCTGCTGCAAGGTCATTGAACCCGGCTCACCTTACGAAACTTTATGGAGCGCGGGGGTTGCCGGGCTGCGATGCGCCGTGGCAGTGAGCACGGACCATGGAAATCCTGCTCTCACCCGTCATCCTGTTCTTCGTGCTTGGCGCGCTGGCGTCCGCCGCCAGATCCGACCTCGCGATACCCGAGGCGATCGCCAAGGCGATGTCGATCTATCTGATGGCGGCGATCGGCCTCAAGGGCGGGGTGCAGGTGGCGGAAAGCGGCGCCACCTCGGCGCTTGCCGTTTCGGCGCTGATCGGCCTCGCCCTCAGTTGCACGGTGCCGCTGTGGAGCTTCTGGGCGCTGCGTGGCTTCGGCCGGCTCGACGCCATCAACGCCGGCGCGGTTGCCGCGCATTATGGTTCGGTCAGCGTCGTCACCTTCGCGGCGGGAAGTGAAATGCTGGCGGCATCGGGGCTGGCCGCGCCGGGGCACATGGTTGCGGTGCTGGCGCTGATGGAGACACCGGCTATCGCCGTCGGCCTCCTGCTGGCACGGCGCGGCGCGAAACTGGCTGCGCAGGGCAGGGGCGACCTCCTTCACGAAACCGTGCTGAACGGACCCGTGGTGCTCTTGACAGGGGCTTTCGTCATCGGCCTCATCGCGGGGAAGGAAGGCGTCGTTCCCATTTCTCCCTTCTTCGAGGCGGGCTTCCGCGGCGTTTTGTGCCTGTTCCTGCTCGACATGGGATTGATCGCGGTAAAGCGGCTGCGCGACAACCGCTCGCTGACGGTGCGGCTGGCGCTGCTGGGCATTGCGATGCCGCTGTTCAACGGCGCGGTGGCGATCCTCGCCGCGGCGGGGCTGGGGCTCGATCCGGCGAGTGCCGCGATGCTTGGCATTCTTGGCGCCAGCGCCTCCTATATCGCCGTTCCCGCCGCCATGCGGCTGGCCCTGCCGCAGGCCGATGCGGGGCTGTCGCTTGCCATGTCGCTGGCGGTGACGTTCCCGTTCAACATTCTCGTTGGAATTCCAATCTACATGTTCCTTGCCAGGCTGGTGGCTTCCCCATGACAGAGACGGTTTCGAGAAAGCGTATCGATATACTTGTGGATGCGCCGCTACTGCCGCGCATCATCACGGCGGCCGAGGCTTCCGGCATCATGGCGCATACGGTGTTTCCAGCCCTCTCGGGCGCGGGCCACGCCGGGGTGTGGAGCGATGACCAGATTACCGGCGCTTCCGCCAAGGTTCTGTTCGTCGCCATCGCCAACTCCGGGAAGGTTGCCATGCTGACCGACAGGCTGGCGCCGCTGCTCGACGAATACGGGCTGGTGCTGATCCTGTCCGACGTGCAGGTGGTGCGGGCGGGGAAGTTCTAGCACGGGCGCCAAAGCCGGTGCTGCTTCGTCAGCGGCGGCTATGGCTTCTCGTCATCGTCTTTGAGGCGATTATCAACGTGATCGTGGTACTGCTCGGTTTGAACATGCTTGCCGTCAAGCCCGCGCTGCTGGTTGTGCTGGGCCTTGTCGCGATTGGACAGAACCTCGTTGTCCCCGACCTTGTCCTTGTCGATTTCAGTCATGGCGCCAGTACCGTCGCCCTTGCCCTGATGACCCCGTCCGAAGTGTTTCTTGTCTCCACCTGACATGCGGTCGCTCCTGTCCTTACTCGCCTTCTTCGGCTTCACCGTGGCTCTGCGGCCCGTGCGTCTTGCGGCCAGCCATGACAGGCCTCCAGTGATTGCTACTACAGACTGGAAAACGGCCGCGCTCCGGCTAAGGTTCCTCGGCGCCGGCCCCGCATCATGGCGGGAACCGGCGTCAGGCGTTCCTGCCGGGCGACGGAACTGCAGCTTGCACGTCAGGCCGAAGGGTTGCCCCGTTCAGAAGCTCCACTCCTTCGCCTTGGCGACGATGAAATCGCGGAAGACGGTGACGCGCTTCGTTTCCTTCAGCTCTTCGGGATAGACGAAGTAGGTGTCGAACTCCGGCGTCTCGACGGGCAAGTCGATCTGCACGAGGCCTGACTCTTCCGGCACGATATAGTCGGCAAGAGACGCGATGCCCATGCCGGCCTGCACGGCGCGGCGGAGGCCATAGGCATTGTTGACGCGGAAGGCGACGGGGCGCGGATCACCATCGGGGCGGCCAACACCTTCCAGCCAGTTGATGGTGGTGAGGTAGGTGGGCGTCTGGCCGAAGGTGAGGATCTTGTGCTTGTCGAGTTCCTCGATCGATTTCGGAATGCCGTGCTTCTTGATGTAATCCGCCGAGGCATAGATGTGGTGATGGACTGTGAAGAGCTTGCGCTGGATGAGATCGGGCTGGGTTGGCCGCCGCAAGCGGATCGCCACATCGGCCTCGCGCATCGAAAGATCAAGCTCGCGATCATCGAGCAGCAGGGTGACGTTGATCTGCGGATAGATTTCCGAGAATTCGCGCAGCCGCGGCGTGAGCCAGACCGAGCCCAGGCCAACCGTCGTGGTGATGCGGAGTTCGCCCGACGGCTTCTCCTTCGAATCCATCAGGCGCGTTTGCGCGGCGGTGAGCTTGGTGAAGACCTCATGCGCGGTGCGGTAGAGCATCTCGCCCTGTTCGGTGAGGATTAGGCCGCGCGCGTGCCGGTGAAAGAGCGGCACGTTCAGCGCATCTTCAAGCGCGCTGATCTGGCGGCTGACGGCTGATTGCGACAGGCCCAGCTCGTGGCCCGCGTGGGTGAAGCTTCCGGCATCGGCGACCGCGTGGAAAATGCGGAGCTTGTCCCAGTCCATCACGTTATTCAGCGGCATGGCGCAGCTCCGTTTTCGTATGAAGCCAGCGTTCGGCTTCCAATGCGGCCATGCAGCCCATGCCGGCGGCCGTCACGGCCTGCCTGTAGATATCGTCGGTCACGTCGCCTGCCGCATAGACGCCCTGGATGGCCGTCTGCGTCGAGCGGGGTTCGGTGATGAGGTAGCCGCCCTGCTTGAAGGGCAGCTGGTCCTTGAAAAGCTCGGTCGCCGGGCTGTGGCCGATGGCGATGAAGATGCCGTCGACGGCGAGATCTTCCGTGGCGCCGGTCTTGACGTTCCTGATGCGGGCGTGGGTGACGCTCTTGGGATTGTCCGTACCCAGAACATCGGCGAGGCTCGAATCCCACATCACCTTGATCTTCGGATGCGCGAAGAGGCGGTTCTGCAGGATGCGCTCGGCCTTGAACTCGTTGCGACGATGAACGACGATCACCTCGCTGGCGAAATTCGTAAGGAACAAGGCTTCCTCGACGGCGGTGTTGCCGCCGCCGACGACCACGACGCGCTTGTTGCGGTAGAAGAAGCCATCGCATGTGGCGCAGGCCGAAACGCCGAAGCCGCGGAAGGCCTGTTCGGAGGGAAGGTCCAGCCACTTGGCCTGTGCACCGGTGCAGATGATCAGCGCATCGCAGGTGTATTCGGTGCCGCTGTCGCCCTTCAGCCAGATCGGCTTGTCGTTCAGGCGCACCTCGGTGATGGTGTCGGAAACGATTTCGGTGCCGACGTGCTCGGCCTGCCTTTGCATCTGTTCCATGAGCCAGGGGCCCTGGATGACATCCGCGAATCCGGGGTAGTTCTCGACATCCGTGGTGATGGTGAGCTGGCCGCCGGGCTGGATGCCCTGGACGAGCATCGGTTTCAGCATGGCACGGGCAGCATAGATGGCAGCGGTGTAACCGGCGGGACCCGATCCGAGGATCAGGACCCGGGCATGGCGGGCGGACATGACAGGCTCCAGATTGCTATGAGAATTTAACATAGCTCATATTGTACATTCGGCAAGGCCGCTACAACAGCTTGTGAACAGTCCGCTTCATGCGCGTTTCTGGAAAGGCCCGGGCGCGGATGGCGCCGGCCCCGGCAGGGCATCCTTCAGGCTTCGCAGCGCGGTTTCGGTCGTGGCGTCTTGATAGGGCATGGGCTTTCCAAACAGGAAGCCCTGGAGAAAGCCGCAGCCCTCGGCGCGCAGCGTCGCGGCCTGGGCTTCGGTTTCAACACCTTCGGCCACCACGGCTATCCCCAAGTCGCCCGCCAGCTTCACGATGGCGCGGATGATGGCGAGGTTGGCGGGCTTGGCCGCGATGCCGGCAACGAAGGACCGGTCGATCTTCACCTTGGAGAAGGCGTAGCGCTGGAGATAGCTGAGCGAGGAATAGCCAGTGCCGAAATCGTCCAGCGCCAGTTGCACACCGAGCGAGAGGAGGTCGTCGATCACCCGGGTGGCGATGCTTTCGCTTGTCAGGATGACCGTTTCGGTGAGTTCGAGCGTGAGGCGGGAGGGGCTGAGGCCGGTTTCGGTGAGCGCCCTGCGCACCACCTCGACGATGCCGGAAGAACGGAACTGGCTGGGCGAGACATTGACGGCGACGCCGAGACGGTCGGGCAGCAGGGCGATCTGGCGGCAGGCGCGGCGGATCGCCCAGTCGCCCAGGTCCTTCATCAGGCCCGCGTCTTCCGCTACCTGGATGAAGTGGGCGGGCTGCAGGAAGCCGCGGTGCGGATGGTTCCAGCGCATCAGGGCTTCGTAGCCTGCGGTGGCGTTCGCGGCGGTTTCGATGATGGGCTGATAATAGAGTTCGAGTTCATCCGCCGAAATTGCCTCGCGCAGTTCCTTCTCGAGGGACAGGCGAAGCTGCAGGCGGGTCTTCATGGTATGGTCGAACATGCAGGCGCCGTTGCGGCCATTGGCCTTGGCGCGGTAGAGCGCCATGTCGGCGTGGCTCAGAAGCTCGGTGGTGTCGGCGGCGTGGGCGGGATAGCAGGCGACGCCGACACTGGCGCCGACGGCGGCGGAATGGCCGCCGATCTGGACCGGAACCTTCAGCGTACGGACGATTTCGGCGGCCGTGAAGTCGGCCTTGATGGCCGCGGCGCTGCCGGTGACGAGGACGGCGAACTCGTCGCCGCCCAGACGCGCCACCGTGGCGCCGGGTCCGGCCACGGCGCGCAGCCGCGAGGCCACGGTTTTCAGCACCGCATCGCCAGCGGCGTGGCCCAGAAGGTCGTTCACCTCCTTGAACTTGTCGAGGTCGATGGTGAAGAGCACACAGACGCTGCCGGCATCGCGGGTGATGGCGTTCAGGGTATTGAGGAAATGAAAGCGGCTGGCAGCGCCCGTCAGCAGGTCGGTATTGGCCTGGCGTTCGATGGCGGCCATGCCCTGGACGCGCTCGGTCGCGTCCTGGATGGTGCCTTCGATGTAAACCGGCTTGCCATTGGCATCGCGCACGAACCAGGCGTTCTCGGTAATCCAGAAGGTTTCGCGGGTGCGGTGGCGGTAGACCTCGGATACGAGGTCGCGGACGCCGCCGGCCGACTTGATGAGGCGGTGAAACTCCTTCGACCGGTTGGGGTCGACATACCAGTTACCGGGATCGGCAGCGGCGGCGCTGAGGAACTCCTCTTCGGTCTCATAGCCGTTGAGGAGCGCCAGCGCGCGGTTGGCGCGGACCGGGGTGCCGTCCAACCTGTCGCGGTAGATGCCGCAAATGGCATTGTCGAACAGGCTGGCATAGCCGGCTTCGGCCTGAAACAACGCGCTCGAACCGTCGGACCTCGCATTCTGCAGATCGGCGGTGATGACCGTCAGGCCGCCGTCGAGCGGCATTGCCGACAAGCTCACCGCTGCACCCGAAGGCATTTCCATCCTGGCCTCGGACACTGCGTCCTGCACGGCGACGGGATTGAGATCCGGCAGGCGGCGATCTTCGGGGGCAAGACCGAAGATCTCGCGTGCGGCCGCGTTCGCGAAGAGAATGCCGCCGTCGGCCCCGAGCAGCACGACGCCCGGCCTCATCGGCTCCAGAATAGTGCAAAACCCGGCGGGTATGCAGACGGGCGGTCGTGGCGGGGAACTCATCGGGGAAAGCCGGGCATCTGCGTTGGATCGGTATCCAAAATGACGGTCACGGGTTAAATTGCGGTTATGCCAATCTCGCTTTGGTTGAATGGACGTGGACATTCCGCCTTCACGCCTCCGTCAATGAGTTCTATTGTGCACCCATGAAGGACGGGGTGGAACTCGATACGACGGACTGGAGGATCCTGCGTGAACTCCAGCGGAACGGCCGCATCACAAACGTGGAACTTGCCGGACGCGTAGGCCTATCACCGCCACCTTGCCTGAGGCGTGTGCAGGCCCTCGAGCGGGCCGGGATCATCAAGGGTTACCGCGCGCTGCTCGACGCCGAGGCGCTGGGCTTCGACGTGCGGATGTTCGCCTTCGTGGGGCTGAAGCGGCAGTCCGAGCCCGAGCTCAGGAGCTTCGAGGCACTCGCCGCGCAATGGCCACTGGTGCGCGAGGCCTATGCGATATCGGGGGAGGCGGATTTCCTGCTCAAATGCGTGGCGAAGGATTTGACATCGCTTCAGGATTTCATCATCCGGGACCTGACGTCGACGCCCAATGTCGAGAACGTCAAGACCACGCTCATTCTCCGCGTGGCGAAATACGAACCCGGAGTTCCGATCGCGTGACCGAAGTTTCCGCCCTTTCTGGCCGTGCCGGCTGGTTCAGCCTGATCTCGGCGACGGTGACGGCCGTCGTCGTCGGGTTCGCCTCGACGATCCTGCTCATCATGGAAGCGGCGCGTGCGGTGGGTGCGACGCCCGCGCAGCAAGCGTCATGGGCAGCGGCGCTGTGCATCGGCATGGCGCTGACGTCGTTCATCCTGTCGTGGCGCTACCGGATGCCGATGATCACCGCGTGGTCGACCCCGGGCGCCGTGCTGATCGCCACGAGCGCGGGCGGTGTGAGCTATTCCGACGCGCTGGGCGCCTTCGTGGTGGCAGGGCTCTTGATGGTGGTGGCTGGCCTCATCAAGCCGCTGGAAAAAGCCATCGAGAAGATCCCCGCGCCGATCGCCGCGGCGATGCTGGCGGGCGTGCTGCTGCGCTATACGCTGGGCGTTCCCGGCGCGGCCATGGCGATGCCGCTGTTCGTGCTGCCGCTCATCGTGGTGTTTTTCGGCTTGCGGGCGACGTGGCCGCTCTATGCGGTGCCGGTGATCGTGGTGCTGGGCGTGGCGATAGCCGGTTTCAGCGGCAGTTTTGCCGGAAACTGCTGCACGATCGGGCTGACGGCGCTTCAATGGACAACGCCGACATTCGACTGGCAGGCGATGCTGTCGATCGGGGTGCCGCTGTTCCTCGTCACCATGGCCTCGCAGAACCTGCCGGGTTTTGCGGTGCTGCGGGCCAGCGGATACCAGCCGCCGGTGCAGCCCGCACTGCTGGTGACGGGCGCGGCCTCGGCGCTTCTCGCGCCGTTCGGCGGCTATGCGATCAACATGGCGGCGATCACCGCGTCCATCGTGACGGGGCCGGACTGTCACCCCGATCCCACCAGGCGCTGGCTGGTGGCGTGGCCCTATCTGGTGCTCTACGGGCTGATCGGGCTGATGGCGGCAAGCTTTGTTCAGGTGCTGGGCGCGCTGCCGAAGGAGCTTATCCTGGCGATTGCCGGATTGGCGCTGTTCTCGCCGCTGATGGGCGGCGTGACCGCGATGATGCGCGAGCCGAAGGACGTCGAAAGTGCCCTTGTGACGTTCCTCGTCACCGCATCGGGAATCAGCATCGCCGGCGTCGGATCGGCCTTCTGGGGGCTGTTGGCGGGACTCGTGCTGTTCGGCGTCAGGCATCTGCGGGAACGGCCCTCAAAGCCCTAAGGAACCGCATCGCCATCCGTCCGTTCACTTTCCCATGCAAGACAGGAGATGAGCGTCATGGCGGACAAGCATGAATTACAGGACAAGTTCTGGAAGGCCCTCAAGTCGGACATGACGATGATGCTGGGACTTGTCGCGGTCGAAAACAGCCATACGATGCCAATGACGGCACAGGTTGAGAACGGCGACCGGGGCCCGATCTGGTTCTTCACGTCGAAAGGTAACACGCTGGCGCAGAATTTGAAGCGCGACGGCAGGGCAATCGCCACCTTCGCCTCCAAGGGGCATGATCTGTTCGCCAGCGTCCACGGGCGGCTGACGATCGACAACGACCCCGACACGATCGACCGGCTGTGGAATCCCTTCGTGGCGGCCTGGTATGAGGGCGGCAAGGACGACCCGGAACTCGTTCTGATGCGCTTCGATGCCGAGGATGCCGAAATCTGGCTGAACGCCAACAGCATTTTCGCGGGCATCAAGATGCTGTTCGGGTCCGACCCCAAGAAGGACTACAAGGACAATGTGGCAGAAGTGAAATTCCGGTAAAGACACGCTGCTGGAGATCGACCGGCGACTAGGCTTTCAGCCGGGTTTCGACGCACTTGCGCTTTTCATTGGGGACCTGTTTAATTTTCATGTGATGATATCGCATGGACAACAGGTCTGAGGCGTAAACCGTGGTCATGTTCGCAGCAAGGGTGAAGCCGTCATTCGGCAGAAGGCTTCGGGAATTCTGCTGGCCGTCGATCGGCGTGCGCCGGGCCTGGGCCTATCGCATGCACCGGCTGGCGCGGCTGGACGTGAGCCCGCACACGCTGGCCATCGGCTTTGCCGCCGGGGCTTTCGCCTCGTTCACGCCGTTCATCGGCCTGCATTTCATCCTCGCGGCGGTGGTGGCGCTTGTCGTGCGGGGCAATCTGCTGGCGTCGGCGGTCGGCACCGTCGTCGGCAATCCCGTGACGTTTCCGTTCATCTGGATCGCCAGCTACAATGTGGGCGCGCTCCTGCTCGGCATAAAGGCCAAGGCGGAAGTGACGATCACGACCGACGCCAGCGTCGGGCTGTTTTCGCATGGGCCTGTCGATTTCCTCGTCATGCTGTGGCGGAGCGTCGAGCCGGTGATCTGGCCCATGGTGTTGGGCGGACTGCCACTGGGGCTCTTGTGCGGCACCGCCTGCTATGTGCTGGTCTATGGCACGCTGAGCAAGTTCAAGGCGCGGCGCAGCGCAGCCTCCTGAGGCTGTTCACCAAATAACCAAAGGGAGCTGAGCCTAGAACCTCAGGCCCAGGCGACCTTGGCGATCTCGTAGGACTTGCCGCCGCCCGGCGTATTGACCTCGACCGAGTCGCCCTTCTTCTTGCCGATGATGGCGCGGGCAATGGGAGAGGAGACCGATATCTTGCCCTTCTTCACGTCGGCCTCGAATTCGCCGACGATCTGGTAGGAGGTCTTGTCGTCTGTTTCCTCGTCGATCAGCGTCACCTTGGCGCCGAACATGACGGTGTCTCCCGACAGCTTGGTGATGTCGATGATCTCGGCGCGGGACAGCTTGTCCTCAAGCTCGGCGACGCGGGCCTCGGTCCAGCCCTGCTGTTCCTTGGCGGCATGATATTCGGCATTCTCCGACAGGTCGCCGTGCGAGCGGGCTTCCTCGATCGCCTTGATGATGCGCGGGCGTTCCACCGACTTGAGGTGCTTCACCTCATCCATCATGGCGGCGTGGCCTTCGGCAGTCATGGGCACTTTTTCCATCGGTCTCGTCCAGTCTTGTCCAGTTCTTTTCACGTCTTCAGGTTGCACAACCCAAAGATGAACGCTTGTCCGTGTTGCGGAAAAACGACACCCGGCCATACGAATGAACGCATGCTGCCGGGCGAACCGGGAAGATGGAGCAAAACCGGGCAGATTTCAAGGGGGCGCAAGGCCACGGACATGTATTCTCTGCCCACGTCAATTTTCATGGAACCGGCTGCTGTGGCCGATGCTCTCACCTTCCTTGCCGCTGTTGCGCATGGCCTGACGGGACAAAGCACTCGGCTGGCGCGGCCGATCCGGGACAATGTCGGCATGCGCGGCGCGGGCCGCTACGTCCTGAGGATCAGAAATAATCCTGCAGCGGTTTCACGTCGAGGCGGCCTTCCTTCTGGGCGGCGATCTTGAGAACCGGCCTGTCGATCACCTTGGCGAAAAAGTGCACGGTGGATTAGGATACTGCGGAAAGCAGTAGAGGAGTTAGATAAAGACTATATCATCGCTCCCAATCGAAGGTGCGCCTGTTATGGTCGCAATTAAGACAGCGGCTGCAATGCCTGTTCCATCGGAATCGAAGAATAGACGCCCGGTATCAGAATCGTAGAGAACTGTTGCTGCGTCTACGCGAACCATGGGGTTCTTGTTGGAGATAAAGGTCGATTTGCCCTGGAGTAGATATCCACCCTCCACATTGAAGCCACCCGCTCTAAAATGAAACTGGTCCTCGCCAGAAACGAAGTCCAGAATTCGGTCACGTCCATGCGTCTTGGAATCGTAATAGTATATGTCGCTGTCCAGGCCACCGGACAGCGTATCGGCATTACGGCCACCGCTCACAAAGTCCAAGCCACCTTCTCCGAACACCGTGTCGGAACCTGCGTCACCAAAAAGAAAATCTGAACCCATTCCGCCAACGAGCCGGTCCGAACCGCTTCCTCCGTAGAATTCATTTCCTAAAGTATCGCCGGTCAGGATGTCGTCAAAGTTAGAGCCAAGGATAACCTCTATGCCGGAGATTTCATCGAAACCGGTGGTTGACGACGACACCATGCCAAGTCCTAGGTTACCAGTGACGGGTCCGGTTGCCTTGTGAAAATCAAGCAAGTCCCTGCCGGTTCCACCTTCGATCTTGTCGTCCAGGTATGATCCGATAATCCTGGAACCTGCGTTGTCGCCTCTAATAGTGATGCCGTCGCTTGCTGGGTCCCAATCTGTGAACGTAACTCTGGAAAGGTCGATATTGTCGCCCTTGACGACGACATAGTCGGCAAAAATTCCGCCCTTGACCTGGGAAATTCCACTGTGGCCCCCAAATTGCGTTCCAGTAAAGGTTGCTGAAACCGAAGGGTTGGTAAACTCCAAAGCTTCGACGTTTGATATCCTCATCTGGGTAAAGTCATGATAGGCACCATTGACGATTATTGTGTCGAGGTCCGCTCCACCGTCGATGAAGGTGTTTCCAAGGCTGTCAAATTTTAGGCTGAACAGGAAACTGTCGTTGCCAATTCCACCAATCAGCCTGTCGTTTCCCCCCTCGCCCCGAAACCGGTCGTTGCCTGCTCCACCGATGAAAGTTTCGTTTGCGGCAGACCCAACTAGAGAATCATTGCCTCGTGTGCCAGACACGGTGAATCGGTCAACGCTCTGCCAGTCAAAGATGCCCCTGAGCGTCAGTGACGAGAAAAAATTGCAATTCGTAATCTTTAGGATGTTGACGCCGGAGCCGCCAAATATCGATGCTGTAGCGAATATTGCTATGTCGTCGAACTGACTGCCGTCGAAAACGGCAGATAACCGTAAAACAGAGTCGGCAAAACGAATTTCGTCCACGCCTGTCAGTACTGCCGCTCGAAAATCCGTATTGGCATCCACTACTAGCACAGACACTTGCTACTCCCGATGGCGGCCACAGTTCAATCTTACATAGCGCTGTAAGGTGACGGTGTCCACCTGCCAACCTAAGGAGATAAACTCAGAAATAATCCTGCAGCGGCTTCACATCCAATCGGCCTTCTTTTTGGGCGGCAATAGCTTTGGTGACCGCGAGGATGCCGGGGAGTGTCGTATAGTAGGGCACCTTCTGCATCAGCGCCGTCTGGCGGATGGGTTTCGAATCCGATTGCGAGGAGCGCGTCTCGGTGGTGTTCAGAACCAGCTGGATGTTGCCGTTCTTGATGGCGTCGACCACGTGCGGGCGGCCTTCGAGGAGCTTGTTGATCTTGGTCGACGGGACCCCCTTGTCCTCGAAATAGCGCTGGGTGCCGCCTGTCGCCACGAGCTTGAAGCCCATGTCGATCAACTTCCGCATGGCGGGCAGGATTTTCGGCTTGTCGGCATCCTTCACCGAGATGAAAACCGTGCCGGCCTGCGGCATCCTCATGCCGGCGCCGAGCTGGGACTTGGCGAAGGCCATGTCATAGCTCATGTCGAGGCCCATGACTTCGCCGGTGGAGCGCATCTCGGGACCGAGCAACACGTCGACGCCGGGGAAGCGGTTGAAGGGGAAGACGGCTTCCTTCACCGCCACATGCGCGAGCTTCTTCTGCTTCAGCTTGAAGCTTGCGAGTGATTCACCCGCCATGACGCGCGCGGCGATCTTGGCGACCGGCATGCCGATGACCTTGGCCACGAAGGGCACGGTGCGGGAAGCACGCGGGTTGACTTCCAGCACGTAGACCTCGCCATCCTTGATGGCGAACTGCACGTTCATGAGGCCGACGACGTTCAGGGCCAGCGCCATGACTTTCGTCTGGCGTTCCATCTCGGCGATGACGGGGCCCTTCAGCGAGTAGGGCGGCAGCGAGCAGGCTGAGTCGCCCGAGTGGATGCCCGCTTCCTCGATATGTTCCATGACGCCTGCGACGAAGACATCCTTGCCGTCGCAGATCGCATCGACATCGACTTCGATGGCGTTGGAGAGATAGCTGTCGATCAGCACGGGTGAGTCGCCCGAGACGACGACGGCCTCGGTGATGTAGCGCTGGAGCTGGGCATCGTCCTTGACGATTTCCATGGCGCGGCCACCCAGCACGTAGGACGGGCGGATCACCACGGGGAAGCCGATGCGCTTGGCGATCTTCTTCGCCTGCTCGCCCGAATAGGCGATGCCATTTTCGGGCTGGCGGAGTTTCAGCTTCTTCAGGAGCTTCGAGAAACGGTCGCGGTCTTCCGCGAGATCGATCGCATCGGGCGTGGTGCCGAGGATGGGGACGCCTGCTTTTTCGAGCGCCTGCGCCAGCTTCAGCGGCGTCTGCCCGCCAAACTGCACGATGACGCCTTTGAGCGTTCCGTTCGACTTCTCGATGTTGATGATCTCAAGAACGTCTTCGGCGGTGAGTGGTTCGAAATAGAGGCGGTCTGATGTGTCGTAGTCAGTGGAAACCGTTTCCGGGTTGCAGTTGACCATGATCGATTCATAGCCGGCATCATGCAGCGCGAAGCAGGCGTGACAGCAGCAGTAGTCGAACTCGATGCCCTGGCCGATGCGGTTGGGGCCGCCGCCGAGGATGATGATCTTCTCGCGGTCAGTCGGCTTTGCCTCGTTCTCGGCATCGTAGGTCGAGTACATGTAGGCGGTGGGGGAAGCGAATTCGGCGGCGCAAGTGTCGATCCGCTTGAAGACGGGGCGCACCTTCAGCTTGTGGCGATAGCTCCGCACCTTGTCCTCGGAAAGGCCTACGAGTTCGCCGAGCCGCGTGTCGGAGAAGCCCATGGATTTCAGCTTCGTCAGGTTGGTGGCGTCGTTGGGAAGGCCGCGCTGCCTGATCTTATCTTCCGTCTGCACGATCTCCTCGATCTGGCGGAGGAACCACGGCTCGTATTTGCAGGAGTCGAAGACCTGCGCGATGGTGGCGCCCAAGCGGAAAGCCTGCGCGATTTTCAGGATGCGGTCTGGCGTGGGCGTGCCCAAGGCCGCGCGGATGGCGTTCTTGTCATCGCCTTCGCCAGCGCCGGCGATTTCGACCTCGTTGAAGCCGGTCAGTCCGGTTTCGAGGCCGCGCAATGCTTTCTGCATCGATTCCTGGAAGGAGCGGCCAATGGCCATCACTTCGCCGACCGACTTCATGGCGGTGGTCAGCGTGTTCGATGCGCCGGGGAATTTCTCGAAGGCGAAGCGCGGGATCTTCGTCACCACGTAGTCGATGGTGGGCTCGAAGGCTGCGGGTGTGGCGCCACCGGTGATCTCGTTCGCCAGTTCATCCAGCGTGTAGCCGACAGCGAGCTTGGCTGCGACCTTGGCGATGGGGAAGCCGGTGGCCTTGGAGGCGAGAGCGGAGGAGCGCGACACGCGCGGGTTCATTTCGATGACGACGAGGCGGCCGTCTGCCGGGTTCACGCCGAACTGCACGTTGGAGCCGCCGGTTTCGATGCCGATCTCGCGCAGCACCGCAATCGAGGCGTTGCGCATGATCTGGTACTCTTTGTCGGTCAGCGTCAGCGCCGGGGCGACGGTGATCGAATCGCCCGTATGGACGCCCATCGGGTCGACGTTCTCGATCGAGCAGATGATGATGCAGTTGTCCGCATGGTCGCGGACGACTTCCATCTCATATTCCTTCCAGCCCAGAACCGATTCCTCGATCAGCACTTCGGCGGTGGGAGAGGCATCGAGGCCCTTTTCCACGATATCGAAAAACTCTTCGCGGTTGTAGGCGATGCCGCCGCCGGTGCCGCCCAGCGTGAAGGAGGGGCGGATGATGCAGGGGAGGCCCACTTCAAGCATCGCTTCGAAAGCTTCGACCATGGCGCGGTTGCGGTATTTCCGCATGCGTTCCGGTTCTTCGGCAGACCACAGCTTCTCGAAGGCTTCAAGATCGCCGCCAGAGGATTTCAGGGCGTCGATTTTCGACTGGTAGAGTTCCTTGTCGGCGTCCTTCGCGTCAGACGCATTGGCGAGCATGGACTTCGGCGTTTCGAGGCCGATCTTCTTCATCGCCTCGCGGAAAAGCTCGCGGTCCTCGGCCTTGTCGATGGCATCGGCCTTGGCGCCAATCAGTTCGACGCCGAATTTCTCGAGGATGCCCATCTTGTTGAGGGAGAGGGCAGTGTTCAGCGCCGTCTGGCCGCCCATGGTGGGAAGAATCACCAGCTTGTCATCCGGGCGCTCGGTGCGTTCCTTCTCGATGATGCGAGCGACGACGTCAGGCGTGATCGGCTCGATGTAGGTGGCGTGCGCCAGATCGGGGTCCGTCATGATCGTGGCCGGGTTCGAATTGACCAGGATGATGCGGTAGCCTTCGGCCTTCAGGGCCTTGCAGGCCTGGGTGCCGGAATAGTCGAATTCACAGGCCTGGCCGATGATGATCGGTCCCGCCCCGATGATGAGGATGGACTTGATGTCTGTGCGCTTGGGCATTTGGGGAAACCTGAATTTTGGTTTCCCTACACAATGCGGCCGGGGATGCCAAGCCTATTCGGCCCGTTATCAGAGCCCGGCGAAATCGTCCTTGGTCGAGAAGCACTTGATCTGCTTGAAAGCGGTGCAGGACGAGGTGCAGGTGATGCCGGAATCGAGCACCCGGGTGGACTGGAAGGGCTCGCGCTGGAAGATCAGCGCATTGTCGTAGCCTTGGGCCTTGCAGAAGGCATCGGCTACGGGCTTGCCGCAAACCCCTTCGGCCATGCAGGCGTCAATCCGGGCGCCTTCGACCACGGGCGAGAAATAATTGCGCACACCGGCTTCGGCGCCGGGAGCAAAAGACATCAGCAGCAACGTGGCGGCGGCGAAACTGACAACCTGGCGCATGGCATTCACCTTCTGATGAGAGGAGCGGTGGAGCGGCCCTGAGGGGGAGGGGAGGACGGGCGGCTCCACCGCATTTACCCTGGCGCACTGGCGCCAGCGGCGGGCTACTGCGAATCCTTTCAGATATCGATGCAGCGGGTGAGGCTGCAGGGATCAACCGAGATCTGTCCGGCGATTGGCCAGGCGCCGTTCTTCCGGACAACCGTTACGTTACTTGCATCCGTCACCGCGGCCTGGGGCTTGGTGACGGACAGCGGCTTGGAGTTGCCACCAGCGAAGGCGCCGGCTGACAGGAACATCACACTGAGAATGATCGACGTTGTCAGGGTTTTCATGTGTTTCTCTCCAGTCAGAGAACGTTCGTGTTGGATGAAGGTTGCGCTGTTTCGTTGGAATTGAAGCTGAACGCTTTATTCATCCGTTGTTTAGTTTGGGAGGGAGTGGCCCCGGACATGGTCCGGGGCCTTCAGGTTGTGGGCGGTATCGGTTTGCAGGGGATGGCCGCCCGGTGAATTTCAGTGTCAGCCCGTGGTGAGCGAGCAATCCTCGTTGAGGCAATCCTCGACGACGAGCGGACCCACCAGCGGAAAAGCCTGGTTCTTGTGCATGACGGTGACGTTCTGCGTTTCAGCCACGAGGCCGGTATGCTGCTGCGGAGCAATCGCTGCGATGGCGCTGGCTGCAGAACCGAGGACCGTCAGGACGAAGAGTGTGTAGCGCGTCATTGGACTTCTCCCATTCGAGCCGGCTCACCGGCTGCTCTCAACATGGTCTTTTTCTAACGCTATCGAACTCGCCTGGATGTAATGCAGGTCACACCGCAGTGTTCCTGTGTAGATTTCTTTACAGATGACAACATCGTGACTCCTCGCAAACGAAAAGAGCCCCGGAACATGTCCGGGGCCCAGGTGCAGGCAGCGTTTGCAGGGGATGGGGGGAAGTACTGCCTGGGGATGAGAACAATATTGGAACCGGAGCGCGGAACTTCAAGCTCTGGAGGGGGCATGACAGAGTTTGGAGGTGCCATGCTCCGGTTCCTGTCTGGCGTCGCCGCCTGACAAAAACTTCAGGATTGGACGTCGGAGCAATCTTCCAGCGCGCACTCCTCCACGACGATGGGACCGACCACCGGGAAAGGGCTGTTCTTCTGGATGACGGTCGAGTTGGCCGAAACCTGGGCGGGGGCTGCGGGCTGGACTGCGGCGATCGCGGTGGCCGCGGTGCCGAGAATTGCCAGAGCAAAGAGCGTGTAGCGGATCATGGTCGTTCGTCCCTCTTCAACTGTCTCGATGGAGGGCACATTAGAAGGCCGGGCCGGAACCCGAGCTGAATGCGCCGTTCATCTGATGTTTAGATAGGACGGGACTTGTGCCGCCGTAGGACGGCGGTGTTACGGTATTGTGGGAGGCTGTGGCGACTTAGAGGCAATTGCGGCGGTTGCCACAATTGTACGGAAGTGGACAGTACAGGAGGTCCCAGACATGCAAAAGGCCGCTCGGGTTGGAAGCGGCCTTCAAGATCGTCAACTGGCGGGAAAGAGACTTACTGAGGGCCGCGGGGGCCGCGCACGGGCATGCCTTCGACCTTCTTCGGCATCGGCAGCAGGCCCTCGCGCTGCAGCTTCTTGCGCTGGAGCTTGCGGGCGCGGCGGACGGCTTCGGCCTTTTCGCGGGCCTTCTTCTCGGAGGGCTTCTCATAAGCGCCGCGGAGCTTCATCTCGCGGAAGATGCCTTCGCGCTGCATCTTTTTCTTGAGGGCTTTCAGGGCCTGATCGACGTTGTTGTCACGAACTACGACTTGCAAGTGATACCTCTGAGAACGGAAAACAGGTTTAGCTTGGGCATAGAGGCCCCAAGGGGCCCCAAACGTGGACGGCGGCGTAGCACAGGATTTCAGCCCTGTCGAGGGGTCAGGCGGTTGAAATGGCCCATTTTCCGGCCTCTGCGGGCTTCGCCCTTGCCATAGACATGGAGGCGGACGCCAGGCTCCACCGCAAGCTCGCGCCAGCGGTTGATTTCGGAGCCCAGAAGGTTGGTCATCACCACGTCGGCGTGGCGCTCGACCGATCCCAGCGGCCAGCCGCAGATCGCCCGGATGTGCTGCTCGAACTGCGAGACGCAGCCCGCATCCATGGTCCAGTGGCCGGAATTGTGGACGCGGGGGGCAATCTCGTTGACGATGACGTCCTCGCCCGCCACGAACATCTCGATGCCGATGACGCCCACATAGTCGAGCGCCGCGATGACCTCGCCCCCCAAGCGCCGCGCGGTTGCGGCGGTTTCCGGCGAGATGGCAGCAGGAACCGTGGAGGTGCGGAGGATGTGGTTCTCGTGATGATTCTCAGGCACGTCATAGACGGCGATTTGACCATCCCAGCCGCGCGCCGCGATGACCGAGATTTCCTTGTCGAAACGGACGAAGCCCTCGAGAATGGCGGGTGCCTTGGCGATGTCGGCCCAGGCGGCGGCGGATGACTTGGCGCCGTCGATTCGGGTCTGGCCCTTGCCGTCGTAGCCGAAGCGGCGGGTTTTCAGGATCGAGGGACGGCCGATCAGGTCGAGGGCCTCATCCAGCGAGGCCTGATCGGAAACCTCTGCAAAGGGCGCCACCGGGATGCCGAGGCCTGCGATGAAGGTTTTCTCGGCGATCCGGTCCTGCGCGGTCTGGAGTGCGGCGACGCCTGGCGCCACCGGCACCTGGCCTGCGAAATAGGAGGCGGTCTCGGCCGGAACGTTCTCGAACTCGTAGGTGACGACATCGACGCGCTGGGCAAAGTCCTTCAGCGCCTTGAAATCGGTGTAGGAAGCAACCGACCGGGCGGCCGCCACCTGGAAGGCGGCGCTGTCGGCCTCGGGCGCGAAGATGTGGCACTTGAGGCCAAGATTGCCGGCGGCAAGCGCCAGCATGCGGGCAAGCTGGCCGCCACCCAGAATGCCGATGGTGGAGCCCGGCACGAGCGGTTCGCGGATGATCATCAGGCACTGTCCTTCGGGCGTTCGGCCACATTGGCGGTTTGCGCCGCGCGCCATTGATCGAGGCGCCCGGCCAGGGCTTCATCCGACAGGGAGAGGACGCTGGCCGCGAGGAGAGCGGCATTGACCGCACCCGACTTGCCGATGGCCAGCGTTCCGACCGGAATGCCTGCGGGCATCTGCACGATCGAAAGCAGCGAATCCTGACCCGACAGCGCCTTCGATTCCACCGGCACGCCGAAGACGGGAAGGCTCGTCATCGAGGCCGTCATGCCGGGGAGATGGGCCGCGCCGCCCGCACCGGCGACGATGACCTTGAAGCCGTTTGCCCGCGCCGTGGTGGCGAAGTCATAGAGGCGCTGCGGTGTGCGGTGGGCGGAGACGATGCGGTCGTCATGAGCGATGCCCAGCGCGTCGAGCGTTTCGGCGGCGTGCTTCATGGTGGCCCAGTCCGACTGGCTGCCCATGATGATGGCGACGGGAGGGTGCAGGCGTTTCAATGCAATTCCGATCTCAGGCGATGATGTCAGGTATCAGCATGTTCTCGATGTGCTGGATCTTGTCCTTGATATCCAGCTTCATCTTCTTCAGGCGCCGCAGCTGCAGCTGGTCGCTCGATCCCGTCTGTTCCAGCGAGACGATGGCCGCGTCAAGATCGCGGTGCTGCTGGATGAGAACCTGCAACTGCGATCTGAGCGCCACATCCTGAAGCATGTCCAGCTTTGGCATCGTCTCCCCGCCCTAGAATCTTCTCAGATCACGATTTCGCTTTTCTTCACTAAAGCCCTTGGCAAGGGTTCGACAAGCCCCCAAGTCTGTGTCATCATAACGTCGTTGACATAGCCATGGAGGATCGCATGAGTCTTCAAGCGCATCTTGGTGAATTGCTTTCAAAGCACAAGGCCCTTGAGGCCGAGCTGACGGAAGCTTTGAACCATCCAGCGTCCACGGATGCGGAGATCGCCGAACTCAAGCGAAAAAAACTCAGGCTAAAAGACGAAATCAACAGATTGCAGCATCAGCACGCCGCCTAAAAGCCGGCTGGACGGCGCTTGCGCCAGTCCGTGGCGCGCTCATAGGCGTGCGCGGCGCGCAGTACCGTCTGGTCGTCGAACATGCGGCCGACGATGTGCAGGCCCACCGGCAGGCCCGCTGAGGTGAAGCCGCAGGGCACGCTGGCCGCAGGCTGCTGGGTGAGGTTGAAGGGATAGCTGAAGGGCGTCCAGTTCACCCATTTGGCGGTGCCGTCTGCACCCGCCGGAAAGAGCTGTCCGGCCGCGAAGGCGGGAATTGGCAGCGTCGGCGTCACCAGCAGGTCGTAGCGTTCCATGAACTGGCGTATCTTGCTGCCCAGAAGCCCACGCTGCTTCACCGCGTCCTGATAATCGTCGAGGCCGATCGACAGGGATTGCTCGACCACGTCCGCGAGGTTGGGATCGAGCAGCTTTTTCTTTTCGGCAGGAAGATGCCCCAGGGCGGCGCGGGCGCCGGCCCACCACAGGATGCGGAAGCAGGGGGCGGGGTCTTCGAAGCCGGGGTCGGCCTGCTCGACCTCGGCGCCGAGGCTGGCCAGCACCTTTACGGCGTCTGCCACCGCGCGCGCGATTTCCGGATCGACATCGACATAGCCCAGTGCCGGGCTGTAGGCGATGCGAAGACCTTTCAGCTTCTTGCCCAGGCCCCTGGTATAATCCGCCCCGTCATAGGGCAGTGAATGCCAGTCGCGCGCGTCGGGCTGGGCGATGACGTTCAGCATCAGGGCCGCGTCTTCCACCGTTCGCGTCATCGGGCCGACATGGGCGACGGTGCCGAAGGGCGAAAGCGGCCAGGCCGGCACCCGCCCGAAGGACGGCTTGTGGCCGAAGATTCCGGTGAAGCCCGCAGGGATACGGATCGAGCCGCCGCCATCGGTGCCGAGCGTCAAGGGCGCATAGCCCGCGGCTGCGGCGGCGGATGATCCGCCCGACGAGCCGCCGGGCGTCTTCGTCACGTCCCACGGGTTGCGGGTGATGCCGGTCAGCGGCGAGTCGGTGACGCCCTTCCAGCCGAACTCCGGCGTGGTGGTGCTCCCCAAGAACACCGCGCCGCATTCGCGCAGGCGGGCGACGCTTGGCGCATCCTGATCCCAGGCCTGATCGGGACTGACGGTTTTCGAACCGCGCAGGGTGGGCCAGCCGCGCACCAGCAGCAGATCCTTGATGAGGGTTGGCACGCCATCGACAGGGCCTTGCGGTTCGCCCTTCAGCCAGCGCTTCTCGCTCGCCCTGGCCATGGCGAGCGCCTCGGCGCTGCGGATTTCCACCATGGCGTTGAGCGATTTTTCGTGCCGCTCGATCTGCGCGAGGCAGGCTTTCGCCACTTCGACGGGCGAGAACTTCTTCCTGGCATAGCCCTTGACCAGCTTTGCCGCTGATTTCCAGTGAAGCTCGGTCATGGCGTCAAATCTCCAGTGCTGGGGCTCGAGGTCAGGCCGCCTCGCGGGCCTTGCCCAGCGCGTCCTTGTATTGCGGCAGCAGGTCGGCATTGGTGGCGAGGATGTTGCCGGTGTCCATCGGGTTCTTCTCGCCATCGGGATCGGCAACGAAGCCGCCGGCCTCGCGCACCAGGAGGATGCCTGCCGCAATGTCCCATGAATTGAGGTTGCGGCAGACCATCGCGTCATAGCGGCCCGCCGCCACATAGGCGAGCGACAGCGCCGCCGAGCCGGGCGCGCGGATGCCGACGACCTTTCCCTGCAGCACCGAGAGCTCGGCGCGCGACAAGGCATGATCCTTGCCCCCGCGATGGGGCATCTCGTAGCTCACGACCGTTTCGTGAATGTCGCGGCGCTGGGCGATGCGCAGGCGCTTGTTGTTGATGAAGGCGCCGCTGCCTTTTTCGGCCACGAACATCTCGTCAGACACCGGATTATAGGTGATGGCGGCGACCAGTTCGCCCTTCCGCTCCAGCGCGATGGTGATCGCGAAGTGGGGGATCGCATGCATGAAGTTCATGGTGCCGTCGATCGGGTCGATGATGAAGCGATGATCGGGGTCGGTGCCCTTCACGGTGCCGAATTCCTCGGTGAGGAATGAATAGCCCGGCCGCGCCTTGGAGAGCTCCTCGCGCAGGACCTTGTCGCACTTCTTGTCGGCGGCGGTGACATAGTCGCCGGGCGCCTTGAGCGACACCTGAAGATTGGCTAGCTCGCCATAATCGCGCTGCACGCCGCGCGCCGCCTTGCGGACGGCGGCGGTCATGACGGTCAAAACTGGAGAAGACACGGGGGCAATTTCCTTGGAATGCGGGGGTTGGCAGCAGGCGATAGCAGGAATGATCGAACAGGGGAAGGCACGCGGAAAAGGGCCGGGAATGACCCGGCCCTTGCGTTGGCGTTGCTGGCGAGTGTGGTTACTGCGTGCGTGTGATGTTGATGGTGTCGGACGCGCCGAGCGCCTGCGCCGACGACATGTCGAAGGAAACCAGTTCATCAAGTTCCTCCTCCGACAGGCCGCGCACCACGATGCGGCCCTGCTGGGCCACCGTGATGCGCTGAACGGGGATGGCGACGGTCGATTCGCCAAAGCCCAGGAAACCGCCATGGCTAATCACCACGTAATCGCGGTTGCCGCGCTTTACGACGGATTGCACCGTGCCGAGGTTTTCACCCTGGCGGTTGACAACCGTATTGTTGATGATTTCCGACACCTGGACGGCATTGGCCGGGCCAGGCTGCTCATTGGCGTCGGCAATGCCGATGCGCTGGCGATCCTGGTCGCTCAGGCGGCGCGGCGCGATGCTGCCGGTGGGCTCGCCTTCCGCAGCGGAGTTGGCGGCCTGCTGCTGGTTTGCCATGCCCTGCTGCGCTCCAGCCTGCTGCTGGCCTTCCTGGCCCATCTGCTCCATGCGGATGCGCGGCTCGCCCGACTGGCTGAACTCGATGCGCGGTTCGCCCATCTGCTGAACCTCGACCTTCGGCTCCGCCGCCTCGTAGCTGACCTGCGGCTGGGCGCGATTGACATTCACCTCGGCCTCGCCCTGACGCTCGACCTGAACGACGGGCTGATCGCGCTCCAGTGTGACCTGGGCCTGCTGACTGCCCTGAACGGCGATGTCCGGTTGCTCCATCTGGACCTGAACCTGCGGCTCGGCCTGAGTGACCTGCACTTGCGGTTCGGCCTGGGTGACATTCACCACCGGCTCGGGCGTCGTGACCGCCACTTCCGGCTCGGGCATGCGGACGATGATCTCGGGCTGCGGCTGATCGATGGTGATGACCGGCTGCGGCATCTGCACCCGCACCGTGGGCTGGGCCTGGCGCACGATGATCTGCGGCTGGCGCTGGTTGACCGTCACCTGCGGCTGGGGCTGCGTGACGGAGACCTGCGGCGCATCCTGCTGGACGGTTACTTGCGGCTGCGGCTGCGTCACCACGATGTTGCTGCCTTCCGCCTGCTGGGCCTGCCCGCCCTGCAACTGGTTGCCCTGCTGGGCGGCGCGCGCATCGAGCTGGCGAATCCCGCGCTCGGCCTCGAGGACATAGCGCTGGCAATTCGCGGCATCGGCCTGCCGGATGACGACCAGCGCGGCCTCGGTCCAGGCGGGCTGGAACCGCTCGCGGTTCTGTTCGGCCAGTACCTGCAGCCTGGCGCAGCTCTCGGTCTGTGCCTGTTGCGACAGTGCCGGCACGCTGGCACCGCACAATAGTGAAGCCGTAATCAAAGTCATCGTTGTCCTGTTCATCGCTGGGTTCCTTTCGTTTGATTGCGAGCAGCCCGGTCTGCGCGCCGCGGCAACAGCGAGACGCCGATCACTCCTGCCGCTTTCAGACAAGGCTGCGGGCCAGGGGTGTTGCACTACTCCCTTTCTGAATCCCCGGAGGACGGGATGTGTTCCAGTTTTGACGGAAGTTTCTGCAGCGGCAGATGCCGTGCATGAGTTATCCTTCCTCTACCGTTCACTTCGGGGCCGGATGACGAAGGTGCACAAGGCAACTTAAGCGTTTACACGGGGAATGTGCCGATTGCGCACCAAGACCCGAGCCTCAGAGAAATCCGGCGACTGGATTTCGAGCAGCCTGCGGCGTCGGACGGAAACGATCTACGAACGGGATTATAATCCTATCAGCATCTGACGGCGCCCGCTCAAAGCTTCGGGTGGAAGGCCGTGATCGTTGCGGCCCGGAAGCCCAGCTTGTTGAGCAAGGCTTGCGCCATGACGGCCTCCCCGCCTGTCATCCAGAAGCAGCAGTCGAAGGCGAGGCTGCCGAGGCGGCTCCGGAAAATCCCATGGCGCGCATGCCGACGGGGGCGTTAAATGACTTTCCATGCCGGCACCCCAACCCCGTCCCGCGCTAGGCCGCAGATTGCTGCTGGGCGGACTCGCGGCGCTCTATGTCGTGGCAGGCGTGCTGCATCTGGCGATGCCGGCGCCGTTCCTCTCCATCACGCCTGGATGGGTGCCCTATCCCGCGGCGGTTATCGCGCTGACCGGCGTCTTCGAGATCGCCGCCGGCATCGGCCTGATTTATCCAGCAACCCGCAGGATCGCGGGACTGGCGCTCGCCGCCTATGCGGTGTGCGTGTTTCCCGCCAACATCACCCATGCGATGCAGGACCTCGGAAGTGGCGGCGGCCTCGGCTGGTGGTATCACGCGCCGAGGCTGGCGTTGCAGCCCGTGCTGGTATGGGCGGCGATTTATTGTTCGGGCTGGCTGAGGCCGGGTTGAAGCCGGCGCCGCTTCAGGAACACCTCTGCAGCCCCGAATGCCGGGTGCAAGATACGAGGCAACAGTGGTTGCGTTCTTATGCTGCGCCGTCAATCATCCGGCAGGGTGCGGAACTTCAGGATCCGCCAGCGCTACCGTTGCGGTTCACCCGTGGTGGGTCGCTCCGCTCGCTGATCGAGAAAGGCACCCAGGCCAATATAGCCTGGGCGCCCCTTGGCCGTCTCAGTCGCAGCAGGGCATCACTTCAATGCAACACGCTGCGCCATCGCAACATGAGGCTGCATAAGCTGTTGCCGACATCGCGAGAACCGCGAACAAGGCGATTGCAAAACGTTTCATGGCTCGTCTCCATTCATGGACTGGTTTTTTTAGGATTGCAGAACCGAAAGCTCACGAAACGCGTGGCGGCGGAACGGGCGGCTTTATCTCCCGGGGTTGCCGAACAACGGTCTCTGCCGTCTCGGTCAGACCAGCGGACCGATCGCCGGTGATGGCAAAGGCAGGAAGCGTTGCGATGCCGGGTGCGCACATGCCTGCACAGCCGCCCATTTCAATGGCCGAAGACTTTTCGCAGACGGCCGATGCACAGCATCGACTGTCGCCGGTTGCGGCGTGGCAAGGCAGAAGCACTTGCGCCGATGCCAGTGAAAAGCTCAGAGGCAGCAGCAAGGCCAGTATAAACCGCAGCAGAACCAATCTCGGCATGACGTGACTGTTAGCCGGGAAGCGGATGCCTGGACAGTCACCAATGCGTGACCGCTGGATGTGACCCATGGCAGCTCCGGACCGGAGAGGCCCGCATTTTTCGGGAGTTCATAGATCTCTGGAAAGTACGATGAGAACGAGTGGCTGGGGGACTAGGATTCGAACCTAGACTAGCGGAGTCAGAGTCCGCGGTCCTACCGTTAGACGATCCCCCAACGGGTTCGGTGCCGGGCTAGATAGCCTCACGGCCCTTGATGTGCAAGCGTCTTGTCCGGGAGAATACGCAGGCCTTCAGCCGCGGAACTGGCGGATGAGGCTGGCGAGGCTTTGCTGCTGGCCGGGAGCGCCGGTGGGCGGGGGTGGGGGCGGCGGGGGCTGGCGGGATGCGCCCGTCTGCCCGAAGCCCGGTTGGCCGGCGCCGCCTGCGGCCGGCCTTCTGAGGGCTGCCGATGAAACGGGCGGCGGGGGCGGGGCGGCGATCTGCTGGGCGACGGCCACGGCCTGCGGCATGGGAATGTCGCCCCCCAAGCCTTCGGGATTGTGGCTCTGGGCGCGCCAGCGGATGACGATGTCGTTGAGGAAATTATCGTCGGGGAGTTCCTTGGCCCAGTTCTTGGTGAAGGAGGCGGTGTTGGACTTGGGCCAGGCATCCGCCGGGAGCATGTCGAACTTGATGCGGGTCGGGAGCGCCACGCCTTCGCCGAAGGTGATCGCCTCGCCGGTGCCCATGGTGGGCATGAATTCCAAGAGGCTTGCGGCGGCATCCGAGATGCCGGCGCGGAGGATGTCCTGGTCGCGCTCGTTGGTGAGCCGCATCGAGAAGATGGTGTTGCACTGTGACAGGATGGTGGGATCGAGCTCCGCCGGGCGCTGGGTGACGAGGCAGAGCGACACGCCGTATTTGCGGCCTTCCTTGGCGATGCGCGAGACGGCGCGCTTCGTCGGCTCGAAGCCCAGCGTCTTGTCGATCGGCACGTAGCGATGGGCTTCCTCGCACACGAAGGTGATGGGGATTTGCCCTGCACTCCACACCCCGAAATCGAAGGCGAGGCGGGCGAGAACCGAGACGACGACGTTGATGATTTCGGACGGCAGGCCGCCCAGTTCCAGAATGGCGATGGGCTTTCCCTGGACCGGAATGCGGAACAGGCGGGCCAGCACCTGGGCCATCGTATCCTGCACCGTCAGCGAGCCGAACATGAAGGCATAGCGCGGGTCGCGGCTGATCGTCTCGATCCTCGCCTTGAGGCGCTTGTAGGGAGCAAGCTCGCCGCGCAGCTCCAGCTTGCCGATATACTCCTCGAGGATGCCGGTGAGGTCGGACGTGCGGTAGGGAATGGGCGTGTCGACGCCGATGTTGGTGGGGTCCGTCACCTCGCGGCCGCGGACGATGCCGTTCCTGTCGCGCCGCTGGTTGTTCATGTAGCGCATCTTGGCGAGCGGGATCAGCTCGCGCAGCACTTCGGTGTCGGCTTCGCGGTTGGTGCCCTGGCCGATGAGGATTTCGACGATCTCCTCGAAGTTCAGCAGCCAGAACGGCAGGTTCATGTTGTCAGGCGTGATGATCTCGGCGAGGTCCTGGAAGGCGTTGGCATATTCGCGGTGAACGTCGAGCAGCAGCACATGGGCCTGCGGGTTCTTCTCGAGGATGCGGCGCAGGATCAATGCCACGGTGCAGCTTTTGCCGGTGCCGGTCGTTCCAAGCACGGCGAAATGCTTGCCCAGCATCTCGTCGATCTTGATCATCGCGGGGATGGCTTCGTCCTGGGTAATGTGGCCGACGCGGATCGCGGTATCGGCATCGCAGGCATAGGCCTTTTCAAGCTCGAGCTTCGAGGCGCGGAAGACGATGTCGCCGAGCGAGGGATAGCAGGAGATGCCGCGCCGGAAGCCCAGCGCCGTGCCGGATGAATCCTTCGGCAACTCGCCGATGAACTCGACCTCGATGATGCGGAGTTCCTTCTCGTCCTTGGAATGCGACGGCATGGGCGAACTCAGCGCCGAGACCATGCAGAGCGAGATGGACTTGTTCGTGTCGACCTTCAGGAGGGTGCCGATTTCCGGCGTCTTGTGCGGGTTGGCGGGGTCCTCGGCATCGATCAGGATCACCGCATGGGCGCCGGTGACGGCCACGATGCGGCCGACGCGTTCGACCGTATGGGGACGCACGGCCATGTTCGGCGAGATCGGCTGCTGCTGGCGCTGCATGTGTCTACGTTGCTCTCAATGAATGTTCGGTTCGGCCGCGGCGGGCATGTCGGAAGCGAGCGGAAGGATGAGCGAGACCCTTGTGCCCACGCCCTTCTGCGAGTCGATGCGGAGGTCGCCGCCGTGGAGGCGCGCCAGGGCATAGGCGATGGGAAGGCCGAGCCCCGTGCCCTCGTGGCGCTTGTTGAAGGCGGTATCGATCTGGCCGAAGGGACGCATGGCGGTTTCAACCTCGGCGGGCGACATGCCGACGCCGGTGTCGGTAACGGACAACACCGCATAGCCCTGCTGCAGCACCGAGCCTTCGATGCGGATGCGGCCATTTTCGGGCGTGAACTTCACGGCGTTGCCGAGAAGGTTGATGAGGATCTGCTTGAGGCGCAGCGAGTCGCCCGAGATGCGCGGCAAAGCCTGCGGCACCGAGGTTTCGACCGTGATGCCCTTTTCGCGGGCCTTGGCCTCGATGATGAGGAGGCAGGACGCCATGATCGGCGCGATGTCGATCGGCTCGCGGTCAACGGAGAGCTTGCCGGCCTGGATTTTCGAGACGTCGAGAATGCCGTTGATGAGGGCAAGAAGATGCTCGGCCGCCTGCTTGATATAGCCCGAATACTGGTGGACCTTTTCCGGGTCGGTCACCGTCCGGGTGTGGAGCATGTCGGAGAAGCCGATGATGGCGTTGAGCGGGGTTCTGAGCTCGTGGCTCATGTTGGCGATGAATTCGGATTTCGCCTTGGAGGCGAGTTCGGCGTCAACCCTCGCCGCATGCAGCGCGATCGCCTGCTTCTGCTGGGTGATCGCCACACCCAGATGATCCGAGAACTCGCCGATGAGCGATCCGTCCTTGAACCATTTGGGACCGAAAGTACGCATGAAAACCCCTACTTGGGCCCAAGTATTAGGGGAGAACGTCTCAATGTGGGGTTAACACCTCGCGTTGCATCCGAACGACACAATTGCTTTGTGGGCGGGGGGTGAACCTGTTACATTCTTTCTAACGCAATGATTACGGGCGACCGATGCCGCTCCGGCAGCAATGCCGTCGAGAGCCGGAAGCCCCTGAAAGGTTTTGGGACGTGGACGCGACCAATCGGTCGGGCTGGAACCGTTCCAGGCGAAAACCCGCAGCAAGCGGCGAGCCTGGCAACGGCCAGCCGGACAAGCGAGACATTCTGCCCGCCGATCTCTACGGCGCGCTCGACCTCGGCACCAATAATTGCCGCCTGCTGATCGCCACGCCGTCGCCGCACGGTTTCGTGGTGGTCGATGCGTTTTCGCGCATCGTGCGGCTCGGCGAAAGGCTGGCGCAGACGGGGCGCTTGAGCGATGATGCCATGGCGCGGACCATCGACGCACTCAGGGTGTGTGCCAACAAGCTGAAATGGCGCAAGGTGGACAAGGTGCGCCTCGTGGCCACCGAGGCCTGCCGCATGGCGGAGAACGGCCCGGACTTCATCGACAGGGTCAAGGACGAGACCGGCCTTCGCCTCGAAATCATCGATCGCGAGACGGAAGCGGGACTTGCCGCCACGGGGGCCGAGCCGCTGGTCGACCGCGATGCCGAGACCGCACTGGTTTTCGATATCGGCGGCGGCTCCACCGAAGTCCTGTGGATGAGGCGCAACGGCCTGCGCTTCGACACGGTGGCTTGGACGTCGCTTGCCGCCGGCGTCGTCACCATTTCCGAGCAGTTCGGCGGCGGCATGGATGTGACGCCGCAATCCTTCGCGGCAATGTGCGACTATCTGCGACCGATGCTGCAGGAGTTCGCGGCGCGGGTTTCGGTTGCCAATGGCGGGGCGCCGCCCATCCCGTCGCATCTTCTCGGAACGTCGGGCACCGTTACCACCATTGCCGGCGTGCAGCTTGGCCTGCCGCGCTACGACCGCTCCCGCGTCGACGGCTGCTGGCTGAACAGTGCCGACATCGGCAACGTGACGCACCGGCTTCTGCACATGACCTATGAGCAGCGCGCCGCCAACCCCTGCATCGGCAAGGAGCGCGCCGACCTCGTGCTGGCAGGCTGCGCCATTCTGGAAGAAATCCGGCTGGCCTTTCCGGCGGAGCGCATCCGGGTGGCCGACCGGGGCTTGCGCGAAGGCATCCTCACCATGCTGATGAAGCAGGACGGCACCTATGGGAGGGCAGCATGAGCAGGCCGGGTAGCGGCAAGAAGCCCGGCGGCAACAGCCTGAAAGTGCGGGTGAAGACCGGCAAGGGGCGCACGCCGTCGCAGAAGATCTGGCTCGAGCGGCAGCTGAACGATCCTTATGTGCATGAGGCGCGGAAACTCGGCTACCGCTCGCGCGCGGCCTTCAAGCTGATCGAGATCGACGACAAGTACAAGTTCCTGAAGCCTGGCGGACGGATTGTCGACCTGGGCGCCGCGCCCGGCGGCTGGTGCCAGGTCGCGGTCAAGCGCGTCAAGGCGGAAGAAGGCAAAGGCAAGGTCATCGCCATCGACATGCATGGCATGGACCCGATCTCCGCCGTCACCATCTTCAAGAAGGATTTTCTCGAGGACGACGCGCCGCAGCTGCTGATCGACGCGCTCGGCGGCGAGAAGGCGGATTGTGTCCTCTCCGACATGGCGGCGCATGCGACCGGCCACCGCCAGACCGATCATATCAACATCATGAACCTCGCCGAGACGGGCTATGAATTCGCCCGCGAGGTGCTGAAGCCGGGCGGCACCTATCTCGCCAAGGTTCTGCGCGGCGGCACGGAGAGCGACCTCCTGAAGCTGATGAAGAAGGATTTCGCGTCCGTGCGCCATGTGAAGCCAATGGCGAGCCGCGACGATTCGGCCGAACTCTTCGTGCTGGCCATGGGGTTCCGGGGATAATTGACCTGCCGCCGCCGTCCGGCTTGAGAGGAGCGATAGCGCATGGAGCAATTCATAGGTGGCTGCTTGTGCGGCAAGGTCCGCTTCGTGGCCTTGGGGCGGCCTTATCGCGTGGGGCTCTGCCATTGTCTCGATTGCCGCAAAAACCATGGCGCGCTGTTCCACGCATCGGCGATTTTTCCGGAGGCTGCCGTCACGGTCGAGGGTGAGACCCGGAGCTATGCCGGAAGATGCTTCTGCCCCAATTGCGGTTCAACGGTGTTCGGGCGCAGCGGGGATGAGGTTGAGGTGAACCTCGGATCGCTCGATGCGCCCAGCCAGCTGGCGCCGACCTATGAGAGCTGGGTGATCCGCCGCGAAAGCTGGCTGCCGCCGTTTCCGCTGAGCAGACGATACGAACGCGACCGCGACCCCGCGAGCCGCTTCGAGGAGTAGGCCTCGAAATGGATCGCAATCATGGTTCCTGTTTCGCGAGGAGTGTCCGGCGGCGGTCGATCATGTTCATGATCGGGGTGACAGTGATGCCATGGATGATGATCGAGATCAGCACCACGACGCAGACCGTGACCCACAGGATTTCCGGACTGTCGAATTCCGCCTGACCCAGTGCATAGGCGAGGTAATAGAAGGACCCCAGACCCCTTATGCCGAAGACGGCGATCACGGCCTTTTCGTCGCGCGGCTGTGGCATGCCGGCAAGTCCGATGAGGCCGGACAGCGGGCGTATGACGAGGAGGACCACGAGGGCGACCGCGATTACCTGCCAGTTCAGGGCATCGAAGATGGTGCCCTCGGCAATTGCGGCCCCGAAGCAGACGAGGATCACCATCATGAACAGCCGTTCGATCTGCTCCGTGAAGGTGTGAAGCTCGGTATGATAGCTGTGCCGCCGCTCTACCGACCGCAACGTGACCGCGGCGGCGAAGACGGCGAGAAAGCCATAGCCATTGGCGAGTTCAGTGATGCCATAGCAGAGGCAGGTGATGCCGATCGCCACCAGGCCATCGCGGGTCCTTGACAGCTGCGAGCGTTTCGACACGCGGAACGTGACATGGCCCAGCAGCTTGCCCGTGGCCCAGCCGATGGCGATGCCGGCCGCCAGCTTCCAAACGACATCGACCGCCAGCCAGCGCCCGAACCATGGCTCTCCCGTCGCTTGCGACAGGGCAATGGCGATGGCGAGATAAACGAAGGGAAAACTCAGGCCGTCATTGAGGCCTGCCTCCGAGGTGAGCGCAAAGCGGGCCTCGTCCTCCTCCTTCGAATTCGGCGGACCGACCTGCACGTCGCTTGCCAGGACCGGATCGGTGGGTGCCAGGGCCGCGCCGAGGAGAATGGCGGACGCGACGCCGAGGCCAAGGACGCTCCAGCCCAGCAGGGCGATCCCCGTGATGGTGAGCGGCATCGCGATGCCAAGCAGGCGCCATGTCGTCATCCAGCCGCGCCAGCTGAGCGGCCGGTCGAGCTTCAGGCCTGCGCCCATGAGCGAGACGATGACCGTGAATTCGGTGAGCCTCTCCGTCAGCAGGCGATTTTCGAGCGGATTCGCTGCCGTAACATAGGAAATGGGCGATAAGGCAATGCCGATCCCAAGTGCAATGCAGACGATCGGAAGCGACAGCGGCAGGCTCTCCAGTACAATCGGCAGCCATGCGGTGAGAAGGATGATGGCGCCGAAGACGGCAACCACAACCAGGTAGGGCTCCATCGGGTCTCGTCCTCTTCCGGTCACGGCAAGAGCCGGTGCGCAAGGACAGGCAACGGCGAAGAGCGTGTCCGGGTTCCGGAGGGCTTGCCCCGGCTGACACTTGGGTGTTAAGGACAGCCGCCAATCTTGCATGCAGTCATCGATACCCGAGAGGTTGGCCCCATGGCGCCGCGCCACATTCCCGAATACCTGACATTCGACGACGTGCTGATGAAGCCTGGTGCCTCGTCCGTGCTGCCGGGAGACGTCAAGACGGCCACACGGCTGACGCGCTCGATCTCGTTGTCGATCCCCATCATTTCGGCGGCGATGGACACAGTGACGGAAGCGCGGCTGGCGATTGCCATGGCGCAGGCAGGGGGCCTCGGCATCATTCACAAGAACCTCGATGCCGACATTCAGGCCGAGCATGTGCGGCAGGTGAAGCGCTTCGAGAGCGGCATGGTGGTGAACCCCATCACCATCAGGCCCGAGGCGACGCTGGGCGACGTGCTGAAGCTAAAGGAACGCCACAAGATCTCGGGCATCCCGGTGGTCGACGGCAACGGCAGGCTGGCCGGCATCATCACCAACCGCGATGTGCGCTTCGCCAACGACCTCGACATGAAGGTCGCCGACCTGATGACGAACGAAAACCTCGTCACCGTGAAGGTCGGCGTTGACCGCAACGAGGCGCGGCGGCTTTTGCACAAATACCGGATCGAGAAGCTGATCGTCGTCGACGACGACTACAAGTGCGTCGGCCTCATCACCGTCAACGACATGGAAAAGGCGGCCGACCATCCGCTGGCCGCCAAGGACGAGCACGAGCGGCTGCGCGTGGGTGCGGCCACCGGCACGGGCGATGCGGGCTTCGAGCGGGCAGGGCTGCTGGTCGATGCCGGAGCCGACCTCATCGTGGTCGATACCGCGCATGGGCATTCGGCCAACGTCATCAACCAGGTGAGCCGCATCAAGAAACTTTCGAACAAGGTGCAGATCATCGCCGGCAATGTCGCCACCGCGGAGGCTGTGAAAGCGCTGATCGATGCGGGTGCGGATGCGGTGAAGATCGGCATCGGGCCGGGCTCCATCTGCACCACGCGGGTTGTGGCCGGCGTCGGCGTGCCGCAGCTGTCCGCCATCATGGAGTGTGCGGAAGAGGGTGCAAAGCAGGATGTACCAGTGATCGCCGATGGCGGCATCAAGCTTTCCGGCGATCTCGCCAAGGCGCTGGCCGCCGGGGCGGGCGTTGCGATGATCGGCTCGCTGCTCGCCGGAACTGACGAAAGCCCGGGCGAGGTCTATCTCTATAACGGCCGCAGCTACAAGGCCTATCGCGGCATGGGCTCGGTGGGCGCCATGGCGCGTGGCTCGGCCGACCGCTACTTCCAGCAGGAGGTGAAGGATAGTCTCAAGCTGGTGCCCGAGGGGATCGAGGGGCAGGTTCCTTACAAGGGACCGGTTGGCGCGGTGCTGCACCAGCTGGTCGGCGGCTTGCGCGCGGCGATGGGCTATGTGGGGGCCGCCGACCTCGCCGAGCTGCGCGACAAAGTGCAGTTCATCCGCATCACATCGGCCGGCATGCGCGAAAGCCATGTGCATGACGTGATGATCACCCGCGAAGCGCCAAACTATCAGCGGCAGGGCTGACCGCATGCGCATCGCCACAACCGCTCTTGCCGTGCTGGGCGTTTCGCTGATTGCAGCGGGGCCGGCGCTTGCCGAGGACTATCCCTTCACCGGCAACTTCACCATCGCGGGCGATCCTGCGGGGAAAGATCTGCTGGATGCCCGCCGTTGCGCGCTGAATTTTTTCCGGCAAGGCAAGGACGGTGGCTTCGTCGCCTATCACGTCGATCTCGGGCGCTACATCGCAACGGGGCAGGTGAGCTACATGCTCTATCAGCGCGGGGCCTGCGTCTATGATGCGAAGGCCAGGATCGAGAGCTGCAACATGGCCTTCGATACCGATTCTGCTTCGCAAGGCGTCGTCTATGTCGACGTGCTGGAGCAGGTTGGCGAGAGCTATGTGCGGACCCTGTCGTTCGAGGATGTTCAGCGGGCGGAGGATTATGTCTCGAAGGGCGACAAGGGCGATAGTTTCGGCATCAGCTATTTCCGCTGCGGTTTCGATAGCGCGAAGCTCGATCCGGCGCTGACCGAACAGGTGAGCACGCTCGACCGCGACGCGCGCGACAAGCTGACCGGACCCAGCGAGGAGTTGCTGCAGCAGCCGCAGGTCGCCGATCTCGCCAAGGCCATGGGGCTCGAGAAATGACAGTTGTCCAATGGCTGCTGCTGCCCGCCTTCATCCATGTGGCGCTGGTGTTCTATGTGGGCGGCCGCATGGGCCGCGCCCGCTTCCAGGCGGCGCGGCAGGGGCGCGTCAAGGTCAACGACATCGCCAACGACGGCTCGAAATGGCCTGACGATGTGCGGAAATTCGCCAACAACTACCAGAACCAGTTCGAAGTACCGGTGCTGTTCTATGCGGCACTCGCCCTCATCGTGGCGACGGGCCTTGCCGACTGGGTGGCCGTGGCGCTGGCGTGGGTTTTCGTTGCCAGCCGGGTGGCGCACACATTCATCCACATCGGCCGCAACATCATTATCAGGCGGTTCCAGGCGTTCCTGTTGAGCTTCACCGTCGCCGTGCTGCTGTGGCTGTGGTTCGGCCTCCGCCTTTACGTGATCGGATAGACCATGCGCCTTGCAGGCCGGGCCGCTGCGGCCATCGACATTTTGAAGCAAGTCTTCGAGCATCATCAGCCGGCCTCCGATGCGTTGCGCGAATGGGGGAAGACCCATCGCTTCGCCGGATCGACCGACCGCCACGCCATCGGCACGCTGGTGTTCGACTGTCTGCGGCGGCGCAATTCGCTCTCCGCCCGCATGGGCGACGGGCGGCCGCGGGCGCTGGTGCTGGCCGCACTGCACGACATCTGGGGACAGAGCCCGGACCAGATCGCCGCCACGCTGGCGGAGGAGCATGGCCCGGGCACGCTGACCGAGGGCGAGGCAGCGGCACTGTCGCGCGTCCTGCGGGACGATCTTCCCGTTGCTGTGAGAGGCGATCTGCCGGAATGGCTGGTGGCCTCCTTCACGGCGGGCTTTGGCGAGCGCGCGGCGGAAGAGGGGGCGGCGATCGCCTCGCGGGCGCCGATCGACTTGCGCGTCAACACGCTCAAGGCCACGCGGGACGCGGTGCTTGACGCGCTGTCGCGGTTCGGCGCGGTGGCGGGGCCGCTGTCGCCGCTCGCGGTCAGGATCGCGGCGCCGGGGCATGACACGCGGAACGCCAATGTCGAGGCCGAGCCTGCCCATGGCCGCGGCTGGTATGAGGTGCAGGACGCGGGCTCGCAGGTGGCGGCGCTGCTGTCTGGCGCGAAGCCCGGCGAGACGGTGGCCGACATCTGCGCAGGGGCGGGCGGCAAGACCCTGGCGCTGGCCGCGATGATGAACAATGAAGGCCGCCTTGTGGCGCATGATACCGACCGCTTCCGGCTGCGGCCGATCTTCGACCGACTGACGCGGGCCGGCGTTACCAATTGCGATGTGGTCTCGGCGCAGGAGCAGGGCAGGCTCGATGCCAGCGGCCCCTTCGATTGCGTGGTGATCGATGCGCCATGCTCAGGAAGCGGCGCGTGGCGGCGGAAGCCCGACGCCAAATGGCGGCTGACGCAGAAGCAGCTCGACCAGAGGCTGAAGGACCAGGCCCAAGTGCTTGAAAAGGGATTCGAATTGGTGAAGCGCGGCGGGCGGCTCACCTATATCACCTGTTCGGTGCTACCGCAGGAGAACACCGGCCAGATCGCGGAATTCCTGAGCCGCCATAAGGATTTGACGCTCGTTCCTTACAAATCGGTTTGGGAACGGACCATTGGCGGCCCGGCGCCCATTTCCGCCGACGGTGCCGAGGATACGCTGCTGCTCACTCCCGCGCGGCACGGCACCGACGGATTCTTCGTCGCCGTGATGGAGCGCCGCTGACGCGCGTTCCGGTATGGCGGATGGTCTTGCAGCGTGCAAGAATTGCTGGCAGTTTTCCGGTGCCGTGAGACGCCGCGTTGGTGGGGGTCGTCCCGGCAGGGGGAATGCAATGACAAAGCCGTATCTTGCCGCCGCTGTGCTGGTCTTCGGCGGCCTGATGATCTCGACACCCGCGCTGGCCGATTATGGCGCCATCGCCTTTTCGCAGAAGACCGGCAATTACGGCTATTCCTACGGCTTCAACAGCCGGAGCGGGGCTGAGGCCCGGGCCATGGCCGGCTGCGGGTCGCGCAAGAGCGGCTGCGGCATCGTCTTGTGGTTCACCAAGGCCTGCGGGTCGCTGGCGGTCGGCTCGAAACGCGGCTATGGCACCGGTTGGGGGGCAAGCAGGGCGCAGGCAAAGTCCATCGCCATGGGCATTTGCCGCAGCAACGACCGGAATTGCCGGGAAGTCGTCTGGTCCTGCAGCGGCTGAGGCTTATTTCCGCGCCAGAAACCGGGCCATCGCCCGCAGCGTCTCCTCGCTGACGTGATGCTCGATCCCTTCTGAATCGATGCGGGCGGTTTCCTCCGAAATGCCGAGGGCCAGCAGGAAGGCCTCGACGATCTTGTGCTTGCGGCGGCCGTCCTCTGCCATTTTCCAGCCGTCACCGGTCAGGAAGATCGAGCGGTAGGGTTCCTGTGTCACAAGCCCCATGTCCTGCAACCGCTTCATGGTCTTCACAACAGTCGCGTTGGCAACGCCCAGCCGCATGGCCACTTCCGAGCCGCGCGCTTCGCCCTTCTCGTCGATCAGGTCGGCGATCAGTTCGACGTAATCCTCCGCCAGTTCCGAACTGTGATCGGCCCGGATGCGGCGGAAGGCGGCCGAGCGGATCTTTGCAGTGCCCGGCCGTTTCGCACGTTGCGGCAATTTTCTTCTCCGTCTTGCAGCTGCGAAATTACCCTATTGCAATAGGTTTAGCCAATGCTAAACTTGTGCCCATGCCAAATGATGTGACGACTGCCGAGGAGCTTTCGGGATGGCGGCGCCAGCGGGGCGAGCCCTCGCTGGTCGATGTGTTCCGCTCCATTCACGTGTCGCGCGCCGGCACGCCGTGGAAGCGGGCGCTGGCATTTATCGGGCCAGGCTATCTGGTCGCCGTCGGCTACATGGATCCCGGCAACTGGGCCACCTCGATCGCAGGCGGCGCGCAGTTTGGCTACGCGCTGCTGGCGGTGGCGCTGATGTCCAACATCATGGCGATCATTCTGCAATCGCTGTGCGCCAGGCTGGCCATCGGCTCGGGCCGCGACCTGGCACAGGCCTGCCGGGATGCCTTTCCCCGGCCAGTGGCCTGGGTGTTGTGGCTGTTTGCTGAAATCGCCATCATCGCCACCGATATCGCGGAAGTGGTCGGCACGGCCATCGGCCTCAACCTGCTGTTCGGCATCCCGCTGGAACTCGGCGTCATCATCACCGCGCTCGACGTGTTCCTCATCCTGTGGCTGCAGCGGCTCGGCTTCCGCTGGATCGAGGCCTTCATCATCGCGCTGCTGGGCGTCATCTTCGTGTGCTTCTTCGTCCAGATCGCGCTGGCAGACCCCGAATGGGGCAAGGTCATTCTCGGCTTCGCGCCGACGGTTGATATCGTGAAGAATCCGGCGATGCTCTATCTGGCACTCGGCATCATCGGGGCCACCGTGATGCCGCACAACCTCTATCTTCATTCCGGCATCGTGCAGACGCGGGATTTCGGAACCAGCCTGCCGCAGAAGCGCGAGGCCCTGAAATTCGCTACCTGGGATTCGACCATCGCGCTGATGTTCGCGCTGCTGGTCAATGCCTCGATCCTGATCCTCGCCGCCGCCACCTTTCACCGGACGGGCGCCACAACCGTGACCGAGATCGGCGAGGCGCATTCCATGCTGGCGCCGCTCGTCGGATCACTGCTGGCGCCCAAGCTGTTTGCCATCGCGCTATTGTGCTGCGGCCTCAACTCGACGGTGACGGCAACGATGGCCGGCCAGATCGTGATGGAGGGGTTTCTCGACATCAAGCTTCCGGCATGGCTGCGCCGCCTCATCACCCGCATGATCGCCATCGTGCCGGCGGCGGGCGTGACCATCTATTACGGCGCGGAGGGCACCGGCATGCTGCTGATCCTCAGCCAGGTGATTCTCGCCTTCCAGCTGCCCTTCGCCATCGTGCCGCTCGTGATGTTCACGCGCGACAAGGCGAAGATGGCGGGGCTGGCGGCACCAGTATGGCTTACACTCGTGGCAGGCATCATTGCCGCCATCATCATTGCGCTCAACATGAAGCTGTTGTGGGATATCGCGACGGGGTAGGACACTTCCTGCGTCAGAACAGCCCAATCGTCCTCAGAATGAAGGGCAGGTTGAAAACAACCGGCAGTATTCCGAGCACTCCCATCCATATGCCGCTGAGAAGGGTCAGCAGTGCGGTGGCGAGAAAGGCGATACGCCAGCCAAATGGTCCCCGCCTGGCAAGTAGGACGTTGCACGCGGCAACACACAGGCAAGAGGCAAGAAAAAATCCAGTTCCTAGCGCGAGATCTCCAAACATGATCATTTTGTTAAGTCTCACGAGAACCGTCAGCGCGTAGACAAGCCCGAGATTGACCAGAAGCCACAGTCCCCACTGCCGCCAGTTCGAAGATGCGCCAGAGGTGGTGAGCGGAGAAGCTGAGAGACCGTCTTCCATGGCGCGACCCTATTGGGCATGGTTTAGAATGTCACCAGTTAGCCATCAAACTCTGCGACTTGCAGACTCCGGCGCAGTTCATTAAACGCCCCGCATGCAAGACCGTATCCTGATCATCGACTTCGGCTCACAGGTCACCCAGCTCATCGCGCGGCGCATTCGCGAGGCGGGGGTTTATTCGGAAATCGTGCCGTTCCAGAAGGCCGAGACGGCGCTGGACTGGCCGGGTCTCAGGGGCATCATCCTGTCGGGAAGCCCGGCTTCGGTGCATGACGAGAATTCACCCCGCGCACCCGAACGGGTGTTCACGCGCGGGCTTCCTGTGCTCGGCATCTGCTATGGCGAGCAGACCATGTGCGCCCAGCTTGGGGGCCGGGTGGAGGGTTCCGACCACCGCGAATTCGGCAAGGCCTTTGTCGAGGTGAAAGAGGCATCCGCGCTGTTCGACGGCGTGTGGGAGAAGGGCGAGCGCCACCAGGTGTGGATGAGCCATGGCGACCGGGTGACCGCCATTCCGCCCGGCTTCAAGGTGGTGGCAACCTCCGAGGGCGCACCATACGCTGCCATCGCCGACGAGCAGCGCCAGTTCTACGCCACGCAATTCCACATGGAAGTGGTCCACACGCCTGACGGCGCGAAGCTGCTCAAGAACTTCGCGCTTGAGATCTGCGGCTGCAGGGGCGACTGGTCGATGGCGCATTTCAAGGCCGAGATGATCGCCAAGATCAAGAAGCAGGTCGGCTTCGAGCGCGTCATCTGCGGGCTGTCGGGCGGGGTTGATTCCGCCGTCACCGCCGTGCTGATTCATGAGGCCATCGGCGAGCAGCTGACCTGCATCTTCGTCGACCATGGGCTGATGCGGCTGAACGAGTCGGAAGAGGTCGTGCGGCTGTTCCGCGAGGCCTACAATATTCCGCTCGTCCATGTGGATGCCTCCGAAACATTTCTTGGCGAGCTGGCGGGCGTCACCGATCCGGAGCGCAAGCGCAAGATTATCGGCAAGCTGTTCATCGACGTGTTCGAGGCGGAAGCGAAGAAGGTGGGCGGGGCCGCGTTCCTCGCGCAGGGAACGCTCTATCCGGACGTGATCGAGAGCGTGTCGTTTACCGGCGGACCATCCGTCACCATCAAGTCGCACCACAATGTGGGCGGTTTGCCGGAGCGCATGAACATGAAGCTCGTCGAACCCTTGCGCGAACTGTTCAAGGACGAGGTGCGGCTGCTGGGCCATGAGCTTGGATTGCCGGCGCATTTCGTGGGCCGCCACCCGTTTCCGGGGCCGGGGCTGGCGATCCGCATTCCGCACGACGACGTGACGCGGGAGAAGCTCGATATCCTGCGCAAGGCCGATGCGATCTATCTCGACGAGATCCGGAAAGCCGGACTCTACGATGCGATCTGGCAGGCCTTCGCCGTGCTGCTGCCGGTGCGCACGGTGGGCGTGATGGGCGATGGCCGCACCTATGACCAGGTGCTGGGCCTCCGCGCCGTGACCTCGACCGACGGCATGACGGCGGAAAGCTATCCCTTCGACCACAGCTTCCTCGCCCGCGTCTGCACCCGCATCATCAACGAGGTGAAGGGCGTGAGCCGGGTGGTCTATGATGTCACCAGCAAGCCGCCGGGAACGATCGAGTGGGAATGATTTTTGCCCCTCCGGCAGTATCCGATTGTACGCCAGGGTACGGCATAAGTATCTGAATAACAAAGATAAAACTGTCATCGTCTATCGCCATCTATCGAGGG
>JALHQC010000028.1 GCA_022842165.1 bacterium
GGCGGAAGTTTCCGGCTGGTAATTCGCTGCCATGACGTGAATTCCCGCAACGCGACAAAAAAACTCTAGTGACGCGCCCAAATTGTGCCGTTAGTATCTTTTGCAGCGCTTATAAAAATATTGGCCGAACCGGCGTGCCGCACAGGGTTGCGTGCAATTCCGGAGAGCCAAAAAAGCGTGCGAATATGGGGAGGAAACCGCCAAGTCCACTTCACGCGCTGCTTCAGCGCGGTAAAGGGTTTGCAGCCTCCCCTTGAACCTATCAAGCCGGAATGCCGGCATATCAGGAGGAAGCAGTCGTATGAAAAAATTCTTTACCTTGTTCGGAGCGGCCCTTTTGGCGGGAACGGCGCTGATGGCCGTGGCGCCGGCGCATGCCGCTGACGAACTGACGATCACCTCGTGGGGCGGTTCCTATCAGGAAAGCCAGCGCAAGGCCTTCTACGAGCCCTTCATCGCGGCGGGCAACAAGATCACCGAAGCGGAATACAACGGCGAAATCGCCAAGATCCGCGCCATGGTCGAAGCCAACGCCGTGACGTGGGATGTGGTCGACGTCGACACGCAGACCGCCCTTGCCGGTTGCGCAGAAGGTACGTTCGAGAAGATCGACTGGGCGAAGCTCGGCCTCGACCGTTCGAAGTTCATCGGCGGCGATGTCACCGATTGCGCCGTGCCGAACATCCTCTACTCGACGGTTGCCGCCTATGACACGACCAAGACCGCCGCTCCGGCCAGCCTGTTCGAGGCGCTGTTCGACACCGCCAAGTACCCCGGCAAGCGCGCCCTGCAGAAGAGCCCTTTCGTGAACATGGAATGGGCGCTGATGGCGGATGGCGTGGCTCCGGCCGACGTCTATACTGTGCTGGGCACGGATGAGGGCGTGGAACGCGCCCTGAAGAAGCTCGACACCATCAAGAAGGACGTGATCTGGTGGGAATCGGGCGCGCAGGGCCCGCAGCTCCTGGCGGACGGACAGGTGGTGTTCACGACCTCGTGGAACGGCCGCTTCGACACCGCGATCAAGAACGACAAGAAACCCTTCCAGATCATCTGGGACTTCCAGGCTCCGGACTGGGACTGGTGGGCAATTCCCAAGGGCACGCCAAAGCTTGATGGCGCATACCGCTTCATCACCTTCGCGTCGGACCCGCAGCGGATGGCCGACCAGACCAAGTACATTGCCTATGGCCCGGCCAACAAGGATTCCGCTCCGCTGGTCGATCCGACAATCCTGAAAGATCTGCCGTCGGCTCCTGACAACCTCAAGACGGTGTTCTATCCGGACCCGCAGTTCTGGGGCGACAAGGGCGACGAGCTGCGCGAGCGCTTCAACGCCTGGCTCGCACAATAACATCCGTTGCAAGAGGGAAGGGGGCGGACCGCTCTCTTCCCGCTTCCTTTCCAATCGCATCGAGGGGCGCTTTCAATGGCGATGGCTCAAGCACTTCCCAATGACGGCGTGATGCGCGCCGCGGACGGTACGCCACTCAAGGAGGCGCTGGCGCGGGCTCAGCGCAGCGACAGGCTGAAAGCGCTTGCGCTGGTAACGCCGCTGTTCGCGTTCATCGTGCTCTCGTTCCTGATCCCCATTCTCGTGATGCTATACAATTCGGTCTATGATCCGGACGTGGCGGAGAACCTGCCGACAACCGTGCAGGCCTTGCAGCAATGGGATGGCAAGGACCTGCCACCCGAAGAGGTCTTCGCGGCCCTCGTCACCGACCTCAAGAACCCCAAGACGGACAATGCCGTGGCGCTGCTGGGCAAACGCCTGAACTACGAAATTTCCGGCATGCGCTCGAAGGTCGTCGCCACCGGCCGCAAGGTGAAGGCACTGGAGGCTGGGCCGTACAAGGAAGCGGTCATCGAGATCGACAAGGTGTGGGGCAACACCGAGACATGGGCGACGATCAAGCGCTCGTCATCCGTCTATACGCCGTTTTATCTTCTCGCCATGGTGGACATGCGGCAAGGCGTTGACGGGTCCATCGAGGCGGTTCCGGCCGACCGGTCGATCTATATCGACATATTGATCCGTACACTGGCAATATCGCTGTTCGTCACCTTCGCGACGCTGGTGCTCGGCTATCCCGTCGCCTACATGCTGGCGACGACGCCGCAGAAGACGGCCTCGATCCTGATGATCTTCGTGCTGCTGCCGTTCTGGACCTCGCTGCTGGTGCGCACGACCGCGTGGACCATCCTGATGCAGGATGGCGGGGTGTTCGCGCAGTTCCTCAACATCACCGGCATTACCTGGGTTCTCAACCTGCTGGGCCTTGTCGAAGGCGCGCCGCAGCTTTTCAAGACGCGCTTCGCGACGATCGTCGCGATGACGCATATCCAGCTGCCCTTCACGCTGCTGCCAATCTATTCGGTGATGAAGACGATCTCGCCCAACTACATGCGGGCGGCAAAATCGCTAGGGGGCACGCCGTTCTACTGCTTCCTCAGGGTCTACATGCCGCAGACGCTTCCCGGCGTGGCCGCCGGCTGCCTGCTCACCTTCATCCTGTGCCTTGGCTACTACATCACGCCCGCACTCGTCGGCGGGCCGACGGACCAGATGGTGTCGGGCTTCATCGCCAGCGCCATCAACACCGAAAACAACTGGGGCAAGGCTTCGGCGCTGGGCGTCATCCTGCTCATTGCGACGCTGATCCTCTATTACGTCTACAACAGGCTGATCGGCATCGACCGGATGAAACTGGGGTAAGCACCATGGCCGTTCCATCCTATTTCACGACGGGCGAGAAGGTTGCGCATTATGCAGTGCGCGTCTTCGTGGGGCTTGTGCTGCTGTTCCTGATCGCGCCGATCATTGCGGTGATGCCGCTGTCGTTCAACTCGGAAACCTTCTTCAGCTATCCAATGCCCGGCTATTCGCTGCGCTGGTATGAGGACTTCTTCTTCAACGAGCGCTGGACGGGCGCGCTGAAGATGAGCTTCCTCATCGCCATCGCGACGACGATTCTCGCCACATTCCTCGGCACCATCGCGGCACTCGGCCTGTCGCGCGCGAATTTTCCGGCGCGGGCCAGCGTGATGGCTGTGCTGATCTCGCCGATGATCGTGCCGGTCATCATCTCGGCCGTCGGCATGTTCAAGTTCTATGCGCAGATGGGAATCGCGGGAACGCTCATCGGCGTCATCCTCGCGCATACTGCACTGGCGACGCCCTTTGTCGTCATCACGGTGACGGCAACGCTGTCGAGCTTCGACAAGACGCTGATGCGGGCCGGCGCCTCCTGCGGGGCGGCGCCGCACACGGTGTTCTTCAAGGTCGTCATGCCGCTCATTTTGCCGGGTATGATCTCGGGCGCGCTGTTCGCCTTCGTCACCTCGTTCGACGAGGTTGTGGTGGTGCTGTTCCTCGCGAGCCCCGAGCAGCGCACGCTGCCGCTACAGATGTTCTCCGGCATCCGCGAAATGATCTCGCCGACCATCACCGCGGCGGCGACGGTGCTGGTGCTTTTCTCCACCGCCATGCTTGTGACGGTGGAAGTGCTGCGGCGGCGTTCGGAAAAGCTGCGCGGAATCGCGACGTAGAGTCTAGCGCGACTTCCGGAGATAGGCCGGGTCCTCGGCCAGATCGGGGATGGCCGTGGCGGTGGCCATGTCGTCCAGGTGAACAAGCGCGCGGGCGAGTTTCACCGTGGCCTTGTGGTCGTCGCCCGCATCCATGGCGCGGCTGCCGTCTTCCAGGGCCTTTGAAGCCTTGGCCGACATGTCCGACAGGGTGGAGATGGCGGCGAACAGGCGGCCCGAGGGCGCGGCATTCATCAGGCTTCCGAGCTTTCGGAGCGAGGAGGCGCCTGCCGTTCCCGACATGCCTTCCGCTGCATAACAAAGCTCGCTCACACTTCCACGCCGTGCCGACATTCCAGAAACTCCAAAGCTACTCAACGGGTGCGAAGCTTTGATCGGCTAGGCTTAATGCCGGGTTAAGCGGCTTGTTTCAGGGGTGCGGCCCTGTCTATAAGGCTGGCCCACGAACCCCCTATTGCGACTATCCAGAGGTTTTCCATGGCCGGCCACTCACAATTCAAGAACATCATGCACCGCAAGGGCAAGCAGGACAAAATGCGGTCCAAGATCTTCTCGAAGCTGTCGCGCGAGATCACGGTGGCGGCCAAGGCCGGACTGCCGGACCCTTCCGCCAATGCCCGCCTCCGGCTGGCGATCCAGAATGCGCGGGCCGAAAACCTGCCGAAGGACAATATCGAGCGCGCCATCAAGAAGGCGGCAGGCGGGGACGCGGAAACCTATGACGCGGTGCGCTACGAGGGCTATGGGCCGGGTGGCGTGGCGGTGATCGTCGAGGCGCTGACGGATAACCGCAACCGCACGGCTTCCAACGTGCGCTCGCTGTTCACCAAATACGGCGGGAACCTGGGCGAATCGGGTTCGGTGGCCTTCATGTTCTCCCGTGTTGGCGAGATCGTCTATCCGGCAGCAAAAGCGACCGCCGATGCGATGATCGAGGCGGCGATCGATTCCGGCGCGGATGATGCGGCGTCCGACGAGGGGGGCCACACCATCACCTGCGCCTTTGAGTCGATCGGGGAGGTCTCCTCAGCGCTTGCCGCGAAGTTCGGTGATGCCCAGTCAGTGAAAGTCGTGTGGAAGCCGCAGACGATGACGCCCGTCGACCAGGAAAAGGCCGAGACGCTGATGAAGCTGGTCGATGCGCTGGACGAGGATGACGACGTGCAGGTCGTGTTCTCCAACGCCGACATTCCGGACGATGTGATGGCGGCGCTTAACGCCGAGTAGGACGCCTCATGGGGCTTGCCATTCACCTGATTTGACGCGGGCCAGCAGTTTCCAGCTGCCCTTGCCATCGGGCTCGACGACAACGGCTTCGCCCTCGTCGAGATAGCCCGCGCCGAAGACTTCGCCCACCGTGCCGTGGCTGACGAAGACCGAGTTGGTCATCGGCAGGGGCGGGATCTTCGCGATGTTGCGGATGTTCTTCCAGATCAGGGCTTCGGGCGGGTCTTTCTCCGGATTGGTGCCGTGCAGCAGCATGTTGCGGTCGCGCTCGTAGCGGCCGAAGGCGTACCAGGCCGTATCGTAGGAACGGCACATGGGGCTGGCGCGCACGATGCCGAGTGGAATTTCGAGATTGCGGAAAGCCTCGCCGATGGCGCGCGACTGGGCGATGCCATCAGCCGACAGGTTGCGCTGGTGCGAACAATTGGCGGGGAGCGGATCATCGGGATCGTGGTCGAGCGCGTCCTTGTAGTTGGGCGTCAATCCGTGGCGGAAGAACACCAGCAGGCCGCCCTGCCGGAGCTTTGCCATGAGGGCCACATCGATACCCTGCGGCGGTTTTGCATCCTCGGCATGGAGCGGGGCGGCGAGAAAGGCTGTAAAGAGAATGGCAAAGAGGATCGATAGTCGGCGCATTGGCTTCTCCCGCGTTTCGCCTATCTTGCACGGGTGCGGCGGGGCGTTGCGTCAACACAACGTGAGGCGGCGCGTGGTCACGCAGATGTGAGCCGCTGTGCTAGGGGTTGCGGGCATGGCAGTGATTCGCATTATCGGCATCGATCCGGGCCTCCGGAACACGGGCTGGGGCGTCATCGCGCAGGAGGGCTCGCGCCTCTCCTACGTGGCGGATGGCGCGGTGCATTCGGACCCGGACAAGAGCCTTGCCGAGCGGCTGCTGCAGATACACGCGCAGCTGATGGATATCCTCAAGCTTCACGCGCCGGACGAGGCGGCGGTCGAGGAAACCTTCGTCAACACCGATGCGCGGGCGACGCTGAAGCTGGGGCAGGCGCGCGGCGTCGTCATGCTGGCGCCGGCGATGCTGAACATCCCCGTCTCGGAATATGCGCCGAACATGATCAAGAAGACGGTCGTCGGCGCAGGCCATGCCGAGAAGGACCAGGTGAAGCACATGGTGAAGCTGCTGCTGCCCAAGGCCCAGATGAGAACCGCGGATTCGACCGATGCGCTGGCGATCGCCATCTGCCATGCGCATCACCGCGGCAGCCAGAACCTCGCGAAGATCCTTGCGCGTTCTTGACTTGTTCCGGCGCGGGCACTAGCAGGAATGGTGTGAGGGCAAACACATGATTGCAAAGCTCAAAGGCCGGATCGATGCCACGGGGGCCGACTGGCTGGTGGTGGACGTGAACGGCGTGGGCTATCACGTCGCATGTTCATCCAAGACTTTGGCGGCTTTGCCTGCGCAGGGCGAATTCGCCGAAATTCATACCGAGATGCTGGTGAGCCAGGACATGATCCGGCTGGTGGGCTTTGCCTCCGTGATGGAGCGGGAATGGTTCCGGCTGCTGCAATCGGTACAGGGGGTGGGCACCAAGGTGGCGCTGGCGATTTTGTCCACACTCTCCACGTCCGAGATCGGCAATGCCATAGCCCTGCAGGACAAGGCGCTGATCGGGCGCGCCAATGGCGTGGGCAAGAAGCTGGCCGAGCGGATCGTGCTGGAACTCAAAGACAAGGTTCCGGCTTTCGCGGTGGTGGATGCCTCGCTCTCGAAACTCGCCGCAGAACTCGATGCGCCGAAGCCGACTGCTGCGGCGGATGCAGTATCTGCGTTGGTCAACCTCGGCTACGGGCAGATGCAGGCGGGTGCCGCGGTCTCGGCCGCCATGAGACAAGGCGGCGATGATCAGCCCACGGAGAGATTGATCCGGCTGGCGCTGAAGGAATTGGCGACGGTATGAGCACTGCGCAACATGTCCTCGCCCCTCGGCAGAGGGGAGAGGAAAGGGGCCCGGGCGCAGCCTGGGATAGGAGAGGGGCAACCGGACTCTTCGCTGACGGCAAAGCCCGGTTGCCCCTCATCTCCCCGTTGCTTGTCGCAACGGGTCCCTTCTTCTCCCCGCTCGCGCGGGGCGAAGACATGGCGGGCAGGCTGCGACCAGCGTCATGAGCACAAACCAGCGAAAGACCTTCACCATCATCGTCGTCTTTTTGATCTTTATCCTCTTGTGGCCCATTGTCGTTCATAACCGGAACCCCATTCTGGACTTTCACCACATTTATATGGGCTATCTCGACCCAAAGCTTGATTGGAAACTTGGCATGCTGGATGCTGGCAGGATGCTCGTTCCGCGGCTGTTCATCGCCGTGTTGCTATCGGTCCATCTGTTGGCGACCGGCAAGTTGCCGATTTGGATTGGCCTGGCAGTGTCACTGATTCCGCCGACACTGATCTATTTTACAGAGACCCACGATGTGTCGCGGACATTCCTGATATTTGCCATGCCAATTCTTTTTGTCACAACCTTCCTGGCTTTCGGCATGTCCCGGCTAACGTTTTGGTGGCTATCCAGATGACCTCCCGCATCACCGATCGCGAGAAGATTCCGGAAGATGCCATCGACACGCACTTGAGGCCGCAGCGGCTGGATGAGTTCATCGGGCAGTCGAAGGCGAAGGAGAACCTGAAGGTTTTCATCCAGGCGGCGAAAGCGCGTGGCGAGGCGCTGGACCATGTGCTGTTTGCGGGGCCGCCGGGTCTCGGCAAGACGACGCTCGCCCAGATCATGTCGCGCGAGCTTGGCGTCAACTTCCGGGCGACCTCCGGCCCGGTCATCGCCAAGGCGGGAGATTTGGCCGCGCTGCTCACCAACCTGGAAGATCGCGATGTGCTTTTTATCGATGAAATCCACAGGTTAAACCCCGCCGTTGAGGAAATACTTTATCCCGCGATGGAGGATTTCCAGCTCGACCTCATCATCGGCGAGGGACCTGCCGCGCGCTCGGTGCGGATCGACCTGGCGAAGTTCACGCTGGTCGGCGCCACCACGCGCACGGGACTTCTGACGACGCCACTGCGCGACCGCTTCGGCATTCCGGTGCGGCTCGATTTCTACAATCAGGATGAGCTCCTCGAAATCGTTAGGCGCGGCGCGCGCGTGATGCAGGTGAATGTTTCCGAAGAGGGTGCGCAGGAGATCGCCAAGCGGGCGCGGGGCACGCCGCGCATCGCCGGGCGGCTGCTGCGGCGCGTGCGGGATTTCGCCTCCGTCGCCAAGGCGGAGGTGATCGACCGCGGCGTGGCCGACCGGGCGCTTTCGGCGCTGGACGTTGACAATCGCGGGCTCGACTCGCTCGATCACCGCTATCTCAAAACCATCGCCATGAATTTCGGCGGCGGGCCGGTAGGGATCGACACGATTGCCGCCTCGCTGTCTGAATCCCGCGATGCGCTGGAAGACATCGTCGAGCCCTATCTGCTGCAGCTGGGCTTCCTCAACCGCACGCCGCGCGGACGACTGCTGACACCGCACGCCTTCCGGCATCTGGGGCTTGCGGTGCCGCAGGACCCGGCGATCACGCAAGGGGTGCTGCCGCTGGGCGATCATGACGTCTGAGCCCTGGCCCGATTTGGCCGGGCGGCGCGAGGGTGCCGTCCACATCCTGCCCGTCCGCGTCTATTACGAGGACACGGATGCGGGCGGCGTCGTCTATCATGCGAACTATCTGAAATACTGCGAGCGGGCGCGGACCGAATGCTTGCGGCTTCTCGGCATTCATCAGAGCGGGTTCGAGGACATGAGCTTCGTGGTGCGGCGGATGGTGTGCGATTTCCTGAAACCGGCGCGGCTCGATGACCTTGCCGAGGTCGAAACCCGCTTCCTCGACATGGGCGGCGCGCGCCTCGAACTGGACCAACGGGTGATGCTGAATGGCAACACTCTCTTCACCGCTCGCGTGATGGTGGCCCTGATCGACGGACAGGGAAAGCCCCGGAGACTGCCGCAAACGCTGGCGGATGCCCTGAAATCCCTTCCGGATTCACAATCGTAACAAAGCCTTAACCATGATTGATTCATGTGGGGCTTGAAGCCTGCCTTGACCGGGCGGGCGGCTGCGCGGTTTGGGTGAAACGCCCCGAATCGCCGCAGTTTCGACAGATTTCGCATGTTTCAGGACGCTCTCTCCCCAAGAGATGAGCAGGATGGGCCACAAAGGCATATGCCTTCGTGGTGATGGAAGGACAGGATGGATCCGGTAGCAGTCGACACGGTTGCCAAGGCAGCAGGCGAGATTTCGCTGTGGCACCTCGTCATGCAGGCGAGCCTTGTCGTCAAGATCGTGATGATCGGGCTGACGGCGGCGTCGGTGTGGAGCTGGGCCATCATCATCGAAAAGCTGCTGGCAGTCCGGCGGATGAATTCCGCGAACGACAAGTTCGAGCAGTTCTTCTGGTCGGGCCAGTCGCTCGAGGACCTGTTCCTGTCGATGGGGAACCGCAACAACATCGGGCTGGCCGCGATCTTCATGGCGGCGATGCGCGAGTGGAAGCGGAGCCAGGAGGCATCGCTCCGCGCCGGGTTCCAGGGCGTCCAGAAGCGCATCGAGAAGGTGATGGACGTGCAGATCCAGAAGGAGATGCACGACGTCGAGTCGCGGCTCCTCTTCCTGGCAACGACGGGTTCGGCCGCCCCCTTCATCGGGCTGTTCGGTACGGTGTGGGGCATCATGATCTCGTTCCAGGCCATTGCCAATTCGCAGAACACCAATTTGGCCGTCGTGGCGCCGGGCATCGCGGAGGCGCTGTTTGCAACGGCGATCGGCCTTGTTGCCGCCATACCGGCGACAATCTTCTACAATATGTACACCGCCGATGCGGGGAAGATCGGCGCGCGGCTCGAGAACTTTGCCGATGAATTCTCGGCGATCATTTCACGCCAGTTGGACGAACGGGTGTAAGGATGGGTGCTTCAGCAGGCGGAGCCAGGGGCGGATATCAGCGGCGCAATTCGCGGCGCCGCTCGTCGGGCAGCGCCATCAGCGAAATCAACGTGACACCGCTCGTCGACGTGATGCTCGTGCTCCTGATCGTGTTCATGGTGGCGGCCCCGCTGATGACGGTGGGCGTGCCGATCGAACTGCCCAAGACCGAAGCCAAACAGATGGATTCCTCCACCGAGCCGATCACCATTTCGGTGCAGCAGGACGGCAAGGTGTTCCTGCAGGAAACCGAGATCGATCTCGCCACGCTGGCGCCGAAGCTGATCGCCATTGCCAAGAACGGCTATGAAGAACAGCTCTTCGTGCGCGCCGATACCTCCGTGCCCTATGGCAAGGTGATGGAGGTGATGGGCCTTCTCAACGGCGCGGGCTACCGCAAGATCGGGCTCGTTACGGGCGCGCCCGAAACCGCACCTCTCAATTCCGAGACGCAGAACTGACGATGAAGGTGAGCCTCGCAACATCGCTGGGCTTGCATGTCGCGATTCTCGTCGCGGCGCTCGTGGTGCTGCCCAATCCGGCGCCGCATGATGTGAAGCCAGTCGAGGCGATCCAGGTCGATATCACCAACATCGGCGAAATCTCCAAGAAGACGGCGATGGCCAAGGACGTGGAAAAACCCGTCGAAAAGCCGGCGCCGAAAAAGACCGAAACTGTCAAGAAGACCGACCCCAAGGCCAAGGTTGCCGAGGAAGTGAAGAAGGTGGCGAAGGAGCCGAAGGCCGAACCGCCGCCGCCGCCCGAGCCCAAGGAAAAACCGAAGAAGGAGCCGCCTAAGGAGGCGGAGCCGAAGCCGCTCGACTCCGATCCGCTGAAGGCGCTCATCAAGGAAACGGTGGAAGAGCCGGAGCCGAAGAAGAAGGAAGAGCCGAAGAAGGCCGAGAAGAAGCCGGAGAAAAAGCCCGAGAAGAAGAAGGAAAAGCTCGACCTCGACCAGATGGAGGCTTTCCTCAACAAGATTGACGACGAGAGCACGGCCCCGGTCGAGACCTCGCAGCTCGATGGCGCGCCCGCCCAGGGCGAGGCCAATCTTCAGGGTACGGACGATCAGCTTTCCGCCACCATCATCCAGGCGCTGGTGCAGCGCATCAGGGAGTGCTGGGTGGTGCCGCCGGGGGCGCGCGAGGCGAGCATCGTCGTCAAGCTGCGCTTCGGCATCAATCCCGATGGCACGATCACCAGCCAGCCGCAGATCATGAACAGTTCAGGCGATGCGCTGTTCGACGCCACCGCGCGCTCTGCCGTTGCCGCCGTCATGGGCTGCCAGAACTATGATTTCCTGCCGCAGGACAAATACGACCTGTGGAAGGATCTCATCATCAATTTCAATCCGAACATGATGTTCGACAGCTGAACGAAGAATGCTGAGCATGACCGCACCGCCAATCCGACATAAATTCCTGCGCCACTTCATGGTGGCGGCCACCTTGCTCTATTGCATGATCGCCGGCGCGCAGCTTGGCGCGGCACAGACCGAGATCGACATCACCGGCGGCCGTATCGATCCGCTGCCGATCGCCATCGCGCCCTTCCTCGTGGGCGGGGGAGCGGAAGAGTCGGGCAGCACGATCAGCGGCGTCATCACCAATAATCTGGGGCGCTCGGGGTATTTCGCGCCGCTCGATCCCGCTTCCTTCATCGAGCAGATCACCAGCTTCGAGCAGCAGCCGAATTTCACGACATGGCGGCAGATCCAGGCCAAGGCGCTGGTGACGGGGCAGGCCTACATGGAAGGCGGCAAGATGCGCGTCGAATTCCGGCTGTGGGACGTCAACACCCAGCAGCAGCTTGCGGCCCAGCAGTTCACCACAACGCCGAAGAATGCGCGCCGCATAGGGCATCTGATTTCGGACGTGATCTACAAGTCGATGACCGGTATCGACGGCTATTTCGACACGCGGATCGTCTTCGTGTCGGAAGAGGGCCCGAAGGACAAGCGGGTCAAGCGCCTCGCCATCATGGATCAGGACGGCTTCAATGTAAGGCCCCTGACCGATGGCCGCGACCTCGTGCTGACGCCGCGCTTCTCGCCCTCGACCAACGAGATCACCTACATGTCGTTCGGCAACGCCACGCCGCGCGTCTATCTCATGAACATCGACACCAAGCAGCGCGAGATCGTGGGCGAGTTTCCGAACATGAGCTTCAGCCCCCGTTTCTCGCCCGATGGCCAGCGCGTGATCATGAGCTTGCAGGATGGCGGCAATGCCAACATCTTCGAGCTTGACCTGCGTTCACGTGCGTTGCGGCAGCTGACCAATGTGCCGGCAATCAACACGGCACCTTCCTATTCGCCGGACGGATCGCAGATCGTGTTCGAGTCCGACCGCGGCGGCGCTCAGCAGATCTATGTGATGAACGCCGACGGCACCGGGCAGAACCGCATCAGCTTCGGCAACGGAAGGTACTCGACGCCGGTGTGGTCGCCCGACGGCAAGTCGATCGCCTTTACCAAGCAGGGCGGCGGCAAGTTCGCGATCGGCGTGATGCGGCCAGACGGCTCGGCCGAACGCATCCTGACGGAAGGCTTCCACAACGAGGGCCCGACATGGGCGCCCAACAGCCGGGTGCTGATGTTCTTCCGCGAAAGCCAGGGCGAGAGCGGTGGGCCGCAGCTGTGGTCGGTCGATATCACCGGCTACAACGAGCAGCAGGTGCCGACACCGGGCTTCAGCTCGGACCCGGCATGGTCGCCGAAACTGAACTGAACACTGAATTGAGGACTGGGCCGGGGGGCCCAAGCCGGCGGCAAGCTGCAGGGGATTGTGAGCGCCGCCTCCGATAACACTGAAACGGGAAGTACGATACGATGATGAAAAAGAGTGTGAGTTTCAAGTTCGCCCTGGCCTTGTGTAGCGTATTGGCGCTTGCCGCCTGCTCGAAGAAGAGCACGCCGGATCTCAATGCCAGCACGGGTCCGGGGGCTGGTGTCGCGATGCCGGGTTCGGAACAGGATTTCGCCGTCAACGTGGGCGACCGCATCTATTTCGAGGAAGACCAGTCGACGCTCACCGCCGAGGCCCAGGAAACGCTCCGCCGCCAGGCCCAGTGGCTGCAGCAGTATGCCGGCGTGCAGATCCAGGTCGAGGGCCATGCCGACGAACGCGGCACGCGCGAATACAATATCGCCCTTTCGGCCCGCCGCGCCACGGCGACCCGCGAATTCCTGATTGCGCAGGGCGTCGAAGCCTCGCGCGTCTCCTCGATCGCCTATGGCAAGGAACGCCCGGCCGCCCTTTGCGATGCAGAGCAGTGCTGGTCGCAGAACCGCCGTGCCGTCACCGTCATCACCGGCGGGGCCAAGACGAGCTGATTTCCCAAGCTGCTTCCCGGCTTTACCTCCCTCGCGAACCAGGTTGCGGGGGAGGCGTTTCAGAGGCCGGGTGAGGGAAAATTAACGCTGTTGCGGCAGAGTAAACAAAGCGTAAGTCCCGCCTGCGGGGCTAAAGGCATTACGGCCGGGCAGGGATCCGGAACAAGGAGTGGGTCGATGATTTCTCGTTTGGCAAGCCTCAAGACTGTTGCAGTGCTGAGCTGCTTTCTGGCGCTTGCGGCATGCTCGAAGAAGAGCACGCCCGATCTCGATGCCGGGACCGGCCCAGGATCGGAGGCACGCCCCGGCTCCGAGCAGGATTTCAGCGTGAACGTGGGCGACCGCATCTACTTCTCGGAAGACAAGTCGACGCTGGCGCCCGAAGCGCAGGAAACGCTGCGCCGCCAGGCCCAGTGGCTGAACCAGTATGGCAACGTGACCGTGCAGGTCGAAGGCCATGCCGACGAACGCGGCACGCGCGAATACAACATTGCCCTGTCGGCACGCCGCGCCACGGCGGCCCGCGAATTCCTGATCGCGCAGGGGGTGCGCGCCAATCGAATTTCCTCGATCGCCTATGGCAAGGAGCGTCCGGCCGCGCTTTGCGACGCCGAACAGTGCTGGTCGCAGAACCGGCGCGCCGTTACCGTGATCACGGGTGGCGCAAACTAGCAACAGTGCGCAACCGACTTGCGGCAGAAGCTGCGGCCAGCCTCAATTTCACCGCGATTGCGGTTCACTTGCGGGACCGAAACGAAGTGTTGCCCGATGGGCGTGGTTTGGTGTCGATCATGTTGAGAATCGTGAAATCCGTTGCCTTTGCTGCCCTGCTGGGCGTTGGCGCCATGACGCCGGCGATGGCGCAATCGTCGTCCGAAATGGCGGTGCGGATGCAGCAGCTCGAGGAGCAGGTGCGGCTGCTGATGGGGCAGGTCGAGGAGCTTTCCTTCGAGGTGAAGCAGTTGAAGGGGCAGAAGACCGGCGCCGCCGAGCAGACCATTCCCTCGGCTGAGCCCACCCAGCAGAAACGCCTTGCGGCGGCTTCCGCCGGGGCGCCGTTGCCGGAGAGCGGCGACATCGAAGTGATTGAGCAGCAGCCGTTGCAGAACAACGCCGCGCCGGTGGAAGCCGAAACGATGGCGGCGGCGCCCGCCGTTGCGGCGGAAGAGCAGCCGGTTTTCAACAAGGCGCCGGGCCCGCAGATTTTGGGCGCGATCGACAATTCGGCCGGGAAAGCAAATGACGGCGGTTTCGAGGGCAAGGTTCTGGTTCCGCCATCGCAACAGGAGCCAGGAGACGATGCGTTCCTGCAGCAGGCCCCGGTCGAGGATGGTTCTTCTGGCGGTGCCGATCCATCCGATTCAATCGAAACTGTAGCGCTGGCGCCGGAAGCTCCGGAAGCGCTTTACGAGCGGTCCAACGAAAGCCTGCTGCGCCGCCAGTTTGGCGATGCGGAGGCCGGTTTCTCGACCTTCCTGTCGAAATATCCCGAACACAGCTTGGCCGGCAGCGCGCAGTATTGGCTGGGCGAGACCTTCTATGCCCAGAGCGACTTCAAGCGCGCCGCGCAGACCTTCCTGCAGGGCTACAAGAAATATCCCAAGGGCCGCCGCGCGCCGGACAGCCTGCTGAAGCTCGGCATCTCGCTCAATCGGCTGGGCCAGGCGGAGCAGGCCTGCGCGGCCTATGCGGCGGTGAGCAGCGAGTATCCCAAGGCGGTCGAAGCCCGCCGCCGGGCGCAGGCCGAAGCCAAGCGTGCTGGCTGTTCTTCCTGAGCCTTCACCTGATTTCCTGACATTGCAGGGCCTGCGCCATGTGGCGCTGGCCGTATCCGGCGGCTCGGATTCGATGGCGCTGCTGCGGCTGGCCGATCGCTGGGCCTTGTCGCAGCCGGGGCCGCCGGTTCTCAGCATCCTGACGGTCGATCATGGCTTGCGGGCCGGTTCGGAGGCGGAAGCCGCGCGTGTTGCGGCATGGTCGGCGGAACTGGGCCGCCCTCACGTGACGCTGAAGTGGGATGGGCGGAAGCTCCTGACCGGCATTCAGGCAAAGGCCCGCAAGGCCCGTTATGACCTGTTGAGCGGCTGGTGCCTTGCCAACGGCGCACAAGCACTGCTCACCGCCCATACGATGGATGACCAGGCCGAAACGGTGCTGATGCGGCTGCGGCGGACGACGAGTCCCGACAGCCTGTCCGGCATTCCTGCCAGGGGACAGTGGAACGGGCTGCCGGTGCTGCGGCCGCTGCTGGGGCTGCGGCGCAAGGCCTTGCGCAGCGCGCTGGAAGAAATGGGGCAGGGCTGGATCGAAGACCCCAGCAACAATGACACACGTTTCGAGCGAGTGCGGGTGCGCGGGGCGCTTGGCCAACTGGACGGCGACGAGGGGGCGGTCGAACGGCTTGCCGCATTGGCCGGGGACTGCTCGCGGACGGTGCGCCTTCTCGACCGAAACGCCGGGCGATGGATTTCCCTGTGGGTCGAGGAGACGGGCGCCGGGGTGTGCTTCGCGGAGGCTGAGCCCTTCAGGGTGCTGCCGCCGGCCCTGCAGCAGCGCATCCTCTCGTGGCTTGTGGTGCATCATGGCGGCGGGCGGCTGAGGCCCGAGCGCGACGAGCTTCAGCGACTGGCGCAGTGGTTGAGCACCAGTGCCGCGCCGCCGCGGGCAACGCTGGCGGGTGCCATCGTGGGCAAGCGCAAGACGCAATTCTGGGTGACTCGGGAGCCAAGCCGGATCGACGCCACGCCGCAGACCGTGCCCGAAACCGGAAAACTCTTGTGGGATGGACGTTTCATGATCACGGCGCCGCCGGGGTCGACAATCGTTCCGGCAGGGCACATCCCCGGTGAGCTGGGCAAGGACGTTCCGGCCTTTGCGCGGCTGGCCTATCCGCTGGTGCGCCTGCCGCCCAATGCTGCCGACCTGGTTGAGTCCGATATCGCGTTTGTGCGGATTGGGCCGTCCTAACGGCACATTTACCTCTTGGCGTCCTTGGAAAAAAGATGACGCCGACCTATGTTAGAGTACATTCCAGGGATAGACCCGCCGGTGCCCAGCTTTTGGGGTCTGGCCAGATTCGAGGGACCACGTGAACCAATTCCGCAATTTTGCCGTCTGGATCGTCATCGCACTTCTGCTCTTCGCGCTGTTCAGCCTTTTCCAGGGTCAGGTGGGCCGCACCGCATCTTCCGAAATCAGCTATTCCGAGTTCCTCGACCGGGCCAATTCGGGGGCTATCCAGTCGATCACCATCTCGGGCGAGACGATTACCGGCAAGCTGGCCGACGGCGCCACGGTGCAGACGACCGGGCCGCTGGTCTATTTCGAGGACCAGATCAAGGAACTGCGCAACAAGAACGTGCAGATCACCTTCCGCGCCGCGCAGGGCGATTCGCTTCTCACCAATGCGCTGATCTACTGGCTGCCGATGGTGCTGCTGATCGGCGTGTGGGTGTTCTTCATCCGCCAGATGCAGGCCGGTTCCGGCAAGGCCATGGGCTTTGGCAAGTCGAAGGCCAAACTCCTGACCGAGAAGCATGGCCGCGTGACGTTCGAGGACGTGGCGGGCGTCGAAGAGGCCAAGGACGATCTGGTCGAGATCGTCGACTTCCTCAAGGACCCGCACAAGTTCCAGCGGCTGGGCGGCAAGATTCCGAAGGGCGCGCTGCTCGTGGGCCCTCCCGGTACCGGCAAGACGCTGCTGGCGCGGGCGATCGCCGGCGAAGCCAATGTGCCGTTCTTCACGATCTCGGGCTCGGACTTCGTTGAAATGTTCGTGGGCGTCGGCGCATCCCGCGTGCGCGACATGTTCGAGCAGGCCAAGAAGAATGCGCCCTGCATCATCTTCATCGACGAGATCGACGCCGTGGGCCGCCATCGTGGTGCAGGCCTTGGCGGCGGCAACGACGAACGCGAGCAGACGCTGAACCAGCTTCTGGTAGAGATGGACGGCTTCGAGGCGAACGAGGGCGTGATCCTGGTGGCGGCCACCAACCGGCCGGACGTGCTGGACCCCGCGCTCTTGCGGCCCGGCCGCTTCGACCGGCAGATCGTGGTGCCGAACCCCGACGTTCAGGGCCGCGAGAAAATCCTCAAGGTTCACATGCGGAATGTGCCGCTGGCACCCGACGTCGATGCCAAGACCATCGCGCGCGGCACGCCCGGGTTCTCGGGAGCCGATCTTGCGAACCTCGTGAACGAGGCAGCACTTCTGGCGGCGCGGCGCAACAAGCGCATCGTCACGCAGTCGGAATTCGAGGAGGCCAAGGACAAGGTGATGATGGGCGCGGAGCGCCGCTCCATGGCCATGTCGGAAGACGAAAAGCGGCTTACCGCCTATCATGAGGCGGGCCATGCGCTGGTTGCCATGAATGTGCCGAAGGCGGACCCCGTGCACAAGGCGACGATCATTCCGCGCGGCCGGGCGCTGGGCATGGTGATGCAGCTTCCCGAGGGCGATCGCCTGTCGATGAGCTTCACCCAGATGACATCGCGGCTGGCAATCATGATGGGCGGGCGCATTGCCGAGGAACTGACCTTCGGCAAGGAGAACGTGACATCGGGTGCGCAGTCCGACATCGAGCAGGCGACGCGGCTGGCGCGCGCGATGGTGACGCGCTGGGGCTATTCCGACACGCTGGGCACGGTTGCCTATGGCGAGAACCAGGAGGAAGTGTTCCTCGGCCATTCCGTGTCGCGGACGCAGAACATCTCGGAAGAGACTTCGCAGAAGATCGACCAGGAGGTGAAGCGCCTCGTGTCCGAAGGGCTCGACACGGCACGCCGCATCCTGAGCGACCAGAACAAGGACCTCGTGGCATTGGCGCAGGGCCTGCTTGAGTACGAGACCCTGTCCGGCGAGGAGATCAAGAACCTGCTGAACGGCACGCCGCCCAAGCGCGATGACGACAGCAGCCGCAAGATGCCGAAGGGCGGGTCGTCCGTCCCCTCGACCGGCACGCCCAAAACCGGCGATGCCGGTGGCATGGAACCCCAGCCGCAAGCCTAGATGCGCAAGGTCTATTACCGGCCGGCGGGGCTCGTCTATGGGCCCGATGCCAGCGCCGTCATCAGGGAAGGCCGCGGAGCATCGCTCGGCGGCTTTTCCACGATTGCTTACACGCTGGTGGAGGTGATCGAGCGGAATGGCGGAAGAAGTTTCGAGCCCTTCGATCGTCACCCCGGCGAAGGCCGGGGTCCATCAGGCGATTTTAGCTGGAGCGAAACTGCGAGCAAGAAGCTGGGTCTCGGCCTTCGCCGGAATGACGAATTCACTATAGCTCCTCTCATCATGGGCATCGTCAATGTGACGCCCGACTCGTTTTCGGATGGCGGCCGCAATGCCGAGGCTGACGAGGCCATTGCCCATGGGATTCAGCTTGCGAAGGAAGGGGCCCAGATCCTCGACGTGGGGGGCGAATCGACCAGGCCCGGATCGGACGGAGTTGCCGAGGACGAGGAACTGCGCCGGGTGATCCCGGTTATCGAGGGGTTGGCGAGGGCCGGCCTCAAGGTTTCCTGCGATACCCGAAAGACTGCCGTGATGCGGGCGGCGCTGGAGGCAGGCGCCACGATCATCAATGATGTTTCAGCCCTGCAATATGATCCCCGATCAATGGCGGCGATGGCGGAAGCGGATTGCCCCGTGATCCTGATGCATGCGCAGGGCGACCCCAAGACCATGCAGCTGAGCCCTGCCTATGACGATGTGGCGCTGGACGTGTACGACGCGCTGGAGGCCCGCATCGCAGCCTGCGTCGCGGCGGGGATCGCCCGGGAACGGATCGTTGCCGACCCCGGCATCGGCTTTGGCAAGAACTTCCGCCACAATGTCGAGGTGCTGCGGCAGTTCACGCTGTATCACGGGCTGGGAGTGTCGCTGCTGATGGGCCTGTCGCGGAAGGGTTTTATCGGCGCATTGACAGGGGAGGCCCAGGCGGCGAACCGGGTGCATGGCTCGGTCGGGGGTGCAGTCTGGTCAGCCCTTAACGGAGCACACATTCTTCGTGTACATGATGTAAGGGGAACGGTGGAGGCTCTTGCCGTAGCTAGAGCAGCGGCAGATCCGGATCAAAGCGGGCTCTGAAGGCGGGGATAGAAAATGGCACGGAAATATTTCGGGACCGATGGCGTTCGCGGAACGGCCAATGCCGGCGCCATGACGGCGGACATGGTGCTGAAGATCGGCATGGCGGCGGGAAACCTTTACCGCCGTGGCAAACACCGCCACCGCGTCGTGATCGGCAAGGACACCAGGCTTTCGGGCTACATGATCGAGAATGCGCTGACGGCGGGGCTGCTGGCCGCCGGCATGGACGTGTTCCTGTTTGGCCCGGTGCCGACGCCCGCCGTTTCGATGCTGACGCGCTCGATGCGGGCCGACCTCGGCGTGATGATCTCGGCATCCCACAATCCGTTCCAGGACAATGGCATCAAGATTTTCGGTCCTGACGGATTCAAGCTGTCGGACGAGCAGGAACTGAAGATCGAAGCGATGCTGGACGATGCGAAACTGATGAGTGCAGCCTCTTCCGACACGATCGGGCGGGCCAAGCGCATCGAGGACGCGCAGGCGCGCTACATCGAATTCGCCAAGCGCACTTACCCAAAGGACATGACGCTCGACGGGTTGCGCATCGTGATCGATACGGCGCATGGGGCTGCCTACAGGGTGGCGCCCACGGCGCTGTGGGAACTTGGCGCCGAGGTGATCCAGATCGGGCATGAGCCCAACGGCCTCAACATCAACGACAAGTGCGGATCGACGCATCCGGAAACGATGTGCGAGAAGGTCAAGGAACTGCGCGCCGACATTGGCATCGCGCTCGATGGCGATGCGGACCGCGTGATCATCGCCGACGACAAGGGACAGGTGGTCGATGGCGACCAGCTGATGGCGCTGATCACAACATCATGGGCGAAGCGCGGCGAATTGAGGGGCGGCGGGCTGGTGGCCACCATCATGTCGAACCTCGGGCTCGAGCGCTATCTGGCGGAACAGAAACTGTCGCTCATCCGCACCAAGGTGGGTGACCGCTATGTGGTCGAGCACATGCGGAATCACGGGTTCAATATCGGTGGCGAGCAATCGGGCCATATCGTGCTGTCGGACTTCTCGACTACGGGAGACGGGCTGCTGGCAGCGCTGCAGGTGCTGGCGGAAGTGAAGCGGGCGGGCAAGCCGGTGAGCGAGGTTTGCAACCTGTTCACGCCGCTGCCGCAGATCCTGAAGAACGTGAAGTTCAAGACCGGCAAGCCGCTTGAGGACAATCAGGTGCGGAAGCTGATCGCCGATGCCGAGCACAGGCTGGGAAATTCCGGCCGGCTGGTGATCAGGCCTTCGGGCACCGAGCCCGTCATCCGCGTGATGGCGGAAGGCGACGACGAGAAGCTCGTTCGCAACATCGTCGACGAACTCTGCGGCGTGATCGCCAAGGCGGCGGCCTAAGTCAGCGGGCGAGGCCCTTGGTGAAATCAGCCACGTCCTTGTCGAGGATCATCGCCTTTTGAGCATCACGGCCGCTGGCCGCATAGGCCTCGATGTCGAACATCGCCGCGGCGGCGGGGGGCAAGTAGAGCTTGCCATCGCAGAAGTAAAAGTACTCGGTCTTCCGGGCGGCAGTGGCGTTCGGGCCCTGATCCTCGAGGAATGCGTGGCGCATGTAATCGACACGGGTGACGGCGATGCCATAGGCCTTGCGGCCGACGATGCCGAGCCGTCTTTCGCCCATGCCCGATTCGCCGCCGTCGATCCGGATGATGGTATGAACGCGGCCATCCTTCTCGCGGTAGATGTTCCAAGCGCCACCCTCAGTCGACTGAACGTCGGTCACCTCGCGTTCGATCATTTTGAGGCCGCCGAGCGTGGAGGATAGCGCTTTCTCGATCGCGCCCAGATCGCATTCCGCTGCGGTGGCGGTTCCGGCGCCGAGAACAAGGCAAGCGGCGGCGAGCGGGAGTCTCATGCTGTGGTCCTTTCGGGGCGGGGGGCGATGCGGCTGATGGCGATGCCGGAGAGGATCAGGATCAGGGCCAGCAGGATATTCCAGCCCAGCGTCTCGTTCAGCACGATGGCACCGAGAACGATGGCATAGACGGGCACGAGATAGTTCGAATAGGCCACGAAGCTCGGGCCGGTGCGGATCATCAGGCGGTAGGTGAGAAGCGTTGCGAAAGCGGTGGGGAACAGGCCAAGGCCCACCACCGCCGCATAGGCCGAGAGGGGCACGCCGGACAGCCCGTCAGGCTTGAGGCCCAAGGCAAAGGCGAGACCCATGGTGGCGGCAGCAAGGCAGACGGAGGCCGATTGCTTCAGCGGATGCTCGAAGCCCAGGCGCTTCGCCGTGACGCCGTGAACCGCATAGCAGAGGCAGCCCGCCAGCACAGCAAGTTCGCCCGCCAGTTCGTCGCCCGACATCGACAGCGTGAAGATCTGCTCGGGCCCGATCAGGACTATGATGCCGGCAAAGCCCAGCAAGAAGCCCACTGACTTGGGGATGGTCAGGGGCTCGTCGGGCAGGGCGAAGTGGGCGAGCACGACGAGGAACAGGGGGATTGCCCCCATCAACAGACCAGCAACGCCCGAAGACACGTAGTACATGCCCCAGGTGATGAGGAAGAAGGGCACGGCATGGCCCACGGCGCCCAGCCAGGTGAACTTCGCCCAGATGCCCGGCGGTGCCGCCAGGCGGTGGCCAGAGACAAGGGCATAGGGCACAAGAATGGCCGTGGCGACAACGAGGCGCAGCGCCATGACCCAGGCCGCGTCGAGATAGAGAAGGGCATGCTTGCTGAGTGCGAAAGAGGAACCCCACACCACGACCAGCGTTGCGAGGATCAGCCAGTCGAGCGGATGGGAATTCGGCTTCATGGCAGGTGGCGTAGCCCTATGGTAGCCGAAGCGTCAACAGGTGATATCGAAGTGGAACACTCCCCTGTTGCATGATGGCAACATCGCACATCAAACATGATTCTGCCCCATTCGCGCCAGTGTTGGGACACGGAACCTCCTTAGCCTCAGGTGCATTGAGTGTGTGGTTTGCAAGGGAGTATGGGACCATGAAAATGATCAAGAGTGCACTGCTGGGACTTGGAATGCTGGCGGGATTGCCGGTTGCCGCGATGGCGGCGGATGCCGAAATTCCGGCCGAGACCTACGCGGAAATGGGATGGTATCTGCGGGGCGATGTCGGCTTCTCGTGGCTCGATGTTTCGGATGGAGCGGTCGCCGTCGGCGGTGGTTTCGGTTATCAGTACAGCGAAGCCCTGCGCGCCGACTTGCGCGTGGATTGGGCGGGGCTGGATGATGACGAGCATTTCACCACGGTGCTCGGCAACATGTACTTCGACATTCCGCTCGACACCTTCATCACGCCCTATGTCGGCGCTGGTGCGGGTTACGGCTGGGCTGACGAAGACGATGAAGGCTTCGCTTTCGCCTTGATGGCCGGCGCCGAACTGGGCCTGACCGACAATCTCAGCGCCGACCTCGGCTATCGCTACCGTCAGGTTCTGGACGGTGACGATCCGTCGGATCACCAGTTCCTGGTGGGTCTGCGTTTCAAGTTCTAAGGCTCGATCGAGAGTCCTTGGACTGAAAAGGGTGACTTAGCGCTTAATTGCGCGGTCACCCTTTTCATTTGCCGCGCTTGCGTCTGAGTTCAGAATCCGTCATACGCGCTCCCGGGCTAGCCTTCCCCACCGAAGGCCGGTTCATCTGCAAGGATGGAGCACAAGATGACGACGAAACCGGCAGCAAAGCCTGCCTGCGCGAATTTCTCTTCCGGCCCCTGCGCAAAGATTCCCGGCTGGACCCCCGATCTCCTCGACACAAGAGTTCTTGGCCGCTCGCACCGCTCAAGCCTCGGCAAGGCGCGGCTGAAGCTCGCGATCGAGCTGACGCGCGAGGTGCTGGAGGTGCCCGCCAGCCACCTGATCGGCATCGTGCCGGCATCCGACACGGGTGCCGTCGAGATGGCGATGTGGTCGCTGCTGGGCGAAAGGCCCGTCGACATGCTGGCCTGGGAAAGCTTCGGCGAGGGCTGGGTTTCGGATGTCGTGAAGCAACTGAAGCTCAGCCACGCGCGCAAGATGATCGCGCCCTATGGCGAGCTGCCCGATCTTGCGTCCGTCAATTTCGACCATGACGTGGTGTTTACCTGGAACGGCACGACTTCGGGCGTGCGGGTGCCCGATGCCTCCTGGATCCCGGATGACCGGAAGGGCCTGACGATCTGCGATGCGACGTCTGCGGCCTTTGCCCAGAACCTCGATTTCGCCAAGCTCGATGTCGTCACCTTCTCGTGGCAGAAGGTGCTGGGGGGCGAGGGTGCGCATGGGGTGATCGTTCTGTCGCCCCGCGCTGTTTCGCGACTGGAGAGCTATTCGCCGCCGTGGCCGCTGCCGAAAATCTTCCGCATGACGAGCGGCGGCAAGCTGATCGCCGGCATCTTTGAAGGTGAGACGATCAACACGCCGTCGATGCTGTGCGTCGAGGACTACATTGCGGCGCTGAACTGGGCGAAGGGCATTGGCGGCTTGAAAGGCCTGATGGCGCGGGCCGACGCCAATGCCGCCGTGGTGCAGCGCTGGATCGATCAGTGGCCTTATGCTCATAATCTTGCGAGGCTCGAGGCGACGCGCTCCAACACCTCGGTGTGCCTGACGCTCGATGCCGATGAAGCCGTGCCGAAGCAGATGGTGAAGCTGCTGGAAGCCGAAAAGGCCGCCTTCGACATCGGCTCATACCGCGATGCGCCGCCTGGCCTTCGCATCTGGTGTGGCGCCACCGTCGAAACCTCCGATCTCGAAGCGCTGATGCCGTGGCTCGACTGGGCCTATGTCCAGGCCACCGCTTCCTAACTTATCCCAATTTCTCTGTTTACATCAGGAGAAGCCCATGGCTCCCCGCGTTCTCGTTTCCGACAAGCTCAGCGAAACTGCCGTGCAGATTTTCCGCGACCGCGGCGTGGAGGTCGATTACCTGCCCGACCTCGGCAAGGACAAGGATGCGCTGCTGGCCGCCATTCCGCTCTATGATGGGCTTGCCATCCGCTCGGCCTCCAAGGTGACACCGAAGATCATTGCTGCCGCGACGAAGCTCAAAGTGATCGGGCGGGCGGGGATCGGCGTCGACAATGTCGATATTCCGGCGGCGACGCAGCGCGGCATCGTCGTCATGAACACGCCGTTCGGCAATGCCATTACCACGGCCGAGCACGCGATCGCGATGATGATGGCGCTGGCGCGGCAGATTCCCGAAGCCAACGCCTCGACGCACGCTGGCAAGTGGGAGAAGAACCGCTTCATGGGTGTGGAGCTCTTCAACAAGACGCTGGGCGTGATCGGCTGCGGCAACATCGGCTCGATCGTTGCCGACCGGGGCCTGGGCCTCAGGATGCGGGTGATTGCCTTCGATCCGTTCCTCTCGCCCGAACGTGCAATCGAGATCGGTGTCGAGAAGGTCGAGCTTGACGAGATTTTCCGGCGCTCGGACTTCATCACGCTGCATACGCCGCTGACCGAGAAGACGCGCGGCATCATCGATGCGAAGGCGATTGCCCGGTGCAAGAAGGGTGTCCGCATCATCAACTGCGCGCGCGGTGGGCTGGTGATCGAGGATGCGCTCTATGATGGTTTGAAATCGGGCCATGTGGCAGGTGCGGCGCTCGATGTGTTCGAAGTGGAGCCGGCGACCGAGCACAAGCTGTTCGGCCTCGACAATGTCGTCTGCACGCCACATCTGGGTGCTTCGACGGGCGAGGCGCAGGAGAACGTGGCGCTGCAGGTGGCCGAGCAGATGTCGGACTACCTGCTCTACGGCGCTGTTTCGAACGCGCTCAACATGCCGTCGATCACGGCGGACGAGGCGCCGCGCCTCAAGCCCTTCATCGCGGTTGCCGAAAAGCTTGGCTCGTTCGCGGGCCAGCTGACGGAAGATGCGATCACCGGTGTCGTCATCGAGTATGCGGGCGACGTGGGCGAGATGAACACGCGGGCGCTTACCTCCGCCACGCTGGCCGGTATCCTGCAGCCGATGCTGGGCACGGTGAACATGGTGTCTGCCCCGGTCGTGGCGCGCGAGCGCGGCATCAAGGTCGATGAAGTGAAGCAGACGCAGCGCGGAGCGTATGAAACCTATATCCGCGTGACGGTGAAGACCGAGGCGATGGAACGCTCGGTGGCGGGCACAGTATTTTCGGATGGCAAGCCGCGCATCATCCAGATCAAGGGCATCGACCTCGAAGCCGAATTCGGGCCGCACATGCTTTACATCACGAACGAGGACAAGCCGGGCTTCATCGGCGCGCTTGGCATGCTTCTGGGCAACGCGCACGTGAACATCGCGACGTTCAACCTTGGCCGCAAGGCGCAAGGGGGCGAGGCGATCTGTCTCGTCTCGATCGACGAGCCAACGCCGGCTTCCGTGCTGCACGCACTCTCGAAGCTGCCGCAGGTGAAGCACGCGAAGCCGCTGGAGTTTTGATTTAGCTTATCCTTCTCCGCGCAAGCGGGGAAGGTGGCCGCGAAGCGGCCGGATGGGGCAGGGCCGCGCAAAGATTCCCCCGTGGCCGCGGCCCCACCCGTCATGCTTCGCACGACACCCTCCCCGCTGCGCGAGGAGGGATAAGTTCCTACTGCCCGCCCATTTTCGAGATGTCGGTGCCGTTGACGGTGACGCTGCCTTCGGGCGTGCTCTTGATTTCCCAGGTCAGGTAGCCGTCGGGGCCGGTCTTCGCCATGCCCTTGGCAATGATGACGACGGGAGCGGCCTGCTGCATGCCCATTTCGGGCGGTGCGGCCTGCAGGGCGGCCATGATCTCGTCGAGGCCCTTGAGCTTGATCACGGCCTGACCGGCGGGCATGGCGGTGGGACCCGCCGTCATGCTGCCTTCGGCCTGGAGATCGAAAATCTTGGCGACGATGCTGCTGGGGCCAAGACCAAGCCTGACTGCGCCGGTGGGGAGAAGTGCCTGCAGCAATTGCGGCTCGATCTCCTTCGGCAGGGGCGGGTCCTTCGAGAGGTCGAAGGCGTCGATGATCATTGCGGCGGGTGCGGCGAGATTGAAATCTGCGATGTTGAAATCGATCGTGAAGTTCTCCGGCACCAGGTTCGCGGCCCAGGGCGGCACGATTCCCGCCGGCATCTCGAAGCCCGAGAAGGTGAATTTCTCGCGCAAGGCTCCGGCGTCGACGACGCCATTCATGTCGACAAGCACATCGAGCTTTCCGATGCCGAACTTGCCGAGCATGGTGTTGACCGAGAGATTGTCGACGGTACCCGTGCCGGATACATTGGCGAAAATCGGAATGGCGGCGCGAAGCTTCTCCTTCAGCGCGGCCTGATCGGCGATGATCGCTTCCTTCGAAGGACGGGCCGCCAGCCAGGCGATCAGCTCGTTCACCGCCTTGGGCTTCAGGCCCTTGATGGTCGCATCCTGCGCGCCGCCGGGCGCGGTGATCGAAACATCGATCGGCGGGATCGAACCATCGGCCGCCTGCGGCATGCTGATCGTCTCGCGCAGATCGGTAAAGGTAATCTTCGATGTACCGTCGGCGCTGTCGCCCGTTCCGGTCATCGCCGACACGCTGCGGATCGTTCCCAGCGTGTAGGAAACGCTGTTGGTGCCGGTGGCCTCGGTCACTGTCTGTTCGAAGGCGAACTGGGTGAAGTCGGTGGTGGAAGACGCGAAGGCATTCAACGCCTCGTCATAGATGCCAGTGCCCTTGATCGAGGCAATCGAGCCCTTCATGTCGAGCTTGCCTTCGACTTTCAGGGCGAAGGACAGGGGCTGATCCTGATCGACCTTCCACTTTCCGCCGCCTTGCGGCGTCAAGGTCCAATCGATAGGCGTGACGGATGCGGAAAACCCGGGCTCCTTGACCTTAGCCAGAAGCGGCCCGAAATCGAAGGTCGCATCATAGCTTTCGCCGCTGGCCTTGACGCTTACGACGCCGGGTTCGCTGCCGAGATAGGCCTGGAACAGGGCGGTGAGGCGCTGGGCCTCCTCGGGCGTTGCGGCGGCAAGCGCGCTGGTGCTGGTTCCTGCCATAAAGAGCAAGGCAAACAGTGTGGCAGTCTTCTTCATGCGAATGTTCCCCTGTGTGCTGTTCGACGTGGAAGCAAGCATTGCCCGATGCGGACGTCAACCATGATGTCAAATGTCAGGCTTCCGCCGCGCGGCAGCCGTTTTTCCGCCGCAGGCAATGCCTCCTATTGCACAGAGCGGCCCCTGAAGGCCCGCCGGGAGGAAAACCACATGATCAATCTGCGTCTTGCGTTCGTGCTTCTGGCGGCGACGGCGGCAACGCCTGCCTGGGCTGCCACCATTACGGCCCAGTCGAAGGTCGATGCGGTCACCGTGTTTCCGAGTGGAGCGGAGGTGACGCGCGTTGCGGAAGCGACGATTGCCGCGGGCGAACATGCGCTGGTGTTCGAAGGCCTGCCGGGCGACCTGATGGCGGAGACGATCCGTGTCGAGGGGAGCGCATTGGGCAAGGTCGAGATCGGATCGGTCGACGCGAAGCTGGTCTATGTGCCCTCGACCGCAGTGGATGCGCGGCGGAAAGATTTCGAGGCCCGCATACAGGCGCTTCACGATGAGCGCACGGTTCTGGACCAGACGATCACGGATGCCGAATACCAGAAGAGCCTGATGCAGCAGCTGGTTACAAGCGCCTTCACGGCGCCCGCCAAGGAGGATGCCACCAGAAGCTTCGGCGCGGCGGATATCGGCCAGTTGCTCGATCTCGTCGGCGGCAAGCTGCAGATCCTGTCGAAGCTGGTGCTCGACTCGCGCATGCGGCAGCGGCAGATCGACCTCGCCATCAACGATCTTTCGAACCAGATCGCCACGCTGGCGCCACCCGAGCAGGCGCGCATGCTGGTGACGGTGCATCTGGCAGCGCCTGCCGGGGTGAGCGGCACATTCCGGCTAAAGTATCGCATTGCTGGTGCGGGGTGGCAGCCGATCTATGATGCGCGGCTGACCTCGCCAGCAAAGGACAGCGGATCGAAGATCGAACTGGTGCGACGGGCGGCGGTGATGCAATCCACCACGGAAGACTGGCAGAACGTGGCGCTGACGCTTTCGACCGCGCGGCCCATCGGCGCTACATCGGCGCCCACGATTCTGCCGCAACTCATCGACGGCTTCGAGACCGGGCGGGCCTCCAACTATGCGCGCAGCAACGATCAGAAGCTGGAAGCACCGGCGCCGGCGAGCGAGGCAATCGGCGAATTGGACTCCGCACCGAAGAAGGCCAAGGACGATGTGATGCAGATGGAAGCGACGATTGAGGTCGCGGGCTTCCAGGCGCTTTATGCCATTCCGGGCCGCGTGTCGGTGGACAATACCGGCACCGCGAAGAATGTGCGCATCGATACGACCGCGATCGACGCAAAGCTCTCGGCACGCGCTGTGCCAAAGCTCGATCCCAATGCCTATCTCACCGCCGCCTTCACGCTTCCGGGCGAGACGCCGCTGTTGCCGGGTGCAGTAATGCTCTATCGCGACGGCGTGTTCATGGGGCAGGGGGAACTGCCGCTCCTGTCGCCCGGAGAGGAAACGAAGCTCGGCTTCGGTGCGGATGATCTCATCAAGGTGAAGCGCGTGGAAGTGAAGCGGCAGCGCGGCGAGGAGGGATTGATCTCGACTTCGAACACCGATGAGCGGGCCTATGACATCACGGTGAAGAACCTCCATGATTTCGAAATCCCCGTGACGGTTCTCGACCAGATGCCGTATTCGACGCTGGAAGACATCACGGTTGCGCCGCTGCCCGGCATGACGGCGCCCAGCATCCGCGATTTCGAGAAGAAGCGCGGCGTGCTGGCCTGGAACTTCGACCTTACCCCCAAGGCCGAGAAGGTGCTGAAGCATGGCTTCAAGGTGACCTGGCCAGAGAACATCGAAGTGGGGATGACGCTGAACTGAAGCTTTGCCTCACGCAGGCATTCGTGTATGAGCCCGTAACGGCTCCGGCGGTGAAAATCCCCCGGGGCCGTTCGTGTGTCTGAAAGGTTTGGAAAATGGCGAATGTGGCGGTTGTCGGCGCGCAGTGGGGCGACGAGGGCAAGGGCAAGCTGGTCGACTGGCTGTCGGAGCGGGCCGATGTGGTGGTGCGCTTCCAGGGCGGGCACAATGCCGGGCATACGCTGGTGATCGACGGCGTCACCTACAAGCTGTCGCTGCTGCCATCGGGCATCGTGCGGCCGGGAAAGCTCTCCGTCATCGGCAATGGCGTGGTGATCGACCCCTGGGCGCTGGTGGCCGAGATCGAGAAGCTGTCATCCCAAGGCGTGGACGTGAGCCGTGCGAACCTGCGGATCGCGGGAAATGCGACGCTGATCCTGCCGTTGCACCGCGAACTCGACCAGATTCGTGAAGCCGCTGCGGGTGCGGGCAAGATCGGCACCACGGGCCGGGGCATTGGGCCGGCGTATGAAGACAAGGTGGGGCGCCGCGCCATTCGTGTGAACGATCTCGCCGATCTTTCGACCATCGGGCCGAAGGTGGAGCGGCTGCTGACGCATCACAATGCGTTGCGCCGTGGGCTGGGGCAGGAAGTGGTAAAGGCAACCGATCTCATTTCGCAACTGGCGGAAGTGGCGCCGAAGGTGCTGGCTTATTCCGATGCGGTGTGGGCCTTGCTCGACGACATGAAGCGCGAGGGCAAGCGCATCCTGTTCGAAGGCGCGCAGGGCATCCTTCTCGACATCGACCACGGCACGTACCCTTATGTGACGTCGTCCAACACGGTAGCGGGGCAGGCGGCGGCGGGATCGGGCCTCGGGCCATCCTCCATCGGCTATGTGCTGGGGATCGCCAAGGCCTATACGACGCGGGTGGGCTCCGGCCCCTTTCCGACGGAGCAGGAAAACGAGGTTGGCGAGTATATCGGCCAGCGCGGCCGTGAGTTCGGCACGGTGACAGGCCGCAAACGCCGCTGCGGCTGGTTCGATGCGGTGCTGGTGCGGCAGGCGATCAAGACGTCGGGCATTCATGGCATCGCGCTCACCAAGCTCGATGTTCTCGACGGGCTGGAAGAGATCAAGGTCGGCGTCGGCTATGAGCTCGACGGCAAGAGGATCGAGCGTTTTCCGGCGGCGGAAGAAGCTCAGAAGCGCGTGGTGCCGATTTACGAGAGCTTCGAAGGCTGGAAGGGCACGACGGCGGGTGCGAGAAGCTGGGCGCAGCTTCCGGCGCAGGCGATCAAGTATGTGAAGTATCTCGAAGAGCTGATCGAGTGCCCGGTGGCGCTGCTGTCGACTTCGCCGGAACGCGACGACACGATCCTGATGAAGGATCCGTTCGAGGATTGAGATTCCGGTTGAAGGTCCATTCTGGCTCGCTAATTTTATGACTTTACGTCAGAATGTGGCTGTCGTGGCCTAAGGAGTTAACGTTGGTCAACTGGGTATGGTCTGGTCCAATCAAACCGGGCATTCGGGGAGCACTTGTTATCGTGCTGCTCATACTTGTTCTAAGGGTAACTCTTGTTCCGGGGCTATTAGTTTATCACGCAGTCACCGGCGGGCATGCTGATTTGGCGGCATGGTTAAGTGCCGTCCTGGCGCCATCCGAGCCTGGATTCATTACTCTGATCTACAGATTGTTCGTCTTCATCGTGTTGTTGGTCCTTGATATCTTTCTCCTCGTCCGCTTCCTTCAAATGAAGAAAGGGATTGGCAATATTCTATTCAGGGTCTTGGCCATCCAGACGATGTTCGAGTTGGGCGATGCCACGATCTTGTCTCTCTTTACATCGGATGAGTTCAAAGTCGCCTCGCATTCAGGACCAATCTTTGGGCTGGCTGTGATGCAATATCTCTGCGTCTCGCCGCGCGCCAAGGCCACCTTCACGCGGTGAGAGTTTGCAGATCCGCGCACACCGGATTTGGCGCTCTCATTGTATGTACTGCGCGCGGTTGCTCAATCCTGATGAAGGATCCCTTCAGGATTAAAAATTTCGTCAACGTCGGATGTAGCGGTTGTCCAGGGGCACTCGTTCTGCCTTCACGATCTTCGCCGATGGTGCTTCTACGTGCGAGGGGTTGAAAAGAACATTCCACGTATCCGGCAGGATGACCGATGGCACACGGAGCAACAGGTGTGAAGCAGAGGAGAGCCAGGCATCGCCGATTGCCCGGGTGATGCTCAAGTCTGTTCGCCAATGAGACGGCAAGCCGCCGGCCGCAATTTCTTTGACCGCAATACGATCTTCCGTTTCTATTGTCAGGAACTGGAAGCTGTCGGGCAGCAAATCCCAGTCGAGATGTACGAGATGCTCGACCAGTGCCCCTGCCGGGTGCTCGGCGCAGTAGACAATCGGGGCCCCTGCCGTGTGCCATCTTGCTGAAAATCGGCGACCACCTTCGCCGACAAGATCAGCATGGTCGGAAATCCGCCAGAGTCTCGTCAACGCGGGCGCCTAGATGAACATGCCGTGTTCGATCTGGCCCAGAAGTTCCTCCACAATCCGGCTGCCGGTTTCCGTCGCAAGGAGTTCGATAGGCGCTTTTCCAGCCAGTGCCCGGTTTTCCACGCGGAGCCATCGTGCTGCCTTTTCCGAATTGCCGAAGGTGCGGTCTGCCTCAATCGCGATGCGCGCGAGTCTTACTGCCTTGTCGGTTTCATCGGCTGTCAGCGGCACGTCGTTGGCATTCCGCCTCGCCAGTGTCCGCTTTGGTACGACCAGTTCCTCAATTTCCTTTCTGCTGAAAAACCGCCTGAAGATGTCAAAGTCATTGGGATGAAGGTGCAGGGTTTTTCCTTCCAGAACCGAACGTTTTGCATCCTGCAAAAGCGCCCCGAAGCTCTCGGCTGCAAGAAGCCCATCAGAACTGGGCGCCGTGGCGGTGTCATGGCTGATCATTGCCTCATGAACCGCTTCCTTGCGCCTCGCAGGCTGTTTCTTGAGTGATGCAGTGGACATCGAGAACTCTTTTCTGTGCCAATTGCCCTAATATTCGTGCAATATGGCATCAAGAGCCTGCATGTTCAAGTCCTGCGTGACGTACCACTCTGCTTCCTGCCGCCATTCCCCGGCCGCAGCGTCTTGCCGAGGATGTGTTCGTCGCGGCCGATCACATGGGCGGTGGAGCCGCAGATCAGCGGGTCCGGCCCCGTCACCAGCTTGCGGTTCTTGTTGGGGTAGGGGAGCGATGACAGGAAATGCTGCATGCAGTTGAGGCGGGCGCGCTTCTTGTCATCGGACTTGATGATGGTCCAGGGCGCGTCCGCGGTGTCGGTGTAGAAGAACATCGCCTCCTTGGCCTCGGTATAGTCGTCCCACTTGTCCAGCGACGCCTTGTCGATGGGCGACAGCTTCCACTGTTTCAGCGGATCGTTCGAGCGGGCGTTGAAGCGGCGGAGTTGTTCCTCGCGGGTGACCGAGAACCAGAACTTGTAGAGCCTGATACCGGAGCGCACGAACATGCGTTCGAGATCGGGACATTGGCGCATGAACTCGAGATAGTCGTTGGGCGAGCAGAAGCCCATGACGCGCTCAACACCGGCGCGATTGTACCAGGAGCGGTCGAAGAACACGATCTCGCCGGCGGCGGGAAGGTTCTCGATATAGCGCTGGAAATACCATTGGCCGCGCTCGCGGTCGTTGGGCTTTTCGAGCGCCACCACGCGGGCGCCACGGGGGTTCAGATGCTCCATGAAGCGCTTGATGGTGCCGCCCTTGCCGGCTGCATCGCGGCCCTCGAAGATGACGATGATGCGCTCGCCGGTTTCCTTGACCCAGTTCTGGACCTTCAGAAGCTCGACCTGGAGCTGGGCCATCTGTTCTTCATAGGCCTTGGTGCCGAGGCGGGTCTTGTAGGGGAACTCGCCCGATTCGAAGGCATGGCGGATGGCTTCCGGGTTCTGGCGGAGCTGGCTGGGCGTCGGCCGGGGTGGCGGGGAGGGCTCGCCTTCGACTTTCGTTACTTCCGGGATTGGCGCCGCCGCCGGTTCAAGCTGGGCTGATGTGGTGACGTCAGACATTGGTGATTTCCCCGTGAGTGGCAAATCGCAAAAGTGAACGCTTCGCGGGGGCTTGCCATTGACCTCGATCAAACGGCGAAATCAGAAGTCGCGGCGTTCGACAAAGAAACCGTAGAGCGACGTGAAGATCGACGCGTTGAAAACCGTATAGAAAAGCTGGATGACGGCCCCTGCGACGACGCCGATCACCTGCGCCGCGACGGGGCTGATGGTGGCGGCGAAACTGGTGATCATGATCACCAGCAGGACGATGCCGAAGAAGATGGCAGCGGACAACAGGAAGACGCCGAGAACCTGCCAGAAATTTCCTTCGCGCGCCTTCCACGCGTCGCGGAAGGTGAAGTCCTGGCGGCCGAGCGCCACCGCCGGAAGCTTGATCGACAGGCTCGTTACCACGCCGCCGAACAGCACCACGAAAGGCACGGCAAGAACCGACCCCAGCGGAGGGCTGACTGCGACCGCGACGACAAGAACCAGGGCGGGCGCCAGCACCATGAGCATGATGAGGAGCGTATTGCCGGCATAGCGGAAAACATGGGCATCGAGCCTCGCCAGCGGGCCGGTTTCATCGCGCAGGATGAAGCGGTGCCAGCTCACCGCCATCGAACAGACGGCGATGATGGTGACCAGACCTGACACGAATTGCGCCACCACGGGGAGCGACAGTTCCGCGCGCTGCGGGTCGGGTGGGCCGATATAGATTTCGGCCAGTCCCAGAACAAAGAGAACCGGAATCCAGACCATGCCGATCCGCACAGCCATGTGCCGGAAGGTGTAGACCGAATTCAGGGCGTGGGCGATGGCTTTGAGTGGTGAAAGTTTCCGCATGATATCCGCTGCAGGTGCGGGCGGAAACTAGACGCCGCGGGCGGGAAAGAAAAGCTGTAAATCGGCAGCGTTCACGCCGCGGTCTTGCCGGCGCCTGCTTCACGCGCACGGCGGTTGAGGCCATTGGCGAAATTCCGCAGGATGATGGCGGCCAGGTCGCTGACGCGGGCCGGCCGGTCCAGCAGGTAGCCTTGCGCCAGGTCGCAGCCAAGGTCGCGCAGCGTCGACAGCTGCTTCGGATTTTCGATGCCTTCCGCCGTGACGGTGAGCCCCAGGCCGTGGCCGAGCTTGACGATCGAGCGCAGGATGCCCTTGGCGCTGGCCGACTCGTCCAGCGCCTGCACGAAGCTGCGGTCGATCTTGAGTTTCGAGAAGGGGAATTTCCAGAGATAGCCGAGGCTGGAATAGCCGGTGCCGAAATCGTCGAGCGCCACGGCGACGCCCATGTCGCGCAGCACGCGAAGCTGGCTCATTACCAGCTCGCTGTCGTTCATCAGCGTACCCTCGGTGATTTCCACTTCGAGGCGGTAGCTGGGATAGTGGTTGTTCGTCAGCGCGCGGCGGACATCGTGGATCAGCGTGCCGGACATGAATTGCGAGGGTGAGAGGTTGACGGCCACCATGAGGTGCGCGGGCCACAGCGCCGCCACGCGGCAGGCCTCGTCGAGCGCCCATGCGCCGATCTGGTTGATGAGGCCGATCTGCTCGGCGATCGGAATGAATTCGGCGGGCGATACATGGCCAAGTTCGGCGTCATGAAGGCGGATCAGCGCTTCGAAGCCGTTCAGTTCGCCGGTGCGGATGTTGTAGACGGGCTGGAAGTCGAGCCGGAAGAGCTTCTGTTCGGTCGCCACCGCCACGGCGCGCGAAATGGCCAGGCGGCGCTTGGCTTCCTGCGCCAGATCGGGATTGTAGAAACCGTAGCCCGGCGTTCCCTGGTCGCGGGCCGAGATCAGCGCCATTTCCGCATTGCGCAGAAGATCGGGCGCGGACTTGACTTCAGGCGAGGTGAGGGCGATCCCGGAGTGGCAATGGCACGACAACCTCATGCCGTCGTATTCGACCTCGGCGCCGAGCGCCAGTGTGATGTCCTTGGCGAGGCTCAGCACCGTCATCGGATCGCGGATTTCGGCCAGGAAGACGAGGAAGGCGCCGCGGCCCGCGGTGGCGATATCGGCCTTGCCGGCAATGATCGCCGACAGGCGTTCGGAGGCGCGGTGGATGACCGCTTCTTCCGCACCCTGGCCGTGGCCGCGTGCGATCATGGCGGAATCCGTCAGTTCACAGAGTATCATGGCCGCTGGCAGGCCGGAGGGTTGACCGCCGTCGAGACCGGCGCCGGCCAATTCGAGAAGGGCGGCCTTGGTCATGAAACCGGTGAACTGGTCGCGCTTGGCGTAGTCGACCAGCGTCTTCTCGAGGATCGCCTTGTTGCGGGCGCGGTACCAGAAACCGAAAACCGGGCCAGCGATGAGCAGGAGGCAGACGGCCAGCGTCGCGGAGCCGGTGATTGATGTCAGAAGCTTCTGGCGTTCGGTCTGGTCGAAGGTTACCAGCAGCCAGCCGACATTCTGCGGGCCCGACCTGATCGGCACCAGGGACGAGGCGAAATAGCCGGGCCGGCTTGCGCTGGCGGCCCCATGCAGGAGGGTGGCGCTTTGGCGCGCAGCAAGCGCCGCGGCAAAGCGCGGATCCATTGCTGATATGTGGAGCCTGACCGGACTGGCGACAGGTTCATCGCGCGACTGGAGCTTCAGGAAGCCTTCGGTGTCATAAACGCGGAACGAGACGAGATAACCGCCGGACCGCATAGCCTTCAGGTAATCGCGCGCCGCCAAACTGGGCACGACGCCCGCGGCGATAGGCCCGAGTTCCTTGAAGTTCGACGAAAAATAGCTGGACCAGCGCCTGGCATCGATGCGGGCCTCGGCTTCGAGCAGCCGCTGCGTGGCCTGGTGCATGAACAGGTATCCGAGCGTTCCGACGATCAGGCACAGCAGCGCCAGGCCCAGGACAGGCAAAGACCTTGGCCCCAATTTGCCGCTGATATAGCCTAGTCCCATCGGTATTGCCCTGAAACCCACAAAATCCCCACGTAAACCCTAACGCCCAGACTGAGAAATAATAGTAAATGAGGCTGGCGCGGGGATGAATGCGCGCCGGCATCGTTTGCAATGGTTTATGGAGTCTTTTCGAATGCGGCTCAGAGTTGAAATACGCCGGTTTCTGCTCGGTTTTGCAATCCTGCTCGCGGCATGCCTGCAGGCCGCGCCGGTCATTGCCGGCCCTTATCGTGACTTTGCGGAAAGGCTTAACGAAAGTCCTCCAAATGGCACAGCTTTCAGGCCCGATCTGGAAGACCTGCTCGCCGATCTCGCCAATTCCTACCGGGCGGAGGAGGACAAGGAGCTGCTGACACCCGATCCGATGCTCCGCGAGCTGGCGCGCGCCCATGCCGCCGACATGATGATCAATGATTTCGTGGGCCACAAGGCGAGCACGGGACATGATTTTTCATCCCGGGTGAGCGCCTTCGTGGGCGACGCGTCGCGCTTTCCTTCGATTGGAGAAAACGCCGCGCGCGATACGCAGAAGACGCCGGTCGACGCCAAGAAGGCGCGGGCCCTCTTTGCCCAGTGGATCAAGAGCCGCTCGCACCGCAAGAATCTCGTCAACCGCAGCTTTCGGTTCGTGTCGACGGGCGTCATCCAGCGTGGCAATTCGATCTGGGCGGTGCAGGTGTTCTTTGCCACGCCGCGCGAAAAGGGCCTGTTTCAATAGCCCGAACGAAAACGGGCGGAAGAGGGTGTCTCTCCCGCCCGTTGGGTGGTCTTGTAAGGTTTAAGGATCAGCCGGCCGCACCCTGCGCGGCTGGAAGCGTCTTTGGCGCCATCAGGCGCTGGGAGGCGTTCTTTACCGCCTTCTGCACCTTTTCGAAGGCGCGGACCTCGATCTGGCGGATACGCTCGCGCGAGACGCCGAATTCCTGGCTCAGATGCTCCAGCGTCGCCGGATCGTCCTGAAGCCTGCGGGCTTCGAAGACGCGGCGTTCACGGTCCGTCAGCTTGCCCATCGCATCGACCAGAAGGCCGTGGCGCATGGAGCTTTCCTCCGACTGGGCCAGGATTTCCTCCTGATTGTCGGATTCATCGACCAGCCAGTCCTGCCACTCGCCTTCGCTGTCGTCGCGCATGTGGGCATTGAGCGAGGTATCGCCGCCCAAGCGCCGGTTCATCGAGACGACGTCTTCCTCGGTCACGCCGAGCTTCGTGGCGATGAGCTTTACCTGGTCGGGGCGGAGGTCGCCCTCTTCCAGAGCCTCGATCTGGCTCTTCACTTTGCGCAGGTTGAAGAACAGCTTCTTCTGGTTCGCCGTGGTGCCCATCTTCACCAGCGACCACGAGCGTAACACGAACTCTTGAATCGACGCCTTGATCCACCACATGGCGTAGGTGGCAAGGCGGAAACCCTTGTCCGGCTCAAATTTCTTCACGGCCTGCATGAGGCCGACATTGCCTTCGGAGATGACTTCTCCGATGGGAAGACCATAGCCGCGATAGCCCATGGCGATCTTCGCCACGAGGCGAAGATGGCTGGTGATCATTTTTTGAGCCGCCTTGGCATCGCCATGCTCTTTCCAGCGCTTGGCGAGCATGAATTCTTCCTCCGGCTGCAGCATCGGAAACTGCCGGATGTCCTGAAGATAACGCTGCAGTCCGGCTTCGCCGGAGGCAATTGCGGGGAGTGATGCTGTCTTGGCCATTTGCGAGCCTTTCCTGTACTGGAACCAACATATAATTGCGAATTACGCAAAAAATAAGACACCGGACTGGTTACAGATAATCAAGTGTTTGTGTCTTTCAATCTGAGAGCCCGCAAGAGTGCCGAAAAGTCTTCCGGAGGCGGGCTTTCGAAGGTCATGGCCCGTCCGGTGCGGGGGTGTTCAAAGCCCAGCGTGGTGGCATGAAGAGCCTGCCGGTCGAGCGATTCCAATGCTTTGCGCGCAGCTTCCGGCAGTTTCCGGGCGGATGTACGGAAGCCTGAGCCATAAACCGCGTCGCCCAGCAGGGGATGACCGATATGCGCCATGTGCACGCGGATCTGGTGGGTGCGGCCGGTTTCCAACTGGCATTCCAGCAGGCTTGCCACCGGGGGCGTTCCGAATGTCTCAATGATTTCATAGTGGGTAACGGCCTCGCGGGCGTTGGCGCCGCGTGATACGGCCATTTTCTGGCGGTTGGCGGTGCTGCGGTCGATGGCGGCCGAGATCACGCCGCGCGCCTTGTCCGGTACGCCCCACACCAGCGCCAGATAGCTGCGCTTCAGGCGGCCATCGCGGCCGTGGGCGGCAAATTGTTCCGAGAGGCCCTGATGTGCCTTGTCGTGCTTGGCGACCACCAGCAGCCCGCTGGTATCCTTGTCGAGACGGTGGACGATGCCTGGCCGCCTCACGCCGCCGATGCCGGACAGGCTGTCGCCGCAATGGGCGATCAGGGCGTTCACGAGGGTGCCGGTTTCGTTTCCGGCCCCGGGATGAACCACCAATCCGGCAGGTTTGTCGATCACGATCACGTCCTTGTCCTCATAGGCGATATCGAGAGTCATGGGCTCGGGTTGGGGCTCCGGCGCCACAGCCTCAGGTAGGACAACGCCCAGGGCCTCTCCTTGTTTCACCTTGCGGCGGGCTTCGGTGACGGTCTTGCCCTCGACAGTCACGCGACCTTCCGCGATAAGGGCCTGAAGGCGGGTGCGGCTGACATCCGGAAAGGCCTGGACAAGGGCCTTGTCCAGGCGGCCGTCCGCCACAGCGCTTGACTCGAGGGTTTGCGATTTGAAATTCGATGACGACACTGACATGGCAGAAACGGCGGAACTCCCGCAGGACCAGACTGTGCCCGTCGCGCCACCCGCATCGGCCAAGCTGCTGCTTCGCGTCGTCTATATCATGGGCATCATCCTTGTGCTGCTTTTCCTCCTGCTGGTGGGCGGAATCATCTGGAAGGCCATGAAGAAGCCCGATGTGCCAATTCAGCCCACGGCTGCCGCGCTGGACCTCGGCCTTGCCCCCGGCACGGGCGTACAGGCCATGGAACTCGACGGCGACCGGCTCGCCATCAACACCGGTACCGAGATCATCATCGTCGACATCCGCAAGAACGCCATCATCTCGCGGATTGCGACGATTTCGAAGTAAGCCTGTGCTTGCACTCAGCCCGAGGGGCTTATATACGGGGCGCATTCCTCGGAGAGCTCCCTTCGTCTATCGGTTAGGACGGCAGCCTCTCACGTTGCAAAGGCGGGTTCGATTCCCGCAGGGAGCGCCACTTCAACGGTAAGCTGCTGACAGCACAATAAAAGCGCAAAATCAGCAGGTTAGCTGGACCGGGTTGCTACATCAACTTGCTGCATGAGTCGGCTGCATCATGGTTCGAATGACACATATCCTCTCCCGCAATGGGCGGGCCATTGCGTCCAAAGTCGGTCAGAACATCAAACATGTGGTTCTGTCCTAAGCGCTGTCATGTCCCTGGGACTCGTGTTGGCAAGCAACTCGCCATCCGTGATCTGGTGGTCGCAGAACTGTTTGACGTCAACCTCCTCTGCGGAAGATAGACCAAAGGCCCGGCGCAGATCGGCAAACGAATTGCAGATTATTTCATAGCCATCGCTCAACATGGTGTCTCCTGTTTGGATTGAAGCGGGTGTCCGCCCCGCGATTGCATTGCAGGCAGGTGGAGCGGTCCCGATGCCAAATTCCGGCATCGGGGACCGCTCGCCTGGTCACAGGGATTCAGGCGTCTTGTCGTAGATCATGGGCCAGTTTGCCTTGGCCTTGGCCAAGGTGCCGGCCGGATCCTTGTCCCAGACCTCGACAGCCTTCTGATTTACGAACACGTAGAGCGCACCATCAAGAATCCGGAAGATCTCGGGATCTCCGTCGAGCTTTTTTCCGAAGGCAGCGCCCGTGGCGCAGAAACCGCCAAAACCGGGCACATAGCTGGCGGGGTTGGCGGCGAACTGGTCCCTCGCGCTGCTGCTTGCAAAGCGGTAGACCGCGCCGTCGGCAGATGCGGTGTACTCGGCAATGCCGGTCTTCGGCGTCGCGTCCGGCCCATAGGTGGTTGCGTCGAAGTTCCGGAGGATGACGCCGTCCTTGTCGACATTGACTGCGGCCGTCGACTTGACGTCATAGGCCAGTGCCGGCGCCGGCACAAAGGCCAGCGATGCTGCCAGGGTAACGACACTGGCGGCGAGGGCGAACCGCCCGGCGGCGAGGATCTTGATCGTCTTCATGGAATGTCTCCTTGATTTTCAGTGGTTGGGGATGGGTCAGGCCGCTGAGCGCGCCTGCACGACGGGGAAGTCGATTTCGGTCTTCGCAACTTCGTTGACATAGTTGGTCAGCGTGTTGAGAGAGACGTGCAGGACGATCTCGATGATCTGGGCGTCGGAGTAGCCTGCCATGCGAACCGCCGAGAGATCCGCATCCGTCACGTGGCCGCGGTTGTTGGTGACCTTCACGGCAAAACGAACGGCGGCATCGGCCTGCGGATCGTTCGACATGCCGTGGCGATTGGCGGCAAGCTCGGCGTCGTCGAGCTTCGCCACGTTCTTACCGAGATAGGTGTGCGCAGACAGGCAGTAGCTGCAGCCGTTGATTTCGGCGACGGCGAGAGCAATCCGCTCCCGCGTCCTTGCATCCAGTGCGCCCTTGGCAAGGGCGGCATTGAGACCGAGGTAACCCTCGAGTGCGGCCGGAGAGTTGGCGACGAGACGAAACAGGTTTGGAACGGACCCAAGCTGCTTCTTGACGGCCTCCAGCATCGGCTGGGCAGCGGCGGGTGCAGTGACGATTGAGGTGGGGATCGGGAGGCGGGACATCGGGTTTGCTCCATGTGGCTGTGGGTTGAGGTGTCTTTTTCGACACTCCAGAAGCTAGTTCCATTCGATCAATGGTAGAATGCCCGACGTTCGGAAGCTGCTGTTCCGCAGAAAGGAAGAATTGGAACGGTTGGCCGCTGCAGTTGGATTGAAGGGTTCTAGAGCAACCGGCGGTCAGTTGACCGCCGATAAGTTGCTCGCAAACTTTGAATCTGGCGCATTTTTCGCTTCGCAAGTGATTCCACTTGCTCGCCCAATGCGCTAGGCGATGGCTTCGCGTTCAGAATCCCCGATTGGGGACCTGACGCTGAAAACCTGCTGAGATGTTGCAAATGGCCGGCTTGTGCCGTGGGACTGCAAGGCCGCGGACAAGCCGGCGGCTCGATCTCACGCGCACGGCCAGTTGCACCGCGACATCGAATTGCCGGGTCAACTGGCCGTTCAGGTTGAGGGGCCGACTATTGCGATGCGGGCGCCGGCCGGCTGGCGAGTTCTGCCTCAAGTTCGGCAATGCGCGACGTGAGAGTGGCCGTCATGGATCGAACTTCATCGAGCGTGAAGCGCTCGGTGATGTGCTGCGGGCAATTCCAGTCGAAACCTTCGATCCGGATCAGGAATCCGCGCTCGGCCCGGGCCCGGTAACCGGGCGTTTCAAGGCGGGACAGAGTTTCCTGATCGTCGAGGCCGACCAACTGGACACGCCCGAAGAGCTTGAGACGCGTCCTGTTGGGATAATCCATGAAGAACAGCGAGACGCGGTCATCCGTCAGCAGATTGCCGACGCTGACATACTGCCGGTTGCCACGAAAATCCGCGAAACCGATCGTGTGCTCGTCGAGAACACGGACAAATCCGGTAGGGCCGCCCCGGTGCTGGATGTAAGGCCAGCCCGTCTCACCAACCGTTGCCATGTAGAACGAGTCCCGAGCTGCAATGAACCGGGCCTCTGCCTCCGTCAGTGTGTGGTTGATAGCTTCCGGCACACTCTCCGAACGGGCATAGGACAGCCGGCTTCCTTGCTGCTCCTGAACTTTCTTCACCGTAGGCGTGAAGGCGATTTCCGTAAAACGATGAGGCATGAACTGTTCCTGATGGTGATTGCCTGGCCTTACAGGCCCAGGTCTGACAGGCCCGGATGATCTGCGGGACGAGGCCCCTGGGGCCAGAAGAATTTTCGGTCCTTGTCCTGGATCGGCTGATCATTGATGCTCGCGAAACGCAGACGCATCAGTCCGCGCTCGTCGAATTCCCAGTTCTCGTTGCCATGGCTCCGGAACCAGTTTCCGGCATCATCGCGCCATTCATAGGCAAAGCGCACCGCGATCCTGTTCTCGGTGAACGACCAGAGTTCCTTGATCAGGCGATAGTCGATCTCGCGCGCCCATTTGCGCGTCAGAAACTGTACGATCTCTTCCCGGCCGACGGGGAACTCGGCCCGGTTTCGCCATCTGCTGTCCTCGGTATAGGCCAGAGACACGCGTTGGGGGTCGCGCGAATTCCAGCCGTCCTCGGCCATGCGCACTTTCTGGATGGCCGTATCGCGAGAGAATGGCGGCAAGGGTGGCCGTTCACTCGATGCGGAACGATCAGCGTTCATGTTTTTCTTCCTTCCAAGGTTTGATTGCGCCTGAAACTGGCAAGACGCGGGAATTGTGCTCAGCCTACATAAGACCAATCTGCCGCGAGCCAGCGCAGCGTTTCGCCGTCCTTGACGATCCGGCCGACTCCCGGAAACGGCATGTGTGTCGCGGCGAGTAGCGACTTCTCTTCTGCGGCCTTCGGAAAGAAGCGGGCACGCGAAGCGTCGGCCGCGGCCTTGTCCATCTCGAAGACGATGCCGAAGCCGGGCAGTGCCGGATGGGCGGCCGGGTGGAAGAGCATGTCAGAAACGAGGTTGAGGCTCTCTCCGCCATCCTCGATCTTCACGCCGATCTGGCCAGGGGTGTGCCCCGACAGGTCGAAGACCGATATGCCGCGTGCGATCTCCCGGTCGCCGTCGATCTGCTGGAGGCGCGGGTAGAGGCCGACGAGTTGCTGTGTGGCGGCAAAGCTCGACTTCGTGATGTCCGGCGCCCGAGCCTCGATTGCCGGGTCGGTGAAGGTCCTGATGTCGCGACGGTCGATATAGACTTCGGCATTGGGATAGTTGTTGCGGTTGCCCGAAACCATGCCGCCGATATGGTCGACATGGGCGTGGGTGAGGATGACCGCGTCGATGTCACCCGCCTCGACACCGAGTGCTTTCAGCGTCGCCGGCAGATAGCCCGAAGTCTTGCTCACCGTGCCGGCCGGTCCGCTGTCGACAAGGATGAGGCGCTGGCCATCGTTTATGAGATAGGTCGAAAAGCTGCCCCGCACGCCATTCCTGCCGGCGGCGTGGACAGCGGCGGTGGCCTGGCGTGCCTGATCGGGCGTGACGCCGGTGAACAGTTCGAAGGGAAAATCGATGTAGCCGTCGGAGATGACCGTCACCTCGAAGCGGCCGATCTGGTAGCGCGCGGTTACGGGTAGCCGGCTCAGGGGTCCGGTCGACCGTGCCTGCAATGAGGAAGGCGCAGTCGCCAGCAGCGGCAGAGCGGCGAGCGTGGCGGCAAAACGGCGCCGGGAAAGGTCGACCATGGCAGACTCCTGTGTTGTGGCCTTGCAGCACCGCTTTCGGCGCCGTGCCCCCACAGAATGGCCCTTTATCCGATCTGCAAGAATGCCTAACGTAAGGAATTCATTATTCCGCCCAAGGGAATTAAGATGGATCGTTTGCATGAGCTTGAGGTCTTCGCCGCCGTCGCGGACGCCGGCAGTTTTGCCAAGGCCGGGCAAAGGTTGCGACTCTCTCCGCCTGCTGTCACGCGCGCCATATCGGCGCTGGAAGACCGGCTGGGCGCCAGGGTCTTCAACCGCACCACGCGCAGTCTGACGATCACGGATGTGGGCCAACGCTTTCTGGAGAGCGCCAAGCGCGTGCTCCACGATCTCGACACCGCCGAGAAGGAAGCGGTCGGAGAAACTGCAGTTCCGAACGGACACCTCACGGTCACGGCATCCGTCACATTCGGAAGATCGGCACTGACGCCGATCGTCGGCGCATTCCTGAACCAGTATCCACGGACTTCAATTTCTGTTCTGCTGCTCGACCGCATCACCAATCTCGTCGAGGAGGGGATTGATCTGGCGGTGCGGATCGGCCCACTTCCGGACTCAAGCCTCATTGCCAAACACATTGGAACAGTCCGGCGAATCCTCGTTGCCAGTCCGGAGTATCTGGCGCAACGGGGAAACCCGCGAACCCCGGCTGACCTAAAGCTTCATTCCATGATCGCCTTCACTGGCCTGATGCCCAACCGGGAATGGCGCTATCTCGACGGCCGCAGCGGCAACAGCGTGTCATTCATGCCGCGCCTTGAGATCAATGATGCAGTCTCAGCCATCGCTGCCGCCGAAACGGGGGATGGCATCACCGTCGCCTTGTCTTACATGGTCGCGGAAAAAATCGGCAATGGACGGCTGGTTGCGGTGCTCGAAGAATTCACGCCTCCGGCCATACCTGTGAGCCTTGTATATCCGCAGAACCGTCTCATCTCGCCGAAGGTCCGGGCCTTTGTCGACTTTGCGACCCCAAGGCTGCGCGCAACGGTGGACAGGCTCGCCATCATGAATGAATGACCGGCGTTCGCATTGCCATCCGGCTGCGGGATCAGACTCCGAAGTAAGTGCGGTACCAGTCGACGAATGCGCCCACGCCTTGTTCTATGCTGACAGTTGGATGATAGCCTGTCGCCTCCTCTATTGCGGTGATGTCGGCGAAGGTGTCGGTCATATCGCCGGGCTGGGCGGGGCGGAGGATGATTTCGGCTTTCTTTCCTAGTCTGTGCTCGATCGCCTTCACATAGTCGCCGATCCGCACGGGCTGGCGGTTGCCGATGTTGAAGATGCGGTAGGGGGCGCTGCTGGTGGCGGGATCGGGCGCGGCGCTGTTCCAGGCCGGATCGGGTGTTGCGGCCGCGTCGCTGGCGCGGATAACGCCATCGACGATGTTGTCGATGTAGGTGAAGTCGCGCCGGTGGTTGCCGCCGTTGAAGAGTTCGACGGGCTTTCCTTCGATGATGTTCCTCGTGAAGGTGAAGAGCGCCATATCGGGCCGCCCCCATGGCCCATAGACGGTGAAGAACCGGAGGCCCGTGGTCGGCAGGCCAAAGAGATGACTGTAGGCATGGGCCATCAATTCGTTGGCGCGCTTGGTCGCGGCGTAGAACTGCAAGGGGTGATCGGCGCTGTGATGTTCGGAGTAGGGCATCCGCGTGTTGGCGCCATAGACGCTGGACGAACTCGCATAGGTGAGATGCGCCACGCCGGCATGACGGCAGGCCTCGAGAATGTTGGTGAAGCCCGTGAGGTTGCTTTCGACATAGGCTTGCGGATTTTCCGCCGCATAGCGTACGCCGGCCTGCGCCGCGAGATGGATGACACGGTCGAACCGGCGGCTGGCGAAACTTGAAGCGACAGCCGATGGATCCGCCAGATTGCCATGAACGAAGGCGAAATCCGCGCCAAGCCGGTCGGCCGTGCGGTGGAGCTCCGACAGGCGGTCCTCCTTTAGGCGGCGGCCATAATAGTCGTTAAGGGAATCGATGCCGGTCACTTCGTCTCCTCTTTCGAGAAGCGCGTGGGCGACGTGAAAGCCGATGAAGCCCGCGCAGCCGGTAACAAGGACTTTCAATGTGGACTGCCTTTTCGGAAACGCGGGATGGAGCGTGGTACAATGGCGGCGAAAATGGCAGCGGCAGAGCTGGAAGACAAGGCTGGAATTCAACGGTCCGATCTGGGAAAATCGTCCTTCGATTCACCGCAACATGCCGGGCCGCTGGCAGTGGACATAAGCCCAAGACATGCGAATTGCCTTTTATGCGCCGCTGAAGTCTCCCGATCATCCCATACCATCGGGCGATCGCCAGATGGCGCGCATGCTGATCTCAGCACTCAGGGCTGCCAGGCACGAGGTTGGCACCGTTTCGCATCTGAGGTGTTTTCTGCCCGATCCGGCGGAGGACCGGCTGGACCGCCTCGAAATCGAGGCAGAGGGTGAACGCGCGAAGCTGACGGCGCTGTGGGCGGCCGGGGGCCGGCCGGACCTGTGGTTCTGCTATCATCCCTACTACAAGTCACCGGACCTGCTGGGGCCGGTGCTGGCCCGCGCCCATGGCCTGGCCTATGTGACGGCCGAGGCATCCTACTCGGCGCGGCGGAATTCCGGTGCCTGGGCCAGGGCTCAAGCTGCGGTGGCCAACGCCGTGCAGCAGGCGGAGATCAATTTCTGCTTCACGACACGCGATCGCCAGGGGCTTCAGGAGGCAATACCCGCGGCAAGACTGGCGATGATCGCGCCGTACATCGATGCCGAGCGGTTCCGCGATGGCGAGCCGCAGGACAATGCGCAGCGGCTGATCGTGGTGGCCATGATGCGGCAAGGCGACAAGCTCGACAGCTATGCGATGCTGGCGGAAGCTCTCCACCTGGTGCTCGATTGCTCCTGGACGCTCGCAATCGCCGGGGACGGAGATGCGCGCGACGAGGTCCGGGGGTTTTTCCAAGGAATTCCGGCAGACCGCGTGACCTGGCTTGGCGTTGTGGAGCCGAGCGAGATCGCGGCGCTGTTCCGGGCGGGCGGAATTTATGTGTGGCCAGGATGCGGGGAGGCCTATGGACTTGCCTATCTCGAAGCCCAGGCGGCGGGGTTGCCTGTGGTGGCACAGCATACAGCAGGGGTTCCGGAGGTCGTTGTCCATGGCAGGACGGGTATCCTGACGCCTGAGGGCGATATCGCCGCATTCGCAAACGCCATCCGCCGCCTGCTGACTGATGGCGAGGAGCGGCGGCGCATGGGGCGCGCAGCGCGGATGCAGGTTTTCGAAAAACACTCGCTGGCGGCGGCGACCGCCACGCTTGACGCGGCACTGAAGCTTGTGGAAGCGAGGCGGCGATGAGTTCGGCAGCCCTATGGCACGCAGTGAAAGACAGGCTCTCAGAACTCGACGACCTGGGCCAGCCGGTAAGGTTCTGGCTGCGGGACGACGATGCGGTTGAAGTGACGCCGGCCCTCTTGCGCCTCTTGAAGCTGACGGCCGATCACGCGGTGCCGCTGGCGCTCGCCATCGTCCCGGCTCATGCTGATGAAGGATTGGCGCGGGGATTGCGGCATTGGCCGCTGGTTGTGCCGGTGGTTCATGGCTGGTCGCATGCGAACCATGCACCGGTCGGGCAGAAGAAACAGGAATTTGGTCCTCACCGTGGGCTCGATGCCATGCGCGGCGATCTTGCCGCCGGGCTCGCACGCATGCGCGATGTGTTCGGGGAGGATCTGGCACCGGTTCTGGTGCCGCCCTGGAACCGGATATCGCCAGAGCTTCTGTCTGATTTGCGCGAGATCGGCTTTTCCGCTGTCTCAGGGTTTCGTTCAGTGCCGGAGTCCGCGTCCGTGCCGGTCATCAACACGCATCTCGACATCATGGATTGGCATGCAGCGCGGGGCGGGCGGCCTGCTGCCGATCTCGTTTCCGAACTTCTGCAGTTACTGGATGCAGAACCTGCGGGCGGGCGCGCTATCGGCATTCTCAGCCATCATCTGGTGCACGACGACGCGGCGTGGGATTTTCTCGAACAGATTTTCGAGGTAGCGGATGGACGCTGGACAAGCGTGAGGGAGCTTCTGCCGGAATAGGGCTTTCCGCGCTGTTACCGCAGCTTGTTCAACTCGCTGCGCACTTCACTCAAGGCTGCGGTCGTCGTGTTGAGGCGCAGGGCGAGCATGCGCATGATCTGCAGCGACATTTCCGGAAACTCCGCCAAAAGCCTGATGAACTGCTCCTTGGTGATGCGGAGCGCCTTCACGGGCCGCGTGGTCCTGATGGTGGCCGTGCGAACAACATCGCACAAGATTGCGATTTCGCCGACGATCTGATTTTCCTCGATGGTGCCGATCTTGATCTGGCCGGATGGCGACTCGATCAGGATTTCGGCCTGGCCCGAGAGCAGCACATAGGCGGCATCGCCCGGATCGCCCTGGTGGAACAGGACGCGTGAAGCCGGGAAGTTCACGATTTCCGAGGTGAAGGCTAGCAGCTTCAGCTTGGCTGGCGACACATCAGAAAACAGCGGCACCTGCTTCAGAAGTTCGACTTCGTCTTTCAGCGACATAGGAACGTTTCCCTGATCATTCTCCGGCGCGGCTTCCTCATGACGTCACTCTCTTGAACGCAGCATTGCTGTCCGCCAGCTCCTTATAAGTTCCACTTGCGACAGGCACACCACGTTCGAATACGATGATGCGTTCGAACAGCGAGGCAAGCGTCGGGTTCGACAATACCGCGACAACCGCAGGCCGGTACTGCGTCTCGTTGAACCAGTGCATCAGATTCATGATGATCCTCATCTGGGCCTGCTGGTCCAACGCGGAAAGCGGCCGGTTGACGAGCAGATATTCGGGCCGCTTCAACAGCGCCCTTGCGAAACTGACCTTCTGGCGCTGGCTTGCGGTGAGGCGGCGGCCGCCGACACCGACGTTGAAGGAGAGGCCGACGTCAATAACGTCGTTGCGCAGGCCTTGCCTGCCGAGAAGGTCGTGGAGAATGGCCCGG
>JALHQC010000029.1 GCA_022842165.1 bacterium
TCCGCCACGATCTGCGGCAGCCGCTTTCCCGTTGCGCGTTCCATGCAGAAGGCGAGCACATCGGTCTCGATCGAGCGGTAGGAAAACCGGTCGCCATGGCGGCATTCCAGCGTCTCGAGACTCAGCACCAGTTCGAACATATGGCGCGGCCAGCGGAAATTGGGGTCGCTCTCGGGCGGCACCGGCTTCCAGCCGGAGGCGACATCGGACTTGCCGATATCGGAATAGGGGTCGGTATAGGTCTCGTCGAAGCGCACCCCGCTCGTCATGTCGAGCGCGTGCTGCAGCATCGCGCCGCGATAGGCGGTGTCGTTCAGTTCGGGCAGGTAGTCGGTGATCTTGGCACTGACGTCGAGAATGCCACGGCCCACGAGAACGCCCGCCGCGGCGGCCGTCACCGATTTCGCGACCGATTGCGAGAGATGCAGGCTGCGCCCATCCATGCCGTTGAAGTAGCGCTCGAACTGGATGGCGCCATTGCGGATGACGATGAAACCATCCGTATACGTCTCATCGAGAAGGCCCGCGAGGCTTGTTGTACCGTCATGAGCGGAAAGGACCTCGATGCCATCCAGTTCGCGGTCGTCGCGCGGCAGGATGCGGACCCCGCCCCAGCCGCGCCAGACTTCCGCCGTCGGCAGGATCTGCCGCACGTTCTGGAAGGCCCAACGATTCCACGGCGGGCGGTCCCAGTCCATCTTGGGCGGAATGAGTGACGGCGGAGAACCTTGCATGACCGGAACGCGCGGCTCGGAATTCTTGTAGGACGCCATGAGACCTCTTCCTCAAACAAAAAAACCCGGCGGTCTCCCGCCGGGCCATGGTCGGCAAGCTGTTATTTCATCAGATCGGTCCACACCGCGGTGTAGAGTTCCTGAACATCCGGCGGGCAGGCTATCGAGAAGTCCGTCTTGTCCTTGAGCGAATCCGGGACCGTCAGTTCAGGCGCGCCGATCATGTCGGCCGGCATGTATTTTTCCGAGCCCATGATGCCATTGGCATAGCGCGCGAAGCCCGACAGCATGCCGGCATTCTCGGGGTCCATCATGAAGTTGAAGAACAACTTGGCGTTCTCGGCGTTCTTCGCGTCCTTCAGGATGACGACCGTATCCTGCCAGATGAAGGTGCCTTCCTTGGGGTAACCGTACTTGAGGTCCGGGTTCTGCAGCCGCTGGCGGAAGGCCGAGCCGTTCCAGTCGGTGGTCGCCAGGAAGTCGCCTTTCACCATCGGCTCGATGGTCGAATACTCCATCGACACCCATTTGGGCTTGGCGGCCATCAGCACATCGCGCGCCTTCTTGACGACCTCCTTGTCACCCGTGCACATCTCGCCGCCGACATATTTGACCGCGACATAGATCATGTCGCCCATTTCGGGAACGACGTTGATCTTGCCTGCGAGTTCCGGCGGCGGATCGAGAACCACTTTCCAGGTATCGATGTCGCCCGTGTAGGCCTTGGTGTTGACGACGACGCCGAAGGTGCCCCATTGCCACGGAATCGAATAGCGGCGGCCCGGATCGAAGGGCACGTCCACAAACCGCGGGTCCATGTTCTTGAAGTTTTCCATCTGGTCGGGCCGCGCTTCGAGGACGAGGCCTTCGCTGATCCACACCGGCAGGAAATTGCCCGATGGCACGGCGATATCGTAGCCATGGCCGCCGGCCCTGATCTTCGCTAGGGCCGTGTCGTTCGAGTCGTAGTCGGTGATCGTCACCTTGACGTCGTACTGCGCCTCGAACTTCTTGATCATCTCGGGGCTGGTGTAGTTGCCCCAGTTGTAGATGTTGAGTTCGCCCGCCGCCCATGACGCGCTCGCCGAAATCAGCATGGCGCCTGCCGCGGCAAGGCCGGCAATACCGAGTTTCATATCATTCTCCCTGAAGGCCCTAGGCTCTGTTTTTAAGAATTGAAAAACCCCGGCGGTCTGTTCCGCCGGGGCCGCGATGCGCTTACTTCTGAAGTTCGGTCCAGATCTTCGTATAGATCTCGTTCACCTCAGGCGGGCAGGTCTGGTTGATGTGGCCCACCGCAACCAGTTCCGGCGGCACCACGATTTCCGGCGCGTCCTTCATGTCAGGCGGCATGAAGGCGTCTGAACCCTTGATGCCGTTGGCATAGCGCGCGAAGGCCGAGATCATCGCGGCGTTTTCCGGGTCCATGATGAAGTTCTGGAACAGCTTGGCGTTCTCGACGTTCTTGGCGTCCTTCAGCACCATCACGTTATCCATCCAGACGACGAAGCCCTCCTTCGGATAGCCATAGGTGGTGTTGGGGTTCTGGAGGCGGGCGCGGAAGGTCGATCCGTTCCAGTTCACGCCGCCCGAGAAATCGCCCTTGGAGATCTTCTCGACGGAACCATAATCCATCGACAGCCACTTCGGCTTCGCCTCGAGCAGCTTGTCACGCACCTTCTTGAGGATGTTCATGTCGGCTTCGCAGGTCTTGCCGCCCATGTAGTAGATCGCCAGCTGCATCACGTCGGCCATTTCCGGCACGACGTTGATCTTGCCGACGAGTTCAGGCGGCGGATCGAGCCAGATGGCAGACGTGTTCACGTCGCCCGAATAGATGTTCTTCAGCGCATAGGTGCCGGTGGTGCCCCACTGCCACGGCACCGAATACTTGCGGCCCGGATCGAAGGGAACGTCGACCCACTTGGGGTCCATGTGCTTGAAGTTCTCCATCTGGTCGGGCCGCGTCTCGAGGACGAGGCCTTCGTTGATCCAGATCGGCACCACGCTGCCCGACGGCACCACGATGTCGAAGCCATGGCCGCCGGCGCGCACCTTGGCGAGGGCAGTGTCGTTCGAATCATAGTCGGTGACCGTCACCTTGACGTCGTACTTCGCCTCGAACTTCTTGATCATCTCCGGGCTGGTGTAGTCGCCCCAGTTGAAGATCTGCAATTCCCCGGCGGCGAGTGCCGGGGCCGCCATCGCCATCATCATCGCGCCGGCGGCTGCGCCTTTCAAAATCCAGTTCATGTTTACTCTCCCTTTGGTTTTCAATCGGTCCTAGCTCTTCCGCCTGTTGAGGAAGAAGAACAGCGTCACGATCAGGACCGACAGCAGGAAAAAGGCGGTCGAGATCGCATTGATTTCCGGCGTGATCTGGCGCCGCAACTGACCCAGCATATAGGTCGGCAGCGTATCCTGTCCCGCGGATTTCACAAATTCGGTGATGACCACGTCATCGAGCGAGATGACGAAGGCCAGCATGAAGCCCGCGATGATGCCCGGCCAGAGGAGCGGCAGCGTCACGTAGCGGAAGGCGTTCCAGGGCGTGGCATAGAGGTCGGCGGCGGCACGCTCCAGCGTCAGGTCCATGCTTTCGAGCCGCGCCCGCACCGGAAGATAGGCAAACGGAATGCAGAAGGCGGAATGCGCCGCCAGCAGGTAGCCAAGGCCCGTATAGCCGGTCGCCACCTTGATCGAGGCGAAGGTGATGAGCAGCGCCACCGCGGTGACGATCTCCGGCACCATGAGCGGCGCATTGATCGCGGCATAGACCGCCGTCGTGCCCCTGAACGGCTTTTTCCGCGTCGTGGCGAGTGCTGCCATGGTGGCGGCGACAGTCGCGACCGTCGCCGCGACGGTGGCGATCAGCAGCGAGCGGAGCGAAACTTCCTTGATCTGCTCGTTGTTCCAGGCCGCCTCGTACCAGCGCCAGGAGAACCCCTCCCAGATCGCCACCGACGTGCCGGCGTTGAACGAGTAGAAGATGAGCGTGGCGATCGGCGCATAGAGCCACAGGAAGCAGAAGGCGGCGATGAGCGTGAAGCCGGTCTGCCGGCGGATGGAAAACCTGCCGGCATTAGCCATGGCTGCCCGTCCCCTTCGAGGCCTGGCGCACATAGACCAGCATGGCGACCATGACGATGGCCATCAGCGTGATCGACAGCGCCGCCCCCAGCGGCCAGTTGCGGCCTTGTCCGAACTGCAGTTCGATCAGGTTGCCGAGCATCATGTTCTTGCCGCCGCCCAGCACGCGCGGCGTGACATAGGCGCCGAGTGCCGGAATGAAGACGAGGATCGACCCCGCGATGACGCCTGGCTTCACCAGCGGAATGATGACCCGCCACAGAACCCTCAGCCGCGTGGCGTAGAGATCGTAAGCCGCCTCGACCAGCCTGAAATCGAGCTTCTCCATCGAGGCGTAAAGCGGCAGCACCATGAGCGGCAGGTAGACGTAAAGCATGCCCAGCATGATGGCCGTATCGGTGTACAGGATCTGCAGCGGCGCATCGATGATGCCGATCTTGATCAGCACCGTGTTGAGAATGCCCTCGTTGCGGATCACCTCCATCATCGCGAAGGTGCGGATCAGGAGGTTGGTCCAGAACGGGATGGTGATGAGGAACAGCCAGATGTCGCGCGTGCCCTCGGGCCGCGTGGCGATGAAATAGGCGGTCGGAAAACCGAAGATCAGCGCCAGCAGCGTTGTCAGGAAGGACAGCCATACCGAGCGCCACAGGATGGTGAGATGCGCATCCGCCAGCGACACCGTGTCATCGAAGATGTCGCGCTGGAAGAACACGCTGAACCAGCCTTCGGTCGACCATTGCCACAGCTTCACGTCGCCATAGTCGCCCTTCACCATGAAGGAGTAGAGCAGCACGACCAGCAGCGGGCCGAGCGCCGCGGCGAAGATGATGAGCAGCGCTGGCAGCGACAAGAGCCAGCGGTCGCGCACGTCCTTGCGCTCCGAGGCTTCCAGGAATTCCTTTGCGCTGGCCATGGTCAGTCCTTCAGCACTTGCGCGGCATGATCTTCGAGCATGACGCCCACCGCCTCGCCCACCGCATGGCCAACCCCGCCGCCGCGGCTGTTCTGCTGGCGGATCATGAAGGAGGCCCCGCCGTCGAGCATGATGTGATAATGCGTGTCGGTTCCGAAATAGACGATGTTCTCGAGCTTGCCCGAAAGATCGGCCTTCTTGCCGGGCGCCGTGAGGCCGGCATGTTCGGGGCGCACCACCACCGTCACCCGGTTCTTGCCGCTGAAGCCCTCGGGCAGCCCGGCGCTGATGACGGCGCCGCTGGCGAGCTTCACCTTGGCCTCGCTTCCGGCCGTCCCGGCGATCTCGCCTTCGAGGAAATTCGTGTCGCCGATGAAATTGGCGACGAAGCGTTCCGACGGCCGGTCATAGATGTCGCGGGGGCTGCCGATCTGCAGGATCTTGCCCTTCGACATCACCGCGATCCGGTCCGACATGGTGAGCGCTTCTTCCTGGTCATGCGTCACGAAGATGAAGGTGATGCCGGTCTCGTGCTGCAGCCGCTTCAATTCGATCTGCATGTCCTTCCGGAGCTTGTAGTCAAGCGCCGACAAAGGCTCGTCGAGCAGCAGCACCTTGGGCGCCGGCGCCAGCGCCCGGGCCAGCGCCACGCGCTGCTGCTGGCCGCCCGAAATCTGGCTGGTCTTGCGGTTGCGCAATTCCTCCATGCGGACGAGCTTCAGCATCTCGTTCACGCGCGCCTCGATCTCGGCCTTGGGCCTCCCCAGCATCTCGAGGCCGAAGCCGATGTTCTGGCCAACCGTCATGTGCGGGAACAGCGCATAGCTCTGGAACACCGTGTTGACCGGCCGCCTGAACGGCGGCAGCGGCGCGATGTCCTGCCCGTGCAGCAGGATTTCGCCTTCCGTCGGGAAATCGAAGCCGGCGATCAGCCGCAGCAGCGTGGTCTTTCCGCAGCCCGAAGGCCCCAGCAATGTGAAGAACTCGTTTTCGCGGATGCTGACGAACACATTGTCGAGTGCCTTGACGGCATCCTGACCCGCACCCTGAAATACTTTCGTAACGCCTCGCGCCTCGATGGCGGACTGGCCTGCTGCCAAGATGTACCCCTCCCCCGCGCTTTTTGAATTCCGGCGGTTGCTGGGCCTATCCTATGCCGAGATCATGGGGCTTGCCAATGGGTTCGACTGCATCGATTCAAGGCAGCCCGTGCCAGAAATAAAGGCCGGATCGCTCCGGCCTTCCGCAGTCTGCATTCACGTCAAATCCGCCGGGCGGTCACAGCGACCAGCCGCCGTCGATCACGAAGGTCTGGCCTGTCACGAAGGCCGATTCGTCGCTGGCGAGATAGACGACCAGCATGCCGATCTCGTCGGCCCGCGCCATGCGCCCCATCGGCTGGCGCGAGATGAAGGCAGCTTTCGCGCCCTCGAAATCTCCCGTCGCCTTGAGGCGGTCCATGAGCGACGGGCTGTCGACCGTGCCGGGGCAGATCGCATTCACGCGAATGCCTTTCGAGGTGTAGTCGGCGGCCAGCGCCTTGGTCATGCCGATCACCGCAGCCTTGGTCGCGCCATAGGCGAAGCGGTTGGGAACGCCTTTGATGGACGATGCGGCGGACGCCATGTTGATGATGGTGCCCTTGCTGCGGGCCAGCCAGCCCGGCATGAAGGCCTTGATCATGTGGAAATGCGCTTTGACGTTGAGGTCGAAGGAGAAGTCCCACGCCTTGTCGTCGGTTTCCATGATGGTGCCGGCGTGAACGAAGCCCGAGCAGTTGAACAGGATGTCGGGCGTGCCGACGCGCTTCTGCGCCGCATCGATCTCGTCCTGTTTCAGCACGTTCAGCGTGAAGGTCTCGATGCCGGCCTGTTCGGCGGCAAGCGAGGCGAGCGCCTCGGCATTGATGTCGGTCGCCCACACCTTCGCACCCTCTTTCGCGAGGCAGATGGCAGACGCCCGGCCGATGCCCTGGCCCGCCGAGGTGACGATTGCGGTTTTCCCTGCAAGCCTTCCGGCCATGGACTTCTCTCCGTGATCCTGTTCAAACTGGTGGCAGATGACTAGCCTTAGAACCCGAGACTTGTCCATGAGTAACAGCCATGAGCACTGAGGATATCTGCTATCTCACCGCCACCGGGGCCCTGAAGCTCTTCAAGGCCAGGAAGCTCAGCCCGGTGGAACTGATGGCCGCCCTGATCAAGCGTGCGGACAAGGTCAATCCGGCGGTCAACTGCTTTGCCGATTGCTATTTCGACGAGGCCATGGCGCAGGCGAAAGCTTCCGAGGCCCGCTACATGAAGCGCGGCGCCAGGACGGCCCCGCTCGACGGCATCCCGCTTGCGGTGAAGGACGCCCAGCGGGTGGCGGGAAAGCGCACCACGCAAGGCTCACTGATCTTCAAGGATGCGGTCGACACCCATTCCGACCCGATGATCGAGCGCCTCCAGAATGCCGGCGCCATCATCTTCGCGCGCACCACGACGCCGGAATTCTGCCTCTCCGGCATCACGGCGTCGCGCATCTGGGGCCTCACCCGCAATCCGTGGAACACCGACTGGGGTCCGGGCGGCTCGTCGGGCGGTTCGGGCGCGGCATTGGCCGCGGGGCTGACGACGCTGGCGACCGGCACCGACATCGGCGGCTCGATCCGCATTCCGGCGTCTGCCTGCGGCGTCATCGGCTTCAAGCCGCCGCACGGGCGAAACCCCGATGGCCCGCCCGCCAATTTCGACCGCTTCAACCATTGCGGCCCGATGACGCGCTCGGTCGCCGATGCTGCGCTGATGCAGAACATCACGTCGGGCCCGCATCCGCTCGATCATGATTCGATCCGGACGAAAGTGAAGCTGCCGCTCGATCCCGCCGCCATCCGGGGCATGAAGATCGCCTGGTCCGTCGACCTCGGCTACGTGCCGGTCGAGGACGATGTGCGCCAGAACATGATGGACGCGCTCGACGTCTTCCGCCGCCTCGGCGCGAAACTCGAAGAAGTCGACCTCGGCTGGAACGGCGATGTCGAGAGGAACGGCATGCACTGGTACAACACCATGCATTTCGGCCGCCAGACCGTGTGGCAGCAGCGCGACAACGCCGACCTGATGACAGACTACGCCATCAAGTTTGCCGAGATGGTGAAGAAGAACACATCGATCGACGATGTTCACAAGACCTGGGAACAGATCCACCGCATGTACCAGACGCTGGGACCCGTGCTCGCCTCCCACGATGTCTTCATCTGCCCCACCAACAACGCCCCTGCGGTGAAAGCCGATCACGATCCCTGGGACCAGAACTTCACGGTGATGGGAAAGCGGGTGGACCCCGAATACGGATGGGTGATGACCCACCAGTTCAACATGCTGCACAATTGCCCGGTGATGTCGGTGCCATCGGGCCATGCCGTGTCGGGCGTGCCGACCGGCATCCAGATCATCGGCCGCACCTGGGACGACGCCCGAGTCTTCAAGGCGGCTCTCGCCTATGAGAAGGCGGTCGGCGGCTGGTACGGGGCCAAGGGCAAACGCCCGGTGTTTTAGACTGCCGCACTCCTCATCTTGCCGTCGGTCGTCATCAGCGCGCCGTAAAGTTCGGGCCTGCGGTCGCGGAACACGCCCCACATGCGGCGCGTCTCGGCGATGGCGTCGAGATCGAACGCCTGCAGCCGGAAACCTACTTCCGTGCGGTCCATCTCCTGCACCTTCTCGCCGAACGGGTCGGAGATGAAGGAGCGGCCATAGAAGGTGTCGGACCAGCCGCGCGGCGCATGTTCCGTGCCCACCCGGTTCGACGCCAGCACCGGCATGATGTTCGCCGCCGCATGGCCGCGCATCACGTTCTGCCAATGGGTGGAGGAGTCATAATCAGGTGCCGTCGGCTCCGATCCGATAGCCGTGGGGTAAAGCAGCATTTCCGCCCCCATCAGCGCCATGGCCCGCGCGCATTCCGGAAACCACTGGTCCCAGCAGATGCCGAGCCCGATCCTGCCGGCAGCCGTTTCCCACACCTTGAAGCCCGTATCGCCCGGCGTGAAATAGAACTTCTCCTGATAGCCGGGATTATCCGGAATATGGCTCTTGCGGTAGATGCCCAGTTGCCGCCCATCGGCATCGACGATCACGGTGGTGTTGTATTGCGTGTTGCCAGCGCGCTCGAACACGCTGACCGGCAGCACCACGCCAAGCTCCTTGGCCAGCGCGGCGAAGCGCTTCACCGTCGGGTGGCGGTCCAGTTCGGAAGCCCGGCCCAGAAATTCATTATGCTGCTCGATACAGAAATAATCGCCGTCGAACAATTCCTGCAGCAGCACCAGCCTGGCGCCCTTCGCTGCAGCCTCGCGCACCAGCCGCTCGCCCTTGTCGCAATTCTTCGCCCAGTCGTTTTCGGATGCCATCTGCGTGATGGCGACACTGACGTTCCGCATCTTATGTTTTCAACCCCGCAACTTCGCGCCGGAAGGGCAGCGCATCGCCGATCTCCGGCTGTTCCAGTTCTTCCGCATAACGATGCCCCGCATAGGTCGCCCACGCAATGGCCGCCGGCGCATTGGCATCGCCGATGACCTTGACCGAGGCGATGCCATGATCCGCCCATTCGGCTTCCCGCGCCTTGAGGTCGAGATAGAGCTGATCGTCCGGCAGGCGTGACGTTACCATCACCACCGCATCACAAGCATGGACTTCGCGCCGTCCGGTATAGGTGCAGATGCCGGTAACGCCGCCCGCCTCGACGCTGCCGAGCCCGCGCGTCACCCTGATCTCGACGCCGATGTCCAGAAGCCGCGCCTGGATCGTTCCCTGTTCCAGCGTGTTGTAGCTCCATTCGGCAACCTTTGCAGACGGCGTCAGATAGGTCACGCGGTTGCCGTTCTGCACCAGCAGCTCGGCCAGCACGCTGCCCATGTAGAAGTGGTCGTCATCATAGACCACCACATGCCCCGTAGGCCGCTTCCCCGCCATCAGGTCGTCGGGCGTGAAGATCGGCATCGACCTGTCGAGCGCGATCGGCAGAAGGTTGTAGCGCGCGATCCCGTCACGCCGCCATGTAGCGCCGGTGGCAATCGCCACATGCTCGAAGCCGAAGCCCAGGATGTCGTCAGCCGAAAGCTGCGAGTCGCGATAGACGCTCACATTGGTCATCTTGGCGATTTGGCCCTGGCGATAGTCGCGCACGCGGCCCCAGGCATTGAGGCCGGGCAGCTTCGCCTCGCGCGTCACCCGCCCGCCGAGTTCGGTTGAAGCTTCCGCCAGCGCCACCTCATAGCCGCGAAGCCCCGCCTTGTGCGCAGCCGACAACCCGCTCGGTCCCGCGCCGACGACGAGCACCTTGGCCTCCGATGACTTCGCCCTGATCTTCTCCGGATGCCAGCCCTTGCGCCACTCTTCCATGAAGGACGAATTCTGCGTGCAGCGCGAGAGTGACATGGTCATGTCGCCCGTCACGCAGATGTTGCAGCCGATGCATTCGCGAATGTCCTCGATGCGGCCCTCATCGATCTTCCTCGGCAGGAACGGATCGGCAATCGAAGGCCGCGCCGCGCCGATGAAATCCATCAGACCCTGCTTCACCTGCCGCACCATCATGTCGGCGCTGGTGAAGCGCCCCACTCCCACCACGGGCCTCGGCGTCAATTGCTTCAGGCCGCGGATCAGGTCTTCCTGCGCGCCCTCGGGCTTGAAGCGCGAGGTGCCGGAGCAGGCCTCCCAGGTGCCATGCGCGAAATCCCAGATGTCGGGAAGTTCCGCATACATCGCCACCATGTCGCGGAGCTGCGCATTGGTGAAGCCCTGTTCGCCCGCCAGCTCGTCAAGTGACAGCCTGACCGCGATGGCGCAGCTGTCGCCCACCTCGTCGCGCGCATCCGAGATCAGCTCCTTCAACAGCCGCGAGCGGTTCTCGAGCGAGCCGCCATATTCATCCGTACGCTGATTGGTGCGGGGGCTGAGGAAATGCTGGATGACGCCGAAGCCATGCGCGCCATAGAGGCACAGGATATCATAGCCCGCGCGCTTCGCCCGGCGATAGGCAAGCTTGTGCCAGTGCCGCAGGTTGCGGATGTCCTGGCGGTCCATCGCACGGGCCTGCACCGGATCGCTCGTGAACGTCAGGATCGGCGTATGCGACGGCGCCAGCGGCACCTCGCGCGTATAGAGGTTCGACCCGTTGGCGCCGCAATAGGCAAGCTCGATTCCGGCCAGCGCGCCATTCGAATGAATGGCATCCGCCATCTTGGCGAGGCCCGGCATGTCGTCCTCGTCCCAGATGCGGAGTTCGATGAAGGGCGTGATTTCGGAGGTGTGGTGGATTTCCACCTGCTCGGTGAAGATGACGCCCCAGCCCCCTTCCGACTTCACGCGCCGCATCTCGGCGGCGGCCGATGGATCGCGGTAGCCGCCGCCATTGCAATGCGGCACCTGGTAGAAGCGGTTCTTGGCCGTCACCGGCCCGATCTTCACCGGCTCGAAGAGAATGTCGTAGCGCGGGTCGCGCGCTGAAACGCCGCCGCCCATGCCGGTTTCGGATTGCATATGCCGTTCTCCCCATCACGCCACAAAGCCCGGTGAGACTGCCACCGCAGTCAACATCGGAAAAATAGATTATAGCGTATTGATCGATAGGAAAAAGCGTTGCAAGGCGCGTGCTGTGCGAAGCTTATTTCGAGAGCACGACCTGGCTCGTGCCGGCGATGCCCTGCGGCACCGGCACATCGGTTGCCCCGTAGTTGGAGTTGAGAATGAGGTTCGGCCCGGCGTTGAGCTCAAGCCCGAACGCCACGATCGCCGTGAAGGCCGACTGGTCGGCAACGGGCTTCTTGGCATCGACCAGCAAGGTCCCGACCGGCAGGTAGATGGTGCCGATGAGTTTGCGTGCGTCGTCGCTGGTGATGCGGTGTTTCAGCGATTTGTTGAGGCTGCGGTCCTCGAACAGCAGAAGCCCTGCCATCGGCCCGCTGGTTGGCGCTTCGAGCGAGATATGCGATCCCGATGCGAAGAACGTGGCCCCCGCGGCCCCGGTGAGATAGAAGCCCGCACCCGTTCCGGTCAGCCGCGAGGAGCCGATGACCTTCAGCGCGCCATTCTTGATGATATAGGCGCCATCGTTCAGCGTGATGTCGGACGCGCCGGAAATTGTGATCCCGCCGCAATAGACGCCGGGATCGATGGTTTTCGTCACGCTGTCGAGGGTGAAATCGTGATGGTCGCAGCCGCCCACCTGTGGTGCGGCGCGCTTGGCGAGCGGGTCGTCCACTTTCGGGCAGTCGGTGATCGGCTCCGGGTCGGACTTGGCCGAGCTGCTCACCGAGGCTCCGCCTGCGGAGCAAACGATTGCAGCTTTCAGGGTCGAACCGGCATCGGCCTTGAACGCGGAGCCCGACGTCGAGTTCGAGAATACCCCGCAGCCGTTAGCGGTGAGCCGCGATCCGTTGTCGAGATAGACATTGGTGCCGCTCGCCGACAGTCCTAGCACGCAGACATTGTTGCGCCCGACGAACCGCGCCTTCGAACTGACCGTGATCGGCGTGACATCAGCCGAAATGAAATGCGCGAAGAAGGGGGTCCAGACCTCGCTGATCGTGACGTCGACCGACGAGAAGTCCTCGTCGACGTTGACCGTCACATCGTAATTCTCCGCGCCGAGGTCTTCGCGCGTCGCCGAGGAATTCTCCGTCAGCCTGTAGGCGGCGAAGGCTTGAACGGCGCTTTCCACCTGCTTCGAATCGGATTTCGCCAGGGGAAGCTCGCGCGCACCGGCCAGCGCCGCGGCATCCGCCGCTTCCTGAAGATCGCCGCGGATCTTGCTCATCATCGCATAATCGGACGCAAGCCCGATGGCGCCGAACAGCACGGGAAGGGTGACAGCAAAGGATATCGCTATGCCGCCCCGCGCATTGCGCAGGAACCGGCTCAGCTTGCGCGCCACAAGGCGGACCGTCTCAGCCATGATGTGCCTCCGCCGAGAGTTGCGCCAGCGAGCCCGGAAGAACGACTGCCGCCAGCAGGCCGTTGCCGGGCGAGGTCTGGACCACGAGTTCGCCGCCATGCGCCTCGCAGATCGCCTTGGCGATCGGAAGCCCTAGCCCCAGTCCGTCGGCTGGCCGCGAATAGCTCAGGTTTTCCTGGACGAAGGGCTGGAGGCATTCCCGCAGCTTCTGCTGCGTGAGGCCGGGCCCTGAATCCTTGACCGACAGGATGATCGACCCGTTGCTCCGCACATGGCCCCACAATTCCACCAGTCCGCCGTCGAAGGAAAACTTGATGGCATTGTCGACCAGCTTCGCCAGCGCCTGCCGGATGAGCCGGATATCGCAGGAGAAGCGGATATTCTCGTCCGGCTGGCGCACCAGCAGCCGGATCTGGCGATCCGCCGCCCTGGTCCTCAGCCCGGAGAGGCTGTCGTCGAGGATTTCGGTGATCGATACGGTGGAATAATTTCCGCTCTGGTATCCGGCCAGCGCCTTCGACAGCAACATGATGTCGCTGACGATGGCATTGAGCCGCTGCGCCGCGTCGATCACATGTTCGAGCTGCTGGCCGACGCCCGGCTCGGTGCGTCCGCGCAAGGTCTTTTCCATGACGTCGGTCATGCCGATCAGTGCGGTCAGCGGCGTCTTGAGCTCGTGGCTCAGCACCTGGAACATGGCGCTTTTCATCCGGCTCGACGCCAGGGCCTCGGCCTCGGCCGCTCTCAGCGCCCGCTCGGTCTCGCCGTTCCGCATCACGAATTGCGCATGATGCAGGAACTGCGGCCAGTTGACGGGCTTGGTGACGAAGGATGAGGCGCCCAGCATATAGGCCTGCTCGATCGGTTCGCGGTCGTTGTGGCTGGTGCACACGATGACGGGGAGGTCGATGGTGCGGGGGTTCTGGCGCAGGTGCCGCAGCAGCCCGAAGCCGTCGAGCTTCGGCATGCTGATATCGACGATGGCCATGTCCGGCAAATCGCGGAACAGCTCGCTCAGGGCCGCCTCGCCGTTCTCGGCGGTGGCGACATCCCAGCCAAGCCCGCCAAGCTGCTCGGCCAGAACCTCGCGCAGGATCGGATCGTCGTCGACGATCAGAACTTTCCGGCGTCGGGCATCTGTCACTGCGGTTTCCGGAGTTGCGCGGGCCATCTTGTTCTACCTTCTGGGGAAACCGTAGACCGGGGGCTGTTAAAACATCGTAAGGCTGCGCTCTTGATCCGTTTTTAACGAGTGATGGTTAAGCCGGTCTTCATGCAGCCGGAACAATTTGAACGCCCGTCCACCAACCCGATGCGCGGCCGGGGAATCGGCCATCGCATCTCGATGCTCGTGGGACTGGCGGTTCTGCTCGCCGTGACTTTGGTCACCGCCATCTTTGCCTATAACGACGTCACCAGCGACTTCGCCGCGCGCAAGCGCGGGCTAGAAGCGACGGGCTATGTGTTTGCCGCCGCGCTGGCCGACCACGTCGCCGCCCGCGACAGCCAGGGCTCCTTGCTGGTCCTCCGCGCCATCGCCCGCATTCCGGAAGTGACCTATGCCGCGGTGGTCGACGAAAACGGCAAGGCTTTCGCCTCCTTCGGCAGCGCCGTGCTCAACGAGGAAGGCAGGCTGAAGTCCGGCATCGGCATGATCGAGGCGATCCGCACCGGCGCCTATCCCGTGGCGGTCGATGTCATCAAGGCCGGCAAGCCCATCGGGCAGATTCTCATCATCGCCGATATCTCCGACCTGTTGAGCCAGCTTTTCGATGTCCTGCTCACCAGCCTGGTCGTCGCGCTCATCGCCATGGCTGCCAGCATCACGCTCACCCGCCGCCTGCAGTCGCGCATCACCGGTCCGATCCTTTCGCTCATCACCGCCATCGAGGAAATCCGTACCGCAAAACGCTACCAGGGCCCCGTCATCCACCAGGCCGAAGGCGAGACCGGCCTCCTCGTCGACAGTTTCAATGCCATGATCGGGGAAATCCGCAGCCGCGACGAAACTCTCGAGCGCCACCGCCAGACGCTCGAATCGACCGTCGAGCAGCGCACCCACGAACTGCGCCTCGCGCGTGACGCGGCCGAAAGCGCCAATGACGCGAAGTCGAGCTTCCTCGCCACCATGAGCCATGAAATCAGGACGCCGCTGAACGGCCTGATGGTGATGGCCGAGCTTCTGGCCGGCGCCGGCCTCGACCAGCGCCTGCAGCGCTATGCCGAGGTGATCGTCAAGTCGGGGCAGAGCCTCCTCACCATCATCAACGATATTCTCGATCTCTCGAAGATCGAGGCCGGAAAGCTCGAGCTCGAGAGCCTGCCGGTCAATCCGGTCGGCATCGCCGACGATGTCGTCAGCCTGTTCTGGGAAAAGGCCTTCTCGAAAAAGCTCGATCTTGCCGCCCGGGTGGCGCCCGGCATGCCGCAGGCGGTGCTGGCAGACCCCGTGCGCCTCAACCAGATCGTCTCGAACCTCGTCAACAATGCGCTGAAATTCACCGAAGCGGGCCACGTCCTCATCAGCCTCCACCACGACAAGGGCACCCTGACGGTGGCCGTCACCGACAGCGGCATCGGCATTCCGCAAAAAAAGCTGAACCTGCTGTTCGAGGCTTTCTCGCAGGCCGACCAGACCATCACCCGGAAGTTCGGCGGCACCGGGCTGGGCCTTGCGATCTGCAAGCGGCTGGCCGAAGCCATGGGCGGCAAGATCGGCGTCCGCAGCGAGTTGGGCAAGGGCTCGACCTTCTGGGTCAGCATTCCCGCCGTTCCCACCGCGCCGCCCGTCGCCACGGCTTACCCCAATCTTCGCGCCGCCATCGCGCTCGACGGGCTGGCCTCGCAGTCCGCACTCGGCACTGCCCTCGTGAACACCGGCTTCGAGGTGAAGATCATCGCCGATGACGTCCAGGATCACGACGTCGTCTTCGCCTCCGCCACCCGGCTGCAGACCCTGCGCTTTGCCGACCGCCGGCGGCCAAGCGTTATCTGCCTTGGATGGATGGGCGATTCCGGCGGCGAAGCGGCGGTCGCCGCCGGCACCGCCGACGACCTGCTGATCCTGCCGCTGCGCCAGCAGGACATTGCCGACGTCATCGCCAGAATCCATTCGGGAAAGCTGCGCGGCAGAAGCCTGCTTGAACGCCGTTCGCCCGAGCGCGCCGCCGCCACGCGCTTCGACGGCCGCCACGTCATCGTCGCCGACGACAATGCGGTAAACCGCGAAGTCATCATCGAAGTGCTGCGCCAGCTCGGCATATCGGTTGCAGTCGCCGCCAATGGCCGCGAGGCGGTGGCCCTCTGGAACGAGCGCAGGCCCGATCTCATCTTCATGGATTGCTCGATGCCGGAGATGGATGGCTACACCGCAACCCGCGAAATCCGCGCCCATGAGACGCTGGCCTATGACGGCGGCCACACCCCCATCGTGGCGCTCACCGCCCATGTGGCGGGAAGCTCGGGCGATACCTGGCGCCATGCCGGCATGGACGCCTACATGACCAAGCCCTTCACCCTGAACCAGATTTCAGCCTGCCTCGAAGCCCAATTCGCCGGAAAGCCGATATTGCCGGGGCACGATGCGCCTCCTGTGCATGAAGACGGCATTCTCGATGACGCGGTGCTGAACGACCTGCGCGGCATCGGCGGCACGACGGCGCTGTTCCATCGTGTTCTCGATCTTTTCGCAGGCCGCGTGCCGCAGGCCGTCGAGCAGGTGACGGCGCTGATCCAGGGCGCCGATCTCGACACGCTGGCCGATGCCGCCCATGCCTTGAAATCCATGTGCTCCAACATCGGCGCCCATCGCGCCGTGGCCGCCTGCCATGAACTGGAACGCGCCGCCCGCAGCCACGAGAACTTCGACGCCGGCGCCATGACGGCGAACATCATTGCCGAAGTCCGGTTGGTGATGGCGGAAGTCGGCCGGCTCCGCGCCGGCACGACTAGTTGAGAGGAACGACCTTCACCTTCGCCACACCGGACTTGGTGAGGCCGACGACCTTTGCAGCGCCAAGGCTGAGGTCGATCACCCGGCCATGCGAAAACGGCCCACGGTCATTGATGCGCACGATGACCGACTTGCCGTTCCTGAGATTGGTGACGAGAACGCGCGTGCCGAAGGGAAGCGTCCGGTGGGCAGCGGTCAGGCCATGGGGGTTAAAGCGCTCGCCATTGGCGGTCCGCTTGCCGTGCTTGTAGTAGGAGGCGACACCGGTCTGCGCGGCTTCCACCTCATTCACGGCCAACATTGAAACGGAAATCGCAACCGCGATCGCAGCCATACGCAAGAACTTCATCGCCACATACCCTGCTGTTTTTTGTTGCAGGGCAACATAGGGTCAATTACGGCGGCAATGTGTCGTTGTATTACGTTGCGGCAAGCATGCCGTCGAGCGCGATCTGCGGACGCTTTCCGGCAACCAGATCCGCCGTCACCCGCGCCGCGCCATGGCTCATCGTCCATCCCATGTGGCCCTGGCCGGTGTTGAACCACAGGTTCTTGCATTTCGAGGGCCCGAGGATCGGGGTGCCTTCCGGCGTCATCGGCCGCAATCCCGCCCAGAAGCTGGCGGCATCCCAGTCGGCGCCATCCGGAAACAGCATCCTCATGGTCGACAGCATGGTGGCGAAATCCTCCGGGCGGTGATCATTGGCGTAGCCGGAGAATTCCGCCGTCGCGGTCACCCGGATGCGGTCGCCATAGGGCGCATAGGCGACCAGCGTTTCCTCATCCACCCCGCCAATGCTGGGCGGATTGTTGCGTCCCGCCATCGGCGCGGTGATGGCATAGCCCTTGACCGGATAGATCGGCAGGTCGTGGCCAAGCTGCTTCGCCAGATGCGGCGAGTAGACGCCGAGGCAGAGGACGACGACATCGGCGTCCTCGCGGCCCTTGTCGGTGACGACCGCCGTGATGCGGTCTCCCGCCGTCTCGAAGCCCGTCACCGTGGTGCCGAACTTGAACACGACCCCCTGCGTCTTCAGCCAGTCTCCCATGTTGCGCGCGAACAGGCGGCAATCGCCGCTTTCGTCGTCGGGCGCATAGAGCGCGCCGGCGAACCTGTCCTTCACGGACGCCAGCGCCGGATCGGTCTTCGCCACCTGCTCGCGGTCGAGCGTCTCGATGCGGCAGCCATTGTCGGAGAGGATGCGTGATTTCGCGGCGGCAGCCTTCAGTGCCGCTTCCGAGCGGTAGAGATAGAGCAGCCCGCCGCGCCGCCCGTCGTACTGGACGCCGGTGCGCGCCACCGTGTCATGGAACACGTCCATCGAGTAATTGCACAGCTTCACCTTGCGCGTGGTGTTCAGCGCTGCGCGTTCCGGCGTGCATTGTCCCCAGAAGCGCCACATCCATTTCCAGAACCTGAGATCGGTCGAAAACTTGAAGCGCAGCGCCTGGTCGCCCTTCCACAAGGAGCGCAGCAGGATTTTCGGCGCGGCGGGCGATGACCAGGCATAGGCATGGCCCGGCGCGAACAGCCCCGCGTTGGAATAGCTCGTGAAGGCGGCAGGCTCGGCCTCGCGGTCGATCACCGTCACCTCGTGGCCGTCGCGGTGCAGCTCATAGGCCGTGGTGATGCCGACGATGCCTGCCCCCAGTACCAGCGCTTTCATGGCCTGCCCTTTTGATCTTGTTGGTGCGCGATGCTAGCAAGAGCGCATCATGGCTTCCACCACCCATCCGCATGCCTTCCATTTCGCAACACCCGTTGACAGCTATTGGGAGGCCTCCGCCGATCCCTTGGGAACAGAGACGCCTGCCCTCTCCGGCAGCGAGACCTGCGATGTCGCCATCATCGGCGGCGGCTTCACCGGGTTGTCCGCCGCCATCGAACTGGCCTCGCGAGGGGTCGACGTGCGCCTGCTCGAGGCGGGCCACATCGCCTGGGGCGCATCAGGAAGGAATGGCGGCTTTGCCTGCATCGGCTCGCACAAGCTGTCCTATGGCGCGATGATCAGCACCTACGGGCTCGACGCCACGCGGCATTTCCACCGCACCATGACGGATTCTGTCCATCTCGTGCGCGACAATCTCGTGCGCCACGGCATTGATGCCTGGGCATCGGGCGATGGCGAGGTGACGCTCGCCCATCTTCCGTCGCGCATGCAGGAACTGCGAGACGATCAGGCTTATCTCCTCAAAACCTTCGGCGAGAAGACCGAGTTTCTCTCCGCCGATGATCTCAGGGAGCGCGGGCTATGGGGCCCAAAATTCTACGCAGGCCTGAAAGGCGAAACCGGCTTCGGCATCCACCCCCTGAGCTATGCGCGGGGCCTTGCCCGTGCTGCAGCGAAAGCGGGCGCGAAGCTTCATGCACACTCCCGCGTCATCCGCTGGGAAGAGCGAGAGGGCGCGCATCATCTCTTCACCTCGGGCGGCAGGCTGAAAGCCGCCCGCGTCCTCGTCGCCACCAATGGCTATACGCCGGAGGATGTCTCGCCCCGCCACGCGGACCGCATCATGCCGGCCTTGTCCTCGATCATCGTGACGAGGCCCCTGAGCGAGGACGAGCGCCAAGCCCAGGGCTGGACGTCGAGCCTCATGGCCTATGACTCGCGGAAGCTCCTGCACTACTTCCGGCTCCTGCCCAATGGCCGCTTCCTGTTCGGCGGCCGTGGCGGAACGGATGCCTCGAACGCCGGAGGAGAAGCCTACCGCCCGATCCTGACGACGGCCTTCCACCAGCTTTTCCCGGAATGGCGAAGTGTGGACATCACGCACTATTGGCGTGGCTTCGTCTGCCTCGCCTACGATCTCGTTCCCTATGTCGGCCCGCTCGACGGGAAGAAAACCGTGTGGACTGCGCTTGCCTATCACGGCAATGGCGTCGCCATGGGCTCGTGGTGCGGCCGTGCGGTGGCGCGTGCCATGACAGACAAGGCGGCGCATGACGAGATCCCGAAGGTCCTCACACGCCGCCTTGCGAAGTTTCCGCTTGCCGCCTTCCGCCCGCTCTATCTGAAGGGCGCCTATCTCTGGTACGGCTGGAAGGACGCGCGCTAGCCTTTACTTGCGGCCCGCCTTCTTGGCCGCTTTCTTCGCGGCCTTCTTGGCGGCGCGCGCAGGTCCGGCCTTCTTGGCGCCGGCCTTCTTCGCGGCGGCTCCCTTCTTGGCCGCACCGGCCTTGCGGGCAGCGGCGGCCTTGCGGGCTGCGCGGCGGGCGGGGCCGGGGCCTTCGCGTTCGATTGCTGCTTCAACCATGATCTCGACATCGAGGCCCGGTGCCGCGAGCTTCGATTCGACAGTGGCGCGCGCCGGCGTCTGGCCGGGAATGACCCAGGCATCCCAGGCTTCGTTCATCTGCGCGAAGGTCGAGATGTCGGTCAGCCAGATATTGGCTTTGAGGATATTGGCCTTGCTGGAGCCTGCTTCCTTCAGCGTCTGCTCGATCTGGCCGAGGATGTCGGCGGTCTGTTCCTTCACCGACTTGCCGGCCGCGGCTTCCGCCACATAGCCTGCGAGATAGACCTTGCCGCCATGGATGACGGCCGAGCTCATGCGGTTGCCCGCGCCGATACGCCTGAGTTTCATGAAAGTGCCTCCCGTTTGTGATTGGACAATTCGTCCTAGCCTGTCTTCGCCACCGCTTCAATGACGGCAAGCAAAACGCGCGGAAGAATTTCGAAGGCATAGGGCGCGTTGAGCCGTTCCAGCCAATGGTGATAGTCGCGTCCCCACGGCCCGATGTTGATCACCGGATAGTTTGCCGCCTCCGGCATGGTGAAGCTCGTGCCCCAGATCGGCGTATTGGCAGCCGCAGCGGTTAGATCGCCCGACGCTTCGCCGAAGAAGCTCATGTCGGAAATACCGGGAAAATAGCTGACCCGCGAAAGCCCGAAGGGCCTCGCTGCCGCCATGACCGCGTCTTCCAGTCCGCCATCGGACAACGCCACCGCCGGATAGGGAATGGACCCGAAGCCCATGACGATGGCAGGCCCCGCCAGCCCCGACCGCGCCCACGCGAATGCCGTCATCAGCTTGGCGCGCTCCGGCAAGTCCAGATCGGTGAGGCCTGCAATCTCTCTGGCCTTTGCGTCGAGTTCGGGTTTCGGCACGCGCGCCGCCAGTTCGGCATAGCTCATCACCGGAATGTCGCGCTGCACCTTTAGCGAGGCCCGCGCCATCGCCCGCCTGGCCAGCATCAGCGAAATGTCGAACACCTCTGCCGCCGAACGCCGGTGCTGCAGCGTGTTCCAGTAAAGCCAGCTCTGCCCCGGCGTCGTCACGTTGTAGCCGGACTTCAGGTCCTTCGCATGAAGCGCCGTCGGCGGTGCCGCGATCTCGTCACCGCTTACCTCTGCGAGTTCCGGCGCAAGCTCGAATTCGGTGAGAAGCTCCGCACCGAGATAGGCGGCATTCACCCCATCCTGCGGATAGCAGGCATGGGCTTCCTTGCCCACGGCGAAAGCCGTGACCAGCTGCTTGCCGATCGAGCCGAAGGCGACGACACGGCCAGCCGCGCCATCGCCCTGATCCGAGATCGCATCGAGGTTGATGACCAGTGCGATGTCGAGACCATGCTTGCGCGCGATCTCCGGCAGCAGCGGCACGGCGGCGCGCGCACCGGCCGAACGGTCCTCCTCGTCGGAAACGCCGATGAACAGCAGGCTGGCCTCGCCCGAATAGGCTTCGATCGCCGCGATCCCCGCCGCAAGCCCCGCCTTCATGTCGAGAAGCCCGCGCCCGGGAAGGAATTCGCCCGACTCGAAATCACTAAGTGCCAGCGGGTTCTCGCCCGTGCGCCGCAGCCGGGCAACGATCTCGGGCAGCAACGCCTCCGCTTCGAAAGCCAGCGGCATCAGCGCGCCATAATCCGCGACCGGAACCACGTCGAAATGGCCCGTCAGCACGATGGTGCGGCGGCTTCTGCCGCGCTTCAGCGCAAACACGTTGCTGCGGCCCGCGGGGTCGCCGGGGATTTCGGCCGTCCACGCATGATCGAAGTGCGAGAGACTTTTCGCCAGCCTCGCCGCAAGCGCTGCCTCGTCCGCACTCCCCGTCACCGAGGGCCACGATGTCAGCTGCAGCGCGATCTCCCGCGTCCGAGCGGCCAAATCGTTACGCAAAGCTATCCCTCCTCGCGAAGCGGGGAGGGTGTCATGCGCAGCATGACGGGTGGGGTCTGAACTTCACGCACAAATCCCCATCCGTCACGCGCCACCTTCCCCGCTGCGCGGAGAAGGATGCAGAACAGATATCTCACGCCAGCGTCCGGTCATATTCCAGTACCGCGTTCAGCAGCACTTGGGCGCCCGCACCGCATTCCTCCAGCGTCGTCGATTCCGCCTCGTTGTGCGAAATCCCGCCAAGGCAGGGAACGAAGATCATGGTGGTCGGCGCCACGCGCGCGATATAGGCCGCGTCGTGGCCTGCTCCGCTCGCCATCTCGCGCATCGTGTAGCCCGCCTGTTTCGCGCCCTCGCGCACGCAGTCGATCAAGGGCGGCGCGAACTTCACGGCGGGCGATTTCCAGATGCACTTCTCGTCGTACTCGAGCCGCAAGTCTTCCGCGATCTTCGGCAGCGCCGCGCGGTATTCCGCCTCCATCTTGTCCAGCACCTTCTCGTCCGGATGGCGGAGGTCGACCGTGAAGAACACTTCACCCGGCACCACATTGCGACTGTTCGGGCGGTTCTCGATCAGCCCCACTGAAGCAACACCCGGCAGATGGCTCATGCCCACCTGGTGGATCGCCTCGATCATGCGGGACGCACCCAGCAGCGCGTTCTTGCGGAGCCCCATGGGCGTCGCACCCGTGTGCGATTCCTGGCCCTTCACCGTCACCTCGTACCAGCGCATGCCCTGAACGCCGGTGACGACGCCGATCATCTTCGCTTCCGCCTCGAGGATCGGCCCCTGCTCGATGTGAAGCTCGAACATCGCCTGGAACTTGACATCGCCCGCCTTGATCTTGCCCTTGTAGCCGATGCGTTCGAGCTCATCGCCCAGCCTGATGCCCTGCCGGTCCTCGCGCGAATAGGCATAGTCCGTCGTGAACACGCCCGCATAGACGCCCGAGCACAGCATGGCCGGCGCAAAGCGCGAGCCTTCCTCATTGGTCCAGTTGGCGATCATGATCGGCGCATTGGTTTCATAACCCATGTCGACCAGCGTGCGCATCGCTTCCAATGCACCGAGCACGCCCAGCACGCCATCGAACTTGCCGCCGGTCGGCTGCGTGTCGAGGTGCGAGCCCATGGCGATCGGCATCACATCCTTGCGCTTTCCAGCCCGCGTCGCGAACATGTTGCCGACCTCGTCGACTTCCACCGTGCAGCCGAGCTTCTCAGCTTCCGCCTTGAACCAGTCGCGAACTTTCTTGTCATCGTCCGACACGGTCAGCCGCTTGATGCCGCCCTTGGGCGTGCCGCCGAACTGCGCGGTCTCCATCAGCGTGTCCCACAGCCTTTGCGGATTGATGGTGAGGTTGGTTTTGGAGATCATGTCAGTCCTCAGGCAACGGTGATGTCTGTATGGATGAAGTCATTGCCCTTGCAAAGGATGGGCACCTGATGAAGCCGGGCAAAAGCATAGGAGAAGCAATCGCCCATATTCAAACTCGCCTCGTGCCGCCCCTTGCCAAATCGATCAAATGCGATCACGGCCGCATTTCCGATGTTGTCATCAATGCTCGCGATCCTGATGCCGTAATGCGTGAGGAAGTCAGCGACCACTGAATGCGATTCTTGGAGTTCAATATTCAGCAGACGGGAAATGGCCAATGTGGCTTCGTAAGCGGAGAGGGGTGACGTCATCACGTGGCGCTTGCCTTTGAACTTGAGTGCAATTTCATCGGCGTCTGGCTCGCGCGCCAGTATGGCAACGATGGCGGACGCATCGACAAACATCAGTCCTCTTCCCCAGACAACCAGTCGTAGAATGCTTTGTCAGCTTTGTTGCCGCTTGGCGGGTAGCTTGCAAGGCGGTCCTGCAACTCGTGAATCTTTTTGAGGAAATCCTGATTCTGTTGAGCGCGCTCCTCCCCGATCCTCTGTTCCACTGCGTCGCGGATAGCCTCGGTCAACGAGACACCGCGCAACCGGGCCAATTCCCTCACGGCTTTGTCGGTGGCAGGATCCTTGATGTAGATGGACATGACCAGCTCCAATATATACCGTCAGTATATACCGAATGGGTTTCCCTGTCAAAACTCACCAGATCGGCTTGCTGCGCGCCACGTGGGGGCCATGCAGCGCCATGTCGGCAGGACCCAGCCGGTTGGCGGCGGAAGCGCACTGGTGCCAGTAGGGATAGTCCAGCGGCACGAGGCTCACGTCTTCGAGCAGCGCCAGGTCTTCCGCCGTCAGCTTGAGATTTGCGGCAGCGAGATTGTCCTTCAGCTGCGCCTCGGTGCGTGCGCCGACGATGATGTTGGCCACTCCCGGCCGCGTCGCGATCCACGCCAGCGCAACTTGCGCCGCCGAAACCCCATGCGCCTTGCCGACCTTGACCAGCGCATCGACGATGTTCCACAGCCGCGCCTTGTCGCGGATCGGCGGCTCGGACCAGCCGGACGTATGGCGCGACACGTCTTCCGGGGACGAATTGCGCGTGAACTTCCCCGACAGCAGCCCGCCGGCGATGGGGCTCCACACCTGCACGCCCACCCCCTGGTCGAGCGCGATGGGCAGCAGCTCGTTTTCCGCCCCTCGCGCCTCGATCGTGTAGTGGATCTGTTGGGCGACGAAGCGCTGGAAGTTGTGCCGTTCCGCCGCCATCAGGCATTTCATGATGTGCCAGCCCGAAAAGTTGGAGCAGGCCGCGTAACGGATCTTGCCGTGGCGCACCAGCGTGTCGAGCGCCTCCATCATTTCCTCGACGGGTGTCAGCCCGTCCCATTCATGCAGAAAATAGATGTCGATGCGGTCGCGCTGCAGCCGCCTGAGGCTCGCCTCCGCCTGCTCGACAATGTGGAAGCGCGACAGGCCCTGCTCGTTCGGCCCCTGCCCCATGGCGAAGCGCACCTTGGTGCCGACCAGGATCTGGTTCGAGCGGTCCTTCAGGATGGCCCCCACCGCCTCTTCCGATTTTCCCGCCGTATAGGCGTTCGACGTGTCGAGCAGGTTGACGCCATGGTCGACCGCGACATCCACCAGCCTTGCGGCATCTTTCAGCGCAATGCTTCCGATTGTGCCGAAGAAGCCTTCGGCCGAGAAGTTCATGGTGCCAAGCGAATGCAGCGACACCTTGAGGCCGGAGCGGCCAAGCTGACGGTATTCCATGCGTCGTCCCTTATGAAGCCTGATGCGGAAGGCCCAAGCCTATCAGGCCTTCGGTGTGCCGTCACCCGCGGAACCGTCCTTCGGCCATGTCAAAAAGAAGGTGTAGACCGCATAGGCCAGCATGCCGAGCGCCAGCAATATCCAGATCTCGCTTGCCCCCGTATAGATCTCGAAGCACAGCCAGAAGAAGATGACGGCGACGATCGCCACCCGCCGCCACAGCGGCTGGTAAAATGGGTGCTGCTGTTCCCGGCTCGCCAATGCCGTCACTCGCCGTCGATCTTGTTGGCCATGATGGCCAGCGCCTTCTGGTAGACCGAAGCCGCATTCCACCCGGCGAAGTCGCCGCCGCTATAGGGGCCGCTGCTCGGGAAGCCATGGCCCTTGAGGAAGCGCGCGGTCGAAGCCAGCGCATCGGCCTTGCCGTTGAGGTTGATGCCGCCGCCATCGCCATCCGCCCCATAGAGGAACACGTTCTTCGGCAGGAACTGCGTCTGCCCCAGTTCCCCGTGCATGGCGCCGCGCGAGGATGATGACAGGATGCCCTTGTCGACGAGTTTCAGCGCGCTGACCAGCTGTTCGGTGAAGAACTCGGGCCGGCGGCAGTCATAGGCGAGCGTTGCCACCGCCGAAACCGTGTTCTGGTTTCCCATATAGGCGCCGAACGCCGTCTCCATGCCCCAGATGGCGATCAGCGGGCCGGGCTTTACGCCGAAGCGCTTTTCGAGCGTTGCAAACAGCTTGGCGTTCTTGACCTTGAGCTTCTTGCCCTGCGCGATGATCGTCGCCGCACCGCGCTTCTGCATGAATTGCTCGAGCGAAAGCTTGAAGCTCTTCTGGTTGCGGTCGGCCTTGATCGTCGCCGTGGCATAGGAAGTGGCGGCCAGCGCCTTCAGGCCCTTCGGGCCCACGCCATTGGCCCTGGCCTCGGCCGCAAAGGCCTGTTTCCACGCATCGAAACCGGCACCAGTATTGCCGCATTTTGCCGCTTCGGCCGTGCCCGCCATTCCCAGCAGCACCGCCGTTATCAGTCCCAGCCGCTTCATTCTTCCCCCAGAGGTTGATTCGAATTGCCCCAGGCCAATCTGCCAAAACCGTCGGCACTTGTCATGGCCGGACCCATTCCGCCGTTCGAGCGGCTTGTAGCGCATTTCAGCCAGCCTGGAGAGTTACAAAATGCCAATCTCCGAAGCGGAAAAACCGCGCAACAATCCATCATGCATAAAGGCGCTCGATTTCCTGAGCCACGAGGTCCTGCAGTTCCCAGAGGTCCTCATCGAATATGCCAAGTTCGGCGAGATGCGACACCGTATTGTGCAGATATTCAGCACCCGACCCCCAATGACCGCAGGCCCGTGCCAGGGCATAAGCAATTTCAGGCAACGGACGGTCAGGAGCATAGTAATCGAGCAAATGCGGACGAGCATAGAATGTCAGTGCCCGTTCGCATCCTGCCGCGGTCACGACATCGATCCATCGCGCTGCCTCCAGGGCTTCATGGCTGCCGAGTTCGCGGTAGAGCAACTTGCGAATTTGCAGATGTTCTTCCGGCTCGCTGACACGTAGTATCATGCCTTCGCAGCTGCCACCCGGATCAAGGCACATCATGAAGCCATGCTGCTCGGGCGTGGCCCTGAAGTTCTCGATCCGCAACGAAAAGCCGCGCTTCCATCCCTGCGCCACGGCACGCCGCATCTCAGCCACTGCAAACTCAGGTTTCCAAATCAGAGAGCCATAGGCGAACAGCCACAGAGGACCCTCGGGCTTTGCAGCAATGAGCGCACGCACCGCAGCATCATAGTCTTCTTCGGAGAAATAGTCATAGCGAGGGTCCGGCGGGCGCTCGGCGATATCGCGGTGGCAGAGCGCCACGAGTTCCCGGGTGAGACGCTGACGTCGTGGAGCGCTCATGATGACCGGGGCCCCAAAAGCATCACGCCCAGTTGCCAAGCAGGCTTCGGCGGGGCAGTACATTTCCACATTGCATCAGGCTTCGCCGCAGCAAGGTTGTCTGGGGCCGACCATAGCCATTTGCGCGGCAAAACGAAAGTGGCACCCCGCCCGGCCGGGCGAGGTGCCAGAAGCGCCGCAAATCAGTTCTTCTAATCGCCCGTCGCCATCAGCAGGATATGCTCCTCGACCACGTCGGGAAGATGCTCTTCCAGCCAGTCGGCCATTTCCTGTTCCTCGGCGCAGATCTCGTCGGCAAGCTGGGCAATGCCCTCTTCGCCCGCCGCCCGCGCCATGACGCCAAGTGCGGTATAGGAGGCGATCTCGAAATGTTCGAAGGCATAGCCCGCGAAGCTGTTCTTCAGAACTTCGTCGCCCGACATCGAATGCATCATCGCCTGCATGTTCTGCACCATGCCGAGGACCGTATCCTTCAGCGTCGAGGTCGACTCGTCGAGGCCTTCCAGGGCGGCGGCGATCCGCTCCTGCTGGCTGCGCGACTCTTCCAGATGCTTCGCCAGGCGGTTCCGCAGTTCCGAATAATGCTCGAGCCGCTCGACATTGCGCTCCAGCATTTCGATCGCCTGCTGTTCGAGGCCATGCGCATTGCGCAAGCCGACGACCATCAGGTCATAGGCGTCTTCCTTGTTGTAACTGTTGCCCGTGAGGTTCGACCGGCGCTCGACCGGGGACATGTGTGTCATGGTTCACTCCTGAGGAATTGGGAACTGATGTTGTGGTGAGCCTCTAAAACGGCCCGTCATCCCGATGGTTCCTTCCGGATCGGGCGGCACTCCGCCTGCCGGAGCTGGCATCGCTCCTCCCAAACAAAATCCCCGGGCGCGATGCCGCACCCGGGGACCAGGATGGTGAAATGCCGCCAGCGCTTACATGCTCTTGGCCTTGTCGGTCACGACACTCGTCCACGCGCCTTCCGGCTTCTTGGTGATGACGGGGTCGGAACCGCCCTTCATCAGCGTCTCGACCGTCTTCTCGGCGGCGGCGACGTCGAGCGTGCCGTCGGAGCCTTCGGTAAGCTTCGAGATCTCGCTCATCATGCGCTTCTGGTGTTCGATGGTCTGCGCACCCGTCGCGTCATTGTCGAGGACGATCTGTGCCGCCTCGTCATTGTTGGCACGCGCATAGTCCCAGCCCTTCATCGAGGCCTTCACGAACTTCGCCATGGTCTCGACGAAAGCCGGGTCCTTCAGCTTGTCTTCCGCCACATAGAGGCCGTCCTCCAGCGTCGCCACGCCCTGGTCCTGGTACTTGAAGACCACGAGGTCTTCTTCCTTGATGCCGGCGTCGATCACCTGCCAGTACTCGTTATAGGTCATGGTCGAGATGCAGTCGGCCTGCTTCTGGATCAGCGGATCGACGTTGAAGCCCTGCTTGATGACGTTGACGCCGTCAGCGCCCCCCGTCGTCGGAATGCCGAGCGTGCTCATCCACGACAGGAAGGGGTACTCGTTGCCGAAGAACCACACGCCCAGCGTCTTGCCCTTGAAGTCTTCCGGTTTGGTGATGCCGGTTTCCTTGCGGCAGGTCAGCATCATGCCCGACTTGGCAAAGGGCTGCGCGATGTTGACGACGGCCGAGCCCTTCTCGCGCGTCGCAAGAGCCGACGGCATCCAGTCGACGACGACATCGGCGCCGCCGCCCGCCAGCACCTGCTGCGGGTTGATGTCGGGTCCGCCCGGCATGATGGTGACCTCGAGGCCCGCATCCTTGTAGAAGCCCTTGGCTTCGGCGACGTAGTAGCCCGCGAACTGCGCCTGCGTCACCCACTTCAGCTGCAGCTTCACGGCTTCCGCCATCGCGGTGGAACCGCTCGCCAGAAGGGCGCCCGCCGCGGCGGCGGCCATCAGAAATTTCTTCATCTTCCCTGTCTCCGTTTTTATGTTTGCCTTAAAGTGCCGGCCTACTTGCGGTAGGACGGATGCCAGAAGGTCACCCGGCGTTCGAGGAACACCAGAAGACCGTAGAACGCCGAACCCGTGATGGCTGCCACCGCGATTTCGGCCCACACCATGTCGAGCCCCAGTCTGCCAACTTCCGTCGAAATGCGAAAGCCCATGCCGACGATGGGCGTGCCGAAAAATTCCGCGACGATCGCCCCGATCATGGCGAGCGTCGAATTGATCTTCAGCGCGTTGAACACAAACGGCATGGCGGCCGGAAGCCGGAGCTTCACCAGCGTCTGCCACCACGACGCGCCATAGCTCTGCATCAGGTCGCGCTCCAGGTGGCCCGATGCCTGCAGCCCCGCCACCGCGTTGATCAGCATGGGAAAGAACGTCATCACCACCACCATCGCCGCTTTTGACTGCCAGTCGAAGCCGAACCACATGACGAGGATGGGAGCGACCCCGACGATGGGAAGTGCGGCAACGAGGTTGCCCAGCGGCAGCAGCCCCCGTCTCAGGAACGGCACCCGGTCGCACAATATGGCGGCAAGAAAGCCCGAGAGCGACCCGATGATCCAGCCGGGGATGACGGCGCGCAGGACCGTCTGCACGAAATCGACCCACAGGATCGGCAGCGACGACATGAACTTCACGCCGATGTCGGAAGGTGCGGGCAGCAGCACCGCGGGCACGTTGAAGCCCGTGACGATCATTTGCCACGCCGCAAGAATCGCCAGCCCGAACCCTGCGGGATAGAGAAGGTCGCTGATCCGCAAGCGCGTCATGGCCTCGCCCCCATCCGCTTCAGCGTCAGGCGCTCGGCGGCGCCGACCAGCCAGACAAGCGACGCCGCCACGAAAGCGGCCACGAACAGCGCCGCCCAGATCTGCACCGTCTGCCCGTAATATGAGCCCTGCAGCAGCCTGGCGCCGATCCCGGCGATGGCGCCTGTCGGCAATTCGCCGACGATGGCGCCGGTGAGCGCAATCGCCGCCGCGACCTTGAGCGATGTGAACAGGAACGGGACGGAGGCCGGAAACCTCAACTTCCACAGCACTTGGGAGCGGCTGGCATGATAGGTGCGCATCAGGTCGAGCTGCGTCGTCTCGGGGCTGGTCAGCCCCTTCACCATGCCGATGGTGACCGGGAAGAAGCACAGATACATCGAGATCAGCGACTTCGGCACCAGCCCCGTGAAGCCGATCGAGCCCAGCACCACGATCACCATGGGCGCGACCGCCAGGATCGGGACCGTCTGCGAGGCGATGATCCACGGCATCAGGCTCTTCGACAGGATCCTCGAATGTACGATGCCGATCGCAAGCAAGATGCCCAGCAGTGTTCCCAGCAGAAATCCCAGCAGCGTGGAGGAAAGCGTCACCCAGCCGTGATAGACGAGCGACTTCGGCAGCCATGGCTTCACCATGAAGATCGCGTTCCACATTTCGATCATGATCTGGTGCGGCGCGGGGATCACCGGCCGCGTCTCGTTCCATGAGAATAGCAGGATGTTGGCGGCCCCGCCGCCTGCCGCTTCGATCTTCGGCGCCGTCACCACCCAGTTCATGGGTATCGCCGCGAGATACCACAACACGAGGATGACGAGGCAGATCACCGCCACCGGAAACGCATGGCCCTCGCGCGGCGTAACGGCTGCTGGTTCAGGCATGGGCAGAGCCCTCAATCCTCATAGCTATGCCCCGCCTTCAGCCCTTCCCGCACCCGATGCGCAATGGCCAGGAACTCCGGCGTCTCGCGGATGTCGAGCGTCCGGTTCCTCGGGAAATTTGTCTCGATCACGTCGATGATGCGGCCGGGCCTCGGGCTCATCACCACGATCCTGGTCGACAGGAACACCGCTTCCGGAATCGAATGTGTCACGAACACGACGGTCTTCTTCGTGCGGTCCCAAAGCTCGAGCAATTGCTGGTTCAGCTTGTCGCGCACGATCTCGTCGAGCGCCCCGAAGGGCTCGTCCATCAGCAGCAGCTTGGGGTCGAAGGCCAGCGCCCGGGCAATCGATACCCGCTGCTGCATGCCGCCCGAAAGCTGCCACGGGAATTTTTTCTCAAAGCCCGAGAGATTGACCATCTCGAGGTTCCGGGCGATGCGTTCAGGCGCGCGGTCGAGCCCCATGATTTCCAGAGGCAGCCCGACATTCTGCTCGACCGTCCGCCATGGGTAGAGTGCGGGCGCCTGGAACACATAGCCATAGGCGCGATTGAGCCGCGCCTCCTGCGGGCTCATGCCATTGACGCTGATCGTTCCCGACGTGCCGGTTTCGAGATCGGCGATCACCCGCAGCAGCGTGGTCTTGCCGCAGCCCGATGGCCCGATGAAGGACACGAAGCCGCCATCCTCGACCTCGAGATTCACCTTCGAAAGCGCATGAACTGGCCCGTCAGCCGTCTGGAAAACAAGACTGAGCTCGCGCGCCGAAATGACCGGGCCCGCCAACGATGATCCTCCCCTGGATTCTTGTTATGGCGGAAACGCTATCCGCTCTTGACCATCTGATCAAGAATTAAGAGAGTGGCCCGATGCCAAAGGCCCGGCCCGCCATCCCGCGCAAGACCCGCATCCAGACGCAGAACGAGGAACTGATTCTCGCCGCCGCGCTCGAGGTATTCTCCGTCCATGGCTTCAGGGGATCGACGGTCGACCAGATCGCCCGGACATGCGGGCTGTCGAAGCCCAACCTCCTCTACTACTTCCGCCGCAAGGAGGACATCTATGTGGCGCTTCTCGAACACACGCTGAGCGACTGGCTCGAGCCGTTGCGCGCGCTCGATGCCGCGGGCGACCCGCTGGAAGAATTGTCGCGCTATATCCGCGTCAAGATCCGCTTGTCGCGCGACAATCCCAAGGCCTCGCGGCTGTTCGCCAACGAGATCCTCCACGGCGCGCCGATGATCGGCAAGTTCCTGAAAGGACCGCTGAAGGATCTGGTGGACGAGAAGGCAGCGATCATCGCGGGCTGGATCGGCGAAGGCCGCCTCGCGGCGCTCGACCCGCATCACCTGATCTTCGCGATCTGGGCGACGACGCAGCACTACGCCGATTTCGATGTGCAGGTGAACGCCGTTCTCGGTTCGCCGCAAGGCCTCATGGCCACGGCGGAGAACACCCTCATCACCCTCCTGGTCGACGGCCTGAGGCCGCGCTAGAGAATGAAATCAGCCGCGTTCAGCGTGTGGATGCCGGTCAGCACTATGGCGAAGTCGGCGATGCCGTCGCCGTTCACATCCCCCTCCACGATGGTCTGCGTGGCGGTGTGCCGGTAGCTCAAGTCGCCTGCCGCACCCAGCCCGTTCATGCCGTTGAAGGTGAACGCGTCGTCGCTGCCGCCGGCCTGGGCGTCGAGGCTCGAGAGGTTGATCCGGTCGGTGCCGGGCTTGAAGTCGCTGATGGTGTCGCCATTGGCTTCGGCGGCGGAGGAGAAGACGAACTGGTCCGCCCCGGTTCCGCCGATTAGCCGGTCCTGGCCGCTGCCGCCGTTGAGCTTGTCGTTGCCGCTGCCGCCCGACAGCAGATCCTTGCCGCCCCCGCCCGACAGCGTGTCGTGGCCATCGCCGCCGCTCAGCCGGTTGACGGCGTTGTTTCCGGTAATGGCATTGTTGAGGCCGTTGCCGGTGCCGTCGATGGCGGCGGTTCCGGCGAGCGTCAGCTTCTCGATGCTGCCCTTGACCACCGCCGCATCGGCGAGGCTGAAGGAAATCTCCGAGACGATCCTGTCGTTCCCGCTGCCGCCGGTTTCATCGGCGATGTCGCCCGCATCGTTGACGTAATAGATGTCGCTGCCGGCATTGCCATGCATCCAGTCGGCGCCGGTGCCGCCGTTGAGGCGGTCGTTGCCGCCAAGGCCGCGCATGACGTCGCCGTCATCGGTGCCCGTGAGGCTGTCGTCGGCTTCGGTGCCGGTGATTTCGCCGGGCTCCGTGCCCCCGCCCGCGCCGGTGCTGGCGACCAGTACGCCGTTCACCCACAATTCCTCGAAGCCGTTGGCGGCATAATCGAAGCCGGCCGGCAGCGAACCGGTGATGTAGATTTTGTCGAGGCCCGCGCCGCCGAAAGACAGGGCCAGATTGTCGTTGCTCGCGGCATGAACGACGTCGTCGCCGTCGCCGCCGGTGAAAGTGTCGGCGCCGCTGCCGCCGGTCATCGTGTCGTTGCCATCGCCGCCCGAAAGCGTGTTGTTGCCGGCATTGCCGGTGATGACGTTGGCCAGCGCGTTGCCGGTGGCGTTGACGTTGTCGATGCCGATCAGTTGCAGGCCCACGGCCTGCTGCGTCAGCGTGGCGCTCACATTGCTGAAGATGGTGTTGCCGTCGACGAGATCGACCTTCACGTTGCGGCCCGCCATGTTCACCATCGCCCCCATCGGGGCGGCAAGGCCGGTGCCGGAGAAGCGCACTTCGACATCGCCGGTCACAGCGGTGCCAAGCGCATAACCGCCCGCCGTGCCGGACGCCGAGGTACCGATCACCGCATTGTTCTGCAGCAGCGTCACCGTGCGTCCGCCCAGGCCTTCGCCGATCGTGTAGAAATCATCGCCATTGCCATCGTTGAAAACGACGCCGGTCACGAAGAAATTGCTGCCCGATGCCGCGAAGTTCTGCGTGGTCATCAGCGCATTGTAGGTGTTGGAGCCGCTGGTCATCTTGCCGGGCACGCTGCCGACGCCGATCTCGCGGAACGAATCCTTGAGGATGTTGACGCGGTGGCCAGCACTCAGGAAAAGATTCTGGTGATGCTGGGCAGCGGCGGCGTTGGCGTCGAGCGTGCCGGTCGTGCCGGTCCATGCGATGTTCTCGCCCCACGTCCAGCTGCCGGAAAACACATAACCCGCCGACGTCATGCGGGCGCCCGGCGTCGATCCGTTCACGCCGGTATGATTGAACGTGTCGGTATCGAGCATCCAGGTGCTGTGCGCGTCAGCCGAATCGTTCAGCTTCGGGTTTGCCGCCAGCACCTGTTTTGGCGTTGCAGTGATCGTTCCCGCCGCCAGGCCGGCATTGAGGTCGATCCCGTAGCGCTGCGCTTCGCCCAGCGGATTCATCCGTGCACGGTTGATCATCTCGAGGATGAGCTGTTCTTGCGGGGTGGTTTCGGCCATGGGACATGATCCAATCGAATGACTGCCAATCCCTAACCCTGAAGCATGAACAATCGCCGAAGCGGCATTATGGCAATTGCTTCAAATTTTCGCCGATGGCGGCCCCCGGCGCGCCCGCCTGGCCCGTCTCGCGGCATCGCCGCCCTGGCGGGCAGCGTCATCGTCCGCCCCGCGCGTTGTCCGCGGGCCCCGCTCGGGGATGTCGAAGGGCAGGATGTCGAGCTTTTGCACCTGGTCCTGAAGCCGGCTCAGTAGCTGCTCGGGTCCGCGCTGTCCCATGCCGGTCGTCGCGCGCGGATCGAGAACGAGATGCGCCAGCGACAGCGCGGCGGCCTGCCGCTCTTCCATGTCCGAAGGTTTTCGCAGCGGCACGCCGCAGAAGCCGGAGATGTCTTCAAGCAGCGCGGCCAGTGCCTGCACTGCCGAGGCATTCTGGCCGAGCGGGGCCTGCCGCTGCGGCGACCATCCGAGCGGCGTCAGGAAGGCCCGCGCCTCAGCCACCCGCACCTGCTCCGCCTTGCCCGCCAGCATGGCGGAAAAGTATTCGTCGAAGGCTTTTCTCTGCCGCCTGAGAATGACGAAGGCTCTGGGAACTTTTTCCCGGCACAGCTCCAGCACGTGGATGGCGCTGCCTTCCGCGAAAACCGCCGACTCGCTCGATTCGAGCGCGTCCACCACGTCGTGCACGGCATGATCCTGCGGATGAATGATCCGGAACCGCCCAGACTCGGCCAGCACCTGCTCGACCAGCACCTCGCCGAGATAGGAGCCCTTGTGCAGATAGCGCGAGCGCGACACATAGAGATGCCCGCGCCGCGGGCGCGCGATCCGGGCATCCGGGCGCGGCGGCGGAAACACCGCGGCGTATCCGGCATGAAGCGGCCCTTGCCCAAGCAGGCTCGCCTGCTGCGGAACGAGCAGCCGCTCGGCCTCGATCGCCTCCTCGACAATCGTCAGACGGTCCGTGCCGATGCCGAGCATTGCGAAGATCTGCGCCGCCCATGCCGGCAGGCCATCCGCCGCGCCGAGGCCGGGGCCCGTCGAATGAAACACGATCGGCGCCTCCGCCAGCGCCGGATCGGCGAGAGCGGGCCACAGCCGGTGCAGCGATTCGGCGATGAAGTGGCCGAAGGGAGAAAACAGCACGCCGCCATAAAGCGAAGTGCCGGGCAGTCTGCGGCCGGGCCTGCCGCCGGCGCGGGGATGGTAGATCGCGCTGTTGACGATCTGGCCGCGCCGGAACCTCAAGTGGTCGAAGGGCTGCCCGGCCTCGGGGCTCAGTTCGTAGCCGATGGCGCTCTGGCTGCTGCCGCTCCGCAGCGGATGAAGAACGATATTTTCGAGGACCGAAATCCTCAGCTCACGGAGCATGTCCTGGGCCGCGGTCACCGCGCGCAACCTCAGAACCGCGCCAGGACCGTTTCCGGCGCGGTGAAGGGGTGGGCTTCGAAATAGGCACCGATATTGGCGTCCGTCATGGTCTGGTCCATGTACTCCGCGACGATCTCCCGGTACTTCTCGCGAAGAACCGCCGAGCCCGGATCGGGCGACTGGATGATGGCGAGCCCGGTCGGATAGCAGTTGGTGCAGGTGATCGAGAGATCGGGCCGGTACTTCTTGAGGATGGGAATCATTTTCCAGACATCGCCCGCCCACAGCCGCCGCAAGTCCTGGTCGCGCCGGGCCCTGGGATTGCGCTCGCGTTCCGTCATCTCCGCGTTGACGGGAAAACAGTCGTGCAGGAGGATGACCGACGCCGCATGCGTGTGCGGCTCGGTGTTGATGAAGTCGTTCAAGAGATATTCGAACCGGTGCATCCCGTCGAGAAAGGCAAGGTCCACCGCCCGTCCGAACAGGGCCGTCAGGTTGTGGCGCGCGAAGAAATCGTCGCTCGTCGTCTGGTAGAGCTGCACCATGGGCTTGTTGCCCGCGACGTCGAACTCCAGCCGCAATTTCGGATCGACGCCGACCGAGGCGGCCGTGATCTCCCGCAGGCTCCGCCCCTTGTTGACGCCCACCTCGAAATAGCTCTGGCAATTGATCGCCGCCGCCAGCCGCGCCAGGAAGTCGCGATAGTCCATTCCGTCTTGAACGAAGCGCAGGGGAGTTGCGGGCGGCATATTGTCCACGAAGTGATTCGTTGCTGGCGATGCCGAGGATAGCTAGAGATTTTGTGGAGCGGAAACAACAATCCCATGCCCGGGTCCTGGGGCTCCGGAACGCCTCAGCCCGGTGCGTAGTCCGCCCCGTTGACGAGACCGGGCCGGCCGCCGAGATGGAGCGCCGCCACGCGCTCCGGCGTTTCCGCGATCACCTTGCCCCGCCTCACGACCTTCAGCCGGTTGGCCTTGAGGCGGATGGCCTCGATCGGATCCTTTGCCTGCAGCAGCACGAAATCGGCATTGCAGCCCTTCTCCAGTCCATAGCCCTGAAGCTGCAGTGTTTTTGCAGGGTTGACGGTCACTGCGTCGAAGGCCCAGCGCATCGCCTCGCGGCTGGTCATCGGCGCGGCGTGAATGCCCATATAGGCGGCTTCCAGCATGTCGGCCTGGCCCAGCGGATACCACGGGTCCATCACGCAATCATGCCCGAAGGAGACGTTGATGCCCGCCGCCCGCAGTTCCGGCACCCGCGTCATGCCGCGCCGCTTGGGGTACGTGTCGGCGCGGCCCTGCAGCGTGATGTTGATGAGCGGATTGGGCGTTACATGCAGGCCCGCCTCGGCGATCAGCGGAATGAGTTTCGAGACATAGTAATTGTCCATCGAATGCATCGACGTCAGATGCGAACCGGTCACCCGCCCCTGCAGGCCCAGCCGCTGCGTCTCGAAGGCGAGCGTCTCGACATGCCGTGACAGAGGATCGTCCGTCTCGTCGCAATGAATGTCGGCGAGCAGCCCGCGTGCCGCGGCGATCTCGCAAAGCTCCTTCAGGCTCTGCGCGCCGTCCGCCATGCTGCGCTCGAAATGCGGAATGCCGCCGACGACGTCGACGCCCAGGTCGAGCGCGCGGATCAGATTGTTCCGCGCCGTCGGCGAGCGGTAGAACCCGTCCTGCGGAAAGGCGACGATCTGCAGGTCGATATAGGGAGCGACTTTCCTGCGCACCTCGATCAGCGCCTCGGCGCACAGCAAACGGTCGTCGCAGACGTCGACATGGGTGCGGATCGCCAGCAGCCCCTGCGCCACCGCAAGGTCGCAGTAGCGCAGCGCCCGCTCGACCACGGCCTCCTGCGTCAGCAGCGGTTTCAGCTCGCCCCACAGCGCGATGCCCTCGAGCAGCGTCCCCGACATGTTGAAGCGCGGCATGCCGAGCGACAGGGTCGCGTCCATGTGGAAATGCGAATCGATGAAGGGTGGCGACAGCAGATAGCCTTTGGCGTCGATCGCCGTGCGGGCTTCGCCGGCGATGCCGCGCGCGGCTTCGGCGATGCGCCCGTCCTTGCAGGCGATGTCGATCCCCGTGCGGCCATCGGGAAGCGTTGCGTTGCGCACGAGAAGGTCGATCATCTGGCGGAGCCCCGGTTGGTTTCGGGCGCAAGCCTAGATCGGCGCCACCGGCGGTTCAACCCAAGCTCCGCGCAAGAAAGAAATTGTTAATCATTTTGCCGCGATAGTTAACCTTACGGATTCCGAAATCGCGGCCGTTCGTCCGGCGGTCTGCCGTCGGGCGTCGCGTGCTTGCAGTGCCTAACCCCCGTTCCAGTGTGAGTCTTGGCGAATGCGCGTTCCAGGTCAAAGGGTTGCAGACTATTCCACAGGCTTCGTGGCGGCCGCGCTTGCGCGTCCGTTAACCAGTGCGCTACAGACGTTGCAGTGGCCCAAGGCCTCGATTCGTGCAGTGGACTCCTTCATGAAACTCAGGTTGGCGCAGCCGGAAGCCCGGGCCACGGCAGAGCAGCGCCACTTCGTGGAACTGCAGATGCCCTGCGGCCGCTTTGGCCGCCAGCTTCAGCGCAGTCTCAAATCCAGGGGCCACCGCTGCACCCGCATCGCCATCAATGGCGGCGATCTGGTCGCCGGTCTTGGCGGCCGCACCGTGATTTATGGCCAGTCCTTCGCCGACTGGCCGTCCTGGCTGGCGGAATTCGCCCTGCGCGAGAACGTGACCGACATCATCTGCTATGGCGACTGCCGCCCCTATCACCGCCAGGCCATCGACACGCTGAAGCCCTTAGGGGTCCGCATTCACGTGCTCGAAGAAGGCTATCTCCGCCCCAACTGGGTGACCTGCGAGACCGACGGCGTCAACGGCAATTCGCGCCTCGCCTCGCTCGACTTGAACCGCATCGCGCCCATCCCGGCGCCGGAGGCTACCGAGACCAAGCTGCACGCCACCAACATCCGCTATGCCATGGCGGGCTTCAACTACTATCTCTGGACGCTGCTGCTCATGCCGCTGTTCCCGCGCTATGTCTCGCACCGCGATCTCGACATCGTGGGCGAGGCCGCCTTGTGGCTCAGGCGCATCTTTTCCTGGCCCATGCGCCGCAACCGCACCGAGCGCGCCCTGAAGATTATCGACGCGCTGGACCGGCCAGTGCATCTGGTGCTGCTGCAACTGAACGGCGATTCGCAGATCAAGGTGCATTCGAAGTTCCAGTCCACCCGCCACTTCGTCGAGCACTGCATTTCCGAATTTGCCGCCACCGCCACGCATGACGCGCTTCTGGTCTTCAAGAACCACCCGCTCGACAATGGCGTCATCAACCTCGATGCCGTCATTGCCCGCGAAGCCGAGCGCCGCGGCCTTGCGGGCCGCGTGTTCTTCGTCGAAACCGGCAAGCTGGTTCCGCTTCTCGAGAAGTCGATCTCCGCCACCGCCATCAATTCGACGGCCTGCCACCAGGCCCTGCTGCGTGGCATTCCCACCAATGTTCTGGGCCAGGCGGTGTTCAACCATCCGCAGATCGTCTCGCGCATGCGGCTCGCCGATTTCTTCCGCTTGAGGCCGTGCAAGAACCAGGCGGATTACGACAAGCTCATCGGCCTGATGCGCCGGACCTGCCAGTTCAATGGCGGCTTCTACAGCGAGGAAGGCCGCCGCATCGTGCTCCCCGCCCTGTCGCAGGCGCTGATCGAGGGCATGCCCACCGTCGCCGAATTCGAAACCGCCGCCGGAACCGGCACCGAAGCTCCGGCCCTGGCCGTGAAACGCGCCTCGTGACAGGCCGCCGCCGGTTCATCCTTGGTCGATGACCGGCCGCATCGCCTGTTTTTCCCCTGGCCTCCTGGCGCTGAAGGCTGAAGTCCGTCTGCTGTCAGGGCTTGAGCCTCGTCTCGCACTCCTGACGGCGCGCGGCAGCGAGGCCGTGGCCGGCTGGGGCCACAAGCCCACCGCACGGCGCGCACGCGCCGCGGCGCAGCGGGCAGGCCTGCCCTATCTCGCCTTCGAGGACGGTTTCCTCCGCTCGCTGAAGCCCGGCCCGGCCCAGCGCCCCTCGGCCATGGTGATGGACAGGACCGGCATCTATTATGACGCCCGCACCCCGAGTGACCTCGAAACCCTGCTCGAGACCAGCACCTTTACCGCCGGCGAGATCGCCGATGCCCAGGCCCTGCTCGGCCTGATCGCCCGTCACCGCCTGTCGAAATACAATCACGGTCTGGACCGGCTGGACCTGCAAGGCGTGCCGGCGGACAAGCCCGCCGTCATCGCCGTCGACCAGACGGCGGGAGACCAGTCGATCGCCGGCGCCATGAGCGATGCCGCGGCCTTCGCCCGCATGCTGGCGGCGGCGGCCCGCGAAAACCCCGGCGCCACGCTCATCGCCAAGCTCCACCCCGAAACGGTGTCGGGGCGGAAGCCCGGCCATCTCGCATCCCATGCCGTAGGCCTGGGCTTCCGCATCCTCGCGGCCGATGTGGCGCCGCATGCCCTGTTCGAACTGAACCCGCGTGTCTACACCGTGTCGAGCCAGTTCGGCTTCGAGGCGCTTCTGGCCGGCCTAAAGGTCACCTGCTTCGGCACCCCCTTCTATGCCGGCTGGGGCCTGACGGATGACCGCGCGCCGCCATGCCCGCGCCGCACGGCGAAACGCACCGCCGCCGAACTCGCCGCCGCGGCCTATCTGCGCTATTGCCATTACTTCGACTGCTGGACCAGAAAGCCCGTCGATGCCCTGACGGCGGCCGACCAGCTGGCTTTCCTGCGCCGCAGCTATCTCGGCAACGGCAGGCCGGTCGTCGGCTATCGCATCGCAAGGTGGAAGCGCCGCGCCGTCTCCGCCATGCTCGATGGCCCCCACGGCCCGCCGCGTTATACCGGCAGCCTCCGCCGCGCCGTCTCGCTCGCCAGGCGGCATGGCGCCACGCTCGCCGCCTGGGGCATCGCCGCCGTCGAGCTTCGGCCGGAACTTGAGGGGCTCGGCATCCCCTGCCTCGCGGTCGAGGATGGGTTCCTGCGCTCCGTGGGCCTCGGCGCCGCCTTCACGCAGCCGCTCTCGCTGGTCTTCGACGCAACTGGCCTCTACTACGATCCGACCAGACCCTCCGACATCGAGACGATGCTGGCCGCAGGCGGCTTCAGCGCGGATGACTGCCGAAGAGCCGCGAGACTTCGGCGCCTCATCGTCGAGCGCGGCATCACCAAGTACAATGTGGCCGGCCGCGCATCTGTGGTGCAAGCCATTCCGCCGGGCCGCGAAGTGATCCTGGTGCCGGGCCAGGTCGCCGACGATTGGGCCGTGCGCGTCGGCAGGCCTCCGTCCCTGCCGCCGGAGATGAACATCAACGCGCTTCTTCTCGAGCACGCGCGCGCCGCTCACCCCGATGCATTTGTCATATTTAAGCCACACCCCGATGTTGAGCAGTTGGGCCGCGCGGGACGCCTCGACCGAAGCCGGCAGGAACGCCATGCCGACCTCATCGCCAGCGATACGCCCCTGGAGCAGATCCTGCCGCTTGCGGCGCGCATCGAAACCTATTCCTCGCTTGCCGGCTTCGAAGCCCTTCTGCGCGGCATCCCCGTCACCGTGCATGGCCTTCCCTTCTATGCGGGCTGGGGCCTCACCCATGACCACAACGCCACACCCCGGCGCAATTCGAACAGAAGTCTTGACGAAATGGCCGCCGCCGCACTTATTCGCTATCCGCGCTACTGGGATTCGGAAAGCGGCCTTGCCTGCCCGCCGGAGGTGGCGCTGGCGCGCATCGCCGAAGCCCGCGGCAGGGCTGTAGGCATGACGCGGAAGCTGGGGCATGCGGTGGGCAGGGGAGTGATCTTGGCGCGGCGTTTGGGGGCTTGGGCAAAGGGCGGCGGCAATGGCGCATAGCGACCGCCCGGCCGCCGGCAGGCCGCAGCGTTTTCTCTACGAGTTGAGCGAAGGCGCGCGCCGCCAGGCCAATGTCGTCTTTGCACTGATCTTCCGTGAACTGAAGACCCGTTCCGGCCAGGACGGTTATGGCCTCTATTCCCTCGCCGGCATCATGATCGAACCCGCCGTCGGCACGCTGATCATGACGGCCTTCTACTATCTGCTCCGCCGCGACGAGGTTCAGGGCATCGATATCGTGCTGTTCCTGACGGTGAGCATGACTTCCTTCACCGTGGTCCGCCGGGCGATCGCCACCATTCCCCGCACCATCCGCTCCAACCGCGCCTTCTATGCCTTTCCCAACGTGAAGCCGTTCGACGCGGTGCTGGCGCGCTTCATTCTCGAAACCGTGCTCACCATCATGGGCGGCGCGGTGCTGCTGTTCCTGATCTGGTGGTTTCTCGATCTGGCGATCGACATGGACTGGTTTCTCCACGGCTTCGGCATCTTCGCCATATTACTGGTCTGGTCCTTCGGCATCAGCCTGTTCATCGGCGTCTATGGCACGCGCTTTCCGCTGCTCTTCAAGGCGATCCAGCTCGCCTCGCGCGGCCTGATGTTTCTCTCGGCGGTCGTCCACCCCTTGTCCGAGCTTCCCCCCGAGGCGCAATACTACATATCCTGGAACCCCATCGCCCACGGCATGGAACTGATGCGCAAGTATTTCCTCGGCATGCAGCCCTTCCAGGACGTATCGCTCGGCTACGTCGTCACCTGGGCCGCCGCGACGCTTTTCCTCGGCTTTCTGAGCTATTATGTGAATCGCCGGAAAGTGATCGAGCGATGATCGAACTCGTCAACGTCAGCAAATATTATCCGACCGATTTCGGACGGCACTATGTCTTCCGAGATGTCTCGCTGGTCCTGCCGCCCGACAGGAGCGTCGGCGTGCTGGGCCCCAATGGCGCCGGCAAGTCGACCTTCCTCCGCCTGATCGGCGGCGCCGATATCCCGAGCGAAGGCAGCATCCTGCGCACCGGCCGCATCTCGCCCCCGATGGGGCTGACGCCGGGGCTGCAGTCCTCGCTCACCGGCAGCGAAAACGCGCGCTTCGCCGGCCGCATCTGCGGCCTGCCGCGCGAGGAGATCAACGGCATCATCGAATATGTCCGCGAGCTGTCCGGCATCGGCAAGTATTTCGACATGCCCGTCGCTTCCTATTCGGCGGGCATGAAGCAGCGTGTCGCCTTCGCCATCAACATGTCGATGAACTTCGACTACTATCTCTTCGACGAAATCTCGGCGGGCGGCGACAAGGATTTCCGCAAGATCACCAGGGCCATGGTGCAGGAACGCCTGAAGACCTCGAAATTCGTCATCGCCTCGCACCGCACCGACGAGCTGCTCGACATCTGCGATTCAGGCATCGTCATCCAGAACGGCGAACTGACCTTCTACGACGACATCAAGGACGCGCTCGACGCCTATGGCGGCGACGATGAGGACGCCGAACGCAAGGCCAGGCGCGCCAGGCGTCACGCCGCGGCCCCGCAACCCGCGGAGGACGGAGCGGATCACGACACCGCGTCCAGGGCCGATGACGAGGAGCGCCGCATCCGCCGCGAACAGCGCATCATACAGCTCCAGCAGCGGAAGGCCGCAGTGGCGGCGCAGCTTGCCGCCGCCAGCGCCGCCGCGCCGGCCGCCGAAGAGGACCGCAATGCCCGCCGCGAACAGCGCCGCCAGCAGCTTGCATTGCGCCAGCAGAGCGTCGCCGCCCCGGTTGCGGAAGCTGAGGTCGCTGCCGCAGCGGAAGCAGGCGGCGGCGATGACGAGCGCGGCGCCCGCCGCGAACAGCGCCGCCAGCAGCTTGCATTGCGCCAGCAGAAGATTGCCGCCGCGCGGGCCGCGCGGAGTGCTGCCGCAGCGCCCGATGAAGGCGCGAGCGCCGGTGCAGAGGATAGCCACGGAGAGCGCCCTCGCGAGCCCCGGCCTGAGGCCGAAGCGGCATCCGAGCCGCCGGCGCCCGTGGCGCCCGCCCCGCCCGTTGGAACCGCGCCCATGGCCCGCCGCGTGAAACCCCAGCCGCCGCCTGCCGCGCCGCTTTCCGTGCCGCCGATGCTGCGGAATTTCGCGGTCGAGCGCGCCCTGGCCCGCCAGGACCGCGCCCAGGCCGCCGCGGCGCGCGCATCGCGGCTGCTGCTGCAGCATCTCGACGATCAGGCCGCCAGCGGCAGCCCCGGCACAAGGGCCCGCGCCTGGCTTGCGGCCGCCGCCCAGGAAACCGCCGCGATGGAAGCAGCCCAGGCCCGCGAGATGCTGGAGAGCACGCTCGCCGGAATAAGGCCCGCCCAGCCGGCTTCCGCTTTTCCGGTCCCGCGCGGGGCCGGCCTTCTCCGCCCTGCCGCCGCCGCGCCGGCCAATCCCGAATGACGAACAGGAACTGATCCCCGATGAGACCTGGCTACCGCTCCATCCTGTTCCTGCTGCTGTTCGCGCTGCCGCTTGCCGTATATTCCTATTACGAGATGTTCGCCTCCAGCGACCGCTATCACAGCGACTCGATCATCTCGATCACCCAAGACGACAGTTCGACAACCTCGCTCGACCTGACCGTCATCGGCCTCCCCGCCGTCGCCGACGACAAGGACGCGCTGACGCTCGTCACCTTCATCACCTCGCTCGACATGCTGCACTATCTCGAATCGAAGCTGCAGCTCCGCCAGCACTATTCCGATCCCGCCATCGACTGGATGTCGCGCCTGCCCGCCGAAGCCTCGCTGGAAGATTTCCACGCCTTTCTCGCGGACTACATCGTCGTCGAGTATGATCTGACCTCGCGGCTGGTGAACATTCACGTCCAGGCCTTCTCGCGCGACTACGCCCAGAAGATCGTGACCACGATTCTCGACCGCAGCCAGATTTTCGTCGACAGCCTCAATTCCCGCGTCACGCTCGAGCAGACGAAGTTTTTCGAGAACCAGCTCAAGGCCTCCGAATCCCGCGTCCGCGACGCCAAGACCGAGCTTCTGAAATTCCAGCGCGAATACGGCCTGCTGACCACCGACACCGAAGCCGCGATGATCAACGCCAGCATCGGAACCCTGAACAGCTTGCTCATCGCCAAGCAGGGCGATCTCGATGTGAAGCGCCGCGAGCTGACCGAGAATTCGCCCGTCATCCAGAATCTCACGGCCGAGATCGCCAGCCTCACGAAGCAGATTTCCCAGGAGAAGGAACGCCTGTCGGGCGGCAGCGGCGGTTCGGCGGTCGCCGAACTCGCGGCCCAGTTCCGCGAAATCCAGTTCAACCTCGAATTCGTCGAAACGATTTACCGCTCGAACTTGACCCAGCTCGAGCGTGCCCGCGTCGAGGCTGTGCAGCGCCTGAAATATCTGGTGATCGTGACGACGCCGTCACTGGCGGATGCATCGCTCTTCCCCGACCGGCCCTACAACATCGGCACCGCCGCCATGCTGCTGCTGATCCTCTATTTCGTCGTGTCGCTGATGGTGGCGATCGTCAGGGAACATGCCTGAGGCTTGCGGCCTCATGTCCGTCAGGGAAAGCTCAGCGCTCCGTCCGCAATGCGGGCGGCCATCCCGGCGCGGCGGAACTGCCCGGCGCGCATCAGCTTCGCGAACTGCCTGAGTGCGTCCCCGGCATATTGGGCCTTCGACGGGCTGGGCCCGAGAAGAAACAGCGTTTCGAGTTGGGGCGGCAGCAGCCCTTCTTCGGCAAGGGCATTCGCCAGCGCCCGCCGGCTTTCGAAGATCTCGCGGGATGTCGCGCGGTAGGCCTTCAGGTGGGAGGCGCCGATCGCGCGCCGCCGCAGCACGGGGCGCGGCGGCCTGGCGCCGATCTGGTTGCCGCCATGCTGGACATAGTCGGCGAGCACCCGGTCGACGAGCGCGATGCCGCCGCTCCCCGCCGCCACCGCCGCCGTCACATGATCGTGCAGCAGTTCTCCCTGGTAGCGTTCGAGCACGGCGGCGGCCAGCCGTGCCGTGCGCGCCGTGAACACCGCCGTCATCCCCGTCACGCTGTTGACCAGCATCGCCTCCAGAAGCCCGCCCGCTTCCCGCCGCGCCTCGAAGCGGTGAAGCGACGGCGCGATGACATGGCCCGCCCCGTCCAGCACCCGCGCATCGCAATGCACGAGCGCAGCACCCGTGCCGCGCAGCGCCGCAACCGAGAGCCGCAGCTTTTCCGGATGCCACACATCGTCCTGGTCGCAATAGGCAAAGAATCCGTCATCGCCTTGAGCCGCGGCAATGGCCTGGCCCAGGCCCGTGGCGAAGGCCCGCCGGATGCCGAGCGCCTCGCCGTTGACGGTGATCGCGGCGCCCGCCGCCGTCAGCAGCGCCATCAGTTCTTCATCGCCCGCCGTCTCCGCGCCGTCGATGACGGCGGCGATCGAGAGCCTCACACCCTCCTGCGCCACAAGCGATTCGATCTGCCGGCGTGCCAGAACGGGCGAAGGCCTGTGAAAGGCCATCGCCACCGAAACTGATGGCATCGCCGCGCTGCGCTCCACGCGTCCATCCTGCTCCATGGCGGAGCCCACTGCCTAGGCCAGCCCGTAGGCGGCGGCTTTCTTGCCGCTGTTCGGCAGCACGAAATCGGCATTGCCGGCGGTCACCTCGATTACCGCATCGGCAGTCAGCGCGGTTCCGATATCGATTTCGAAGCCGTGGTGCCCGTCGCCCAGCCCCGCCTTGACGAGATCGGGGCGCAGCCGGTTGGCCACGCCCTTCTTCACCACCTTGCCGTTCACGCGGAGGTGCACATTGGCCTTCACCCGTGGCTGGTCGACGACCATCGCCCAGCCCCTGAGCTTTCCCTGCACGATGCGGTCGACATGGCCCGTATAGCGCAGGCGCGAGGACTGGAGATACGCCTCCGGCCCGTTCCGCACGGCGTCGAGCGCGCGCTCCATCAGCTCCGGCGTCATCGTCACCCCGGCGAATTCCGCGGTGAGCGCAATCGATTCCTCCGGAAACTGGACGAATTTCTCATAGCTCACCAGCAGCATCGGGCATTTGAGGCCCGAGATATTGGCAACGAGCTCGGCATACTCCGTCACATAGCGCGGCAGCGCCGGCATCACGTCCATCTGCATCGACACATGATTGCGCATGGCGATGGCGAGAATGTCCCGGAACATCACGATCACCCGCGGGGCCCGCAGCATCGGCACCAGCTTCGGCAGCACGCGATAGGCATTGGGCCGCTTGAAGCCCCAGATATCATGTTCGCCGTCGCGCCTGGCGATGAAGGCTTTCAAGCCCTCGAAATCGCCCGCGTCGATGAAGCGCGCCACCTCGATATCCTCGTACACCGCCTTGTCCACCGCGGCGCCGATGAACACCCCCATCTCCTGCAGCAAGGCCGACAGCATCGACGTGCCGCTCCGCGTCAGGCCGACGACGGCAAACGTCGCCTCCGCGCCGCACGGCGCCGCGTTGATGACGGCCAGTCCCTTGTTGACCAGCCCCTGTCCGCCCGGCGCTTTCGTCGCGGGCACGCTCATCGTGGACATGCGGGGCTAGAGAAAGTCGCGGTAGGCATCGAAATCCACCTTGTAAATCGTTTCGATCTTGGCGCGCGCTTCCGGCGTCAGCAGCTGCGCATAGCTTGGAAAGACGCCGCCCTGCGCGTTCTGCCGCGTGAAGGCCACATGGTCCAGCGCCTCGCCCTCAAGCGGGTTCTGCTTTGCCTTGCGCTTGCCCTCCAGCCCGTGCAGCCAGCCGAACTGCGCGAAGTCCGTCTCCGCCCAGCCCGCGCTGCGTTCGAAGCCGTTCAGCGCGCCGAACAGGTCCTGCTTCGAGATGTTGATGACGTCGTCTGGCTTCCGCGCGGCTTCGTAGGGGTGAAACTGCGGCCGGAAGTGAATATCGACCTCCGCCATGTCGAGCGTCGCGGCGAAATCGAGGAACTGCTGGAACGACAGGCCCGTCTCGGGCGACAGCTCGCCGCCCCGGTAGAAGGCCAGCGCCTTTTCGGCGAACCGCGTCTGCAGCGCATGGCGGTAGATGCTGGCCGCGCGGCTGTAGGGATCGCGGATGATTCGCAGCGCGCGCGCGCCCGAAAGATCGCCCGCCGCGGCCTCGTTGTAGAAGGCCGATCTGTCATAGACCTCTTGCCGGTGCTTGTGCGGCCAGTTGGCGTATTTGCGCACCTGCGGCAGGAAGCCCGAAACATGGCTGAACCACACATAAGTCGTCGTGCAGGCCGACTTGGGCGACCACAGCACGATGAGGTTCCTGGCCGGATTGATCATCGGGCGCGGCGCCACCGCGATCGGCGGCCCGCCGCGCCGCAACCTGGCGAGGGCTGGCGCAGGCCGCAGGTCCGGCGCATCAACCGGCGAATGGCTTGCGGCACCGGCCGCGCCAAGGTCCGTGGCTTCGGACGGCGGCCGGCGCAGCCTGCGGGGCGCCGTGGCG
>JALHQC010000030.1:0-1342 GCA_022842165.1 bacterium
GCTCTTCCGATCTTGGTGGCAGGCGGCACCGAACCCGATGCCATCGCCGCGCATTTCGGGATCCCGCTGCGCCGCGTCAAGCAACGCCTGGCAATTGCCGCGCTGCCGGAAAGGATCATCACCGCCCTGCGCAGCAACGAGATCACCCTCGAGACAGCCCAGGCCTGCACTCTAGGCCGCGATGAGAAATCAATCCTCAAGGCTTTCGATGCGGCCGGTGGCGGCAACCCTTACTTTATCCGTTCCCAACTGACGGAGAAGCGCGCCAGAGCCGACTCGCGCGAAGCCCACTATGTGGGCCTTGAGGCCTATCAGGCCGCCGGTGGCCAGGTCGACACGGATCTGTTCAGCAACGATACATGGTTGAGCGATAGCAAGCTGCTGGCCAGGCTGTTAGACAAAAAACTCAAAGATGATGAGAAGCGCTTCCTAAAGGAAGGCTGGGCCTTCGTCATCATCGAGACGGATCAGTATTCCCATAAATACCAGAACTGGACGCGCCTGCTGCCAGACGGCAAGCCGAGCCTGAGCAAAACCCAGACCGCGCGGCTGGCCAACCTCAAGGCCACGATGAAAGCACTGCGCAAGACCGGCCTCAAGACCGATGCGGACAAGGCCGCCATGGCCGAGGCCGATGAGGAATACGAGCTGCTGACGGCACAGCACTACACCGATGCCCAGAAGAAAAAATCCGGCGTGCTGTTGTTCTGCGGCATGAGCAAGATCGAGATCCACCTGGGGCTGGTAAAACCCTCGGCCGCAAAGAACGATGCCAAGGCCAAAAGCTCGAAACAAAAGGCGAAGGATAGAGGCCCGCAGTCCTCTGACGTCCGCAAGGTTGAACCGGCAGAGGCCGATTTTACCCAGGCGCTGAATGCCGAGATGGCGAAGGCCATGACCATGGCGATGCAGACCTCGATTGCAGCCAAGCCCGGCCTAGCCAAGCGCGCGCTGACCGCAGCACTTCTCTGCATCACCCAGCACGGCCGCGCCTCGCCTTTCGAGATCTCGGGCGCCGGCGTGGCTCGATCGGCATCGCCGGAATTCGAGAAGATCATCGCCGATGAACGCAAGTCATTCCAGGATGCGCGCGGTGATCTTGATGCACCCCGCGTCTTTGCCGAGCTGCTGAAGGTAAGCGATGAGCGCTGCGATGAGATCTGCGCGCGCGTGACGGCCTGGGCCTTCGCCTGCCACCACCAGGTAGATGCCAGCATCGAACCGCTGACCTCGGCCTTCCTGCCAGACGTCAACGCCTGCTGGGAAGCAAACGAGGACTTCTACAAGCGCATGAGCCGCGAGGCCCTGGCCGCCGCCCTGGGCGAAGCCGCCATTCCCGGCG
>JALHQC010000030.1:1352-47402 GCA_022842165.1 bacterium
GTAACACCCTCGAAGAAAAAGAAGGAACTGGTAGCGATGGCCTTGCGATCGCTGCCGCCCTTGGGCTGGTTGCCACAACCCCTGCGCACGCCCGCCTACAAGGGACCAGGCTCGAACAGCTGGGCCGACGCCCATGCCGCCAGGACGGCCGATGAGGCTGCAGAGAACCACCAAAAGCAAGCGAAGAGCCCTGCCGCCACGGCGCGCAACGAAGCGCTGAAATGGTTTCCCCAGGATTATGTGGACGAAGTATCGCCACCGGGCCGCGACAGCCCCGAGGCCTGGCTGATCGATACTCCCGATGGCGCGGCGATCGACAAGGCCGATCCCGAAGGCGCGGTGATGACGATCACCGATGGCGAAACAATTGACTTCGTGACTTGCGAGGATCTGGGCACGGCCAATCTGCACTTGGCACCAGACGGTCATTCCCTCGACCGGCCCGAACCTGCAGGCGCCGAGCAATGCTGCATTACCGGCGATTTCGATGCGCTAGGCGACAGCCTCGACGGGCTGGTGAAATGGATGCGTGAAAACGACTATGACCCAGGCGTCTACGAGATTGCCTTCTACACCTGGAGCAACTCGATCCCGCTGCGGTTTGACGCCGCCAGCCGCGCCTTCACCGCTGCAGGAAAGGCGAACTGAGCCATGACACCGAAGATCGCCCTGACAGCTGCATTGACAGCGGCCCTGATCGCCACCGCCACGCCGGCACTGGCCGGCCGCACCATCACCATAGGGCCGCGCCAAGGCGGCCATACCCATGCCTTTGTCGAGATCGCCAAGCGCTGGCACGCCCGCGGCGTAAGCGTGCAATTCTATGGGCACCAGACCTCGGCCGCGGCAATCCAGCTGGCCCTGTTCCGCGCCATGGGCGGCAAGATCTGCGCCGCCCGCGGCTTCTGGCAACCCCCGCAGCTGCGCTTTCACTTGTCGGCGCTGCCCGATGGCCGCCACGCCAACACGCTGCGCCACTGGTTGCCGGCCAGCACCGTCCAGAGGATCGGCAAGCTGCCGGCCCGGCCCGATCGCTTCACGGTCATAAGCCCGGCCGCATTGGGCATTCCCGACTGCAAGACCAGGAAAGGATGAGCCGATGGCCAGGATCTATGTCGCCTCCAGCTGGAGGAACGAACTGCAGCCCGAGATCGTAGGCGATCTGAGGCAGGCCGGCCACTCGGTCTATGATTTCCGCAACCCGCCGAATGGCGTCAAGGGTTTCGCCTGGAGCGCGATCGACAGCGCGTGGAAAAGCTGGACAGCCAGCGAATATCGCACGCTGCTGACCACGCATCCGACAGCGGCGCTGGGATACCAGAACGACATGCGCGGCATGGAGTGGGCCGACACCTGCCTGCTGGTCCTGCCCTGCGGCCGCTCGGCCCACCTCGAGGGAGGCTGGTTTGCAGGACGCGGCAAGCGCCTGATCATTTTAACGCGCGACGGCGAAGAGCCCGAGCTGATGGCGCTGATGGCCAATGCCATCTGCATATCGATGAACGAGGTTCTCCGCGAACTGCGCCGCGGTGAACGGACATGAGAAGCCGGGAGAGACTGACTGACGTCATGATGACCATCAATCCAGACGTGGCAGGCGTCTGGGCCGCCGGCCAGCTGCGCCAGGCGGCCGGCGTCATTTCAACCGGCGTCTGCACACCGGCCATGCATCAACAATTGATGAGCCGGCTCGATACGCTCTGCCTCGAAACGCGCTCCGAGCATATCCGCGAGACGGCCCGGCAAGCGCAGATCTGCTTGGGAGATTTGAACCATGGGTGACAAGTCGAACATCGAATGGACCGACGCGACCTGGAACCCCATCGTCGGCTGCAGCATCTACTCACCCGGCTGCACCAACTGTTACGCCATGGGCCAGGCTGCACGCATTCAGCGGATGGCGGCCGCACAGGGCAAGGGCTCGCACTACACCGGCACCACCAAGGCCGTGAACGGCAATGACGTGTGGACCGGCAAGGTGCAGCAAGCGCCCGACCACATCTGGACAGCGCCGCTCGGCTGGAAGAAACCGCGCAAGATCTTCGTCAACTCGATGGGCGATGTCTTCCACGAGTCGGTGCCCGACGTATGGATCGACAAGGTGTTCGCCGTGATGGCGCTGTGCCCGCAGCACACGTTTCAGTGCCTCACGAAGAGATCGAAGCGGATGCGGGAATACATGCTGGAAAAATGGCAACCAGCGAACGCGGTCACGCTGCCCGATGGCTTTATCATCCCAGCTGAGAAAAGTGGCGAAACACGCCGAACCCAGATTGAGCGTGCATGTGAGCCGCTGCTGCAACAATTCGGATTGGTTGATACCGAAAACGATGAACTTTGGACTGCGGATGGCAAATGCAAGGCAATGCAGTGGCATTGGCCCCTGCCGAATGTCTGGCTTGGCGTCAGCGCGGAAGACCAGACCCGCGCCGATGAGCGCATTCCCGACCTGCTGGCAACACCCGCCGCCGTGAGGTTCGTCTCGGCGGAGCCGCTGCTAGGGCCGATCAACTTCGGTCACATTAAATTCGTCGATGGAGAGACGCAATGCGGCGGATGGATGATTGCCTATGAAAGCGCCCTCAATGGCGAGCGTTTCGATGAGTGGAATGAACCGCCCGTCAGCCATGGGCACCCCAAACTCGACTGGATCATCGCCGGCGGCGAGAGCGGCGACAAGGCCCGCCCGATGCACCCGGATTGGGCCAGGTCGATCCGTGACCAATGTGCCGCTGCTGGCGTGGCCTTCTTTTTCAAGCAGTGGGGAGAATTCGGCCCATGCGAACTGCACCCGCCAGGCACCGCGCGACTTTCAACCCTACTGCTCGACGGCCGTCACCTCACCGGAAAAAACGTTCTCGATCACCCCGAGGACAATAGTGGCGAGATCATTGCGCGCTTCGGCAAGTCCCGCGTCGGCCGATTGCTTGACGGCATCGAACACAACGCCATGCCCGAGAGCAGTTTAGAATGCTCACCAATAAGAACAATCTCACAGCCCTAGCCCACCTATGAGATCAACATCAACGGGCAATACAAGGAAGAAAAGTATGAGAAAGAACAATGCTGAAAAGACGAGTACTCCCATTCAACGCACGTCTGCCGGCCTCAGAGACGCAATCTTTGATGAAATTGACTCAGTGAGAAATGGCACCAGCAATCCTACGCGCGCGAACGCAATCGCCAAACTCGCGGGCGGCATTGTCGAGACAGTCCGCATGGAAATCGAGGTGCAAAAGCATCTTCGAGCGCTTCCACCAGATGGCGTGAACGGAACCCAGACAACCACCGGACTCGGTATGCCCCTCGCTCTCGGACAGGCTGCGTGAGTTATATCCGCATCACACACTGGTTTACCCGCTCCAAATTGGAGCGGGTACTCCTTGACGCCGGTCAATTTGCCCATGTTTCTACGGCAAAGATATCGGATTTACTGAGATTGATTGAGCAAGGTCCTTTCCCAGTCTGCTTACACGAAGGGCATGAAATAAGTGAGCTGGATGTCGGCGGGTATCAATACTTCAACGAACGGGAAAAATTCTATAGAGCGCGTCCGATTTTTCTGCTTGTCCAGGCGCACTTTGGGTCGCTCTGTCATATTTGCGGAGACAACACCGCTAGCCTGTGGGGCTATCGGACACTCATGGGACGGTACACACACATAGGAATGAACGATAAACCATCTGACAACTGCTATAGATATTGCGGTTATTGTTTTGGACTCCTGCGCTATTGCCGCAGTGATTTCGACGACGTGCTCCAGTTAACCGCCGCGCTTCGAAGGCGCGATAGCGAGCTTCTTAAACGGATCCGGAAATCATCCCGACTAGTCTATCGCTTCGATCCGCGCCCTAGAGACTGCGCTGAACCCTGTCATGCCGATGTGCTGCTCGAGAAAGCAAGCCCATGACCTCGCTCCGCTTCCATGTTGAACCCCGCGATGTCCCGGCTCTTGCCGCGGCCAGGCGCATGGGTTTGACGGAAGCGGAGTTTGCACGCCTCCTGCCGCAGCTTGAGGCCCGCGGCTTTCCGAGGCCCGATCCTACCACCGGCCGCTTCGACCTCGACGCCATCGATGAATGGCGCCGGCGCCGGCATCCCGGCCTGTTCTTGACTGCGCCAGAGCAGGCGCGCGATGCTCGCGCCGTTGTCAGGTCCAGGCTGGAGGCGCTCGGCAAATGAACAAGATCAGGATCCCCTATTATGTGGTGCGGAACGGGCGCGGCTATTTCCAGGCCAAGCCCGCCATGAAGGCAATCGGCATCGCATCGCGCTGTCTGGGCCCCGATGGCCCTGCCGCCTGGGCCGAGGCGCACCGCCTGGTGGAGGACTGGAAGCGGGGCGCTGCAGGCCTTCCCGCCGTGGCCGAGCGCAAGTCCTGGCCTATAGGCTCGATCGGCTATGCCTGGGACCGCTATCGCCGCACCGAGGCCTGGAAGGCCAAGGCGGAGGCCACCCGCCGCAAGGACTGGGAATGGAGCTGGCAGTTCATCGCGCCGATCTTCGGAGATGTGGCGCCGTCAACCGTCCAGATCGAGGACATCGAGGCGCTGCGCGGCCACATCCTGGTAAGCCGCGGGCTCCACACGGCGAACCGCCTGATCAAGACCTGGCGGGCGCTATGGAACGTCATGGCCGCCATGGGCTATTGCGAGGCGGAAGCCGATCCCTCGCGCATCATCCGCAACACCGCGCCCAAGGGCCGTTCCGCCACCTGGCGGCCGGGCGAACTGGCCCGCATCGGCAAGCGCGCGTGGCGCCAGGGATACAAGGGCCTGGCCGCCATCCTGGCCGTCTGCTGGGACACGCAGTTCGCGCCCGGCGACGTGCGCAGCCTGAAGGCCTCCCAGCTCATCCAGGACGCGCGTGGCTGGTTTTTCGAGACGAAGCGCGGCAAGACCGGCAAGGACGTGATCGGCACGCTGTCACGCCGCTCGAGCCGCGTCGTGGCCGCCTATCTGAAAAGCCTCGGCGCCCAGCCGATGCGAGACGCGCCGCTGTTCCGTAACAGATCCGGCCAGCCCTACTCGAGCGATACTCTGGGCGATGATTTCCGCGACATGCGCGCCCTGGAATTCCCAGATGATGACCGGAAGCTGCTCGACATCCGCCGCACCGGCGCCATCGAGGCGCTGGCTGGCCAGGCCGAACCCGGTGCCATGGCCATGAAGATGGGGAACTCGATCGACAAGAACCGCCAGTTGGCCGAAACCTATCTGCCGAATCGCGCCCACACCATCCGCCAGGTCGACCAGGCTCGCCTGCGCGGCCGCCGCGCCATCAGAGAGGATGAGACATGAGCAATGAATATGAGTTTCTAAGAGCACAAGCAGACGCCATTGAAGCAAGGCAAAAGCGAAATGCCGTGGTTGATGAAATAGCCGCCGAACGCCGCCGTCAGACGGAAGTTGAGGGCTGGACGCCAGCGCACGATGACCAGCATGTCGATGGTGCAATGGCGACGGCTGCCGCCTGTTACGCTGTTGACCAAGGCACCAAAAGCTCCCCGCCGAAAGCATGGCCTTGGCACAGATCATGGTGGAAGCCCAAGGATCGCCGCCGGGACCTGATCCGCGCCGCCGCTCTGCTTGTCGCGGAGATAGAGCGCATAGACCGCGCGATGATAGCGGCTGCTGAGAAGCCGTGAACAGGCCGAACCGGAACAAAACAGCACTAAAAGTCTGAAATCGTCGGATAACCGAGTCTGAAATCTGGATTGCGGAGGTGCCTAAGTCTTTGAAAACTTTGGCGCGAGAGACGGGGCTCGAACCCGCGACCTTCGGCGTGACAGGCCGACGCTCTAACCAACTGAGCTACTCCCGCATTCCAGTGATGGGCCTGTTAAAGGAGGCCCCTACACCTGTCAAGCTAGGCGTTCAGCTTTTTCCCCGTCACCTCGATCTCGATCTTCATCCGCGGGTCGGCGAGCCCCGCGGCGATCATTGTCGAGGCTGGCCTGATCTCACCAAAGTATTTCTTCAGCACCGGCCAGCAGGGCTCGAAATCCTTCGCATCGGGGAAGATGTAAGTGGCACGAACCACGTCCGCCAGCGAAAAACCGGCCTTTTCCATGGCCGCCTTGATGTTGCGCAGGGTCTGATCGGCCTGCTGCGCCACATCTTCCGAAATGGTCATCGTCTCGTAGTTGAAGCCCGTGGTGCCGGAGACCCAGATCCACTCACCATCCACGATGGCGCGGGAGTAACCGATTTCGGCTTCGAATTTCGAGCCGGATGAAATCTGACTGCGTGTCATGTCCCATTCTCCTCCATTTTATCGGGGAGCCAGTCGCCCCAGCTCTTTTTCCGGATCGATCTGTAGGCTTCACGTTCACGCTTCGCAACCGCAAGGCTTTCGAGGCCACGTCCGGTGCAAAGCCTGAAGCTGGTCGCATGCTTCAGTTCGAATGGCGGCGACAGGATGCGCCCGCCGCCCGTGGGGCCGCCATTGCGGGCCAGCACCAGATAAGCGAATTTCTCATCCTCGAAGGGCAGGCTTGCGTTCTTGGCATGGATGTGCGCCCGGCTGCGGGCCAGCCTCACGCTGAAGTGGCACCAGTCACTTCCCGTGACGGGGCATGCCGCAGCATGGGTGCAAGGCGCAACAGGCACGGCGCCGGCTTTCAGGAGACCGTCACGCGCCGCCCTGAGCCGCGCAAAGCCTGCGGGCGTTCCGGGCTCCACCAGGACCAGCATAGCCCCCGCAGCCGCCCACAAGGCCGCAATGGCAGCCTCCAGGCGTCCATCCGGTATCTCCGCCAGCGCATAGGACGCGACCACCAGGTCGGCCCCCTCGCCCGGTCCCAGGCAAGCGATCTCCCCGATCCGGCAATCCGCGGCGCGCAGTGCGGAAAGCGGACTTGCCGCTGCCAGCCTTGCCGCCAAGCCCAGGAATACGGGGTTCGAATCCAGCAGCGTGAACCGCGACAGGCCGGACCATGCCGCCGCCGCAGCCCAGCTTGCCGTGCCGGGACCGGACCCGGCATCGAGCAGTGTGCGGGGCGCGAAATCCGGCCGGGCCTGCCTCACCTCATGCAGTGCCGCGCTCACCGCCGCGAAGGTCGCCGGCAGGCGCACCGCCATGTATGCGGCAAGGTCGATCGCCGCATCGCTGCGGCCGCCTTTGCGATAGTGACTGGCAAGGCCGGACGCCCCGGCTCGCAAGCCGCCGCCCGGACCGCCAGCCAGCTCGCGTTCCACCGCAGCCTTGAGTTCGGGGGTCATTTCCAGCTTTTTCAATGACAAGGCGATGTTGGCCCTCGGCCGTTAACCGCTGCCGATAACCTTAACCTTTCACTAACCGAATGGCGAAAACTGGCAATATTCCGTGTACTGTGCAAACTCTCCTTCAGGGTTAGGTTCGTCTAACTTATTTATGAGCAAACCATTGCAAAGGATCGTTTCATGTTCAGCATCGTGAATCTCAGTGAGGATCTTCTCACCAAGCTGCGCCAGGAGACCGACATTCTGCTTTCTGACCGGTTGATGACCCGCGACGTACTGGAAGCCCGCGCCAACGAACTCGCGCAGAAGCGCGACGACGAACTGCGCCGCATCGAGAAGTGGGCGACCCAGCAAAAGGAACTCATCAGCGAGATTTTCGCCGCACTGATGGCCGAAACGGAAGCTGACCGCCAGCGCAACGAGAACAACCTGACGCGGATGAAGGCCGAACTCGAGACATTGTCGGCAACGCCGGCCAAGACCGTTTCATCCAAGCCGCTGCACCGCCTCCACGCCGCCGAGTAACACGAAATCGTGGCGTAGCAGACGGCCACACCACGTGCTAGGCAGGTTTTCCCCGACATGGAAAGCCTGCCTCGATGTTCGTCTCCTTCTTCCCCTCCCCCCGCGCCTTCTTCTGGTCAGCCGCCGCCTGGTCGCTGTGCGCCATTCTTTTCTGGTTCTTTGTCGCAAGGGATGCTGGCGGTCTGATCGGGCTTGAAAGCCCGCCGGACGGAACGCCGCCCATCATCGGCGCTGCAGTTTTCTGGTCAAAACCATTCCTGTGGTTCTATCTTTACTACGCGCTTGCCGTCGGCATTTTCGCCGCAGCATGGAGAGCAATTGCGCCCCACCCATGGTTCAACTGGTCCGTGCTCGGCACGGCGCTGATCATTTTTGTTACCTATTTTCAGGTTCAGGTCAGCGTCGCCGTCAACAACTGGTATGGCCCCTTCTACGATCTGATCCAGAAGGCGATCAACGCGCCCAATGCGGTAACGGCATCGGAGTTTTACGTCCAGTTCGCGATTTTCGGCGGCATTGCCACCATTGCCGTCGTGGTCGGCGTGCTGAGTTATTTCTTCATCAGTCACTACATTTTCCGCTGGCGCACGGCGATGAACAATTTCTACATGAGCCACTGGGATGCGCTGCGCGACATAGAAGGTGCTGCCCAGCGGGTTCAGGAAGACACGATGCGGTTCTCCACCACGCTGGAGGGGCTTGGCGTCAGCCTCGTGCGCTCGGTCATGACGCTGATCGCCTTCTTGCCATTGCTTGCGCAGTATTCCCTCAGCATCAAGGAAGTTCCGCTGCTTGGGGCCATCCCCTACCCTCTCGTCATCGTCGCCATCGTCTGGGCGCTGTTTGGAACGATGCTTCTTGCCGTCATCGGCATCAAGCTTCCCGGTCTTGAATTCCGCAACCAGCGGGTCGAGGCTGCCTACCGGAAGGAGCTGGTCTATGGCGAGGATGATCCGAATCGCGCCCAGCCGCAAACGGTCCGGGAATTGTTCGCCGCGGTGAGGCAGAATTACTTCCGTCTCTATTTTCACTACGTCTATTTCAACATCGGCCGCATCTCCTACTTGCAGGCCGACGACATCTTCGCGTTCCTGATCCTAACTCCGACGCTTGTGGCAGGCACCATCACGCTCGGCTTGGTTCAACAGATCCTCAATGTCTTCGAAAGGGTCCGCAGTTCATTCCAGTATCTGGTTTATGCCTGGCCCACCATCGTCGAGCTGTTGTCGATCTACAAGCGCCTGCGCGCCTTCGAGGCCACGCTGCGGGGCGAGGCGCTGCCCAGCCTCGACCAGGACTATATCCGCGAGTCTTCCCCCGCCTGAGAGATCGGCCATGCCGAAGCCGGTCATCCATCACATTCCCGTTTGCCCGTTCTCGCAGCGGCTGGAAATTCTCCTCGAACTGAAGCGCATGCGCGATGCGATCTGCTTCCAAGTGGTTGACATCACACGCCCGCGCGACCCGGCGCTGCTCGCCAAGACGCGCGGCACGACGGCGCTTCCCGTCCTCGAACTGGAGGACGGCCGCATCATCAAGGAAAGCCTTGTCATCCTCCGCTATCTGGAAGACCGCTATCCCCAAACGCCCATCGCACAGTCCGATCCCTATCGGCGCGCCATCGAAAACATGATGATCGCGATGGAGGGGGATTTCACCGCCGCCGGTTACCGCTTCGTCATGAACCGCGATCCCGGCAAGCGGCAAGAATTCCTTGACGCCATGACGGCGCAATACGCCAGGCTCAGCGGGTTTCTCGAATGGCAGGCACCCGATGGCACGTTCCTGTTCGAGGATTTCGGCCTGGCGGAAGCCGTATTCACGCCGGTGTTCCAGCGCTTCTGGTTCCTCGGCTATTACGAGGACTATGAGGTTCCCGCCGCGCTGGGCCGCGTCAGGCGCTGGCAGGAGGCCTGCCTCGCGCATCCCGCCGCGCAGCAGGTCTCGAAGGAGGAGATCGTCAAGCTCTATCATGATTATGCCTATGGCCGCGGCAATGGCGCGCTGCCTCCGGGCCGCAGCATCTCGAGTTTCAGCTTCGAGCCTCACTGGTCGAGACGGCCGTGGCCGCCACGAAACAAGTGGGGCGACAGCCCCTCCGACCGCGAGCTTGGCCTCGTCGGCTGATCCCGCGGCCGTCTCCCGGAACGCAGAGAGGCCCGCCGGTTGTCCCGGCGGGCCTCTTGTTGTGTCTTGGTTCGTTGTGCCTGCGTAGCTCAGTTCAGCTTGAAGCTGACGCCGAGGTTGCCGCGGAGCGTCTCGATGTCCTCGCCGAGGTCGCCGGACACGATGGCGTTGATCGTGATGTTGTCGTCGAGCACGAAGGTCGCATCGAGCGAGCCCGTGAACATCAGTTCGTCCTGGTCACGCGTCACGCTGGCACCCGTTCCGGTGATCGGATCGAAGGCGTCCACTTCCGTGCTGTAGTCGGCATAGGCCACACCCGCCCTTGCTGCCAGGCTGAAGCCTGAGTCCTGGGGCTGGTAGAGAAGGCCCAGGGTGGCTGCAACGCGCAGGTCCTCGGTGCCGGAGTCGAGATCGAGCCCGAAGCTGTCGGTATACTCGTCCGTATCGGTCTCGACATACTTGACCGAGAGGCGGGGATCGATCGCCCAGCCCGAGCCATCCAGGTCCATCACCGCACCGATCGTGCCGCTTAAGCCCCAGATGAAGCTGTCATAGTCCGAGGTGGCGTTGAACAACACGCCATTGGTCAGGTCGGTCTGGGCCTGGCCCGCCATGCCGGCAATGGTCAGGTAGAGGTTGTCGTAGACCGCCGAGACATAGCCGCCGCCATAGCCCGCATCGATGTCAGCCTCCGAGTCCCTTGGCCCGAAGATGCCGTTGACGCTCCCCAGGTCAGCATCCGTCCGGGCATAGGCCCCGAAGGCGCCGATCTTCCAGTTGCCGTCGATGGCGTAGTCGACGCCACCTGCGAAGGACCAGGTATCGGCATCGAACTCCGAGAAGCCATCGACCGCATCGAAGCTCGAGCGGCTGGCGGCGATCTGCGCCCAGACCGAGAAGCCGGTGGGATCGCAGAAGGTCGTCGGCGCGTCCGCCGTCGGTTGCACGCAGATGTCACGCCGCGCCACCGTGCCGTCGGTGATGCCATTGGCGACACCCTCGAGCACCTGGGAGGCGTTCAGTGCTGCGGCAACGTCAGCCTGGGCATGCGCCCCCATGGTGGCGGCGTTGATGGGTGTGGTCCACTGCAGGAATACGCCATTGCCGGGCTGGTCGACGAGCGCCATCTCGCGGGCCGGGTCGACGGGGAGGCTGCCGGTCAGGTAGGCCGTCGAGGCGATCAGCCCGGCATTGATGCCGGGGTTGGCCAAGGCCGCCTGGCTCAGGTTGTCGACCACTGCCACCGAGCCCGAGAGGCTCAAGGGAAGCCCGGTGTTGCCGAAGCCGCCGAACATGGCAATGCCGACATCGACCGTGCCGCCCAGCGTGATGTTGTTCGAGACATCGATCTGGTCGGCATTGCCGGCCGGCGCGTCGTCACGGAAGTCCTGATTGCCCACATCATCGGCATTGAAGTCGAGGACGAGATTGGCGCTGTTGGCCAGCGTGAGGTTGCCGACGTTAATCTGGTCGTTGGCATTGAAGTCCAGCATGTCGACTTCCGAGGTGCCGTCAACAGTCAGCCTGGCGGTGTTGCCGCCCGCCTCGTCGAAGATGGTCAGCGATCCATCGTTCTGCTGCAACTCCGAGTTGAACAGGTTCAGGCTGGTGATCGTCGGCGTGCCGTCGATGTCCACTTCGGAGTTGGTGAAGTTGACCACATCCCAGCTGTTGAACTGACGGTTGAGCAGCGCACCCGCCACCTGGCCCGAGTTCAGGTTGGAGAAGCTCGCCGTGTCGGCTCCGGTGCCGCCGTTGAAGACGACGATGCCGGAGATGTCGAGGTTCTGGCCAGCGTCGGCACCATCGTGGACGACGAGGGTATCGGCACCCGTGCCCATCTCGATGGTGTTGCCGCCGTTGAGGCCGTCGATCAGTCCGCCGAACAGGCTGACCGAGTCTGCCCCTTCGCCGGCATCGATGCCGTTCACCAGCGTGCCGCCATCGACCCGGATGGTGTCGGCACCCGTGCCGCCCAGGACCGCGCCGACGATGGTGACTTGGCTACCGATGCCGCCAGAGGCGTTGAGACCGATGTTGATCAGGTCCGCCGCCTCGCCCCCCCTCAGTTCGCCGCCGATCCGCGTCGGGTTGAGGTTCGTTCCGGCATCGACGGTGATGGTGTCAGAACCCGTGCCGCCGTCAACAAAGCCCGCCACCGTGGCGCTGCCGTTGATGGTGATGGAGTCCGCTTCCGTGCCGCCATCGACGTTCTGACCGATCTGCGAGGACTGGTTGATGAGGATCGTATCAAGACCCGCCTCGCCCAGCACCGAGCCCGTCACTGTCGAAGTATCGGTGATGGTGATCAGGTCGTTGCCGGCATTGCCGTTGACGTCGCCGAAGATCAGCGAGGGATCGACGAAGATCGTGTCGTTGCCGGTGCCGCCCAGGACGTCTCCGCCCACGGTCGAATTGTGGATGGCGATCGAGTCGTCCTCCGTGCCGCCATCGACATTGTTGCCCACACTCGAGGCATCGATGCGGATGGTGTCAAGGCCGGCCTGGCCCAGCACGTCGTTGAAGACCGTCGAGCCGTTGGCGACCGTGATCGAGTCGTTCTCCGTGCCGCCATCGACGTTGTTGGTGACGGTGGAGTTGTCGACGTTGATCGTGTCGTTGCCGGCATTGCCGAGCACGTCGACGCCGACGGTCGAACCGTTCTGAACGCTGATAGTGTCGAGGCCCGCATCGCCTAGCACACTTCCGCCCACGCTCGAGGCGTCGACCGTGACCGAGTCGTCGCCATCAGGGTTACCAAGGAAGTCGCTGCCGCCGCTGACATTGCCGCTGACCGTCGAGCCGTTCAGCACCGCGACCGTGTCGTTGCCAGCCTCGCCGTTGACATCGCCGCCGACTGAGGACGCATCGACGGTGATCGAGTCGTTGCCGGTGCCGGTGCCGCCCCAGACCGTGCCAGCGACCGTCGAGCCGTTCTGCACCGTGACGGTGTCGTTGTCGTTATCGAAGGGCCCGCCGTCGACGTTGCCGCCAACGCTCGAAGCGTCGATCAGGATGGTGTCGACGCCCGTGCCGCCGGTCACGCTGCTCAGGACCGTCGAATTGCCGGTGACCGAGACAGAGTCGTCCTCGGTGCCGCCACCGACGTCGCTGCCCACCAAGGAGGCACCCGACACCGCGATCGTGTCATTGCCAGCATCGCCCAGCACGTTGATGCCGATTGTCGAAGCACCGGTCACCGTGATGGAGTCCGCCTCAGTGCCGCCAGCAACACTAATGCCAACCGAGGAGGCAAGATCGATCAGGATCGTGTCCGCACCCGCATCGCCCAGCACGTTGCTGGCGACGGTCGAGGCGCCGGTCACGGTGATGGAGTCATCCTCCGTGCCGCCGTTGACATCGTTGCCGACCGATGAGGCGAGATCGATCAGGATCGTATCATTGCCCGCATCGCCCAGAACATTGATTCCGACGGTCGAGGCGCCGGTCACGGTGATCTGGTCGGCATCCGCGCCGCCATCGACGCTGCCAGCGACCGAGGAGGCAAGATCGACCAGGATGGTGTCGGCTCCGGCATCGCCGAGCACGTTGTTGCCGACACTCGAAGCGCCGGTCACGGTGATGTTGTCGGCGTCGTCGCCGCCCTCGATATTGACACCAACCGATGAGGCGAGATCGATCAGGATCGTATCCGCACCGGCATCGCCGAACACATTGTTGGCGACGGTCGAGGCGCCGGTTACGGTGATGGAGTCAGCCTCCGTGCCGCCGTTGACACTGCCGGCGACCGAGGATGCAAGATCGATGAGGATCGTATCGGCACCGGCATCGCCCAGCACATTGTTGCCGACGGTCGAAGCGCCGGTCACGGTGATCCGATCGTCTTCCGTGCCGCCATTGACATCAACACCCACCGAAGAGGCGAGGTCGATCAGGATCGTATCCGCGCCGGCACCGCCAAGCACGAAGTTCCCGACGGTCGATGCACCGGTCACGGTGACCCGGTCGGCATCGGCACCGCTGTCGACGTTGCCGCTGACGCGCGAGGCTTGATCGATCAGGATCGTATCGGCACCGGCATCGCCCAGCACGTTGTTGCCGACGGTCGAGGCGCCGTTGACGGTGATCGAGTCGGCGTCAGCGCCGCCATCGACGTTGAGACCCACTGATGAGGCACCCGTGACGCTGATCGTGTCGGCGCCCGCATCGCCCAGCACCGAGTTGGTGATGGTCGAGATGCCGACGATGCTGATCAAGTCGGCTTCCGTGCCGCCGTCGACCGCGCCAGCGGAGGAGCCGTTGACGCGGATGGTGTCGGCGCCCGCGCCGCCCGCCACCGTGTTGGTGATGGTGGCAAGGCCGATGACGCTGATCGAGTCGGCGTCAGCACCGCCATCGACGCCCGCGGCCTGCGAGCCGTTCACCGTGATCGTGTCGTTTCCGGCATCACCCAGCACATTGTTGGTGACAGTGGCCAGGCCGATGACGCTGATCAGGTCGGCTTCGGTGCCGCCATCGACATTGACGCCGACGGACGAGCCGTTGACAGTGATGGTATCGGCGCCAGCCGAGCCTGCCACCGAGTTGGTGATGGCAGCCCCCGCCAGAACCGAGATCGAGTCGGCATCAGCGCCGCCATCCACTCCGCCGGCCTGCGAGCCATTGACGTTGATCGTATCGGCACCGGCATCGCCCAGCACATTGCCGGTGACGGTTGCGAGCGCGATCACGTTGATGATGTCGGAATCCGTGCCGCCGTCGACGTTGGTTCCGACGCTGGCATTGTTGATGGTGATGCGGTCAGCACCTGCATCGCCCAGCACCGAGCCGCCGACGGTCGAAAGGGTGTTGACGTTGATGGTATCCGCGTCCGCGCCGCCATTGACATCGACACCGATGGTCGAACTGGCGCTCACCAGAATAGTATCCGTGCCGGCATCGCCCAGCACGCTGCCCGTCACCGTCGAGAAGTCGGTGACGACCACGCTGTCATTGCCGATGCCGCCATTGACGTCGCCGGCGATAAAGGAGGGATCGATAAAGATGGTGTCGTTGCCGTCGCCACCCAGAACCGAGCCACCGACGGTCGAGTCGAGGATCGAAATCGAATCATTGTCGATGCCGCCATCGACGTTGGTGGTGATGCTCGAGCCATTGACCACGCGAATCGTGTCATTGCCCGAGTCGCCGCCCAGGACCGAGATGCCGACCGTCGAGCCGTCGATGACGACGGAGTCATTGTCGGCACCCGCGTCCACATCAGCACCGATAGAGGCGCCATTGGTCACGCGGATCGTGTCGTTGCCCGCATTGCCATTGGCCCCGCCAGCGATGGTCGAAGCGTCGACCACAATCGAGTCCGCACCCGCGCCGCCGAAGATGTTGCTGTTGTTACCGATGGTGGAATTGTTGCGGAGCGTAATCGTGTCGTTGCCGTCCTCACCGGAGACGCTGCCGCCGATCGAAGCGGAGTCCATGAGGATCGAGTCGTTGTCGGCGCCGAGGCCAGCGCTGATGGCGCCGTTTACGGTCGAACCGGTCACGGTGATGGTATCGGCCGCGCCGCCCGCATCGATGGCGCCAACCGTGGAATTGCCGAGGATCGAGATCAGGTCCGTGCCGTCCGCCGTGGGATCGACCAGGACATCGTCGCCGAAGACGGTGCCGCCGACCGTCGAAGTCTGGTCGATGGTGATGGTGTCGTTGTCGTCGCCGCCGGCGACGAAGGTGGTGACCGTCGAGGTGTCGTTGACGAGGATCGAGTCATTTCCAATGCCCGTGTCGATCGACACGAACAGGCTGGGGTCGATATGGACCGTGTCGGCGCCTGCACCTGTGTCGATGATGCCGCCATTGGGGATATCGTTGAACTTGACGCTGTCGTTGCCCGAATTGTTGGTGGTGATCACCAGCGACCAGCCGCCGAGGGTGCCAGAGCCATTGCCGGCGTCATCTGTGATATCGAGGCTCCATGTGCCGAAATCGCTTGTATCGCCATTGGCGAAATCAAGCCCCGTAGCACCCTCCGAGGTATAGGTTCCCGGCGTGATGACGCCGGCAACGACCGGCGCCGCGGAGATGTTCGTACCCGCGTCAGCGTCCAGCGTGTAGGTGCCGTTGAAATCATTATCGCCCTGTATGCCGGGTATGGTCGAGATCACCACGACCACCCCGGCATTCGGCGACAGCAACGCCATGTCAATGTCCGACGCGAACGTATGGGTAAAGTTCGTCAGCACCAGATCGACGTCGGTGATGGCGCCCGTCCAGTTCACCACCTCGACCGAGGTGATTGTTGTGTTATTGTTGACGGAAATGTTCGTGAAAGTCGACGTGTAGGTGTTCACCGTCTGCGCCCGAACCTTCTCTCCATGCGCCGTCAATCCCAGCAGAGCGGCCGAAAGAACCGTCGTCGCCAGCAGGGCGCGGCGCCAGTTGCGGCCGGAGCGGAGGCTGGTTTCGTTGCGCGAGGTAGTGGAGGCTGCGGTGACCGTCATCTGTATTTCCCCGTGATCGTTTTCCTGGCACAGGCGCGCCAGAATCTGAGAGTTCACATTTACACCTAGCCGATCACGTCCATGGGTTGAAGCGAAATAAGGCACCCATCCGCCCGGTTAACGACAATTCAACATGTTTTCGCCCGATTGTTGCGGAGATGCCACAGTTGATGCCGCACCGATTCCATTGAACATTCATTCAGCAACTGCCGTTGTTCCGCTAAGCCGCTGATACCACGTGCTAAAGAAGCCCATGAAGGGCAAGCGCTGCGAACGGACAAGGCTAAGGCGTCCTAACGGAAGGACAGAAAAAATTATGGCCGAAAGATGCGGCTCCGCCCCGCCGCAAGCACGGGGCCGGGCATCGGTCTTCATCAGTGCGAGCTGCGCAACATCAAGGGGCGACGGGGCATGGTCCCGGACTGCTTCACTTGCCCGGTCGGGATTCGGGCGGCCTCTGCTCAGGCATAGAATCTCGGCCGGGCAAGCTGCCGGACTGCCACGCTCCTGCCGGTGGTCAGCGCCTCGACGCCGGCCGCCGCAACAGCGGTCGAGCAATAACCATCCCAAGCGGAAGCGCCGATGTTGGGCTTGCCCGTGGTGACGGAATTGACCCAGGCCTGGTTCTGGCGGCGGTAGGCCTCGACGAAGCGGGGCCGCCAGTCTGCCGGGTAGACGCTGTATTGCCTGAGGCCCAGATTGACATCGGCATTGACCGGCGCGCGGAGCGAGGCCGTGCCCTTTTCGCCCACCAGTTCGCCGCGCACGTCGTAGCCATAGGCGGCGCTGATATTGACCTCGATGTTGACGAGCTGCCCGGCAGTGGTTTCGAGAACCATGAAGACCGGCGCAGCCGCGCCGCCGGCCGGCGGGCGGAAGACGCTGATGGTGGCGATTTCGGCATCCAGCATCCAGCGCGCTGCGTCGAACTCGTGCGGGGCTGAGTTCGAGATCGCCATTTCGGCGCGGAAATCATAGGCCGGGGAGACGTTGCGATGGAAGCAGTGGAAGATCAGCGCCTTTCCGAGTTCGCCCCGCGTGAGGAGCGATTTCAATTCGGCGTAGGATGGATCGAAGCGGCGCATGAAGCCCACCTGCACCAGGCGCTTGCCCTTCCTTTCCTCGGCGTCGAGCACGGCGAGGCATTCCCGAACATCCTGAGACAAAGGCTTTTCACACAGCACTGGCTTTCCGGCGGCGATGCAGGCGAGCGACAGGGGCGCGTGAAACGCATCCGGCGCGGCGATGACGACGGCGTCTACCGCGCTGTCGGCGATGACCGCCAGGGGATCGCTTCCGGTGTGCTTCGCGCCCGAGGCATCGGCCGCGGCGCGCGCACGGTTCTGGTCAGCGTCGCAAATCGTCTGAAGCGTGACGCCCGGAACGTCCTCCGCGAAAATCCGGGCATGATCGGCCCCCATGATGCCGGCGCCGATCAGACCGATACGAAGTGTCATTCCAAACTCCATCGCGGCGTTAGCGCCGCTGCGTCAGGCCATTATGCGCGGCTCCTGCGGCGATGTCATCCGGCGGGACGATTTCCGCTACCGCAGTTTTCCCGGGCGGCGGCGGCTGGCGGCGGGAGAGGTTTTCCGGGTAAGGTGGCGGACGGCCCCTTCGCGCAGGCGGCATGAACGCAGACCATCCGAGTGTGCCAGCCATGGAAGCCCTAGATGCCGTCGACCTTCTTGACTATGCTGGCGTCGGCCTGTTCGCGGCCACAGGCGCGCTGGCGGCCGCCCGCAAGCAACTCGACATCATCGGTTTCCTGTTCCTCGGCGCGATCACCGGGATCGGCGGCGGCACGGCGCGCGACCTGATCCTCGGCGTCAAGGTCTTCTGGGTCGAGCAGCATTATTTCATTCCGGTCTGCGCGGCGGCATCGGTGCTGGTCTATTTCACCGCGCATTCGATCGAGTCGCGGTTTCGCACGCTCTTGTGGCTCGATGCGGTGGCGTTGGCCGCCTATAGCGTGTTCGGCGCCTACAAGGGCCTGCTGGTGACCGGGTCGGCCACGGTGGCGGTGGTGATGGGCATGCTCACGGGCACGTTGGGTGGTATCCTCCGCGACGTGGTAGCGGGCGAGCCTTCGGTCCTGATGCGGCAGGAAATCTATGTTGGCGCCGCAATGGCCGGCGCGCTGACATTCGTCGCCGCGGAAAGCGCGGGCCTTGCATTGCCGCTGGCTGCGGGCCTCGGTTTTCTCATCGCGCTCGGCGTCCGCAGCGGCGCATTGCTCCGCGGCTGGCGGTTTCCCGCCTATGGCGCGGGAACTCGCCGCGGCGGAGATCAGCCTCGATAGGCTTTCGCGCCGGAATGGCGCCGGCGGCATCGGCGATCACGGCGCATTCACCAGATGGCAGGCGGCGCGGTGCCCGGCGCCGCACAGCTTCGGGATTTGCGACGAACAGGGTTCAAACGCATGGATGCAGCGCGGGTGGAAGGCGCAGCCTTGCGGAACATCTTCGGGGTTGGGCGGATCGCCGGCAAGGATGATGCGCTGCCGGCGCTCTTCGGCATCGATTGCCGGCACGGCGGATATGAGCGCCTGGGTATAGGGATGCAGCGGCTTGCCGAGCACGTCTCCGGCGGGCCCCTCCTCGACGATGCGGCCAAGATACATGACGGCCACCCGGTCGCTCACATTCTGGACGACCGAGAGATCATGCGAGATGAAGATGTAGGACAGGCCGAGCCGCAGCTTGAGATCGGCGAGAAGATTGAGGATCTGCGACTGGATCGAAACGTCGAGCGCTGAAACCGGCTCGTCCAGCACGACGAGTTTCGGCTCGAGCGCCACGGCGCGCGCAATGCCGATGCGCTGGCGCTGGCCGCCGGAGAATTCATGCGGATAGCGCTTGCCGGCTGATGGATCGAGGCCGACGAGATCAAGAAGCCCGGCAACCTTGGCGCGGCGCTCCGCCTTGCTGCCGACGCCATGAATATCGAGCGGTTCGGCAATGATGTCGCCAACCTGCATGCGGGGATCGAGCGAGGCATAAGGGTCCTGGAAGACGATCTGGATATCGCGCCGCCGGCGCCGCATGCGGGCCTTGTCGAGACCCAGCAGGTTTTCACCTTCGAACAGGATTTCGCCGCCGGCCGGTTCGATCAGCCGCAGCAGCATGCGGGCGAGGGTTGATTTTCCGCAGCCCGATTCACCGACGATGCCGAGCGTCTCGCCCTTCGACAGGGTGAGGCTCACATCATTGACGGCTTTCACCAAGCCCTTGCCGTCGCGCGAGGGATAATGTTTCGAAAGGCCCCTGACCTCGATCAGCGGGGTCATGGCACCGGGTTCCAGCAGGCGGCGGACTGAGTTCCGATTGTCAGCAAAGGCGGCAGTTCGAGCCGGCAGCGATCGGTCACCCGCGCGCAGCGCTCGGCGAAGCTGCAGCCAATGCCGCGGCGGCCCGGCGGCGGCACGAGGCCCGGAATGCTGGGCAGGCGTTCGCCCTTCCTGGCGCGGCGCGGCGATGAGGCCAGAAGCCCTGCCGTATAGGGGTGCCGCGGCCGCGCAAGGACTGACCGGGCACCGCCCGTTTCCACGATCCGGCCCGCATACATGACAGCGATGTTGCGGCTCATCTCCGCCACCATGCCAAGATCATGCGTGATGAGCAGGATCGCCAATCCCAGATCGCGCTGGAGCGACTGAAGCAGATCCATGATCTGGGCCTGAATTGTCACGTCGAGCGCCGTCGTTGGCTCATCGGCGATCAGCAGCTGCGGCTTGCACACGATCGCCATGGCGATCATCACGCGCTGCCGAAGCCCGCCCGAGAGTTCGTGCGGATATTGCTCGAGGCGGCGCTCCGCGTTGCCCATGCCCACCTTGCGGAGGACTTCGACGACCATGCCGGTGGCCTCCGCGTAACCGAGGCCGCGATGCAGCACCAGCACCTCGGCGATCTGCCTGCCGATGCGCTGCGTGGGGTTGAGGCTGGTCATCGGTTCCTGGAAGACCATGCCGATCTGGTCGCCGCGAATCTTCTGCATCCGCTTTTCGGCAGCTTTCGCAATGTCCTCGCCCGCGAACAGGATGCGGCCGGCATCGATGCGCGATGGCGGGCTGGGCAGCAGGCGCATGATCGTCTGGGCGGTCACACTCTTGCCGCAACCGGACTCGCCGACGATGCCGAGCGTTTCACCCTGCGCGAGAGAGAAGCTCAGATCCTCGACGACGCGGACTGGCCCCTGCTCCGTATTGAATCCGATCGTCAGGCCTTCAACGCTCAGCAGCGCCTTCTCCGTCATTCGAAGACGACACGCGGGAAATAGAACGATACGACCCAGTTCGGCATGTCGACGATTTCGCTGATGCGGAGATCGCCGCACACGCTGCACAGCATGTAGGCGTCGACGGCATTCATGTTGTAGCGCTTCGACAGCAAGTCGATCATGCCGGAAACTGCAGCCTTTGCGCCTTCCATCAGATCGGGTCCGATGCCGGTCGTCACCTCATAACCCTTGCTGTCGAGATGGCGCGAGACGGGACCGGGCGTGGTGAAGCGCGGGAAGGCGAGATTGGCGCCCTTGATCAGTTCGAATTTCGCCGCGACTGAGCAAGGGCTTTCGATCGCCGTGCCGCAGACTTCGCCATCGCCCTGGGTGGCGTGGGTGTCGCCCACGCTGAACAGTCCGCCCGCCACCTCGACAGGCAGATAGAGTTCGGTGCCGGCCGAGATGTCGCGAATGTCGAGATTGCCGCCCATGCGGCGCGGCGGCACCACCGAGTGCTGACCGGCTTCGGCGGGAGCGAGGCCAATCGTTCCGCAGAACGGCTTCAGCGGCACGCGCCCACCCGGGCCATACATCGCCGGCGCCAGCGTTTGCGCGTCATATTTCCAGATGTGCAGTGCCGGGTCCTTGAACTGGTCCGCCAGCAGGCCGAAGCCCGGAATATTCGCCGTCCATCCCCAGCCCGAAGGTGCAAAGTGCAGGAGCGTTACCTTGATGGCGTCGCCCGGCTGTGCGCCCTCGACATAGACCGGGCCTGCAACCGGATTGACCTTTGCGAAATCCAGCGTCGCGATATCGGCGACAGTTGACCTTTCCGTCAATTGCCCGCCGGACGAATCCACGGGATGAAACTCGATCGACTCGCCCGGCGCCACGCGCACCACAGGTTTATTGTCGCGGTTCCATCCATAATGGCACTGATGCTGGTGGATGGTGTGATTGCAGCTGTGCTTTTGCATGCCGGGCCCCAAGAAAAATGCGCCCTCCTCCATCGCGGAGGAGAGCGCGGGTTGTCGTCGGTTACTGTGCGTCCTTGGCGAAGATGTAGTCGTAGTTCACCGGAATATGGATCGGATCGGTGAACAGCGAGGGATCGCCGCCCAGGCGCTCGGAGTGATAGGTAAAGCGTTTCTCGTTGAAGATCGGCGCCCAGGGCGCATCCTTCAGAACGTCGTCGAAGATCGCCTTCCATTCGCCGACGCGGGCATCCTTCTGATCGTCCTTCACCATCGCGTCGGCGTTGGTGGCGCGGGCATCGAGAGCTTCGTTGCAATATTTCGACCAGTTCCAGCCGCCTTCGACAGCGCCCGCGCAGCCAAGGATGCCATAGTAGAAATTGGCCGGATCGGGGAAGTCGGCGATCCACGCCATGCCACCGGACCAGATCATCGGCGCCTTGCCGGAGCCGCCTGCCGCGATCACTTCCGCCTGCGCCAGCGAGCGGATCTCGGCTTTGATGCCGACTGCCGCCAGATCTTGCTGAATCGCCTGCGCAATACGCGGGTTGGGATCGACGTTCATGGTGTAGAGTTCGGTCGTGATCTCGCCCGCTCCCGCCTCGGCCAGCAGTTTCTTGGCGCCTTCGGGATCGTAGGCATAGCCCTTGTTGTCCGCATTGTAGCCGGGCATCGCGGGCGGAAGCGCCTGAGAGGCCGGTGCCGCGCGGTTGTTGATGAGGCGGACGATCCGCTCCTTGTTGATCGCCATGTTCACGGCTTGCCGCACCTTCACATTGTCGAAGGGCGCGACCTTGACGTTCATGGTGACGTATCCCGTATGAAGCTGGTTGCCCTCGGCGATCAGGTCCTTCGCGGCGGGGTCTGCCATGATCTCGGCGAATTGCGCCGGCGGAATGCCGTCGCCCACGATGTCGATCTCGCCTTTTTTCAGGCGCAGCACGGCAACTGTCGGGTCCTGGCCGAACTCGAAGGTCACCTGATCGAGATAAGGTACGCCGGCGCGGAAATAGTCTTTGTTGCGCTCGAGCTTGATGTTCTGTCCGGGAACCCATTCCACGAACTTGAAGGCGCCGGTGCCTACGGGCTTCTTGCCCCAGTCAGCGCCCGCGGCCTCGACCTCTTCCTTCGGCACGATGTAGCCGAAGTTGATGGCCATCAGGTGCAGGAAGGTGGCATCGGGGCGCGACAGCTTGAAGATCACGGTCTTGTCGTCCGGCGTCTCGATGCCGTTCAGCGTCGCGACCTTGCCACCCGCCACATCGTCATAACCGTTGATCATGCCGAAATAGCCGCCGCCGGGGCTTTGCGTTGCGGGGCTCACCGCACGCTCGAAGGAGTATTTCACGTCGGCCGAAGTCATCACCCGGCCGTTGTGGAACTTGACGCCGTCGCGCAGCTTGAAGGTGTAGGTCAGGCCATCGTCCGACACCGTATAGCTTTCGGCAAGATCGGGCTCAAGTTCGGTCGTGCCGGGCTTGTAGTCCATCAGACCGTCGAAGATCGACTTGATGACAGACCAGTTCTGCCAGTCATAACCGACATGCGGGTCGAGCGTCGTCAGGTCGTTGTTGAAGGTGATGGTTGCGGCACCGCCCTGCTTGGGCGACTGGGCGAGCGTCATGGGTGCGGCGGCGAGCAGCGCCACTGCAGCAACGGCGGAAATCAGCAGGCGTTTCATCGTAAGTGTCTCCCTGTTGTTTTGTGAAAAGCATATCAGCGCAGACTGATGCGCGGGTCAATGAGCGGCGATATCAGATCCGCGACGAGATTTCCGAGGATGATAAAGCAGGCGGCCACGATCGTCACCCCCATGATGATCGGGATGTCGAGGGACTGGATCGCCTGCCACATGAGCTGTCCGATACCCGGCCAGCCAAAGACATTCTCGACCACAACTACACCGGACGTGAAGATGCCGACGTCGAGGCCGATCATGGCAATGATGGGCAGTATGGCGTTGCGCAGCCCATGGCGCGTGATCACGCGCCATTCGCTCATGCCCTTGGCGCGCGCGGTGCGGATGTAATCGTTGCGCAACACCTCGATCATGGATGATCGCATCATGCGCGAATACCAGCCGCCACCGGCCAGACCCAGCGTCAGCGCGGGCAGCACCAGATGCGAGAAGCTGCCGTAGCCGCCGAGCGGAAACCAGCTCAGCACATAGGCGAAGAGGTAGAGCAGCGTGAGGCCCAGCACGAATTGCGGCGTCGACACGCTGACGAAGGACAGCGTCATCGCCACCTTGTCGGCGTTCCGCCCGCGCCGGCTTGCGGCATAGATGCCGGCGGGAATTCCGATCAGCAGTTCCGCCACGATCGCCGCCAGCATGAGCAGCAGCGTGGGTGGCAGGCGCGATGCGATGAGCGGGCCTACATCGGATTTTCGCGCATAGGAACGCCCCAGGTCGCCCTGTACCAGGCGGCCGAGATAGCGGACATATTGCTCAGGCAGCGGACGGTCGAGGCCAAGCTGCGTGCGGATCTGCTCTCGCACCGCGGGTGTTGAATTGCGGCCCGCGATCATCGCCACAGGATCGGCGGGGATCATGTAGGTGAGACCGAAAGTAACCACGCTGACGCCCAGCAGGATGAACAACGAGGCAGTAATCCGTTTTGCAAGATAGGCCAGCATCAGGCGCGCCCTCGTTGCGTTGGATCCAACGCATCGCGGAGGCCATCGCCCACGAGGTTGAAGGCCAGCGCCAGTATAAGGATCGCGGCGCCCGGAATGAAAACGAGCCATGGCGCATTGAGGAAGTAGGATTGGCTCTCGAAGATCATCATGCCCCAGGCGGGTGTCGGCGGCTGAACGCCACGGCCCAGGAACGACAGCATCGATTCCAGCAGCACCGTTGTCGCGATGCCGAGCGTCGCATAAACGATGATGGTCGGCACCAGATGCGGCAGCAGATGCCGCGCCAGAATGCGGCCCGTCCCTGCACCGAGCGCGCGGGCGGCCTCGATATATTCGCGTTGGGAGAGCGAGACAGTCTCGGTGTAGACGACGCGTGCAATCTGAACCCAGTTTACCAGCGCGATGACCAGGATGACGATATTGAGGCCGGGCTTTAGGATCGCCGCCATGGCGATGGCCAGAAGCAGAGGTGGAAAGGCCATCATGAGGTCGGTCAGACGCATGATGGCCGCTCCCAGGTAACCCCGCATGTAGCCAGCCACCAGACCAAGCGTCGTGCCGATCAATACCGCCAACCCATTGGCGACGATACCGATCATCAACGAGGTCTGCGCGCCATAAAGCAGCCGCGAGAACTGGTCCCTGCCATTCGTGTCGGTGCCAAACCAGAATGTCGCATTGGGAGGAAGGGGAGAACCCTCGAGCGTCAGCCCCTCGAAGAACTGCTCGGATGGATCATAGGGCGCAATCAGCGGTGCAGCCACAGCCGACAGCAGGAACGCTGCAATGACAAACAAACCTGCGACCGCGAGCCTGTCGCGGCGAAACCGTGTCCAGAATTCCGTCATTGAAAGCAGGCGCCCACACTTCACCTTACGCCAGCGCTGTCGTCGCGCCTGGCAGTTCCGGGCCGTTATGAGTTGAAAGGCCGTTCTCCGCAAGAACTACGTCCGCACAAGGCTGCGGGACAGACAGAAATTCCTGCAGTCAGGCGCCGCTCCACAGACTGGGCCGGCCTGCAAGTCCGGGCGCTACGGCCTCGAACCCAAACCGGCACATGCCGGGACGAAACCGCTAGCGTTTCAGCAGGGTCTTCAGCCTCGACTTCGCTTCGCGAAGCTTGTCGTTGAATCCCGTCAGGCTTTTCAATCTCAGGGACGCGCCAGTCCTTGCGAGAGAAAACACGAGATCGGCCACATTCACGCGGTCTGGCCAGAGCGCGTCGATCACATGGCTGCCGTTCGTCGCGGCATCGAGCCTCTGCGCCCAGCGCCCGGTAAGGAAGCTCTTGATCACTTCCTGCTCGAGCAACAGACCCGCGCCATAGCTTGCATAGGCTTCGTCGTAGGCGCCCTTCACGGTGAACCCCGTGTGGCCCGAAAACACGATCACGCCCGCGGCTATGGGCTTGCCCGCAAGCAGCAGAAGGTCCACCCGGCTGGCGTTATCGACACCCGGCGAACCGAAAGCGCGTTCGGCGAATGCCCTGGTGCCGGCATCGCAGGCCAGTGCCGTGCCGCGCTTGCCTTTCCAGCCGCCCGCTTCGAGCGCCAGGAAGGCCTGCACGGCCTGGGCGAGGTCTGGTCCCGACGTTTCGGTGCGCAGCGCGAGTTGACCCAATTCCTCAAGCCGGCGCCGATTGCGGGCCAGTTCCCTGCGGCGCTTGGCGCTGACATGGGATGCCATGTGCTCTTCAAAAGTCGGCCCGGCGCTGAGCGAGGCACGTTCGAACTGGCGCTCGAGCGCGAACGGCGCGCCGCGGGCGGCCAGAGCGCGCTGCAATGCAAGGCAAACCGGCCCGCTGCTGTTCACTTCCGGGAAAACGCACTCCGCGCGAGTGAGCATCGCGAGCGCATCGATCATGGCCGCCGCGGCAGCCTCCGTCTGCGCTGCATCGAGAAGCGGCAGGCAGTTGAATGTATAATTCGTCCGCCAGGCCGTGGCGGCAGCACTGACGCCGGGAATGGCTACCCCCTTCAAGGTCACAGGCAGCAAGGCGATCAGGCGATCGCCGTCCCACGCGGTGAGGATACGCACATCGGCTCCGGCCGCCACCGTGTCGAGCAGCGGCAGCATGTAGTGCGGCGCATAGTAGACATTGTCTTCGGCGCTCCGCCGGCACAAGTCGTTCCATTGCGGAAGCAGGCCTGGCAGCATCGTCTGATCCATGACAATCGTCGCGATACCCGAGCCGTTACGCGTCAGCATGTGTCGTGCTCCATTGCAGTCAGAACGGCAGCCGGCATTTCCTGGCAATGCCTTTCAGCCATTTTGCCCGTTCATAGAGCCTCGGGTCCGCCGCCAGGCGCGAACGCGCCATGGCGCGGAACCGGATCATCGTCTGCAGCAGCCAGCCCTTGGCGGTGAACGCCAACGTCGATGTTTCAAGCACATGATGTTCATCGCACCATTCAGCCTTGTAGGGTTCATCGCCCAGCGCAAGATCGAGGCGCCGCACACCGAGTTCGCTGCATTTGCTCATCAGTTCAATCAGCAGATGGGTGCCCGGCGAATGGCGCGGATCCGTCTCGCCGGTCATCGCCATCTGGTAAAGCAGCCACTCGCTGCTGTTGCGGAAACCGAATGCGACAGCCGCCGGCCCGTCGCCTGCATCAAGGGCTGCCACCCATGTGGAATGATCGGCACCATTACTGAAGACACTGATCACGAACTCGCGCACCGCAATATCCGCAAAGGGATCCCAGTGGCCGAGCTTTTGCAGCTGGCGGGACTTGGCATCGAGACACAGGCCAATGAGGCCTTTCGCTTCCGCCTGCGTGGTGGCGATCCTGAGGCTGACGGTTCCGGCCTTCTCGAGCGCTAAGCGTTTTTCGCGCAAACGGCGCCGCGTCTTGGCGCTTCTCCGCCTGCGGAAAGCAGCTTCCCAGGTCTCGCCAGGCAGGAAATTGATGGCATGCGCGCCCGCATGATAGGGCACGGCACCCGGCAGCAGAAAGGGATTGGCGATGCCGCCAACAAAGCGCGGCTGCTTGGGCATATAGACGAGATCGATCTTTCCGACGCGGCGGGCGATATCGCGAAGAATCTCGCCGCCATCGAGGTTCGCGAGCGCCGCTGCGTGCGCCGTACTGACAACTGGAGCGTTATAGTCGCTCTGCTGATAGGCGGACCAGGTCAGGACGCGCGACCCATAGCGCCGGATGACCGTGAGCGGCAGGATGAACACAGGCTTGCCGGCACTGTAACCGATGGCGGTGAAGGGTTTGGAGCCAAGCTCCTCCCCGATCAGGCCTTGCCAGGCTTCAAGCCAGCCCTTTTCCTGGAATTGGGTCGAGCGGAGCGCGCCAAGTTCATTCCCGTTGCTTGAAGGTATGGAGAGAACGCCTTCCCTGACCTCGACAAAATCGATCGTCTCCTGGCCCTGTCCGGCATCCGGCGCATCATGCCGTCCGTTATCGGCGAAGCGCGGAGTATTCGCCGGCTTCTTGTGGTCGGCTGATCCAAAAGGGATGAGGCTGGGAATGTCCCCAGCCACTGGCTGAACTCGCATCAGGTCTGCGCTCGCTTTGACTGACATGGTGTCCGGACAATACAATCTACATGCCACGTCTTGCCGGAACGCATTGATTGGACCTTCTCGACCCCCATTTTCGAGGCGCGTGGTTAAGAACAGGCTTCGCCGAGAAGCAGCCGGACGACCGGAGAAACGGCTCTCAGGACGCGTGTTCCATTGCGGTGCGATCCGGCCGCTGCCTCAGAGAAGAGGCAATCTTCGCCGACAGCAAGGAGAACTCCCAAAGCGCTGGCTTCACATCGTCCAGCACGAAACTGTCGGAAAACTCCGTGCCGCGCAGCCACCGTACCGGCTGGACGGCAAAGTCGCCCGCGTCCCGGAGCCAGGCACCGGCATTCGCAAGGTTAACGCGTCGTAAACGTTTCAGGAGATTGTATCCGTCGAGAAGCAGGTTACGGCTCCTCACGCCCGCCCTGTAAGGCTGTTCTTCAGGCGTAAGGCCATCGACCATCACTTCGTAGAGCCTGTTGGGATAGTCGAGCCCCAGGGCCAGCGGCAACGCCATCGACCCCCAGAACCGGGCATTGGTTTCGATCAGGATCCAGGCCCCCGTCCGCGGATCGTGCCTGAACTCGAACATGCACACGCCGGTGTGGTTCGCCCGGTCAATCACCTTGGCGCAGGCTGCCCGGAGGTCCGCGTCAACCTTTTCGCTCACACGGAACGAACTTGCCCCGCCCTGGCCTTCCCTCAGGCGGCGATGCTGGAAGGCCTGGAGGATCATGCCATCCTTGGCGAGCACCGAAACACCGACCCCCTCCCCGGCGAAGAAGCCCTCGATGATATAGTGAGACCGCTCGGTTATGGCGCCAAGCACACGACGAACGCCGCTCTCGGTATCCGCGATCTCGACGATTTCGCGCGCCTTGTCCTTCTCGGCGAAGAATGTGCGCCGGGGCTTGAGCACCAGGGGCAAGCCAAACCTCGCGACGAGGCCTGCCGCGGTGTCGGTCGCGGTGAGGATGGCCGAAGGTGCCATCGGAATTCCCAAGCCTTCGCAAAGCCTGTGGGTCTCTTCCTTGTCGTAAAACATGTCCATCGCAGCCCGCGCCGGAATGGCAATCCGCTGATGCGGAAGCATATGACGGACGGAATCGAGAAAGATGATGGCGGGGTCCGAACACGGCACGACCATGTCGAAGCCGTCGCGGCGCAGGAGAGCCATCAGCGCATCCCGCCAGCCCTGCTGGTCGGCATCGAAAACGGGCGCTGGATGGACTTTCGAGAGATAGCGGGACTTCAGAGATGGCGACGGGCCATAGGGAAAGGCTTCCACCATTTTTCCCGCGCGGCCGAAAGCCCGCACATTCGACAGGAAGATCCGCATGTCGTCGCCCACCACGAGCACGCGCCCGGTCTTCGCCGTCTTCATCCCGAAATCTCCACACAGTCCTAGACGCTGTCATCCGCCAGAAACCCGGAGCCTGCGGTTAACCACATTCTCCGGCTGGCCGAGGCCGAGCCCGATCCTAGTGGTCCGGCATTAAGAAATTCTTGGAATAATGGTCTCGTATCAGAACTGTGGATCGAAACGTGACAGCAGCCGGACAACACGGGTTAGGGCGATGACTGCGGAACCTTTCGCAGCAAAGCCGCCCATCGCTGCCCTGCGCAAGCTGCTGGCATCGGACCAGATGGCAGGCTGGGCCGGCCAAGGGCTGGTGAGCGCCGTGAACTTCGTGGTGCTGATCATGCTTGCACGCTATGCCGGTGCGATCGACGTCGGTTTCTACAGTGTGGCGTTTTCGATCCTCATCATCGCGATGGTAATGCAGGACTCGCTGGTTACCCGGCCCTACGCCATACAATTGTTCAAGCCGCCGGACGGACCAAGGGAACATGCCTATGGCGCATTCGTCTTCGGCCTGGCGCTTTCCGCCGCCACAGGGCTCGCGCTCGCCGCAGCGGCTTTCATCATGCGCCTCTACGAAGCGGACGCGAAGCTCTCAAGCCTGGCGCTCGTGCTTTCGGTGGTGGCGCCTCTTGCCATGGCACGGGATTTCGCAAGGCGCTTCTCTTTCGCTCATCTGAGGATGCGCGAGGCGCTCGCGCTCGATGCCGGCGCGTCCGCCATCCTGTTGCCGCTGCTTGCCGTTCTGGCGTGGCGCGGCATGCTCGACGCCCTCACCGCGCTTGCCGCCATCGGCATTGCCGGAGGCCTCGCCGCGGCTATGTGGTTCTGGGCCAGCCGCGGCAGTTTCACGCGCAAAGCCGGCGCCGCGCGCAAAACAGCGGAGCTCAGCTGGTCTTTCGGCAAATGGCTGCTATCGAGCCAGATCGCGCTTCAGATTCAGGGTTACGCCGCGCACTGGATCACCCTCCTCGTGGCCGGCGCCGCCGCCACCGGCCTCTACTCGGCTTGCCTTGCCGTCGTCGCATTGGCGAACCCCTTCCTCTTCGGCCTGCTCAACCTGCTCACGCCGAAGTTCGTCCGCACACTGAGAGATGAAGGCGAGGCCGGCCTGAGACGCGCCGCGTTCCGCGATACGTTGCTGATTGGCGCCATCATGGGCGCTTTCGCGGTATTGCTGACTGCGGGCGGCGGCATCATCATGCCGCTGCTCTTCCCAGGCGAAGATTTCGCAGGCGGGCGAACCATCCTCTCCATCCTTGCCCTGTCGTCGGCCATCTCAGCCCTGGGTGCGCCGGCAACGATCGCGCTCTCCGCCACCGAGCGCGGGCGCGCCATCGCCGGATTGTCCTTCGCCATCTGCATCCTGGGTTCGGCCGCTGTGTGGCTGCTGTTGCTGCAATGGGGCCTCTTTGGCGCGGTAATCGGCATTCTCGTCACCGAATGCGCCGGCACGGCCGCACGGTGGGCGCTGTTCCTGTCGGGAAGCCGCATTCCGCCGGTCCACAAGGCGCCGGAGTGAGTTCGATGCTTGTCCGCGATTCCAGCGTTTCCCAGAACGAAGTTACGAAGCCCGCGGGCTCCGGCCAGGCGACGATGAAGGCGCCTGCCGATGCCGTCACGGCGGTCTTCGCGCTGCTGGACCGCGAGAACATTGCCTGGTGCATTGTCCATGGCTACGATGGCCTGCCCGAAACCCGCGGCACCGATATCGATTGCATCATCGACCGCAAGGTGCCACCGGCCCGGCTCATGTCGCTCTTCGCGCGGCACGAAGGCGAGATTGGCGCCAGGCTGGTTCTGGCACGCGGCTACTTCGTGACGCTGGCCTGCACCGGTCATGACAACATGCCCGTTCTCCTCACTTTCGATTTCTCGACTGACTATTGCTTCGGCAATCTGCTGATCTGCACGGGCGCGAGGATTCTCGAGACACGCCGGCGGCACCGCAATTTCTGGATCGCATCGGCGGAGACCGAGTTTGTCTGCGCATTGCCGCGGCTTGTCATGAAGCGGAAACTCGATGCCGGCGCCGCACAGCGCCTCACCTCGCTTTATCGCGAAGCGCCCGGTCCTTCGCGCAGCGCCCTTGCCGCACTGTGGCCGCAGCGCGCGGCGGAACTCGCGGATGCGGCGGCTTCGGGCGACTGGCACTCCGTCCTCGCGAAGGCCGAAGCCCTCCGGCGAGACGTGAAGTCCCTTTTGATCCGGCGCAATCCCGTTCATTTCGCGAAAGAAACGTTGCGGACGCAGGCCAGGCGGCTCGGCCGCCTCATTCGCCCACCCGGCATCAACGTTGTTCTCCTGGGGCCGGACGGCGCCGGAAAATCGTCGACCATCGATGCGCTGGAAAAGGCGATGGCCCCCATCTTCGCCAAGACTGAGGTGCGGGGTTTCGCGCCCTCGCTTCGCCAATTGTTGAAGAAGCCGTCGGCGAGCACCAGCACGCCCCATGCCCTGAGGCCCCGCTCGCTGCCAACATCGCTCGTCCGCGCCGGATACTGGACGCTCTATGGCACGCTGGGTTACGCCAGCGTATACTGGGCAAAGGTCAGGTCCACGCTCGTCCTCAACGACCGGCACTACGTCGACATTCTCGTCGATCCCGTAAGATATCGCTACGGCGGCCCGCGATGGCTGTTGAAAGCCGTTTGGGCCATCATGCCGAAGCCCGACCTGATCATATTACTTAATGGCCCGCCTGAAATCCTCCAGGCGCGGAAACGTGAGCTGACGGTCGAAGAAACAGCCCGCCAATGCCGCGATTACCTGGAGCTGGTGAAGCCGATGCGGAACAGCCACATTCTCGATGCGACGCAGCCCTTCGCTCAAGTCGTCCGGACGGCGGCAGCCCTAGTGCTCCAGCGAATGGGCCAAGCCGGGGAAAATGGTGAGCGATGAGAGCGAGGCATATTCATGAACTTTCAGCCACTTGAAGGCATGCAGCTAGCGAAATAGCGCCATTGAATTCATCGATGCATTCTTACCGGTTCCCGCACCAACGGAAGGGCCGACCACCAGATTCCAGCTATAGCCACGGAAACCCTGGCTGAACGACCATTGCCTGTTGTCTATCCCTGCGATGTGCTCAATTTCCTGACGCACTGACGCGCGAGGCTCGACCTCGAACTGGCGGAGCCAGTAGAACAAAAGCGTTTTCGACAGCCCCGGCAGAGACTCGCATTGACCGAAGTCGACAACATGCAAACGGCCATCCGGTTCAAGCAGGCGCATGGATTGCGATAAAGCCGTCTGCCAGTTCGGGATCATCGAGAGCGCATAGGAAAAGAAGATTCGATCGAAAGTGCGAAGCCCGAACATCACAAAGGGATCTGCCTTCAGTGCGTCGCCTTGTGCAATGCGGACCCGATCCGCCAGACCCGCCTTCCAAATCGACTGACCGGCGGTTTTTAACATCTCGTCGGAGATGTCGAAGCCGAAGACCTTCGCCTCAGGATAGGCTTGCGCCACTTTCACGAGGTTGCGGCCCGTGCCACAACCGATTTCCAGAACTGTGCCGCCGGGCGGCACGTCGAGTTCTTCAATGAGCTTTTCCCGTCCCAGCAAGTAGAATCGCCGGCTCGCATCATAAATGTGGCGCTGAAAGCGATACATCCGGTCCATCTGGCGACGGTTGGATGCAAGGCCTTCGCTGTCAGTGGGCTGGTGCACGCTCATAGATGTGGAAGCCTCCATAGATGCTTGATCTGTCACGAGCGGCCAGCTCGAGCGACCGCGCGTCGAGATAGTTCCATTGCGCAAGAGTATCGGCGGTGATACGGCCTGGCAGTATGGTGTTGCGGCCCGCGGTCCGGAAGATAACCCGAGCGCCGGGTGCGGCGGCGCGGGTGATGGCCGTCCACAATTCTTCCAGCTGAATGTCGTTCATCCAGTCTTGCGCATCGAGCAGCACAAGGCGGTGGGCGCTGCCGGGCTCCATCTGGTTCAATGCATCGGTGAAAGAGACATGGCGAACTTCCACACGAGCCGCACGGGCGCGCAGATTGGCGAAATTCTTTTCCTCAAGATACGGCGGCAGCGGGCCGGACGCTCCCGGCGCATAAGCGCGCCCGAAAGCCTGCCAGGCAAAATAGTTCTCCCGCAGCGGGAAATCGCATGTGAGCTTCGAAAGCCGATCCCGCAGAACGCACGACATCGGCGCGCCATCGGCGAGCGCCTCGTATTGCGCAGGCGGAATGCCGAGGCCGTAGAGCGAGACCTTCCGGTCAGTAATCCATTTCACGAACTTGCGGTCGAACAACGGTGCAATCTCGCGTTCGAAGAAATCCCTCTGTTCTTCGATCGAGCGCGTAGCCAGTAAACCCGTCATGTCGTGCCCATAGACCTTCGCCAAGATGTGGCCCATTCCGATGAAGCGGCCAAGCAGGCCCTTCCGGTAAATGTTAGTCTTGAACAGCGAAATGCGTCGGCGCCCGGTCAGGGTGCGGCGTTCCCAGTAATTCCGGGTTTCACCGTCGAGTTTCAGTTTCAGGAAATTGTTGTAGTCGCGAAGGTTCTGCGCTTCATCCGCCTCGCCGAAGAAGCGGTAATAACTGTCCCAGCCGGGAAGATGACGGAGCCCCGCAAGCTTCAGCCGCACCAGCGCCACATGTGCGCGGTTGAGGTCCACAGCCGTCACTTTCGCGGGATTGGCTGTCAGGTAGCTCAACACGTTGCAGCCGCCCGATGCGATCGCCACGATGTGATGATGCGGCTCGATATCCATCGCTGCGAGGTCCACAACCGGGTCCTCCCAGATCTGCGGGTAGACCAGTCCACTGAAGGCGAGGGTAAAGAGCCGTTCCAGGACTCCTTCCTTGCTAGCCGCCTTGTTTCGATGGACAGCCTTGCCGAGAAGCTTGAGCGCGGAAGGTTTTGTCTCGCTGCCAGAATATGCCGCCGTCATGTCGCTCTCCCTGAATCAGCTTCCGCTGCTGAAACGGGCGCTAAGCAGGATTTATGACACTGCGATAACGGCAACGCGCATCTGTGACGTCATCAAAGCTTCATGGGAGTCAGACTTAAGGTCCGGCACATGCCACTGAGCACGATGCCAATGCGATCGCCGCCGCGTCACTACCGGGCCATTTTCATCTCGGACATCCACCTTGGAACGAAGCGATCCCAGACGGATGCTCTGCTGGATTTTCTCCGGGCCACAGAGTCCGATCAGCTCTACATCGTCGGCGACTTCATCGACAACTGGTCGCTGCGGAAGCAGTGGTTCTGGGACCAGTCGCACAATGACGTCATCCAGAAGCTGCTACGCAAGGCGCGCAAGGGCACCAAGCTCGTCTACATTCCCGGCAATCATGACGAGAATTTTCGCAACTTCGTGAACTTGAGAATGGGTCGCGTCGCGGTGCTCGAGGAAGCCGTTCATTTAGGCGCCAATGGCAAGCGCTACCTGATCCTCCACGGTGACAAGTTCGATGGCGTCGTGCGCTTCGCACCGTGGCTCGCGCATCTTGGCGACACGGCCTACGAGGTTTCAATGGCGCTCAATTCCAGCGTCAACCGCGTTCGCCGCTTCTTCCGCTTGCCTTACTGGTCGCTCTCACAATACCTCAAGTATCGCGTCAAGAAAGCCGTCGAGTTCATCTCGCATTTCGAGGATGCGGTGGTGCGCGAGGCCCGGAAGCGGAACTGCCAGGGTGTGATCTGCGGCCACATCCACACGCCCGACGATCGCTATATCGACGGCATTCATTACCTGAACGATGGGGACTGGGTGGAAAGCTGCACGGCACTGGTCGAGCACAAGGACGGCACGTTCGAGATCATCGACTGGAACAAGGCAATGCAACAGGAGCTGGAAGACGTCTATGCGCATCCTGATCGTGACGGACGCTTGGTCGCCGCAGGTTAACGGCGTCGTCCGCACACTGAACGCAGTCATCCGCGAGCTTTCAGCCAAGGGGCACGACGTCCGCACTATCAATCCGGACAAGCGGCCGTCCTGGCCAATGCCGTTCTATCCGGAGATTTCCCTCACAAGGACATCGACCGGAGACATGATGCGCGAGATCGCCGCCATCATGCCGGACGTCATCCACATCGCCACCGAAGGACCGCTGGGATGGACCGCACGGCGCGCCTGTCTCAGCCAAGGCTGGAGGTTCACGACAGGCTTCCACACGCGGTTCGCCGAATATGCCGCGGCCCGCATTCCGCTGCCGGGCGTATTGAGTGCAGGGTGGAGGGTCTTGCGGCAATTCCACAAGCCCAGCCAGGCTGTGATGGTCCCGACGAAGTCGATCGGCCATGAGCTTGACAAGCGGCACTTCACAAATGTCAAAATCTGGACGCGCGGCGTCGACCGTTCGCAGTTCAAGATATATCCGCGCGACCATCTCGATCTGCCGCGTCCCATCGTGCTCTATGCCGGGCGGCTTGCGATCGAAAAGGGAATCGATGACTTCATGGCCCTGAAGGTAAAGGGCAGCAAGGTGCTGGTAGGAGATGGACCCGAACGCGAGAGGCTGCAGCGGCGCAATCCTGATGCGCACTTCCTCGGCTTCCGTCATGGCGAGGATTATGCCCGCACCCTGGCATCCGCAGACGTGATGGTATTCCCGAGCAAGACTGATACATTCGGCCTCGTCATGCTGGAAGCCATGGCCTGCGGAACACCGGTTGCCGCTTACAATGCGCCAAGCCCCCTCGATGTCGTGGAGCATGGCGTCACAGGTTGCTTCGCGGACAGGCTGGAAGATGCGGTCGCCTCCGCATCGCAGCTCGATCGGGCTGGTGTCCGTGAAGGTTCCATGCATTTCAGCTGGGCAAAATGCGCCGAGATGTTCGAATCCTGGCTGGTGCCCTGCATTTCCACCGAGGCACGGCAACCATCATGGGACGCGGCCGGAACTCTCATCCACCTGCGCTAGCCGCGGACTTGTGGGTTGTCATTTGGCTGCAACCTTAATGTCACATCAATGTTGTGGGCTGGCTGTTGTTTGCAATGCAACAGGGAACGGCCAGATGCTTAGAATCGAAAACCTCGGCAAGTCTTTCAGTGGCAAGGCGGCCTTGTCCGATGTGTCAGTCGAGATTGAACATGGTTCTTTTGTCGGCGTGATCGGGCGTTCGGGTGCCGGCAAGTCCACTTTGCTCCGCTGCATCAACCGCCTCGTCGACCCCTCCGAAGGCCGCATCGATTTCGACGGCCTTGATGTGACATCACTCCGCGGCAAGGCACTCCGCGACTGGCGCTCGTCCTGCGGCATGATCTTCCAGCAGTTCAATCTTGCAGGCCGCCTCGATGTCTTGACCAACGTGCTGATGGGCCGCATCAACTCGATCTCTACATTTCCGGCGCTGCTGAAAATCTGGCCCGAAGCCGAAAAGCTCATGGCGCTTCGGGCACTCGACAGGCTGGATCTGGGGGACTTTGCAGCCCAGCGCGCCGAGAGCTTGTCGGGCGGCCAGCAGCAGCGCGTCGCCATTGCCCGCACGCTCGTTCAGAATCCGAAGATCATCCTGGCGGATGAACCCGTTGCCTCGCTCGATCCTCGCAACACGCAGGCCGTGATGGATGCGCTCCGCGACCTCAATGCGCAGAACGGAATCACCGTGCTCTGCAATCTCCATTCCCTCGATCTCGCCCGTGGTTACTGCTCGCGCCTCATCGGCATGAAGGCAGGCCGCGTGGTGTTTGACGGACGCCCTGAAGCCCTGACCGACGATCTCGTCGTCGAACTCTACGGGCTCGAGGCAAACGACGTGCTGGATTTCACACAAGAGGCGGCGGCACGGCGCAAGGAACAGTCAGACGACGTCAAGACTGCCGCCTGATCCGCCTCTTCTTCAGAACAGACAACCAACAGGAGCCACCCAGATGTTTACGCGCCGCACTCTTCTGCAGGCTGCAGCCGGCCTTGCCGCCGTTGCCGCCATGGCCACCAGCGCCTACGCCGACTGGAAGGACACCTATAAGGAACTGACCATCGCTGCGGTCCCGGATGAAAATGCCACCGGCACCGAGCGCCGCTACGAGCCGTTCATCCAGTATCTCTCGAAGCAGCTTGGCGTTCCAGTGAAGCTCCGCATCGCCAACGACTATGCCGCCGTCATCGAAGGCCAGATCGCCGGAAACATCCACATTGCCCAATATGGGCCAGCCGCCTTTGCGCGCGCCCTCATGAATGGCGCGAAGGCCGAGGCATTCGGCATGCAGGTCAACAAGGACGGCACCAAGGGATACTTCTCGGTCCTCTGGGTGAAGGCTGACAGCCCCTATCAGAAGTTTGAAGACCTCAAGGGCAAGAACCTCGGCCTCGTCGACCCGAACTCGACATCGGGCAACAACGTTCCCCGCTTCGCCATGAACAAGATGGGCATCAAGCCGGAGGAGTTCTTCTCGAACGTTGTCTATGCCGGCAGCCACGAGAACGCGATCATCGCCCTGCAGCAGGGCCAGGTTGACGCCGCCTTCAACTGGTGGAATGACGACAAGGAATCCATGCTGATGCGCATGGAGCGCAAGAACATGGCGAAGTATTCCGACTTCCGCATGATCTTCAAGTCAGACATGATCGTGAACTCTCCGGTGGCAATGCTCTCCGAGTTGCCGGACGACCTGAAAGCTTTGATCAAGGACGCTTTCTACAACGTCGAGAAAAACGATCCGGAAGCCTTCAAGGTGCTGACTGATGGTGAAGCCCAGCCTTGGGCTCCAGCCACGAATGCTGACTACGACGTCATCGTAGAGCTTAACACCTTCGTCGACACGCTCCGCAAGCAATAGTTACTTGAACCGGGGCCTGCGGCATGCGCGGGCCCCGATCCTTTAGCGGCATCATGACAACAGCAACGGCAGACTCACGCAAGTCGATCGAGGCCCTCTCGTCCGCCTATGCGGCAATAGTGGCCCGCAAGCGCAAGCAGTTCCTGAGATCGGGGGCCGTTCTCGCCGTCGTCATCCTCGTCGCGGGGTGGATGGCAGAGGTCGATCTTGCCCTGTTCTTTTCAAATGTTCACAAATTCCCGAATTACATCGGCCGTATCTTCATTCTCGATTCTGGCGACCTCAAGGGGAGCCTAGTGGTCTTCGATATCCCCGGCTGGTTTTGGGGAGTCGGAAAATGGCTGAAGCTCCTCGCGGACACTCTGTTGATCGCCTATGTGGCAACATTGATCGGCGCAATCTTCGGCTTTTTCGCCTGCTTTTTCGCTGCCGGAAATCTCGGCGTGTCTACACCTATTCGCTTTGCCGTGCGGCGCTATCTCGAGTTCTGCCGCACTGTTCCGGAGCTCGTCTTTGCATTGATCTTCGTTCTGGCCTTTGGACTTGGCCCAATTGCTGGCGTTCTCGCCATCATCGTTCACACCACTGGCGCTCTCGGCAAGCTCTTCTACGAAGTGCTCGAAAACATCGACCAGAAGCCCGTTGAAGGCCTCATTTCCAGCGGTGCGTCCTGGACGAAGACGATGCGCTTTGCCGTGCTGCCGCAGGTGCTCGCCAACTTCATCAGCTATGCGCTGCTGCGCTTCGAAATCAATGTGCGTGGCGCCTCCGTCATGGGTTTCGTGGGTGCCGGCGGCATCGGCCAGGACCTGATCGAGGCCATCCGCAAATTCTACTACCCGGATGTTTCGGCCATCCTGTTGCTCATCATCGCGACGGTTGCCGTGATCGATCTTGTGACAGAACGCATCCGCCACCGCTTCATCGCGCAAGGACACTGACATGACTGGCGACGACGGCTACAGCGCCCTTGAAGAAACCGCACTGCGCACCCGATACAGGTCGAGCTTCGCGCGCGATAGCCGCATGGGCTATTACATTGCTGCCGCTGCAACCGCCCTTCTTGCCTACGGCCTGTGGCATCTCGGATTCTCGATCACCAAATTCCTGCACGGCATCGCCAACCTTGGCAATTTTGTTGTCCTCATGTTCCCTCCAAGCTGGGGCGACACTGCAAGCCTGTTCCGGTTTGTGAAGGCCCTGGGCGAAACTGTGGCCATCGCTCTACTTGGCACGATGCTCGCGGCTGCCATTGCCTTGCCGCTGAGTTTTCTCGCTGCAAACAATACCACCGTCTCCCAGATCCTGCGTTTCTTCGCGCGCCGTTCCTTCGATACGCTGCGCGGTGTCGATACGCTGGTCTGGGCGCTGATCTGGGTCAACGTCGTGGGGCTCGGTCCCTTTGCCGGTGTCCTTGCCATCGCGATCTCGGATATCGGCTCGTTCGGCAAGCTGTTCTCGGAGGCGATCGAAGCATCCGACAAGAAGCCGGTGGAAGGTGTTGTCGCCTCAGGCGGCTCGCGCCTTCATGCCATCCGCTTTGGTATCCTGCCGCAGGTCGCACCCGTGTTGATCAGCCAGTTCCTTTACTACTTTGAATCGAACACCCGCTCTGCAACCATCATTGGCATCGTCGGCGCAGGCGGCATCGGCCTGCAACTGTCGGAGCAGATCCGCACGCTGGAATGGCAGACAGTGTGCTTCATCATCATCATGATCCTGATGACCGTATCGGTGATCGACCTCATATCGACAAGACTCCGGACCGCCATCGCAGGAGACGCCCGGACGACGATCTAGACTGCGGAATAGACGAGCTTTCCGTTGCACAACACCGCAGATGGTCGCCGCCGCATCTCATGCAACACAATCAGGTCGGCGCGCAGGCCTTCTGCAATGTAACCCCGGTCAGCCAGACCGCATGCCCTCGCCGGAGCACCACTCACAAGTTCCCAGGCGCGTTCGAGCGGCAGAGTGCCACGCTCCACCAGCGCCAGTGCGGCGGCCATCGGTGCAGGGTAATAATAGTCGGATGCCAGAATGGTGCACATCTCGCGCTTGACGGCATCCTCCGCACCAATTGCACCATTGTGACTGCCGCCTCGCACAACATTGGGCGAGCCCAGCACGATGTCGTCGCCATTGGCAGCCGCCTCTTCCAGTGTTTCCATGTTCATCGGGAACTCTGCTATGGCAACACCCAGATTGCGATAGAACCCGCGCATCTCCACGCTCTGATCATCGTGCGACAGCATCGGAACGCCAAGATGTCGAGCCGAGGTGCTGAGGTTTTTGATTGCAAATGCAACTTCTGTTTGACGTTCTCCGATGGCATCGAGCAATTCCCGGTAGGTGCCAATATCAACCATGGCCCGCTCCGCCGAGCCCCGCAGCTTGATTTCCTTGCGGGTGCCCGACAACGACATAGACGTATGATCGTTGAATGCCAGCAGCGGCTTTTTCTCTCGCCGGAGAAGCGACTCGACTTCGCCGCTCTCATCGACTGCAAACGTTTCCCACCGGATATGGAGCCTGTTGTCGGAATGAAACTCCGGTTCGAGTCGGTCGAGCGCATCAATGATGCGCATTGCCTGCTCCAGACTTCTGAGACCGGGCTCCCATGACACCGTGATCCCATGATAGGCCGTCGTGATGCCGTTTGCCGCAAGCTGCCGGTCGGTTTCGAGCAGCGCCATATCCAGCGGGAACATCGTCTTGGGCCGCGGCATGATTTGGCGCTCGAAGGCATCGCCATGGATATCGACAATACCGGGAAGGACAAGACAGCCTGTAGCATCGATTCCTGCCACGCCATTTTGTGGCCTGCGGGCAATCTCGCTGATAACACCGCCACTGCAATGGATGTCGGCCGGCACGAGACCCTCCCCCGGAATGAGGCAGAGCCCGCCGCGTATCGTGATGTCCCGGGTCGCTCTAACGTCGAGTGGCATCTGCTTCTCCATCTATCGGGGGAGAAGTCGCCCATCTTCATGACAGTGTCATGAAACGCTGTTGTTTGGGGTCTGCTTGCATTCAGGAGATATGCACAATGAAGATCTGGAACTGGATTTCGGGCGTGGCGCTTGCCGCCGGCCTGATGACCGCAACTGCCACGGCAGAAACGATCCGCTTCGCCGTCACCGACGTCGAAGGAATGGAACAGCTGCAGCGCGAATATGGTGCTTTCGTCGAAGAACTCGAGAAGGCAACCGGCTTCGACGTTGAATTCACGCCCGTGAGCAACCGCACTGCCGCGGTTGAAGCAATGCGCGCCGAACAGGTTGATTTCGTGCTGACAGGCCCTGCCGAGTATGTGGTATTCAAGGTTTTGACCGATGCCAAGCCTGTTGTTGCATGGCATCGCCCGGACTACTTCGCACAGATCGTCGTGATGGCGGATGGTGACATCAAGAGCCTTGCCGATCTCAAGGGCAAGAAGGTTGCCTATGGCGAAGTTGGCTCGACTTCCCAACAGCTCGGACCGGCGCAGGTCCTAGCCGATGCTGGTCTCAAGTACAACGAGGACTACACAGCAGAAATCATCAAGCGCAACGTCGCGATTGAAGCCATGATCCGTGGAGACGTTCAGGCTGTTGGCATGAACCTCACGCATCTCCGCTCGGTCCGCGAAAAATTCCCCGATCAGAAGTTTGCCGTGGTCGGCCGCGGTCCCGATCTTCCGAACGATATTCTGATCGTGGCTTCCTACGTCAAGCCCGAGGTCGTCGAAAAGGTAAAGTCCGCCTTCCTCGACAAGGGTTCCGAGCTGATGACCGGCGTCCTTAAGGGCGAAGACACGAAGAAGTATGATGGCGGTTACTTTGTGCCAACCGTCGACGACAAGGACTATGACATCGTGCGCGCCATGTATGCCACCATCGGCGTTCCGAAGTTTTCGAACTTTCTGGGTGAGTAAATGAACCTTCAGGTTCAGGCTTTCGAGCCAGCGGCGGGACAAATTCCCGCCGCCATCTCCATTCGCAATCTTTCGAAGTCGTTCTCGGCTTCGAAGACCGTCTTCTCTGGCATCAATATCGATATCGCGCCAGGCAGCCTCGTGGCCCTGATCGGCGCGAATGGCGCCGGCAAATCAACCCTCCTGCGCTGCATTCCGCGCCTGATCGATCCCGATGGCGGGGAAATCGAAGTGCAGGGACAGAAGGTGCTGAGGGACGCTCGCAACCTCCGCCGCCTCCGCTCGAAGATCGGTTTCGTCTTCCAGAAGCATAATCTTGTGGGCCGCCTGTCGAGCCTCACCAACGTGATTCACGGCGCGCAAGGCCGTGGCTACGGCGTGGCCGCCTGGAACCAGGCCTTCGCATCGTCCGCAATCCGCGCCCAGGCCCTCGACTGCCTGGACCGCGTGGGGCTGGCACCAACGGCGGCACAGCGCGCCGATTCGCTTTCTGGCGGGCAATCGCAGCGTGTCGCAATCGCAAGGGCGCTCATGCAGCAGCCCGACATCGTTCTCGCTGATGAACCGGCTGCAAGCCTTGACCCGCAGGCCGGAGACGAAGTGATGCAGCTTTTCGTTACGCTGATGCAGATGGAGGCAAAAACCGTCGTTTTCTCCTCGCACAATCTCACGCACGCACTCCAGTTCGCCGATCGCGTCATCGCAATCGCTGGCGGCAAGATTGTGCTCGATGCGCCCAGCCGCAGCCTGGGCGAAGCTGAACTCAGAGGCCTCTATGGCTGAGCATGCGCTCCCATCCCGCTTCGAGCGGCCAAACGCGCTGACTTTTGTTCTGCTCGTCGGCACGGCCGCGTTGATCATTTCCAGCTTCGCAACAAGCGGCGTTTCCTTTGAGAAGCTTGTGCGCGGCTTTCCGGCACTTGGGCGTCTGGGCGCGCAGATGTTCCCTCCGTCGATCGAGCGGCTGGAGCCTGTGTTGTGGTCACTGATTCAGACCTTCCAGATGGCAATCGCCGGAACAGTTCTCGGCCTCATCATCAGTCTGCCTTTAGCAGTTCTCGCAGCACCCAGCCTGTCGCCCCATCCGTTCTTCGTCTGGGTGACAAGGGGCATCGTGGCATTATTCCGCACTGTCCCCGATCTGGTGTGGGCCATCGTTTTCGTCATTGCAGTGGGTCTTGGACCAGCGGCGGGCGTTCTGGCCCTGATGGTGGACACCACAGGTTTTGCCGCGCGCTTCTTTGCAGAAGCCATGGAAGAGACTGAAAAGGGACCGCGCGAAGCATTATCTGCGTTGGGCGCCAGCCGCAGCGGCATCATCTTCTCGTCCGTCATCCCGCAGGCCATGCCGTCGATGATCAACACATCGCTCTTCTCACTGGAGAAGGCGACGCGCGGTTCGGTGGTGCTGGGACTCGTGGGTGCGGGCGGAATCGGGATCGAGCTAAAGGTGTCGCTCGAGATGTTCGACTACGATCAGGCGGCGACCATCATCATCGCCATCTTCCTGTTGGTTCTGGCTGTCGAGCGTGCGTCCACTTGGGTTCGCAACCGCATTCTCTAGCGTTTCAAGAAACTCACAGAAACAATCAACGGCGTCTTGCAGCGCGCCGTTGTTCTCGATCCTTACAACTTGCACTCCTGCCGGATAGTCGGGAACACTGCGTGAAACACGCTGAATGGCCTCCGCTTCGGTCTCACGCCCACGTGCGACGATGCGGGAGACGAGGACATCTGGTGATGCGGTGATCTCTGCAACGGTGACTTTTGGAAAACGCGCCGCAGCTACTTCAATGATAGTGCGCGAGCAATTGACAGCGACGACGCATCCAGCCCGCAGGTCGGCCTCGACCGAAGTGCCGATGCCATAGTAGTTTCCATGTGCATTCCACCACAATGCGAATGCGTCTTCAGAAACCGCAATGGCGAACTCCATGTCTGTCATCGTCAGATGGTCTTCGGCACCTACATCGGCAAAGCGCGTCACGAAGCGTTGTGGGAACACGAAGCGGCGATCGCCTGCGAGTTCCGCCTTGGCGCCGCGCAGCACACTGTCCTTGCCTGCTCCGCTGGGACCGACGACGAGAACCAGATGTCCCTTGCAGTCGCTCATCACATCACCCGCTCGGCGTTCCGCCACACGCGGCGCACGATTGGCAGTTCACCGTTCAGCTTGACCTGCACGAGATCGGCGCGCCGCCGCGGCTCGATTGCACCCCGATTGTCCAGCCCCGCAGCATGGGCGGGATTGAGCGTGATCAGCCGAAGCGCCTTGGCGAGCCCCATTCCTTCGACGGTGCGGGCGAGCGTGAAGACGGCAGGCAGCAAGCTCGACGGCACGTAGTCGGACGACAGCACATCGAGATGGCCATTGGCTGCAACCTCGGCGGCTGAGATATTCCCCGAGTGAGACTTTCCGCGCACCACATTGGGCGCTCCCATCAGAACCGCAAGCCCATTGCGATGCGCGGCCTGTGCCGCTTCCCGCGTCGTCGGGAACTCGGCAATAGTCACACCATCAGAGATGGCTTCCTCGACATGCGCCTCCGTTGCGTCATCGTGACTGGCGAGCTTCACGCCCAGCCTTTGGGCCAGTTCGAGAATCTTCTGCTTGTTCTGCGCAGCATGCCGGCCTTGCATTTCACGGCGCTCTGCGATGTAGGCATCCATCTTCTCGGGCATGATGATCTTCTTGCCGAGGTAATATTCCTTGAACTTGTCGATCGACACGAACTGCCTGGCACCCGGCGTGTGATCCATGATCGAGATGAGGTGCAGTGCGCCGGCAGTAGCCACCAGTTCCGCCGATTCCGCAGTGTCCTCGCAAGGCAGCTCGCAGCGCAGGTGAATGAAGTGCTCGGCTCTCAGGTGCCCTGCTCCCTGCGCCTCGCAGATTGCGGCAGAGAGGGCCCTCCCGTGATGCGCCGACAGATCAGTAGGATCGAAGGTGCCTGCACGCAACGCGTCAAACACGGTGGTGATGCCGGCTGCCGCCACCTGTGCATCATGCGCCATCACAGCCGAAACCGGAGGCCACGCGACACCGGGCCTCGGATGATAGTGGTTCTCGAGATGATCGGTGTGAAGCTCTACGAGACCGGGAATGAGATAGTCGCCGTCGAGATCTTCTGCTTCCACCGACACCCTGCCCGCGATCACTTCGAAAATCTTTCCGTCCCGCGTCACGACCGTCCCGTCGATAATTTCGTCAGGGAGTACAACCTTGGCGTTTGTAAAGATTTTCTCGGTCATGAAGGGGCCTTTGCAGTGGAGGCTTGAAGGGGAAACCGGCGATGAACCTCGAAGGGAGCGCCGTGCTGCGGCTCCACGAACAAGGTCAACGCATCGATGGTGATGGAGCGCTCCAGAACCGAGGCGAAATGGTCTTCAGCCACTGGCAGCACATGCTGCAATTCAGCGGGGCCGAGCCGGCGCGACAGCGTCATGTGAAACCGGAATTCCTCGAAGACATATGGATAACCCCAGCGTTCCAAGTTCTGGTCCTGGCGGGGCGAAAGTCCGGCGGCACGCCGTTTGGCAAGTTCTTCGACTGATGCCTGCTGGCGAAATCCATCGAGATCGCGAACGCAAGCCGAGGCCAGTTGATCGACTTCCTCCGAGGACCCTGCCGGACTCAGTGCGAGGAAACCATCGATCTGCCGCAGTGCAAGAGTGACTTCGAAGCGCTGCAAGTCGTCTGCGAGCATTGCCACTGCCGCCTCGAGTGCCGAAGCTGAATACCGCTCTTTCAGTGCGAAGGGCGGCTTCAGCGTGGCATGAAATCCGTAGCGGCGCGGCTCCGCAGTAATCTCCACGAGATCGATGGCGTTTGGTTGAGCGCAAGCTCCGCCGCTGAACGCATCGCGTCCAAGCCACTGTGAGCCCAGCTGGTGCAGCAGGCTTGGTGGCTCAGGAGCATAGTATATCGCGAATCGCATCGGAGCAGGAAACCTCACGTCCATGAACGGATGATGTCAGCCGAGCGCGATCTCGCGCTGGCAGGCATGCCGGCGTTCACCCTCATCGTGAAACACGCCAATCACCGCCGAGCCAGCTGCCCTCGCCTCCTCGACCAGTTCCAGCACGCGCCTGCGGTTTTCGGAATCGAGCGAAGCCGTGGGTTCATCGAGAAGCAGGATGGGAAAATGTGCCGCGAAGCCGCGCGCGATGTTCACACGCTGCTGCTCACCGCCGGAGAACGTCATGGGTGAAAGGTGCCACAGCCGTTCAGGAATGTTGAGGCGCGCGAGAAGCATGCGCGCGCGCTCCAATGCAAGCTCGGGCGCAATGCCGCGCTCGGTCAACGGCTCGGCGACGATTGTTTCGGCGGG
>JALHQC010000031.1 GCA_022842165.1 bacterium
CGCCATCTGGTATCCGGTGTCGTCCACGGCATCGGCGGCTATGGCAATTCCTTCGGCGTGCCGACGATCGGCGGCGAGGTGAACTTCCACGCCCGCTACAACGGCAACATCCTCGTCAACGCCATGGCAGTGGGCCTCGCGCGCGCCGATTCGATCTTCTATTCCAAGGCCAGGGGCGTCGGCCTCCCCGTCGTCTATCTCGGCGCCAAGACAGGGCGAGACGGCATCCACGGCGCCACGATGGCCTCTGCCGAATTTGACGATCACGCGGAAGAAAAGCGCCCCACCGTTCAGGTCGGCGATCCCTTCACCGAGAAGTGCCTGCTCGAAGCCTGCCTCGAACTGATGGCCTCCGGCGCGGTCATCGCCATTCAGGACATGGGTGCCGCGGGCCTCACCTCATCCGCCGTCGAAATGGGTGCGAAAGGCGATCTCGGCATCGAACTCGACCTCGACAAGGTCCCCTGCCGCGAGGAAGGCATGACCGCCTACGAGATGATGCTGTCCGAGAGCCAGGAGCGCATGCTCATGGTTCTCCGCCCCGAGCAGGAGAAGGAGGCCGAAGCCATCTTCCACAAATGGGGGCTGGATTTCGCCATCGTCGGAAAAACCACCGACACGCTGCGCTTCGTTATTCTGCACCAGGGCGAGGTGAAGGCCGATCTTCCCATCAAGCAGATGGGCGACGAAGCCCCCGAATATGACCGCCCCTGGGTGGAGCCGAAGAAGCTCCCCGTCCTGAACAACGTCCCGGCGCCGGATGACCTCGCCGCCGCCATCCTCAAGATCACCGGCTCGCCGGACATGGGCTCGCGCCGCTGGGTGTGGGAACAGTACGACAGCTTGATCCAGTCCAACACCGCGCAGATCCCCGGCGGCGATGCGGGCGTCGTCCGCATCAGGGGCAACAAGGCCATCGCGGTCTCGACCGACGTCACCCCCCGCTATGTCGAGGCCGATCCCTTCGAGGGGGCGAAGCAGGCCGTCGCCGAATGCTGGCGGAACCTCACCGCCGTGGGCGCACTCCCCATCGCCATCACGGATAATCTGAACTTCGGCAATCCGGAACGGCCCGAGATCATGGGCCAGTTCGTGCACGCCATCAAAGGCATCTCCGAGGCCTGCATCGCGCTCGATTTCCCGGTCGTCTCTGGCAACGTCTCGCTCTACAACGAAACCAACGGCCAGGGCATCTTTCCCACCCCGGCAATCGGCGGCATCGGCCTCCTGAGCGACCTCACCAAAATGGCCACCCTCGCCTTCAAGGCGGCGGATGATGCGATCCTGCTGGTCGGCGGACATGGGCACCACCTCGGCCAATCGATCTACCTCCGCGAGGTTCTGGGCCGCGAGGAAGGCGCGCCCCCGCCTGTCGACTTAGAGCTGGAAAAGCGCAACGGCGACTTCATCCGCAACCTCATCAATCGCGCCCAAGTCTCTGCCGTGCATGACATTTCCGACGGCGGCTTGGGCCTCGCGGTCATCGAGATGGCGATGGCCTCCCCCCTCGGCGCCAGCCTCGTCCCCCTCACCCACGAGCAGCTGTTCGGCGAGGATCAGGCCCGCTACGTCATCACCTGCAAGGCCTCCGAAGCCGCCAAGATCATCACGCAAGCCCATGTGGCGAACGTCCACGCCATCCGCGTCGGCACGGTCACGGCGGAGCCAGCATTCGCCCTCGAACAAGGCCCCTCGATCCCGGTCGAAACCCTCCGCACCGCCCATGAAAGCTGGTTCCCGGCCTACATGGCCGGAGAGCTCTGACCGCCCGGTCAATTCACAGTTGCAAGTGGCGCGGGGCTTGATAATCTCCCTTCTTGAGGGAGCTTCATCAGGAACCACAGCCATGTTCACACGCATCACGTTCGTGCTTGCCGCCGCCATGTTTGTCGCTTCGCCGGTCCTGGCGGAAACCGTGAAATACGCCAAGGTCCCCTCCAAGGGCACCACCTTCAAGAAGAAGTCGGGCTACTGGACCGAGTGCTACTACAGCGGCCTCGGCGAAGTCTGCCACACCGTCTACGCCCGCGAGAAGAACGGCCGGCTGAAAGCCGTCACCGTCGCCAACACGAAGCTCACGAAAAAGCAGGGCCAGGTCCTGGTCTGCTACACAGGCTCCCACAACGCCGAAGTCTGCTACTGGGCCTATTCGCCGCGCAAGCAATAACAGTTCGCTCGACACGCAGCGACGCACTCAATTTTGGCCCCGTCACCCCCCGCGACAGCGGGGGGCCCTGCTTTCCCCAATCTATACGTCCCCCACATGCCACCAGCGCGGCCGCCCAGACTTGTTGAAATGATGCTGCGGCGCCAGCTGCTTCGATCCCGTCTTGTCGAAGCATCCGACAAGCAATGCCACGACAGGCTTGTCGTCAATGGCGCCAATCGAACTCCCGCACGTCGCACAAAACGCGCGTGAAGACTTCTTTGAAGATCGATAAACCGCAGGCCCACCGCTGGGCCCCGTCCACCGGACATTTTCCTTCGCAACCTCCACCCAAACGGTGGTGAGTGCACCCGAATGCCGCTGGCACATCTTGCACGAACACGTATGCCGCTTTTCCGGCGGCCCTGAAATTTCAAACCTGACTGCCCCGCACAGGCACCCGCCGGTGAATGTGGTCTTCATGATGCCTCCAGTTTTGGAACATCATCGCACAGCATCACAGGTGCAGCCAAGTCTAGCCGTTGTAAGGAGCGCGCCAATTGTCCACACGCAAAGTCTCGCAGTCCCGTCTTCCCGGCGACGGCCGGGACCCAGCTTTGCCAAACCCGAACGCTAAGCCGACGATTTCCTGTCATCGTCCGGCTTGGCCCAACATTACATTCATCAGCAGGAGCACCCGTTGAAAGCTGGGCCCCGGCCTTCGCCGGGGTGACGGTGTTTAAGAATCTCAAACAAACACCCACCGCCCTCATGCTGAGGTGCCCTGCGCCAGCAGGGCGTTGAAGCCCCGCTTTCGTGAGGACGGCGTATTCTCAACAACCGTCATCCCGGCGCAGGCCGGGACCCAGCTTTGCCAAACCCGGGCGTTGAGCATTCCATCGCCTGTCATCCCCGTCCCCGGACTCGATCCGGGCATCACCCGGGGACTCACTCTCAACACGGGCGCCCGCTGCAAGCTGGGCCCCGGCCTGCGCCGGGGTGACGTAAGTTCGGTGATCGTCATTCCCGCGAAAGCGGGAACCCAGCTTTTTTTCCTACATGCTCGATCCGGTTCTTGACACCCCCGCGACATATCTCTATATTCCTACTCAGCCAGTTCGGAAAGGAGGGACGATGTCGCGAGCGAACCAACATTGCCGGACTGGCCTGCAGCGCCTGCGCAGCGGAGACCTCGCACCTCCGCTTCCCGGGAGCTTCGGTCAGGACCCTTGGGTACTAAGGCCCAAGCGCCTTCAATGGCTAGGGGCGGCACCTTCTGCCGCCGCGAAGAATCTGGCCCCGGCACAAATCGCTGCGTTTCCGGCCGTGCTTCGGCCCATCGCAACCACCTCTCCTTCGACGGCCGCAAGGGCTGAAGCCAGGACGGGAGCATTCCCTCCACCTTCACTTTTCCAGCCAGCAGGCGCTGCCATGCGATAGCTTCCTCAAAACACTGGAAATCAGTCGGGTGGTGGCCTATTTCTGAGGCCCGCCACCCGACCTCTTGTGAAGTGATCACGCCCATGGCCATGTCCGCGACCGAAATCGAACGCTTCATCAAGGAAGCCCTCCCCGATGCCACCGTCGAAATCCGCGATCTGGCGGGCGACGGCGATCATTACGCGGCGAACGTCATCTCCGCCGCCTTCAAGGGCAAATCCCGCGTGCAGCAGCACCAGATGGTCTATGCCGCCTTGAAGGGCCGCATGGGCGGCGAACTCCACGCCCTCGCGTTGCAGACGAGCGTGCCGGAGGAGTGATGCTCGAGTCGCTGTTCAGTATCGGCATCATTGTGGTGGTGTTACTGGCGCTCATGTTCGCATTTGGCTGGCTCAATCTGCTGATTGAGAAGCGCCGTCAGGGGAAGTATCAGTGGCAACCTGACCTTGGCCGTGAGGTCGTCTGGAAACGAGACGATGATCCAACGACCCGGACTGACTTCTATACTCCGGTCTTGCGTGACAAGACGCCTGAACAAATTCAAGAAGAACGACGTGAATATCTGAAGGAAAACCGAAATGACTGACATCAACACCTGGATCGACAATGAAGTGAAGGCCAACGACGTGGTGCTCTTCATGAAGGGCACACCCGAAAGCCCCATGTGCGGCTTCTCCGGCCGCGCCACGCAGATCCTCAACACCCTGGGCGTCCCCTTCAAGGGCATCAACGTGCTGGACTCGAACGACCTCCGCCAGGGCATCAAGGACTACACCAACTGGCCGACCGTCCCGCAACTCTACGTCAAGGGCGAGTTCGTCGGCGGCTCCGACATCATGATGGAAATGTACCAGTCGGGTGAGTTGAAGACGCTGATGGCGGACAAGGGCGTGGCGTAAGCACCCTACTCTCTCCATCACCGGCCTTGAGCCGGTGACCCAGACTTTCCGCATATGAGCGTTTTGAAAGTCTGGTTGGCCGGGTCAGGCCCGGCCATGGAGAGTTTGGCTCACGGCCTCGAAGCATCAACCCCGGGCGCTACTTCAACTTCCCCAGCATCTCGCCAATCTTCAAAGCCGTCGCCGCATCCGCGACGGCCTTTGCATTCTCGAGGTCCGCCTTCGCCCCCGCCAGATTCCCGATCTTCAGGCGGAAGGCGGCGCGCGCCACATGCACCTCGAAGTCCCGCGGCGCCACCGCGATCGCCTGGTCGAAGTCGGCAATCGCCCCCTGCCCCTCTTTCATCAAGAGCTTCGCTTGCGCCCGGCCCACCAGCGCCCGCCCGAAGGCCGGGTCGGAAACAATGGCGGTGGTGAAATCCGCCACCGCATTCTGCGCCTCGCCGATCACCAGCAGCAGCCGCCCACGCTCATAGGCCGCCCGCGCATGGGCGGGGTCGGCCTCCAGCGCCTTCGAGAAGGCCTCCATCGCCTTGACGATGTCCTTCGCCGCCATGGCCTGTTGGCCCTGATCGAAGAGATCATCGGCAGGAGCGGCAAAACAAACGCCGAGTTGCAGGAAGGCGGCGAACGCAAACGCGAAACACTTGTTCATGCCCCTCACTACCCTTGGAGGTGCATGTCAGGCAAGCAGCCTCGCACATTGACCTCAAGCCCCGGTTCGGGCACCTCTGGAGCCTCATCCGGAACCCTGCATGCATTCGCTCAAGACCCGCGCCATCGCCGCCCTGCTGCTGACCATGGTTCTCTGGGGCTCATCCGCCGTGTTCATGCGCACGCTGGCGCTTTCCCTCACTCCCGAAAACTCGCTGGCGCTCCGCTATGTGCTGTTGAGCGTCATCAACATCGGTGGATTGCTGTGGCTCGGCACCTGGCGAATCCCGAAGGCAGACTGGCCGCGATTCCTGGTAGCCGGCATCGCCGGAATGGCCGCATACAACTGGTTCGTGAATGCCGGCTTCGAGCTGGTGCCCGCCGGCATCGGCACCCTCGTCACCATGATCGAGCCACTGATGATCGCCATCCTCGCCGCCATGCTGCTGGGCGAAAAGCTCACCCGCTATGTCTTCATCGGCGTGGCACTCTCGATCCTCGGCGCCATCGTCCTGTTCTGGCCGGATATCACAGCCACCTCCCCCTCGGTCGTGCCGCTCCGGGGCGTCGTCTATCTTCTTATCTGCTGCGTCGGCTGGGCCATCTACACGATTGCCGCCAAGCCCCTGCTCGACCGGTACGACAGCTTCACCGTCACGGCCATCACCATGCTCATCGCCGCCCCCATCATGATCGGCGCGGCGAACGAGCCGCTGCACGTTCTGGCCGCAAGGCTCGATCTCCGCCAGTGGGCCGAGATCGTCTATCTCGTCATCGCCGCCGGCATCGGCGGCACGCTGATGTGGAACTACGGCGCCAAGCACCTGTCCAGCACCGCGGCAGGCACGTTCTTGTACCTGATCCCCGTCGTCGCCGTGGCCGCTGGCGCCCTCGTCCTCGATGAAGCGGTGACTGTCTTCGTCATCGCGGGTGGCCTCCTCATGCTCGCAGGCGTCGCCGCCGCGCAGTTCGGCCCCGCCCTCCTGAAACGCTGACCGCCATGGACCCCCGCGCCATCGCAGCCCTGCTGTTCACCGTCATCGTGTGGGGCATCGGGCCCGTATTCCTGCGCACCCTGTCCGTCGAACTCGGTCCCTCCGACCATCTGGTCATCCGCTATTCGATCGTAACGGCGATCTATGTCGTCAGCCTCGCCATCTTCGGCGGCTGGCGCATCGCGCGGGAGGATTGGCCGCGCCTCGCCGTCATCTCGATCATCGGCATGGTGGGCTACAACTTGGGCTCCGCCTTTGGCTTCGAATTGGTCTCGGCGGGCATCGGCAGTCTCATCATCGGCTCGCAGCCCTTGCTCATCGCCTTCACCGCAACCCTTATCGCCCGCGAACGCCTGACGCTCGCGGCCATGATCGGCCTTCTCATCGGATTCCTTGGCGTCGTTCTGCTGGTGTGGAAGGATTTGAGCGTCACTGCCGACAGCTGGAACTTCATCCTCGGCTGCACGCTGATCTTCTTCAGCGGTGTCGCTTGGGCCATCTACGTGGTCGTCTCAAAACCGCTGATCCAAAAATACGGGTCTTTCAGCATCTCCGCCCTGTCGCTCTCGATCTGTTCAGCGGTGATGGTCCCCGCGCTGGCACGGCCCTCGACCCTCGATACGCTCCAGAACATGTCGCTGCAGAGTTGGGGCGAAATGTTCTACATCGCCATACTCTCGTCCATGATTGCATCTATAACTTGGAACTGGGGCGCCTCCCGCATGAGCGCTGCCGCCTGCGGCGCGTTCCTCTATCTCGTCCCCATCATCGGCGTCGGCGCCGGCGCGCTGATGCTGTCGGAAGCCGTCACGGCCGGCATGCTGATGGGCGGCGCACTGATCATGGCTGGCGTGGCTATCGCCCAGTTCGGCCCGATGCTGAAGTTCGAGGGCAAGTTCTTAGGCTTGGCCGCCATCCTGTTCGCCGTCACCATGTGGGGCCTGATCCCCGTCGCCATGCGCTACCTGATCCTCGAACTCTCGCCCCAGACGGCGATGGTCCTCAGGCTCTATCCGGCAGGCCTCCTCGCCATCATCGTGCTGCTCTTCGTCGGCGTGAGAAAAATCGAGTGGCGCGACTGGGGCCGCATCGCCATCGCCGCGCTGGCGGGCAATCTCGGCTATCAAATCCTTGCCGCCTACGGCATGGAAACTACGCCCGCAAGCTGGACCGGGCTGATCTTCGGGTTGGAGCCGGTGTTCATCGCCCTTTTCGCCGTGCTGCTGGCCAGCGAACGGCTCACGCCCTGGCTGGTGTCAGGAATTTTCGTGGCGCTACTCGGCACCGCCGCGCTGATGCTGGGCAGCACCTTGTCGCCATCGGGGGATGTCACGCTGTTTGGGGTGATACTGGTGACGCTCTCCACCATGGGCTGGGGCATCTACACGGTGGTGATCCGCCCCGCCTCGCGCAAATATGGCTCGCTGCAGGTCGCCTGCCTCGCCATGGCAATTGCGGCGGTGCCGATGCCATTGTTCGTGAGCGCCGATTTTCCCGAAGCGTTGGCCGGCATGGGCGCCACATCGTGGATCGCCGTCGGCTTCGTCGTCGTCTTCGGAACATTCCTCGCCACCGCCGCATGGAACTTCGCCCTGGGCCACATGCAAAGCTCGATCGCCGGAATGTTTCTGTATGTGCAGCCCGTGGTCGCCGCCATTGGCGGCATCATGCTGCTCGGCGAAACGCTCACTTGGCCGCTGGTCCTCGGCGGAAGCCTCATCATCCTTGGCGTAGCCATCGCGCAATTCGGCCCGCTCATGCGGAGAAAGCAATTGGTCGCAACGGCAAACTGAGCTATCGAGCCCGAATGAAAGCCACAGCTTCCCGCCTGCCTTGGTATTTCGCACCCGTCACCGTAATCGTGGCAGGCTGTCTCGTCGCCATCGTCAACTTTGGTGTTCGCTCCAGCTTCGGCCTCTTCACGGGCCCCATCTCCGAGGCGCATGCCTGGCCGCGCGAGATATTCTCTTTCGCCATGGCACTGCAGAACTTGCTCTGGGGCATCGCAACGCCAGTCGCCGGCATGCTGGCCGACCGTTATGGCGCGGCACGCGTCGTCATGGTGGGCGCGTTGTTCTATTGCGCCGGAACGCTGATGATGGCCTTCACAGATACGCCCCTGCTGTTCAACATCGGTGGTGGCATTCTGGTTGGCGTCGGCGTCGCGATGTCGTCCTTTGGCATCGTGATGGCAGCTCTCGGACGCATTGTACCACCCGAAAGGCGCTCCTGGGCCTTTGGCATCGCTACCGCTTCCGGTTCGATGGGCCAGTTCATTTTCGCACCGTTGGGAGCAGCCTTGATATCTGCCTATGGCTGGCAGACCGCTCTGGTGATCCTGTCGTGCTCGACCCTGTTGATCGTCGCATTCGCTCTGCCGCTGATGGTGCAGAACTCGTCCGGCAGCAAAGTGCAGTCAGGCGAAGCCGACATGAACATGCGCCAGGCCATCGGCATGGCTTTCGGTCAGAAGTCCTACGTGCTTCTGGTGTCAGGCTTCTTCGTCTGCGGCTTCCAGCTGGCCTTCATCACCGTGCATCTTCCGCCCTATCTGGCGGAGCATGGAATTTCCAAGGAGTTTGCCGGCATCGCCATGGGCGCTATCGGCCTGTTTAACGTGGTCGGTTCCTATGTATCCGGCATCATCGGCGGCCGGGGCGAAAAGCGCGTGCCTCTGAGCATGATCTACATCCTGCGCTCGATCATCGTAGCGGCCTTCGTGCTGCTGCCGATTACACCGCTGACGACTATCGTCTTCACGGCCAGCATGGGTCTGTTGTGGCTCTCTACCGTTCCACTGACCATGGGCCTCGTCACCGTCATGTTCGGCACGCGCTACATGGCAACGCTCTATGGTTTCGTTTTCCTCAGCCACCAGATCGGATCCTTTCTCGGCGTCTGGCTCGGCGGCAGACTCTACGACCAGTTCGGGACCTATGATCCCGTCTGGTGGCTGGGCGTGGCGCTGGGGGTCTTCGCGGCCCTCGTCCACCTGCCGATCCGCGAGCGGCGCGACGAACGCTTCGCGGCAGCCTGAAAATGCATTCTCCGGGCCATAGACTGGCACTGGGATTGTTCGCGGGCGTGCTTTGCCTGTGGCTGATCGCAATGGCAGTTCTCATTCGCCAGTCCGCACTGCCGCCCGAGGCGGGCGGGCCGATGCTGGCGGTCTTCGAGCCGGGGACACCCGGAGATGAGATTTTCGCCAGGCTGACACGGGCCGAAGCCCGTATCGTGCGTCCTAGTGCACTTGGTTTCATCTGGATCGTAACCAGCGACCAACCGGGCCTCGCCGGGCGCCTGGCGCGCGAAGGGGCCGTTGGCGCCTATCGCGAACTACCGATCAGCCCGACGATCGCTGGTTGTTTTGCCTTCGCCGATGCGAAGGTCGCCAACCTCTTGCAATGATTTGTCCAGCCGGTCTTCGATCCAGCGCAACAAGGGCACCTTGATAGCATGCAGGCCGGCGTAGCGGAGCCGGTCCTCGGAGTATTCGCTAATGAGCCTGTGCATGGCCGTCAGACTTTCTGCATCGCCGGCAAGAGACGAGAGCGGGTCCGAATAGGTGTGAATGCCGAAGGCCAGCGCACGGGTCTCGGGAAGCCTTACGAAGGTTTGCCGCTCCGTCCGCACGTGGAGAACGTCTCCGGCGCGCGTATGATCCTCCGCCAAAAGTTTCGCCACGTCTTCCGAGGCGGTGGCATTGGCATGATGCGACCCTTCCGGATAGAGACGGTCTGCGATCGCCGTGACGAACCAGTTGAAACGGACCACCGGAGCACCGGCTTGGACATTGGCCAATACCCTGTCGATACGCGCGGCAAGCTGCGCGTTGAGGCCCGGCACCGGGTCATGGGCATAATGCATGTCGCGTCCGACGCAGGAAACGATGCGGCCGGAACTCGTGTAGGCATTGGATGCCGCAGTGATGATATCTTGCCCATCCTGCTTCTCGAACAGGACGAAGTCTTCTTCCAGGAGATTTGCAACGATCTCGAGAGGCTCGAGAGATTTCTGATCGAGGGAGTGCAAACTGCCGTCAATCCGGTCCCGAACTCGGTGCGCCGCAACGTCGAAACTGCTACGGTGATGTACCGCCAGATGTGCCACCACCAAACGCAAAAGCTCGCCTTGCGCAACGATCGACTGCGGTAGCGACCGATAATAGACCAAAGGCCGGCCCGCGAGACGTTGGCGCTTTTCCGCCATGAAGGCAGCATGGTCCCGTCCCGTGTCCAGCCATGTGGCCATGTCCATCGGCTTAAGGCCGATCTGGAACATGGCGCCGGCGTTCCGGTACGGGTGATGTTTCGGCGAATACTCATGCAGCATGGGAACGGAACTCCGCCGATCATTATCCCGGCTGGCGGGCAGCAAGTCCATAGACGGCCGGATGGCTGGCAGCACTCTACCGCATGCGCTGCCAAACACTTGTTATGCAACATTAATTCTTATTTCATCCGCTTGACGCGAACATATGCCTCTTGGCAGCATTCTGGAGTCGGTTCAACTCAGGAGGAACGATATGAGCGACCGGGATTTCGAGTGTCAGTTGCGTGGATTCAGTTTGACGACAGCAGAAATCATGTACCGTATGCCGGATTTCCGCGGCATCCTGCAGGCCTACATCTGGCAGGACTACGACATCGCCCCGAAATTTCCCAAGCTCATCAAATTCCTGGATTTCTGGTCTCACAACCTCGATGGGCCTTTGGCCTCGGTTCGCGTAGCCCATGCCGGCATCATGCGGCCCATCGAACTTCGTCACGTCGGCCACGAGTGGCGCCTGCACTGATTTCGGCGGGCTGAGGCGCGGTCTAACCTCTGCGGCGGGCAAACAAAAAGGCCCGCCACAACATGGCGAGCCTTCATGATGTCTTTGCGGTTCCCGGATGCCGGGGCCAGCAGCGATTAACGCGAGTAGAACTCGACGACCAGGTTCGGCTGCATCTGGACGGGATAGGGAACGTCGCCCAGGCCCGGCACGCGGATGAGCTTGGCCGTCATGCCCTTGTGGTCGACTTCGATATAGTCCGGCGTGTCGCGCTCGGCCAACTGGGTGGCTTCGAGAACGATAGCCAGTTCCTTCGACTTGTCGGTCAGTTCGACCACATCGCCAACCTTGAGACGGATCGACGAAATGGTCACGCGCTGGCCGTTCACCTTGACGTGGCCGTGGCTCACGAACTGGCGGGCGGCAAACACGGTGGGAACGAATTTGGAGCGGTAGACCACCACATCGAGGCGGCGCTCCAGCAGGCCGATCAGATTTTCGGACGAGTCGCCCGTTAGACGCACGGCTTCGTCATAAACCTTGCGGAACTGGCGCTCGGACAGGTTCGCGTAATAGCCCTTGAGCTTCTGCTTGGCCTTCAGCTGGGTGCCGAAGTTCGACATCTTGCTCTTGCGGCGCTGGCCGTGCTGGCCGGGGCCATATTCACGCTTGTTCACAGGGCTCTTCGGGCGGCCCCAGATGTTTTCGCCCATGCGGCGGTCGATCTTGTATTTCGCGGTTGCGCGCTTCGTCATTTACGGTCTCCAGTGGACGATTGTGAGAACCTACCCTCCTGGCACCGGTTTCCCGGCCGACAGGGTCGCAAACGACCCACGGGCAAGCAAACACGGAGCCCGAAGGGCCCCGTGAGTGAGGGCCGTATAGGGGAAGGAGGCCATGCTGTCAATTCTGGCATGAAGCCCGTGCGCGATTGGCAGTTGCGGCCAGTCCCGGCGCCCGACATTCTGCAGCGATGCACTCGTAACCCATTCTGGACAAATGACATCCTCGACGAAACTCCGCCTCCTCCGGGACGCCGCCGCCATCACCGTGGTGGCCGGTTTCATGTTCCCGCTGTTCTGGTGGGGCCTGACCTCGGTAAAGCCGGTTTCGGCAGTTTTCGACAAGGACTCGGTTGTCTGGTTCGACTTCCTTCCAACTCTCGACAACTACCGGGTAACGCTACTCGGCGGCGGACCAGCCTTCTATGCCTCCAAACAGTCCATTCTCGATTCCCTGGTCGTGGCGCTGGGCGCAACCCTGCTGACGCTGGCAGCGGCATTGTTCGCCAGCTTCGCGATTTCGGTCAATGACTTCCACCTCAGGCGACATTTCTACCTCTGGGTCGTCTTCCAGCGTGTCCTGCCCCCCATCGCAATCATCGTGCCGCTGGTGTTTCTCTATCACGATGTGGGATTGCGCGACACACGGCTGGGCGTGATCTTCGCGCATACGGCCATCAACCTGCCATTCGCTGTGCTGCTGCTCAAATCATTCTTCGACGATGTACCGCGCGACGTGGGAGAGGCGGCGAAAATCGACGGCGCGACGCAGTTTCAGCTCTTCTGGAAAATCTATGTGCCCGTCATCAGGGGCGGCATCGCCGCCACCGCCGTCCTGTGTTTCGTATTCTCGTGGACGGAATTCCTGATGGCCCTGTTCCTGACCGATACGATCCGACTGCTTCCCGTGCAACTCAGCCTCGTCGTCACGCAGACCTGGGGATTTACGGCGGCCTTGAGCACGGCAGCCATCATTCCGGGTTTCATATTCATCCTGCTGACACAGCGGCATCTCGTCCGCGGGCTGACGATGGGAATGCAGAAGTAGGACTTATACGGAGAGATCCAGAAACTCGGGAATCTGGAAACCCATGGCGGCATAGGCCGCCAGTGAATCAGCGGCCTGTCCCCGTGCGGAAGTCAACAGAACCGTGCCGTCGGGTGGAACCGCCGTCGACGCGTCGGCAAGCGGGGTTTCATCGAGAACATCGGCCACGCGGCGCGCGATGGCCGGTGCCGGATCGATGTACTTGACCTGCCACGGCGCGACTCTTTCGATGTCTTCCACCAGCAGCGGATAATGTGTGCAGCCCAGCACCACGACGTCGGTCTTCTGCCCGTCGCGCTTGCGGAACACCGGAGAAACTTCGAGGCGAAGTTCCTCCAGGTCCACCGGCCTGCCCTTTAGCTTTTGTTCGGCGATTTCTGCAAGGCGCTTCGCCCCATGCAGGAATACCTTGCAGTGATAGGCATAGGTATGGATCAGCGCATGCGTGTATTCGCGGCTCACCGTACCGGGCGTCGCCAGCACGCCGATGATGCCGGATTTCGTTTGCGCGGCGGCAGGCTTAATGGCCGGTACCGTGCCCACGAACGGCACCTTGTAGGCTTCGCGAAGCTGCGCCAGCGCGATCGTCGAAGCGGTGTTGCAGGCGATGACGGCGATATGCGGTTCGACCCGCTCGATCAATCTGCCCATGACCATGACGATGCGCTTCACCAGTGCATCTTCCTTCCATGCGCCATAGGGGAAACCGGCATTGTCGGCAGCGTAGACCAGATGCGCATTGGGAAGCTGCGCCCTGACCGCGCGCGCCACCGTGAGGCCGCCCATGCCGGAATCGAACAGCAGGATGCGTGGCGTGCTCACGGCTCAATAGCCTTGGCCTCCCGCTCTTCCTTGCGCTTCTCGTGCGCGCGGGTGAGCGAGGATACGATTCCGCGCAGGGATTTGACCTCCTGTTCGGTGAGAGAGGCGCGCGCAAAGAGATTGCGGATATTGCGCAGCATGCCCGGCTTCTTGGCTGCGGTCTTGAAGAACCCCGCAATATCGAGTTCGTGTTCAAGGTGACCGATGAAACCGTTGAATTCCTCCTTGGTTGCGGGCCGCGTATCGGGAGTCTGAAGGCCGGGTCCATCGAGTGCCGCGAGTTCTGGCGTCTGCTGGCCAAGCGTTTCCGCCTGGTCCTTGAACCATTCATATCCCATGAGCAACACGGCCTGCGCGATATTGATCGACGCGAAGGCAGGGTTGACGGGGGCCGTCACGATCACATCCGCCATCGAGACTTCATCATTCGAAAGCCCCCAGCGCTCGCGTCCGAACAGCATCGCCACCTTCCCGCCCCGCTCAATGCGGGCGCGCATGTCGTGGCCTGCCTGCTCCGGGGTGATGACTTCCTTGATCATGCCTCGCGGTCTGGCGGTGGTGGCGTAGACATGGTTCACATCGCTCAGCGCATCGGCCAGCGTGGAGTAGACCGTGGCTCTGTCCAGTATCCAATGAGCGCCGGAGGACGCCGCGACGGCCTTTTCGTTCGGCCAGCCGTCGCGCGGCTCGACAAGCCGCATGTCATGCAGCCCGAAATTCGCCATGGCGCGCGCCGCCGTGCCGATGTTCTCGCCCAGCTGTGGCTGCACCAGCACCGCGATGGGTGCCGGCCCCAGAACCTGATTCTTGGTCTTGTCGGTGCCTGACATGACGCCGGAATTAGCGGGAAGCAGGAGGCAGCGCTAGCCCCTGCCATCAAGCCGCCGCGCCGTCCGGAGTTCGGGAAACCATCGCGACCAGAAATAGGCAACTGCCACCGTGCCAGCGCCGCCGAGACTGACGGCTGCCACCGCGCCGATCCCTGCTGCCACCACGCCTGCCCTGAACTCGCCCAATTCATTGGACGCGCCGATGAACACGCGGTTGACGGCATTGACGCGGCCCCGCACGTCGTCCGGTGTCCAGAGCTGCAGCAGCGTCTCGCGCACATAAACGCTGATCATGTCGCAGGCACCCATGAGGGCCAGTGCGGCGATGGAAAGCGGCACCCAGGTGGAAAGCCCGAATACCATTGTGAAGAACCCGAATGCCGCGACGAATACAAAGAGTACGACACCTGCCCTGTCCCTGATGCCGAATTTCGCCAGATAGAGCGCCATCGTCACCGCGCCCACGCCGGGCGCGGCGCGCAGAAGCCCAAGGCCCCACGGCCCGACATCCAGTATGTCGCGTGCGTAGACCGGAAGCAGTGCAACTGCGCCTCCCAGCAGCACCGCGAAGAGATCGAGCGAGATCGCACCCAGCACGATCTTTTCCTTGCGGATGAAGGCAAAGCCCGCGAACAGCGTTTCAAGCGTCGTCTGGTCGGCATGGTTTGCCTGCGGCACGCGGCCGATGAGAGCCACCATGACGATGGCAAGCGCGATCAGCCCCAGTGCCGCGCCATAGGCGGCCGTTCCGGCGATGCCATACAGCAATCCTCCTGCGACCGGGCCGACGATGTTGGCAATCTGCCACGCCATCGAATTGAGCGAAATGCCATGGGCGATCGCCTCTTTCGGCAAAAGATTCGGCGCCAGCGCATCCGAGGCCGGATTGAGGAAAGCGCGCGCCACGCCAAGCAACACGAGGATGCCGAACACCGGCCACACCTCGCTGGGGCTGGACCACGTAAACATCAGAAGGCCAAGCGCGCACAGGGCCTCAAGGCCGAGGCACAAGGCCATGATCAGCCGGCGGTTGAACTTGTCCGCGACGAGGCCAGTGACCAGCACCAGAAGCAGCGGCGGCATGAATTGCGCCAGTCCGACAAGGCCCAGATCCAGCGGATCGCGCGTAATGTCATAGACTTGCCAGCCCACCGAAACCGACATGATCTGGACCGCGAAACTCGCCGACCACAGCGCCAGCCAGTAAAACACGAAAGGCCTGTGCCGGAGCGCATTGGCCTGGGGATCGGTCACCTTCATTCAGCCAGCCCTGCCACGGCGGGGTTTCACTGTCAAAGCCCGGCGGCCGATTTCCGCTTTCTGCAATTCGTGATAGAAGTTCCCTCCATGTTTGGCGTGCGGACGGCGTTGATCATATTGGGTACGGCCTTGTGGGCCGGAATGCTTGCGCCTGCCTTCGGCGATGCACTGCCCTGCGAGCAGGCGGCCGGGGTGTTCTCGGCATCGGCCGAGCGTTTTGCGCGGGAAGCGCCGCCGCTCTCCAGCACTGCCGGACCGCAATCCACCGAGGAAAAGCAGGGCGAGCACACAGGCAACATCGCGCGGGAGCGCGCCGGGGTCGCGGCGGCACTGACGAAACATGGCGCAAAAAGCATCGAGTCCGCAAGGGCGCGGATCAGGCTGGCGGCGGCGCTGCGGCCTGCAGCGCAGTTGAGGCCGGCACTCGAAGAACTGGGGTTTGCCGAAACCATACTGGAGCGGATCGCCCCTGGCGGAATGGACATGGCGATGCTCCTGCGCGAGCGGGGCCTTACCCTGTCCAACATGCGAAAGCGCGAGGAGTCGGTGGCGGCTCTCAGCGCTGCCGTCAAGCTTCATGCTGCTGGGCCGGCACGCAACGAAAGCCTCGAAGCTCTCAACAGCCAGACCCTTTCCGACGTGCTGCGCGGCCTCAGCCGCTTCGACGAAGCCTTGAAAGCCCTCAATCGCGCCCAATCGATTTATGAACGCGACCCGAAGGCCAATGCGCAATTCCTGGTGGATGTGCTGGTCAATAAGTTCATCATTCTCACCAGGCTTGGCGACGATGCCCTCGCGCTTGAGGTGATCGGCCGTGCCGTATCCCTGTCGGAAGGATCGGTGGGCCTATATCACGGCACGACCGCGCGGGCCCTCCACAATCACGCCATTGCCTTCCGCCGCGCCGGGTCGATGTCCGAAAGCTTCGCGACACTCGGCAAGGTCTTTGCGATCTACACCGCGCTTGGGAACAAGGTTCGTGCGTCGGAAGCGCTGGACGACGTGGCCCGCACTTTCGCCCGCATCGGCTGCATGCGCGAAGCGATCGACTATCAGGGCCAATCGCTGCAGCGGCTCGTCTCGCAGTTCGGGCTAACTCATGTGCGCGTGGCGGATGCCGAAACATGGCTCGGCAAATACATCCGGGACTCGGGCGATATGGCTTCCGCCGCACCGCACTTCGAGAACGCCGTTGCAATTTTCGATGAACTCCTGGGACCGGACAACGTGCGCACTGCAATCACACTGCGCGAACTGGCGGCCGTACAATCGCGAGCCGGGCAGCGTGACGCCGCCGTCGCTACCCTGATCAAATCCGTCCGCGGGCTGGAACAGGGCGACGCTCCGGACGAATTGCGCGAGAGCCTGCACATGCTCGCCCAGGTCCTGAAAGCCGAAGGCAACGTCAATGGCGCCATTCTCTTCGCCAAAAAAGCCGTCAACACGCAGCAGGAAATCCGCGCGGCAAACCGCGAACTTCCGCCCGAGCTTTCGGCGTCGCTGGCGCAGCGCTACCGCGATCTCTACCTTTATCTGGCCGACCTGCTGATCGAGCAAGGCCGCCTCGAAGAAGCGCAACGCGTGATCGACCTGATCAAGAGCCAGGAGATGATCGACTTCGTGCGCGGTGGTCGGCCTGAGCTTCTGGCCATCGACGGCCGCGCCCCGATGACGAAGACCGAAAGGAAAACGCTTTCAGCTATCGACGAGTTGCTGAACGCGCCTTTCGCGGTCGCCGATGAACTTGAAAAAATGCTGGCGCTGGCCAAGAAAAAGCCGCTGAATGCAACGCAGCAGGCCAGGCTCGACGAACTGAAGGCCGCTTTCAATCAGAACTACAAGTCGTTCCAGCAGGACGTGAAGAAGCTGATCGATAGCCTCGCCGGAGAAACCGCCGCCGTTCAGGGCGAGATCGTCCAGCTCCATCTCGACATGCTGGGGCAGACGCGGAAGAGGCTGAAGCAGTTCAAGGGCCGAGCCATCCTGCTGCAGATCGCCAGTCTCGACGATCAGGTGCACATCTTCGTGACCGGCACCAATACGCAAGTCCACCGCACAGCCCCCGTACGCCGTGCAGCACTGGCAAAGATGGCCTTCGAAGCGTGGAGCGCCACCGCAAAGGCTGAAGCCGGCGCGACATTGAAGCTCGCGGCGCTCTATGATGTTCTGATCCGTCCCGTCGAGAAGGACTTGGCGGATTCAGGCGCCGATGTGGTGATGCTGAACCTTGAAGGTTTCCTACGCTATATTCCTTTCGCGGCGCTCCACTCCGGCAAGGGCTATCTGATCGAGGACTATGCCTTGACCATGCAGACGCCGGCCGCCGACACGCAATATGCGGTAGGCGCGCGCGATCGTGCCAGCGCGGTGGGCTTCGGCGTTACCGACGCCTTGCGGGATTTTTCCGGCCTTCCGGGGGTGGCAAAGGAACTTGAGACTATATTTGACGGCACCGACAATGCCGGCGTTTTCGCGGGCTCCCCCTACATGAATGGCGCCTTCAACGCCGATGACTTTGCGCTGGCGCTCGAAAGCCGCCCACAGTTCGTGCACATCGCAAGTCATTTCAAGCTGGAGCCGGGCGACGAAACGAAGTCTTTCCTGCTGCTTGGCACGGGCGATGCGCTGACCCTCGACATGATCCGCACCGATCCACGTTTCCAGTTTGCCGATGTCGACCTGCTAACGCTGTCTGCTTGCGAAACGGCCGGAGAAGTCGGGTCTGACGGAAAGGAAGTCGAAAGCTTCGCCACTCTGGCACAGGCCAGCGGCGCATCCTCGGTGATGGCCACGCTGTGGCCCATCGCCGACGAGTCGACGGCGGAACTGATGGCGGGCTTCTACAAGAGCCTGCTGGACCAGCAACTCGACAAGGCCACGGCCCTGCGCCTGGCACAGGTGGAGATGATCCACGGTGGCGGAAACGGCGCGGTCGCCATGGTGGTGAAGCGCGGCGTGCAAGCAACCGACGAGCCCGCAGTTGCCGACCAAACGGTCCGGCAGCATTCTCACCCCTATTATTGGTCGGCATTCATACTGATGGGAAACTGGTTGTAATTCTCCGCAATCCCGCCAGATTCTGCGCTCACACCACGGCAATCGCGCTTCACAATGGTTCTCATGCGCCGCTTCATCATCCGTTGCCTCGTCTTCCTTGTTCTTGGCTCAGGCGGCTACGCTATCGCCCAGACGCCGGTTGATGATCTGAAATCGCTGGAACAGCGCGCCGCCGAGAACGATGTCGCCGCCATGGTCGAGCTTGGCAGCCGATACCACAACGGCACGGGTGTGGCGGTGGACCTGCGGCAAGCGGAACGATGGTATGGATCGGCTGCGGCGCGCGGCGATATCAATGGGACGTTCTTCTTGGGCGGAATATACCTGTTCCGGGGCTCGGAAGACGATCACCGCCGCGCCCGGCAATTGTTCCGGCGTGCCTTGCGGCTGTGCGAAAACCCTGAGAACAAGGCCACCTGCAGCCCGCTCCACATTCTGAACTACCTGGCCATGGCGGAGCGCGAACTGGCGCTCTATGGCGACGCACTGAAATCGGCGGCGCGTGTCGGCGATCTGGCAGCGGCCGCGGGCGACGAATACATGGTGGCGCTGTCGCACGAAGAAAGGGGCATGAGCTATCAGCTCATGGGCCTGCCCGCCGAGGCAATGAGGCACTACGAGACTGCCCGTCCCGCATACGAGAAGCTGCATGGCAAGAACGGCGTACCTGTCGCAAATCTGCTGCTCAACATGGGCAACACGCTCGAAGCCATGTCGCGCCATGAAGACTCGATCGCGGCATACCGGGAAGCCCTGGGGATTCTCGAAAAGGCGCCAGGCAATAACGAACTGTCGATCGCCTATCTCTACATCAATATCGGCTGGTCTCTGGCTCAAATCCCGCGCTACGACGAGGCCTATGCCGAATCCGAACGCGGCCTCAGCTTGCTGCAGCGGGCGTCCGGTTCGATCATGGACCGTGCCGGCTATGTTCTGAACAACATGGGCATCATCCGCGAGCGGCAAGGGCGCCATGCCGAGGCGATCGCCCTCAATCTTCGTTCGCTGGTGATCTACGAACGCTTCGCCGATATCAGTCAGGCGCCGAAGCGCTGGGCATTGCGCTCGTTGTCGAAATCTTACTCGGCGCTTGGGCAGAACGGCAAGGCGATCTTGTTTGCGAAGCTGGCCGTGAACACGCACCAGCAAATCCGCGAGAAGAACCGCGAACTGGATCAGAGCAGCACCCAGGCGCTGACCGAAGGCTGGCGCGACCTCTACCAGGATCTTGCCGACCTGCTGATTGCCGAGGGCAGGATCGCCGAAGCGCAAACCGTGCTCGACATGTTGAAACAGCAGGAACTCATCGAGTTCGTCAGGCGCGATTCCTCGGCCGGAACTGAAAGCGCAAGTGCCGGTCTTACGAAACGCGAGTCGGAAGCGTCCGGCAAGCTGCAGGACGCCATGCAGGGCGCCATGGCCATAGCCGTCGAACTCGACGCGCTGAACGCCAGGAAGCAGGCCGGCAACCTGAGCGCCGAAGACGGGAACCGTATCGCCGTTCTCGAGGCCGCACTCGACAGGAGCTATGACGAGTTTGTCTCGGGCGTCGATACGCTGCTGGCGGAGAGCGCCGGCGAGACTGCGGATGTTCAAGTCGAAATTGCCGCTCTGAATCTGGACTACGCGGCGGACCGGCAAGAGCTTCTTCGCGACATGCCAAGAACCACGGTTCTCTTGCAGGCGGCGAGCCTCGAGGATTCGCTGCACCTGTTCCTGACGGCGAAGGATGCATCCATTCACCGGCAGGTCAGGATCCCGCGCGCCGAACTCTCCCGCAAGATTTTTGAAACGCTCCGCGCTATCGAGGCACGCGATCCCGCCGCTGACGCGTTTCTCTCCGATCTCTACAATCTCCTTGTAAAGCCCGTCGAGCGGGATCTCGAAGCCTCCGGCGCGGAAATCATCATGCTGAACCTGGGCGGCTTCCTGCGCTATCTGCCCTTTGCCGCGTTGAAATCGGAAACGGGATATCTGATCGAGCATTATGCCATCGCGATCGACACTCCGTCGGCGCGCACCAGGTTCGAAGCGGTGGACCGGAGCGGCGCTGATGCTGCCGGGTTCGGAGTAACCGCTGCTCACCCGGGCTTTTCCCCGCTTCCCGGCGTGGCCAGGGAACTTGAAGCGATATTCAAGGGCGCCGATGCCAGCGGCCAGCTGGCAGGCGTCCCGGTGATGGACCAGTCGTTCACTGCAGACAGCCTGAAAGACGCGTTGAAGAAGCGGCCAAAGCTTCTGCATGTGGCGAGTCATTTCAAATTCGTGCCCGGCAACGAAACCGACTCCTTTCTGCTGCTTGGCAACGGCGAAGCCCTCACGCTCGAACAAATCCGCAAGGGCCGGGGTTTCCGCTTCGGCGGCGTGGATTTGGTTACGCTGTCGGCCTGCGAAACGGCCAAAGGCGGCGGCGCCGAGGGCGACGAAGTCGAAAGCTTCGGCGCCATCGCGCAGATGAACGGCGCTTCCGCCGTCATGGCGACGCTGTGGCCCATCGCTGACGAGCCTTCGGGCCAGCTCATGGCCGACTTCTACAAGGGCCTGGTGGTCGACGGCCTCGACAAGGCCGGCGCGCTGCGGCGCGCGCAGATCGCCATGCTGCGCGGCCAGAGCAATGCGGAATCGAATGTTCCTGAGCGCGGCGCATCGGCGGCGGAAGACGGAGCGGCCCTGCCGCCGGAGACGGGCGCCGTCACCACCCGCCATCCCTATTACTGGTCGCCCTACATTCTGATGGGCAACTGGCTTTAAGCCTTATCTGGCCTGACGCGCGACAACGCGCTCCAGCAGCGGCATGTAGTAACGGAATTCCGGCGTTTCGGCGCCTGGCGTCTTGCCGGCATCGTCCCAGATCCGGACGCGGACGGCCTCGCGGTAATGCGGATTGCGCTCGAACGCCTCGGCCTCGTCCTGCGTCATCGGCCCGCCCTGCAGCGACAGGCTGTGCTTCGATGCTTCGGACAGGCGGTCGAAATAGGCCTTGTCGGTGGCACACAGATAGCGCTTGGCCGGCACATGCAGCCGTACACAGTCGGTCACCACCGGCGGGAAAAACGGTTCGAGCACCTTGGCGCCCGACTCCTCATGAAGATTGTCGCGGCTGTCCTCAGGCGAATAGGGCCCGAACTCGGACGTGTAGTGCCCGATATCATGCAGAAGGGCCGCAGCGACGAGGTCGTCCGGCGCGCCTTCCGCTTCCGCCAGCAACGCTCCCTGCAGCATGTGCTGCGACATCGTAACGGGTTCGCCAAGATAGGATTCCGCTCCGCGCCGCTCGAAGATGTCGGCGATGAAGGCCACGATGTTGGATTTGTCGAGCATTGGCACAGTCACTGTAGCAGCCCTTCTTCCTCGATTGCGGCAAGCGTCGACAGCAATCCGTCCTTGTCGGCATAGCAACCTTGTAGCCAGCGGCTTCCGCTGCCGGAAAAGCTCCTGCGCGCATGCAGCACGCGCGTGTTGTCGACGATGAACAATTCGCCCGGTCTGAGCTTGAAGCTGACCGCCATCGACGCATCCTCGATCAATTCCGCAAAGCGGCGATAGGCGGCATAGAAGGCCTCCATATCGTCGAAGGGGATATCGGTGAAGGCCGCGGCAGAACGGTTGTTGAAGCGCACGGCGATCAGTTCGCCGTCAGGTCCCAACTCGATCAGGGGCCGCTTGGAACGGAGCCTGACACCTTTCGTTCCTTCATAGGCAAATCGCGCGCAATGCCGGCTGAGCAGGTCGAAGCCTTGCGGGTTTTCGGACTTCAGCCTCTCGGCCACCTTGAAGCCGTCGACGACGATCGACTCCCCTCCCTCTACCGAGTTTTCGAGGCAGGCAAGAATCTGCAGCGTCGGCACGGGATCGCGGTAGGGGTTGTCCGTATGCGCCTGAAGCCCGAGGTTGGTATAGGCAAGATTGTTGGGATTGACTTCCGCGCGCACGTCGAACCAGCGGCCGTAATTGGTTTCACGCACATAGCCGAAGAGTTCGGCCGCCTTGCACAGCACACCGGACTCTGCCGGCATCCCCGTCATCACGGCGAACCCATAGCGGCGCACTTCCCGTAGCCAGCGCCCCAGCGCGGCGCGATCGCTCGAAACGTCTTGCCACGTGCCGGACAGAACCTTGCCCTGCAATTGCGAGTCCCAGCGCTCGGTTTCAACCGGGGTCCAGCCCGCGCCGCGAGGCGGCTGCCGGTCATAGGCATGCGCCGCGAGCCAGGCGGCCTCGAACTTCACCACCTTGCCTTCCGGCTCGAACCGCAGCGACACGGTTCCGTCCAACACCTGAGCATCGGTGACGCGCGTGTCTGGCGGAACGTCGAGTATGGTGATCAGGCGCTGCCCGTTCCCCGGGCTGCGGGTTTTCTCGTCCGGCGCATTGTCGCGCAGCCAGAGGGCATGAAAGCGGTGCGGCCTGCCGCCGACGACGAGTTCGACGATCTGCCCGCCGTCCGACAATCGGGGCTGCGTTGCGTTCATGTTTTGGTCCCTCCGGGCGCTGGCGAGAATCTGCATCGCAATCCGGCTTCCCGCAAGATGCTTCCGCTATCCGTCGGAATTGCCCGCGCATGGCATGCCTGCTAAGACCCCGCTCGTCGGATTCCGCTCTACAACAGAAGGTTTTTTCACATGGCGAAGATCAAGGTCCAGAACCCGGTTGTCGAGCTGGACGGCGACGAGATGACCCGCATCATCTGGGATCTCATCAAGAAGAAACTCATTCATCCCTATCTCGACATCGATCTTCACTACTACGATCTCTCGGTCGAGAATCGCGACGCGACCGACGACCAGGTGACGATCGACTCCGCCAATGCCATCCGGGAACATGGCGTGGGCGTGAAATGCGCCACGATCACTCCGGATGCGGCGCGCGTCAAGGAGTTCAACCTGAAGCAGATGTGGAAGTCGCCCAACGGCACGATCCGCAACATCCTCGGCGGCGTCATCTTCCGCGAGCCGATTATCTGCCGGAACGTTCCGCGCCTCGTACCGGGCTGGACGCAACCCATCATCATCGGCCGCCATGCCTTCGGAGACCAGTACCGGGCGACTGACTTCGCATTTCCGGGCAAGGGCACGCTGACGATCAAGTTCGTCGGCGAGGACGGCGCCGTCATCGAAAGAGAAGTGTTCAAGGCGCCCAGCGCAGGCGTTGCGATGGCGATGTACAATCTCGACGACTCGATCGCGGAATTCGCGCGGGCATCCTTCAATTATGGCCTGTCCCGGAAGTATCCCGTCTATCTTTCCACCAAGAACACGATTCTCAAGGCCTACGACGGCCGCTTCAAGGACATCTTCCAGTCGATCTACGATTCCGAATTCAAGCCGCAGTTCGAAGCGGCGAACATCGCTTACGAGCACCGGCTGATCGACGACATGGTCGCTTCCGCCATGAAATGGACGGGCGGCTACGTCTGGGCCTGCAAGAATTACGATGGCGACGTGCAATCCGACCTTGTGGCCCAGGGCTATGGTTCGCTTGGTCTGATGACCTCGGTGCTGATGACGCCGGACGGCAAGACCGTGGAGGCGGAGGCGGCACACGGCACCGTGACGCGGCACTATCGCCTGCATCAGCAGGGAAAGCAGACCTCGACCAATTCGGCCGCCTCGATTTTCGCGTGGACGGGCGGCTTGAAGCATCGCGCCAAGCTGGACGGCAATGCCCGGCTCTCGGCCTTCGCGGACACGCTGGAGAAAACCGTCGTCGCCACGATCGAGGGCGGTCAGATGACCAAGGACCTCGCCGTCCTCGTCGGCCCGGAACAGACCTGGCTTTCGACTGAGGGTTTTCTCGATGCCGTCGACGCCAACTTGCAGAAGGCCATGGCCTGATGACTTTCGCCGGGCTCCTCGTGTTTTCCGCGGCCTATGTGCTCGCAGTGGCCTCGCCGGGGCCCGGCATCGCGGCCGTGGTGGGCCAGGTGCTTGGCCGCGGCCTTGGCGCCGCCCCCGCCTTTATCTTGGGCATCCTCGCGGGCGATCTCGTGTGGTTCACTGCGGCGGCCCTTGGCCTCGCCGCCATTGCGCAGGCCTATGCCGGCCTCTTCATGGCGATCAAGTGGGCGGGCGTGGCCTACTTGCTATACATCGCCTGGAGGATGTGGACTGCACCCGTGGCGCCGGTCGAAACCCGCAGCGCCGGCGTGGCCCTGTCGCGCCGCGGCCTGTTCGCCGGCGGACTGACGCTGACACTCGGCAACCCCAAGGCCATCGCTTTCTTCGTGGCCCTGTTGCCTTCGATCATAGACCTCGACCGGATGACACTGGCAGGCTTTGCCGAAGTGGCGCTGCTCATCGTAATCATCCTGCCGGGCGTGCTGATGTCCTACGCGCTCTTCGCGCATGCCGCGCGCGGATTTTTCCGCAGCACCACGGCCTTGAAACGTCTGAACCGCGTGTCAGGCACCGCGATCGCAGGGGCTGCCGCCGCGATCGCCGTCCGCAACTGATCAGGCTGCGGCCTTCTCCAGCATCTCCAGAACCTTCGGCAGGTCCACGGGCTTTCCGAACACGCCCTTGGCGCCGTTCTCCAGCGCCGTCTTCAGCAGATCGTCCGCGCTGTAGCCTGTCATGAAATAGACCTGCGCGTCGGGATGGGTTTTCCTGATTTCGATGAAGCTGTCGACGCCGTTCTTGCCCGGCATCATCACGTCGAAGAATCCGATGTCAACCTTGTTGAGACTGAAAGCCTCGATCGCTTGCTGCCCGTCATGGGCGACGATCACCTTGTGATCGTCCATCGCGAAAAGTTCGGCCAGGGACTCGGCGTTTTCCACATCGTCGTCGAGCACCAGAATGTTGAGCGAACGGCTCATGGCATGTCTCCGTGAAGGGTTTTGAACGTTCAGGCCGCGAGCGAGCCGAGGCGCTGCAGCAGCATCATCGGGTCGAAGGGCTTGTTGAGAATGCCGGTAACCGCGATGTCCCGCAGGGCGTCGAGCGTGTCGCCCCCCTCCACGCCCGGCCTGGTGACGATGATGGCCGGCCGCGTGTGCCCCGAACGCCTGAGCCGGTTGTAGATCTCGACACCATGAATAAGTGGCTTGCCGATGTCGATGATCGCCATGGCATCGCCATCGAGAAGCACATCCGTCTCGCGGCGCAGAAGCCCGCAGCGCATGCCGGCACCATCCATAAGCTGTTTCAGCTGTACACCGAATGACGGGTCCTCGTCGGCGACCAGCACGATGCCGCCGGGCCTTACTTCATCGAGCGCCCGCAACAGACGGTCGATGTCGATGGGTTTCGCCAGCACGCCCATGGCGCCATGATCCATGGCCTGTTGCAGCAATTGCTCCACGCTGTAACCCGTCATCATGAAAACGCGGGCCTCGGGCCGGAGTTTCCTGATCTCCATGAAGCTCTCGACGCCATTCAGCCCCGGCATCATCACGTCCATGAAGGCAATGTCGAAATCTCCGTTGACATAGGCGGCAATGGCATCCTCGCCCGAATGCGCCACCGTGACCGCATGTCCCTCGAGCTCGAACAACTCGCCAAGCGAGTTGGCATTGTCCTCGTCATCGTCCACGACGAGAATACGCAGGCACTTCAGCATCGGGTAGCCTCCCTGAAATCGGTCGTATGCAGCGGCCGCGAGCAGGGCCACTGGGGCCCATAAGGCGCCGCGGTTCTAAACCTGAATGTGCCGGCATGAGCCATCACGCGGCCTTGGCCTGTCCGGCGGCGGGCGGCCACCATAGGGTGACGCGGCTTCCCTGCGCCAGAACTGGTGTTTCGACGTGGCATTGCCCTAGCTGGGGCAACCCCTGCCCCACGGCGCCGCAGTCCTCAGTGCTGCCACCGATAAGGCGGTTGTCCGACACGGACACTTGCATGCCGCGCCGGGTGAAGGCGGTAGCGACGATGATGCGCGGCATGAAGATGATGGTCTTGCCGTTGCCGCCTTGCTCCGCCGAAAGGGCGGCCGCAGCATTGGCAATCAGTTTTCTGATGGTGCCCTCGACCTGACTGGCATCGTCGGGGATCACGGCACTACCGAGGCCGAGATGGCACTCAAGACCGATGCGCTCCGGGATGGACTGGGCGGCGTCTTCGGCAATCGCCGCGATCCAGTCATCGAAGTTTCCGTCGCCTTGCCGTTCGGCAGCGGGTTCGGCCTGGCTTTCAACCAGAGTGACCGCCAGTGCCTCAGGCTCGGAAGTTTTCGTGCTGCGCATCGTCAGCACAGTCACCATGAGCAGCAGCGAAGCCATGAGCCCGCCGGCCGAAAGCGCTGTCGACCAGTACGTCTCGCGGAGCGACGCCATCGCGCGCGAATGGTCGAAAGACACCGCAAGAACGCCTCGAACTTCGCCATCGGCCGTCTGCAACGGAAAGAATGCCTTGGAATAACCTTCCTGAAGGTTTCTATCGCGATCTGCGCCAAGAACTTCAACCACCAGCCGGCTGCCTGCAATCACCTTCACCGCCCCAGCCTCATGGTCGCGAAGCACAGTCTTCACGGCTGTTTCGTTCGGCCGGGACGACCGGAAAGCGAGGCGACCCCGGGCATCGTAAAGCCAAAGCTCGGCAACGCCGCCAGCCTGCGCGGCCAGGACGGCGAAGTCGCGATGCCGCGGCTCGAGTGTGCCCATCTGTAATGCCTTGTCGACCGCTGCGGCCTCGCCCGTGAAATGCGCGGCCCACGCCTTCCCCCGTGCCGCCGCATCCTCGCTCAGCACGCGCGAGACATTGGCCTCGACGAGCAAGTGCGTCAGTCCGGCGATAGCCAGAACGCCAAGCGGGGCCACCACCCAGAGAAGGCGGCGCCGGGGCATCGGCAGTATGGCAGTCTCACCGGTCACGCAGCGATAACGCCTGCGCGCTGCAGCGGCCACCACAGCGTGAACGTCGCGCCCTTGCCCGGTGCCGTATTGACATCAACACCTCCCCCATGTTGCTCGAGGATTTTCTCGACGGCGGAAAGCCCTAGTCCCGTGCCGAAGTTTTTCGTCGTGAACAGCGGCTCGAAGATCTTCTCGGCATGATCCGCCGGAATGCCGGGGCCATTGTCGGAAACCGCCAACTCGACGCCGCGAAGCGTGCGGGTTGTGGAAATTCTGATCAACGGGAAGCGCGCTGTGTATTTCGACGGATCCTCGCCCTTGCCCACCAGCGCTTCCGAAGCATTGTTCAGCAGATTGATGACGGCCCGGCTCATCCGCGCCGGATCGAAAGGCACATCGAGATCGCCAAGGTTGAAGTCACATTCGATAGCGACGGCGGCGGGAAGTTTCTGCGCCTCCTCTTCCACCAGCTTCGACAGCCAATCGTCCAGCGCCGTGGTTTCCGGCTGGATCGCCTTGGTCCGCGCAAAATCCAGCAGTTGCGAAATGATATTGTCGCACCGCGTGACGCCATTGTTGATCCGTTCGAGCTGTGCCTCGATGCCGAGGCCCTTGCCCTTTACCTTGCGCTCCAGGAGAAATGCGGAGGTCCGGACCGCGCCCAGCGGATTGCGCAGTTCATGGGCGACCGTGGCGGTAAGCTGACCGAGCTGCGCCATCTTTCCCTTGCGCAGATTGTCGTCCTGGGCCTCGCGCAGCATGGCGAGATTCTGGGCGAGATCCGCGTTGAGGCGTATGATATCCTCGTTGACGCGCTGGACCTCCGCCGTGGCAATCTCCGCATCGAAACGCGCTGCCTCCGCGCGGTCATGTGCAAGTTTGACCTGGTCGAGCCGCCGGAGGGTAGATCGGAACATGAGCGCGGCGCCCCCAACTCCGATCAGGCAAGCGGCAACGGCGATTGCAAGCAGGGCGAAAAGCCGGAGCCGCATGACTTCGATGCGCTCCTGCAGCAAGGCATCGAAGCGATTTGCGGAGAACGACCACAATGTTTCTATGTCGCTCACCAGATGCCGGGCTTCGCCGCCAAACTCGTCATTCGTCGAAATCTGGCGGACCAGTTCATCAGTACTCGCAGCGGAAAACGCCTCTGCCACACGGTCGGGGTGCTCCGCCATCTCGTCCACGCCCTTCATGGCGGAATCGTAAGACGCCGGATCGGATGCGGCCTTGCGCGCCGTCATCAGGGTTGCCTTGAGCCGCCTCTGGGCATCCTGCCAGGCACCGGCGGCCAGCAACAGTCTGGCCGCTTCATGCTGGCTGATCTTGCCATCGCGGATCGCACGGCTTTCCAGCGTCCACAAGTGGGTGAAATTCGAAAGCAGCGAAACGCCCTGGCTGCTGACGACGGTTCCGAGATGATAGGTTTCCGCGAAGGGATCGAGTATGATGTTGGAAGGCGTCGAGCTTTCGACCTGCAGATTGCGAAGCGCTTCGACGGCGTAGCGCGTATCGCTCCCATAGGTGAGCAAAACGGCCAGAGCAGTCGAAAACTCTGCGCTCACGCCCAGTTCATCCGCGATCGCTTCGCCCTGGTCGCGCAGATTCTGGATCGCCTTGGTGTCGATGTCCCGCAGCGCGGCGCCGAAGGCAACCGGCATGACCAGCCGGCTGAGTTCCACCCCCTTCATTTCGTGCCGGGCGAAAGCCAGTTCGTTGCGTATCGAGTTGACCATCAGAAACGACAGGACAAGCATCGGCAACAGCAGTACGCCGACAATACCGCCAAGTTTCAGTCCGGCGACGCGGGATGCGAGTGCTTCGGTCAATTTGCAACTGTCCTTCTGAGGGTGCCGCGCGGAAACATCTGGGACTCACGCTGCGTTCATGATGGGCTGGCTCAAGGGAAACCAGGCCATGAAGGTTGCGCCCTCGCCAGGAGCGGACGCGATCTCGAGACCGCCGTTATGCTCGAGCAAAACCTTCTCTGCAGCCGGCAAACCAAGCCCGGTGCCGAAACTCTTGGTAGTGAATAGCGGTTCGAGAATCCTTTGCCTGATCTCCGCCGCCATGCCGGGGCCGTTGTCGGACACGGTCAGCTCGATGCCGCGCCCGGTCAAGCGAGTGGCGATCAGGATTCGTGGCTCCGCTGTGGCGAATTTGGCGGGGTCGTCGCCTTTTCCCACCATCGCCTCGGAAGCGTTGCTGATGAGGTTCACGACCACCCGGTTCATGCGCGCGCAGTCGATGACGGCCGTGGCGCCAGCAAGTCCCAGATCACATTCGATGGTGACTGAAGCCGGCAGTTTTTCCGCTTCTTCCGCCACGACCCGGCTCAGCCATTCGTCGACAGGCGTCTCCTCGGCCTGCAGTGCGCGCGCCCGCGAGAAATCGAGGAGCTGGGAAATGATGTTGTCGCACCGCGTGATGCCGTTGCTGATCCGCGCCAGCTGCTGCTCCACATCGATGCCCTTGTCCTTGAGCTTGCGTTCGATGAGGAAGGCAGCGGTACGGACCGCGCCGAGCGGATTGCGAATTTCATGCGCGACGGTCGCGGTGAGCTGGCCAAGCTGCGCCATCTGCCTCCGCCGCACGATTTCGTCCTGTGCGTCCCGCAGTTTCCGGACACTGTCGGCAAGCTCGCTGTTCAGCCGGTTGATTTCGTCGTTGACGCGCTTCAGCTGCGTCATTTCCGAAATGTCGACGACGCTGACGATGGCCGAACGCAAACCGTCCGCCGATAACGAAAGCCACCCGGAGCTGATGACCAGCACCCGCCTTTCGACGCCCTTGGAAGACGTCAGATCGGTTTCGAACCGCGATGTGATGCCGGGAAAATCCTGCCGGGCTCCCCCAAGCTTCGAGATCAGCTCCGTGGTCGCCAGACCGTCTGTGTCGATGCCCAAGTAGGCCAGAAAACGCGGGTTGGCGAATTGTGTTACCCCCGCTTCGTCGACCTGCCAGACGCCCACCGGCACGGTCTGGGCAAGCGCGCGGTATTGCTCCTCCCGCTTGTGGATTTCGGTGAGCCTTGCATTTGTGCCGATCAGGTAGCGTTTGCCGCCGGCGGTCACCAGCCGCGTCTTGCGCGTCAGCACCGGGATGGAGATTCCGGACGCGCCCGTCGCGGCTTCCTCGGTTTCGATGGTGATGCCGTCCTCGATGACGGCGCGGTCACGCGCAAGGAACTCCTGCGCCTCCGCTTGTGGGTAGAAATCGGAATCGGAGAAGCCAAGCAGCGCCGCCTCGGGATGCCCGATGATGGCGCAATGCGCCTCGTTCGAATAGACAAACCTCAGGTTCTCGTCCTTTGCGAAAACCGAAGTCGGCAGATTGTCGAGAATGTCGAGCAGGACGGAGGCATCCTGAATACGCTGCGCCGCCGCGTTGCCGGAACTCATGATAGGTTCTCTCCCTGCTCCGCAAGGCCTGGATCGGCCTTGGCGTGCAGGATGCAGCGCCCTGCTGGACAAGCCTGCTCGCGTGGGAGAGACTAGGTCCATCATGGTAAAGATTCCCTTTCGGCATGGGTTTTCCGGCGGTTGCCAGTGCGGCGCCGTGCGCTATGCCGTGAACGGGCCCCTCGGAAAAGCCGGCATCTGCCATTGCCGCATGTGTCAGAAGGCTTTTGGAAATTTTGGGGCGGCACTGGTGAGCGTGACAGCGGATTCCCTGCGCTGGACAAGAGGCGCCCCTGCCGTGTTCCGATCCTCGGCCATCGTCTCGCGGGGGTTCTGCGCCGCCTGCGGCACACCGCTGTTTATGCGCGAGGATGGCGACGAGAACTATGAACTGGCGATCGGCAGCCTCGATGACCCCGATGCCATTGCTCCGATGACGGAGCAATCAGGCATCGAAAGCCGGGTTTCCTGGTTCAATACATTGCCAAATTTGCCGGAACAGCGCACGGCCGACTACCGCTCTCCGGAGGACCTCGAAAGGCTGCGAAGCCTGCAACATCCCGACCATGATACGGAGCACTGGCCATGACCGGCGGAATCCTTGCGACGGGCGGCTGCCAGTGCGGTGCCGTGCGCTATGCGATCAGCACACCCTTTGAAAACCCGCACATCTGCCATTGCCGCATGTGCCAGAAGGCCTTCGGCAATTATTTCGCGGCACTTGTCGGAACCAGGAAGACAGGCCTGGCCTGGACTCGTGGCAGCCCTTCGTTCTTCAAGAGTTCTGAAGCCGTCCAGCGCGGCTTCTGCCGCGACTGCGGAACGCCGCTGTTCTTTGCATACGATGATGCGGAAAGGATTTCAGTATCGATCGGCTCGCTGGACCATCCCGAGCGGGTGACGCCAGACAAGCAGTTTGGCGCGGAGGGCATGTTGCCCGCCTTCGAGATACTCCACACGCTCCCTGCCACCCGCACCGAAGACGATATCCCCGCCGGCTTCATGGCGAAGCTGAAAAGCCGCCAGCACCCGGACGAAGGCGCGTGATCAGAGCACTTTTCATTTGTTCACAGAACAAACTGAGAAGCCCGACTGCAGAGCAGGTCTTTTCGAAATGGCAAGGTGTCGATACTGATTCTGCCGGATTAAACAATGATGCAGAAACGCCGCTATCTGGCGAGCAACTGGACTGGGCAACAATTGTCTTCGTGATGGAGAAGACCCATCGCAACAAACTGGGCTCGAAGTTTCGCTGTCACCTGAATGGAAAGCGCGTCATCTGTCTCGATATTCCGGACGAGTACGAGTTCATGCAACCGGAGCTCATCCGCCTGCTGGAAGCAAGGGCGGGTCGCCATTTGCAGCGCGCTTAACCTCCAAGTGCAACTTTGATCGCGGCGAGTGCCTCTTCGGCCTTCGCAGCATCGGGGCCGCCGGCCTGCGCCATATCGGGCCTGCCGCCGCCACCCTTGCCGCCCAGCATGGCGGAACCCACGCGCACCAGATCGACCGCATTGAAACGCGTCGTGAGATCGGACGTAACGCCGACGATCAAGCCTGCGCGGCCTTCGTCATTGATGCCGATCAGCGCCACGATGCCCGACCCGAGCTTGGCCTTGCCGTCGTCCACGAGGCCCTTCATGTCATTGGGAGAAATGCCCTTGAGGATGCGCGCCATCAGCTTGGTGCCGTTGACTTCCGAGATGCCGTCATCGCCGGATGATCCGCCGCCGCCAAGGGCCAGCTGCTTCTTGACTTCGGCCAGTTCCCTTTCGAGCTTCCGGCGCTCGTCGATCAGCACTTCGATACGGCTGACGATATCGGCAGGCGCGGTTTTCAGCGCTGCGGCCGCAGCCTGGACGCGGCGATCCTGCTCTTCGAGATAGGCGCGCGCAGCGGGCCCCGCGAGCGCTTCCACACGGCGCACACCCGCCGCAGAAGCGCTCTCCGAGATCACCTTGATGAGACCGATATCGCCAGTGCGGGACACATGCGTACCGCCGCAGAGCTCAAGCGAATAAACGGGCTTCCCGGCGCCATGCGCGTTGCGCCCCATGGAGACGACCCGCACCTCGTCGCCATACTTCTCGCCGAACAGCGCCATGGCGCCCTCGGCAATCGCTTCGTCCACCGACATCAGGCGCGTGTTGACCTTGTCGTTCTGCAGCACGATTTCATTGGCAATAGCCTCGACCTGCGCAATCTCGTCATGGCTCATCGACTTGTTGTGCGACACGTCAAATCGAAGCCGGTTGGGCTCGACCAGCGAACCCTTCTGCGCCACATGGGTGCCGAGCGTGATGCGGAGCGCCTCGTGCAGAAGATGCGTTGCCGAGTGATGGATGCGGTTGCCTGAGCGGCGCGTGTGATCAACCAGAAGCTCGACCGCGTTTCCGGGCTTGAAACTGCCCCGCTCCACTTCGCCCAAGTGGATGACAACATCGCCGACGCGCTTCTGCGTATCGGTGACACGGAAGATGGCACCTTCCGCTGTGCGGATCACGCCATGGTCACCCGTCTGGCCGCCGGACTCGCCATAGAACGGCGTCTGGTTGACGACGACCAGGCCTTTCTGGCCCTTTGAAAGCTCTCCCACTTCCTTGCCATCCACCACGATGGCCCGCACAATGCCTTCCGCCGTCTCGGTGTCGTAGCCGAGGAATTCCGTGGCGCCCACCTTCTCGCGAAGCTCGTACCAGATCGTCTCGGTCTTGGCCTCGCCCGACCCCTTCCAGGCCTTCCGGGCATCCTCGCGCTGGGCTTCCATCGCGGCGTTGAAAGCCTCCGTATCAACCGAGATGCCACGCGGCTTCAGCGCATCCTGGGTGAGATCGAGCGGGAAGCCGTAGGTGTCGTAAAGCTTGAAAGCGGTATCGCCCGAGAACGTGTCGCCCTGGCCGAGCTTGGCCGACTCATCGTCCAGAATGCGCAGGCCGCGCTCCAGCGTCCGGCGGAAGCGGCCCTCCTCGAGGTGCAGCGTCTCGGTGATCATGTCCTGAGCGCGGACGAGTTCAGGGTAGGCTGCCCCCATCTCGCGCACCAGCGCGGGAACGAGCTTGTACATCAGTGGTTCGCGCGCGCCTAAGAGCTCGATATGGCGCATAGCGCGGCGCATGATGCGGCGGAGTACGTAGCCGCGCCCCTCGTTCGACGGCAGCACGCCATCGGCAATGAGGAAGGAAGAGGCGCGCAGATGGTCGGCGATCACGCGGTTCGACGCCTTGGCATTACCCTCGGCAGGAACACCCGTGCGCTCGACGATGGCCGCGATCAGCGCGCGGAAAAGATCAGTCTCGTAATTGTCATGCGTGCCCTGCAGCACGGCAGCGATGCGCTCGAGCCCCATGCCGGTGTCGATCGAGGGCTTCGGCAGGCTCACGCGCTCGTCCTTGGTGATCTGCTCATACTGCATGAACACCAGGTTCCAGATTTCGATGAAGCGGTCGCCGTCAGCCTCCGCCGAGCCCGGAGGCCCGCCCCAGATCTTGTCACCATGGTCGTAGAAGATTTCCGAGCACGGCCCGCAGGGGCCGGTATCACCCATGGCCCAGAAATTGTCGGATGTCGGGATACGGATGATGCGGCTGTCGGGAATGCCGGCAATCTTCTTCCACAGCGCATGGGCTTCGTCGTCGGTATGATAGACGGTGACGGAAAGCTTGTCCTTCGGCAGGCCATATTCCTTGGTGATCAGCGTCCACGCCCATTCGATGGCATCGGGCTTGAAATAGTCGCCGAACGAGAAATTGCCGAGCATCTCGAAAAACGTGTGGTGGCGCGCCGTATAGCCGACATTGTCGAGGTCGTTGTGCTTGCCGCCGGCACGCACGCACTTCTGCGCGGTCGTGGCGCGGGTATAGGGCCGCTTCTCGACGCCGGTGAAGACGTTCTTGAACTGCACCATCCCTGAATTCGCGAACATGAGCGTGGGATCGTTGCGCGGCACCAGAGGCGAGGACTCCACCACCTCGTGGCCCTGGCGGCGGAAGAAGTCGAGGAAGGTGGAACGGATCTGCGCGAGCCCAGTCATGTGACGCCTAGCAAGAATGAGATGAATGACGCCGGGTCTTTAATGGCGCCAGGCTCCCCTGTCCAGAATAACGAACGTGCTGGGGCCAGTTTGAGCAGCCTCAAAACGAAAAGCGCCCTCCGGGGAAAGCGGAGGGCGCAGTCGCGTGCGGTGTGGGGCAACACCTTGGGCGACCGGATGCCCCGTGGGCGGGGGCAACCGGGTTGGGGAATGTGCAGGGGAACTGGAACGATGCCTCAGTCTTCGGCTTCAGCCGCGTCCTTGGCATCGCCCTTGGTGAGGGCGGCGGCGATCAGGCCGGCGTTCGAGCGGATGGTGGCCTCGATCGAATTGGCCATATCCGGGTTCTGGCGCAGGAAGTTCTTGGCGTTCTCACGCCCCTGCCCGATGCGCTCGCCATTGTACGAGAACCACGAACCCGACTTTTCGACCACGCCGGCGGTAACGCCCAGATCGACAAGCTCGCCAACCTTGGAAATGCCTTCGCCATACATGATGTCGAATTCCACCTGCTTGAAGGGCGGTGCCACCTTGTTCTTGACCACCTTGACGCGGGTCTGGTTGCCGACGACCTCGTCCCGGTCCTTGATGGCGCCGATGCGGCGGATATCGAGGCGCACGGAAGCATAGAACTTCAGCGCGTTGCCGCCGGTGGTGGTTTCGGGCGAACCGAACATCACGCCAATCTTCATGCGGATCTGGTTGATGAAGATGACCATGCAATTGGTCTTGGAAATGGAACCCGTCAGCTTGCGGAGCGCCTGGCTCATCAGGCGCGCCTGAAGGCCGGGAAGCTGGTCGCCCATCTCGCCTTCAAGCTCGGCGCGCGGCGTAAGCGCTGCCACCGAGTCGATGACGAGAACCTCAACCGCACCCGAACGCACCAGCGTATCGGCGATCTCGAGGCCCTGCTCGCCCGTGTCGGGCTGCGAGATCAGGAGATCGTCGACCTTGACGCCAAGCTTCCGGGCATAGACCGGATCGAGCGCATGTTCGGCATCGACGAAGGCACAAATGCCGCCGCGCTTCTGGGCTTCGGCAATGACCTGCAGCGCCAGCGTGGTCTTGCCGGACGATTCCGGACCATAGATTTCAACGACGCGGCCCTTCGGCAGGCCGCCAATGCCAAGCGCGATATCGAGCCCGAGCGAACCCGTTGAAATCGCCTCGATCTCGAGCGCCGAATTGGCGCCGAGCTTCATGATAGATCCCTTGCCGAAAGCCCGTTCGATCTGGCTCAGGGCGGCATCCAATGCCTTGTTTTTGTCCATAGAAGCGCTTTCAATGACCCGAAGATTCGACTGCCCCATCGCTTTACTCCTTGATTTCATATGGGTCCACCGGACGTTGTAAACCTGGTGTTCTTACCGGTGTTCGTAATATGTTCTATCTTCGTTCCATTTGCAAGCGCCATCTTTAAAACCAACGATTTTTTATGCACTCAAGGCAGCCTCGATCGCCCCTGCAACGCCGAACAGCGCCCGGTCCTGGCCCCAGGGCGCCATGGCCATCAGCCCCGTGGGCGCGGTGCCCTCCTCATGCATCGGAATCGAGATGGCGCAGCCATCGAGGAAATTGCCGACATAGGTATTGCGCAGGCTCATGCCATTGAAGCGCAGGTAATCCTTCTCTTCCGCCAAAGCCGCCTGGGCGGGCGGCGTATTGAGGGTCGTCGGCAGCAGAATCGCATCGAAACCCTGGAAGCAGTCCGCGAAGGACTGGATCATGGCGCGCCGGCGTTTGAAGTAATCGAGGTAATCGGCGGCCAGAATGCTCCCCGCCAGCTCGATCCGGGTGCGCACCCGCGGGTCATAGGCGGCACCATCCGTCTCCATCAGCGCGCGGTGCTGGTGCCAGGCTTCCGCCGCGACGATCCCGCCCTTTGAATTGATGGCCGGAATCTCGCGAAGGTCCGGAAACTCCAGATCGTGCAGCGAAGCGCCTTGCGAGGACAGCCTGCTCAGTGCCGACTGGAAATCGCCTTCGACCTTGGGTTCAAGCCCGTCGAGAACGAAATCCTTCAGCACCGCAAGGCGCAGGCCGCTCACATCCCGGCGTAGCACCGCGCCATCCCAGTCTCTCGCCATCACGGCATCCGCCATGGCGCAGCAGGCAACCGTATTGGCCAGCGGCCCGATCGAATCGAAACTGAAGGACAAGGGATAGCACCCCGTCAGCGGCACCCGCCCGTGGCTCGACTTGTAGCCGACCACGCCGCAATAGGAGGCCGGGATGCGGCAGGATCCTCCGGTATCGGTGCCGATCGCGAGGCTCACCATGCCGTCCGCCACCGAGACGCCGGCGCCTGACGACGAACCACCGGAAATCCGGCCCGTGGCACGGTCATAGGGCGAGCGGGGCGAGCCATAATGCGGGTTGAGCCCGACGCCCGAATAGGCGAACTCCGTCATGTTGGTGCGGCCGATCACGATCATGCCTTTGGCCTTGAGCCGGGCAATCGCCACGGCATCGGCCTTGGCGGGCGGCGCCTTCCTCAATACGGCTGAACCTGCGGTGGTGACCTCGCCCGCCAGATCGAAGATATCCTTGGACGAAAACGGGATGCCGGCCAGCGGCGATGGCGAGCGGCCAGCCTTCCGCAATCCATCCATGTGATCGGCGGCCAGGCGGGCGCCGGTTGCATCCGTGGTGATGAAAGTGCGGCCGCCCTCACCCGCCGGATCGGCTATGGCCGCCAGCGACTGTTCCACCAGACCGCGGGCGGTGACCTTTCCGCTGTCCAGTTGCTGCGCCAGCACTCCGAGTGTCGCGCCCGTCATGATATCAACTCCCCCATCCGCCGCTGATCTCCAGAGCCGCTTCGCAGGCCCCGGTCTTAACTCTCCATCGCTTCCTTCACCTTCTCGACCAGCTGCTTCAGCGAGAAGGGTTTCGGCATGAATGAATAATCGTCGTGGCCTTCGAGGTCTTTCTCGAATTCCTCGCCCGGATAGCCCGAGACGAAGATGAACTTCGTGGTGATGCCGCGCTTGCGCAATTCGCGCAGCAGCTTCGGCCCGTCCATCTCCGGCATGACGACGTCCGAGATGATGAGGTCGAAGCCTTTCTTCTCTTCGGCAATGCGCTCAAGCGCACTTTCCCCGGAATCGGCTTCGACGACGGTATAGCCGCGCGACGTGAGCGCACGGAGCGCGAAGGCGCGAACGGCATCCTCGTCCTCGACCAGCAGGATACGCTCCTTGCCGGTATAGTCCGAGCGCTTGGGCTGTTCCGGCGGCTTGTCGGCAGTTGCGGTTTCGGTAGTCTTTTCGGGATAAAAGCGCGGCAGGAAAATCCGGAACGTGGTGCCCTTGCCTTCCACGCTGTCGCAGAAGATGAATCCGCCCGTCTGCTTGATGATGCCATAGACCGTCGACAGGCCAAGACCCGTGCCCTTGCCGACTTCCTTGGTCGAGAAAAAGGGTTCCCAGATCTTGTCCCGGATATGCGGCGGAATGCCGGTGCCGGTGTCCTCCACATCGCAGGCGACGTATTCGCCGGGCGGCATCAGGTTGGGCGCGATGGCGCGGGAGGCCTCGACCGGCAGGTTGTATGTCCTGACGGTGAGCGTGCCGCCGTTCGGCATCGCATCCCGCGCATTGACCGCGAGGTTGATGATCACCTGCTCGAACTGGTGGATATCGACCAGCACGAGGCCAAGGTCGCGCTCGTGCGAAATGCGAAGCTCGACCTTTTCGCCAAGCACCCGGCCCAGCAGGTTGCCGAGATCGGACAGCGCCTCGGTAAGCGCATGGACTTTCGGCTGCAGGGTCTGCTTGCGCGAGAAGGCCAGAAGCTGGCGAACGAGGTTTGCCGCGCGATTGGCGTTCTGCTTGATGTTCATGACATCGGCGAAGGCCGGATCGGTGGGCCGCATTTTCGCCAGCAGAAGATCGGCAAAGCCGATGATCGGCGTCAGCACATTGTTGAAGTCATGCGCGATGCCCGATGCCAGCTGGCCGACGGCGAGCATTTTCTGGCTCTGCGCCAGCTGCACTTCGAGGGCCTTGCTCTCTGTCTTGTCGACGGCGAAGACGACCGAGGTATCGTCCTCTCCCGCAAGCCTGGTGAAAGTGAACAGCACGGTGCGCTGCTTCTCGCCTTCGACCGTGGCCTCGACCTTGTGCAGCGTCCCTTCGCCGGACAAGGCGGTGGCAAGGGCCTGCTGCAATTGCGGGCGCTCCGCCTCCACGATGGCGGCAGAGAGCGCTGCTCCGCGCCGGGCCCGGTCCGACAGGTCGATGAAGGCGGCATTGGCCATGCGGATCATGCCGTGCTTGTCGACTTCCGCGATGCCGATGGGCGCGTTGTTGATGAAGCGCGAGAGGCGCGGCGCCGAAATGGCGTTCTGCCCGGCTGTGGCCCCCGCTATCGAACGGGGAATGACCAGGGTGCGGGATGGAGACGGCAGCCCGTCCGCATCGTAATCCACATGATGGATGATGTGGACGGGCACCAGCGTTCCCGTCTGGACATTGCTGAGATCGAGGCTGAAGCTTTCGGTCACGGAACCGCCGGGCCGGGCCTCGACGCCGGATAGCAGCATGGCGCCGCTTTCCCCCAGCAGGTCTTGCAGTGTCAGCGTGCCGCTGCTCGCGATGTCGATGCCGAGCCATTGCGCGAGCGTCGCATTGATGTAGTCGACATGACCGTTGCGCAGCGTCGAGAAAAACCCAGCCGGCGCATTGTCGAGATAGGTGATGATGAACTGCAGCCGCGAGAAGGCCTGTTCCTGCCGCGCCCGGTCGGCGCTGATGTCCTCGATCCGCCATACGCGGTAGAGCGCCTGCCCCGCCGTGGGAGTTGCCGAAATCCGGATCCATACCGGAGAATCGGGCGAGGCACAGGGCGCGGGCGAGCCTTGCGGAAGACGCAGTTCGCGGGTTTCGCTGCGGCCCTCCTGGATTGCCTGAACGAGCTGGTAGATGGGTGCGGAAAATTCCGGATAGCCGGCAAACAGCACGTCCATCCCGACCAGCCGCCCCGTTCCCGCCTTGGACGCGATCTTGAGATAGGCCCCGTTGGAATAGACGGCGCGTCCTCTCAGGTCGGTCACCACCATCGGATCGCCAAGTGCGTCGACCAGCGAGTCGAAGAAGACCCGCTCGTTCCCGCCGCTGCCGATCTGGAAAATGCCGGCCATAAGTCCGAAAACGGCAACAAGCCCAAGCACCGCGAAGATGCCGCCCGGCACGAGCACCCAGAGGGGATAGGTTGCGGCCAAGGTTTTCAGGCCGGAAACGGCGGCAATCGCCAGCAGGGCGGCAAGCACGAGGACAAACGCCATGCGGCTCCGGCGGCTGCCAAACGGCGCCGTCGCCGCCAGCTCCTCCCTGCCCGGCCCGTTCCTGTCCGTCATCTGTCCCCACCCCGAATCATGGCCAGTATAGGCGAATTAAGCTTGGGCGGAATCACCGGTAGCACTGCCAAGTTCCACCCTTTACAATTGCCATGCATACGGTCAGAATCGACCGCGAGAAGAGGGCTTACGTCAATCCACGTCTGGGAGCACGACATGATACGCAAAACACTCGTAGCCATCGCTTTTGGCCTCTCGATCATGGCAGCCGGCGCACCTGCCGCGAAAGCCGATGTCGATATCAATATCAATCTCGGCTTCGGCGGCTTCTACGGTTCGAACATCTCCTGCCGCCAGGGCGAACGTATTGTCGAACGCCGCTTCAATCAGGTGGTGCCGCGCAACTGCCGGGGCTCACGGTTCGAGTATACCGGCCGCCGCAATGGAAAGTGGTACGTCATCAAGGTCAGCTCGCGCTCCGGCCGCATTACCGACGTTCGCCGCTGGAGATAACCAAGGCCCTCGGTCCGGAGGTTATGGGACATGCGGCTCAATGCCAAAACACCCGTTGGCCGGGTGCCGGTGTCTGGATTACCGATTGAAATGGGAGCCGGTGCATGGATTTCATAACCGAGAACCAGCAGGTGCTGATTGCGGCGTTCGTCACGCTCGCGGTGCTGATCATCGCAATGCTGGTCTGGCGCGCGGTGAGCCCGCGCATGACCGGACGCCGCGGCCAGCGTCTTGGCATCAGCGAGTATCATGAACTCGACAAGACGCGGCGGCTGGTGCTGGTGCGCCGCGACAACATCGAGCATCTGATCCTGATCGGCGGCGCACAGGATATCGTTGTCGAAAGCGGTATCTCCGTCGGCAGCATCGCCAGTTCCTATGCGCCGAACGTATCTCCTGCCGAAGTCGGATCATCGCGCCCTGCGCCCCGGCCTGCAGTCTTCGGAGACAGGAAGCCTCCACCGCTTCGCAGTGTCGAAGGGGCGCCCAACACAGTCCGCAGCCGGGACAACGAGACAGAATGAAAGAAGCCGGGCATTTGACCCGGCTTCTTCATGTTGTGCATCAGCTCTGCGGCGTTTCGGCCGCGGGCGGTGCGTTACGATCCGCCATGAACCGGTCGAACTCGTCCTGGTCCTTGGCGCGGCGCACCTTCTCGACGAAATCGCGGAAGGCCTTCTGCTCGTCCTCGAGCTTGCGGCGCTCCTCGTCGAGGCGCTTCATCTGTTCGCGCTTGTAGGCGTCGAAAGCCGCGTTGCCGGAGCCCATGCCGCCAAACCCGTAAGACGACGGCGAAGACTTCCAGCTCTGGAAGTCAGGCGCCTTGAAGCCCGACCACGGAGCCTTGGCTTCGGACGCTCCGCGCCACATCTCGCCGTTCTTCCATTTCAGGAAAAGAGCGAGCAAGCCTAGCGGCCAGAACACCACGAAACCGGCGACCATCGCGCCCACTTCCCACGGCGACCAACGCGAACGGATGCCTTTGCCGCAGCGCCGCTCGTAGCTTTCGCTCCGCGGTTCGAAACCTGCCGAAGCAGAACTTGTCATCTCTTGTCCCTCTCCTCTGTTGGGGTTGACAGGAAACAGATAGGAAGGCCCGCCCCCGCTTCAATGGAAATCGGAAATCTGCTGTCCGATTTTGCCATGTTGCGAAACCGGGCCGGAATGCGTAACCCTCGCTGCCGATCCATCGCCAGGGAGGCTTGACCCAATGACCGGTCACAAGATTGCAATGCTCACGGCAGGCGGCCTTGCGCCGTGCCTGTCTTCCGCAGTCGGCGGACTGATCGAGCGCTACTCCGAGCTTGCACCGGAAGCGCCGATGATCGGCTATCTGAGCGGCTACAAGGGGTTGCTGCAGGGCAACTCGATCGCCGTCACGCCGGAAGTCCGCCGCCGCGCGCATGTGCTCCACGCCCATGGCGGCACACCGCTGGGAAACAGCCGTGTGAAACTCACCAATGTCGCTGACTGCGTGAAGCGCGGACTGGTGAAGGAAGGAGAAGCGCCGTTGCAGGTGGCCGCCAACCAGCTGGTAAAGGATGGCATCACCATACTTCACACGATCGGCGGTGACGACACCAACACCACGGCAGCTGATCTCGCGGCTTACCTCGCGAACAACGGATATAGTCTGACTGTCGTCGGCCTGCCGAAGACGATCGACAACGATGTGGTGCCGATCCGCCAGACGCTTGGCGCCTGGACTGCCGCCGAGCAGGGTGCAGTGTTCTTCGAGAATGTCGTCAACGAACAATCGACCTCGTCGCGCCAGCTTGTCATCCATGAGGTGATGGGCCGCCACTGCGGCTGGCTGACGGCGGCAACGGCGCGCGCCTGGCGCGAACGCCTCGACAAGCTCGAGTTCCTGCCCGAGTTCAACCTGAGCCGCCGTCACAAGGACATCGACGCGATCTATGTTCCTGAAATGCTGATCGACATCGAGGCAGAGGCTAAGCGGCTCAAGGCCGTCATGGACGAGATGGACTCCGTCAACATCTTCGTCAGCGAAGGCGCCTGCGTGAACGAAATCGTGGCCGAGATCGAAGCCAAGGGCGAAAAAGTCGACCGCGACGCCTTCGGTCATGTGAAGCTCGACCAGGTGAAGGTGGGCGACTGGTTCGGCAAGCAGTTCGGCAAGAAAATCGGCGCCGACAAGACGCTGGTGCAGAAGTCGGGCTACTTCGGGCGTTCGGCCGCGGCGAACAAGGCCGATCTCGAGCTCATTCGCGCCATGGTACATGTGGCGGTCGATTCCGCACTCGCCGGAATTCCGGGCGTCGTCGGCCATGACGAGGAACGCGGCGACGAATTGCGCGCCATCGAGTTTCCGCGCATCAAGGGCGGCAAGCATTTCGACCCCAGTGTTTCCTGGTTCGCTGACATGCTGAAGGACATCGGCCAGTCGGCTTGAGGAGCGCTGCGATGCGACCATTTGCTGTTGCCCTGCTGATTTTCGCTGCAGTGCCGGGCGCCCACGCCGGCGAGCAGACGGAGACTGCGGCGAAGGATTTCATCACCCTCTGCACAAACTGCCATGGCGTGTCAGGCACAGGCGACGGGCCGATGGCGAAGTCCCTGCGGCACAAGGTGTCGGATCTCACCCGGATATCCGCGCGGAATGGCGGCGTGTTTCCCGAAGATCATGTTTTCGAGACAATTGCCGGGCTCAGCATGCCCGATGCCCATGGCAACCGGGAGATGCCGGTGTGGGGCGATCTCTTCGTGACCGCCGAGATCGGCGCCAGCACGAAACTTGAGGATGCGATGAAGGCTTCAGACCATGCCGCACAGCGGATCGTCGGCCTTGTCCGCTATATCGAGCAGATGCAGGTCAAGCCGTGAGAAGCGGAGCGGCGCCGTGATCTCGGAGTGCAGCCTGCGCAATTATGGAGGAGCGTTCAGCACGTGCCGCCGGATCGTAGCACTTGTCATGGGAATGATCTTCACCTTGGGTGTCCTTCAGCCGGCACTGGCCGCTGACCGCGTAATCGTCTTCGCGGCCGCGAGCCTCAAGACCGCGCTCGATGCGGCGGGTTCGGCATGGCAGGCCGCAACGGCGGGAGAGCTGGCAATGTCCTATGCCGCCAGTTCCGCACTTGCGAAACAGATCGAGCAGGGAGCACCCGCTGACGTTTTCTTTTCCGCCGATCGCGACTGGATGGCCTATCTCGATGACCGCAACCTGATCAAGCCCGGAAGTGGCGTGGAACTGCTCGGCAACGAACTGGTGCTGATTGCACCGTTAGGCTCTGCTGCCCAGACTGTCATCGCCAAAGGTTTCCCGCTAGCATTGCTGCTGGGCGATGGCCGCCTCGCGATGGCGGATGTGAAGGCGGTGCCCGCCGGCAAATATGCCAAGGCGGCTTTGGAGTCATTGGGCGTATGGGCGAGTGTCGAGACCAGGATCGCCCAGGCGGAGAATGTGCGCGCCGCGCTGAAGCTCGTGGCGGCGGGCGAGGCGCCGCTTGGCATCGTCTACAAGACGGATGCAATGGCCGAACCCGCTGTCAGGATCATCGGGCAGTTTCCGCCGGACTCGCATCCGCCCATCATTTATCCCGTGGCGGTGACCGTGGATTCAACCAATCCCGATGCCGCGGATTTCGTGAAGTTCCTGCAGTCCGGACAGGCGCAGGCGATCTTCATTGAACAGGGCTTCACCGTGCTGGTGCCGCCTGCTACCAACTGAGGGATGAACTGGTTCACCCTCAGCCCCGATGAATGGAATGCCGTCGCGCTGAGCGTGAGAGTCGCCACCGTTGCGATGCTGGCGAGCCTGCCCTTGGGCGTTGCCGTGGCGCTGCTGCTGGCGCGGTGCGAGTTCTGGGGAAAGTCCATCGTGAACGGCATCGTGCATCTGCCGCTGGTCATGCCGCCCGTCGTCACCGGCTATCTGCTGCTGCTGATGTTCGGCAGGAGGGGACCTGTTGGTGCCTTCCTGGCCGATTTTGGCATTGTCTTCTCCTTCCGCTGGACGGGTGCGGCACTCGCCTGCGCGGTGATGGGCTTCCCGCTGATGGTGCGCGCCATTCGTCTGTCGATCGAGGCAGTGGACCGCCGCCTCGAAGCAGCGGCGGCGACGCTGGGGGCGAATACCTTGTGGGTGTTCCTCACGATCACCCTGCCCCTCACCTTGCCCGGCATTGTGGCCGGCATGATCCTGAGCTTTGCCAAGGCCATGGGCGAATTCGGCGCCACCATCACCTTCGTTTCCAACATTCCGGGCGAGACGCAGACATTGCCATCCGCCATCTACAGCTTCACGCAGGTGCCGGGCGGCGATGCGGGCGCGCTGCGGCTGACGGCGATCTCGATCGCGATCTCGCTGGCAGCGTTGATTGCATCCGAAATCCTCGCGCGGCGTGTGGGCAGGCGCATCGCGGCATGAGCATCACGGTCTCGATCAGGCATGTGTTTGGAGATTTTGCGCTCGATGTGGCTTTCGGAAGCAATGGCCGGCTCACCTCGATCTTCGGGGCATCGGGATCGGGCAAGACATCGGTCGTGAACGTCATCGCCGGGCTGGTGCGGCCGCAGGCGGCGAGGATCAGCGTCGACGGCCGGCTGCTGACCGACACGGCAGCACAGGTGAACGTGCCCGTCCACCGCCGCCGCATCGGCTATGTGTTTCAGGACGCGCGGCTGTTTCCGCATCTGAGCGTGGAACAGAACTTGAGCTTCGGCCAATGGTTCGCGCCGAAGGCGGACCGCTATGCCGATCGCGGGCAGATCCTGTCGCTGCTCGGGATCTCGCACCTGCTGCCGCGAAGGCCCAGTCAATTGTCGGGTGGCGAAAAGCAGCGCGTGGCGATCGGGCGGGCGCTGCTGACATCGCCCAAGCTGCTGCTGATGGACGAGCCGCTGGCCGCCCTGGACGCCCCGCGCAAAGCCGAAATCCTTCCCTATATCGAGCGTCTGAGGGACGAGTTCCATGTCCCCATCGTGCATGTGAGCCATTCGGTGGCAGAAGTCGCGCGGCTGGCGACCGATATCGTGGTGATGGCGGAGGGCCATGTTCTGGCCTCTGGCCCCGCCGCGCAGATCCTGCAGCGCCCCGACCTGATGCCCGAGGACGAGCGTGACGAAGCCGGCAGCATCCTCGACATGACCATTGCCGCCCATGACCCCGGCTTCGACATGACGCTGCTGCGCTCCGCCGCGGGGGAAGCGCATGTCCAGGGCCGCATCGGCGATGCCGGAACGAAGGTGCGGGTGCGGATCAGGGCGCGCGACGTGATGATCGCCACGCGCCAGCCGCACGACATCAGTGCGCTGAACATCTTCCGCGGCCGCATCACCGGGCTTGCCGAGGCCGGGCGTCCGGCGATGAACGTGACGCTCGACTGCGGCGGCAGCGCCATCATCGCGCGCATCACGCGCCAATCCTGCGCTGCGCTCCAACTGGCGATGGGTCGCGAGGTTTTCGCGGTGGTGAAAGCCGTCTCGGTGAACAAGCCCGGCGCTTCGCCTTCGCCCTGAGAATTGTCGCAAGCCCCCCGCAAACGCCTGAGGCCCGCCGGTTTCCCGTCGGGCCTCTGGTGTTCGTGGCTTGCGGTGCGGCTCAGTTCAGCTTGAAGCTGACGCCGAGGTTGCCGCGGAGCGTCTCGATGTCCTCGCCGAGGTCACCCGACACGATGGCGTTGATCGTGATGTTGTCGTCGAGCACGAAGGTCGCATCGAGCGAGCCCGTGAACATCAGTTCGTCCTGGTCCCGCGTCACGCTGGCACCGGTTCCGGTGATCGGATCGAAGGCGTCCACTTCCGTGCTGTAGTCGGCATAGGCCACACCCGCCCTTGCTGCCAGGCTGAAGCCTGAGTCGGCAGGCTGGTAGAGAAGGCCCAGGGTGGCTGCAACGCGCAGGTCCTCGGTGCCGGAGTCGAGATCGAGCCCGAAGCTGTCGGTATACTCGTCCGTATCGGTCTCGACATACTTGACCGAGAG
>JALHQC010000032.1 GCA_022842165.1 bacterium
ACCGAGACTCTCAGCACTGGCCTCAAGCGCGAATACAAGGTGGTGGTCAACGCCGCCGAACTGGACCAGGAGCTGAACGCGAAGCTGAAGGAGCTCTCCGCCAAAGCCAATATCAAGGGCTTCCGCCCCGGCAAGGTGCCGGTGCCGCATCTGAAGCGCGTCTACGGAAAGTCGGCCATGGCCGAGGTCGTCCAGAAGACTATCGACACGAAGTCGAAGGAACTGCTGGCCGAAAAGAAGCTGAAGCCCGCCTATCAGCCGGAAGTGAAGCTTCCCGAGGATGAAGCGGAAGTGAACGCCGTGATGGACGGGAAGGGCGATCTCGCCTTCTCCGTCGCCTTCGAGATCATTCCCGATTTCGAACTGAAGGACCATGCCGGCCTCGAACTCGCCCGCCATGTGGTGGAAGTGACCGAGGACCATATCGGCGAGACGCTGACGCGACTGTCTTCGCAAGCCAAGAACTTCGAGGAGAAGCAGGGCGCCGCCGAGAAGGGCGACCGGCTGACCATCAACTTCCTGGGCACCATCGACGGCACGCCGTTTGAAGGCGGCACGGCGGACGACGTGGCGCTCGAGATCGGTTCGGGCCAGTTCATCCCCGGCTTCGAAGACCAGCTGATCGGCGCCAAGGCTGGCGACGACGTGACCGTGAAGGTGACCTTCCCAGAGAGCTATGGCGTTCCTGCCTTGGCCGGCAAGGCCGCCGAATTCGCCACCAAGGTGACGAAGGTCGAGGGTCCCAAGGAAACCGTCATCGATGACGAGTTCGCCAAGAAAATGGGCTTCGAGGATCTGGCCAAGCTCCGCGACATGGTGAAGGAGCGCATGTCCGGCGAATTCACCCAGATGAGCAACATGAAACTGAAGCGCGATGTGCTCGACGCGCTCGACAAGATGTATACCTTCGAACTGCCCGAGAAGCTGGTCGACGCCGAGTTCAACGGCATCTGGAACGCGCTGTCCCAGGAAATGACCCGCGCCGGCAAGAGCTTCGCCGACGAGAACACCACGGAAGAAGATGCGCGCAAGGAATACCGCGCCATCGCCGAGCGCCGCGTGCGCCTTGGCCTCGTGCTGGGTACGCTGGGCGAGAAGGAAGGCGTGCAGGTTGGCGAGCAGGAGCTGCAGCAGGCGCTGTTTTCGCGCATGCGCCAGTTCCCCGGCCAGGAAAAGCAGGTGGTCGACTACTACCGCAAGAACCCGCAGGCGATGATGGAACTGCGCGGGCCGATCTTCGAGCAGAAGGTCGTCGACGGAATCGTCGCCAAGGCCACCGTCACCGAGAAGCCCGTCACCAAGGAAGAACTCCAGGCGATGGTGCAGGATGAAGACGAGAGCATGGCCGCCATGGCCTCTCACGATCACGACGACCACGAAGGCCACGATCACGCCTGATCGTTGCACTCGAGATGAAGTTCAACGGCCGGGGCATTCCCGGCCGTTTGTCTTTGTGATGGCCGATCAGGTGTAGAGCTGCATGACGCCTGTGATGTTGTCTCCTGCCATGTGGCGGCTGATGGCGGCGCGCAACACGTTGCGGGCGGCATCGGCCAAGGGCGTGTCTGCGCCGGCTGCCGCCGACAGGGCGGCGAAATAGCCGAAATCCTTTTCCGCCAGATCGATCGGGAACATCGGCGCGTAATTCTTTGCCAGCATTGAAAGCGCAGCACCCCTCGCGGCAGGGCTGGCAACCGGCGTGGCGCCGATGATCTCGATCGCCCTTGCAGGGTCTAGCCCGGCCCTCGAGAGGGCGCCGATCGCCTCGGCCACTGCCGCTACCTGAATGCCGAACAGGGCGTTCAGCGCCAGCTTGACCGCCGCGCCCGCGCCGTTTCCTCCGGCTTGATGGACGGCGCCGCCCATGGCCATCAGCAGCGGCTGGACATGCGAGACGTCAGCCTCCGTTCCGCCTGCCATGAAGATCAATTGCCGCGCTTCGGCCTGGAGCCTTGAACCCGCCACCGGTGCATCGACAAAGCCGATGCCCCTAGCGGATGCTTTCTGCGCCAGTATGGTCACATGGCGGGCTGTGAGGGTCGAGCATTCGATGGCGATAGACCCGGCTTTCATTGCAGGCAGGGCACCCGTTTCCGGATCGAGCCAGACGGAGTGCGATGCCGCATCGTCTCGCAGCATGGCGATGACGGCGTCGGCCCCTTGCGCGGCGGCTCGGGGCGTTTCGGCAAGGCGCGCGCCCTGATCGACCAGCAGCGATTGCCTGCCGGGACTGCGGTTCCAGACGGTGACGGAATAGCCTGCGGCGATGAGATTTGTGGCCATGCGCGAGCCCATGGCGCCGAGCCCCAGAAAGGCAATGGTTTTCATGTCAGTCTCCATTGAAGAGCGGTTGAGGGAACCAGCCTCTGGCCGGTTCCCCCTTGCGGGCTACATCGCCATGGCGCGGTTGCGCGGGCTGACCCAGGCAAGCGCAGGATCGGTCATGAAGGATTCCTTCGGCGTGCCGGTGAGGTGGTTGACGTAGTTCGAGATCGTCTTGGTGGCGATGACGGTGACGACCTCGAGGACGTTCTGCTTCGTGTAACCGGCAGCATAGAAGGCTGTGAGCGCCTGCTCGCCGGCGAAGCCGCGTTCACGCAGCACGGTTTCGATGAAGCGGCGGAGGGCCTGCAATCTGGCATCGGCGATGGGCTTGCCGTTGCGGATGGCCATGATGGCCGCCTCGTCGAGCTTCGCCATGCGGCCGAGGTAGGTATGGCCCATGGTGCAGTATTCGCATTCGTGGAAGACGCTGACCGTCAGGAATGCCACTTGCTGTTCCTGCGGCGAAAGCGACGTTCTGGAGACGAGCGCGAAGAGCGCGTCATAAGCCTCGAGCGTCTCGGGGCTTTCCGCCATGATACCGTGAAGGGTAGGAATGAAGCTCCAGGCCTTCTGCACCTGGCCCAGTGTCGCCCTAGAAGCCTCTGGCGCGGTTTCGATCGAATGCACGGCGAATGAAGTGGTCATCGGTGTTTGTCCTTGAACTGGGGTTGGTTCGCCTGACAGCGATGAACACTCTCTATTCCTGCTCCAACTCTCAAAAAATACGCGCTCGATCACGATATTCGTGCCATAACTGCACGAATGAAGACGGAAGACCTGGTCCTGCTGCTGGATGTGGCGCGGCGCGGCAGCTTTGCTGCTGCTGCCAAGGAGCGCAACGTCGACCCGTCTTCGGTGTCGCGCGCCATCGCCGACATCGAGGCGGAACTTGGCATGAGGCTGTTTCAGCGCAGCACGCGGCGCATGGCCCTGACCGAGGCGGGCGACATCTATGTCTCGCAGATCGAGCCGCTGGTGGCGGAGTTCGACCGTGCCCGCGATCTTGCGGCAAGTGCCGTGGGGACGCCGCGCGGGCTGCTGCGCCTGACGGCATCGGAAACCTTCGGCCACGTCTGCATCGTGCCCTTGCTCAAGGAATTCCGCGAGCGCTATCCCTTCCTCAAGCTCGAATGCCTGTTCACGGATGCCAATCTCGATCTCTTTGCCGACCGCATCGACCTGGCGATCCGGCTGGGGCCGACGGTCGAGGGCAATCTCATCGCCTCGAAGCTGGCGGATACCCATTACCGCGTGGTCGCCAGCCCCCCGTATCTGGCCGCGCATGGCAGGATCGCGGCGCCGGAGGACATTGCCGGCCACAAGGTCATTCTGTTCAACATTCGCGCCTTCCGGTCGCACTGGCTGTTCCGCGACGCCGCCGGACGCGACATCGAGGTGAAAATTGACGGCGATGTGACGCTGTCGCCCGCCGGGTCCCTGCGCACGGCGGCGCTCAGCGATCTGGGGCCGGCGCTTCTGCCGGACTGGCTGGTTGACGGCGACATTGCAAGGGGCACTCTCGTGAACCTGTTTCCCGGCTACCGCGTGACGGCGACGACATTCAACACGGCGGCCTGGCTGGTCTACCCCTCGCGCAGCTACTTGCCGAACAAGGTGCGCGTCGTCATCGACTATCTGAGGGAAAAGCTGGGGTGACGATATGGAGGGTCTGTCGTACGGGAGAGAAACGAAAGCCAGCAGGTGACAGAACCGGCTGGCTGCGCAGACGGGCGGGTCTGGCAGGCTAGGAGCAACCGGATCGGGAGCCATCCCTTAACCCTCGCGGCGAAGGGGCTTCCATCATCACCTTCCGTCGCCTATCTATGTCATCCAGATCACAACCGATTCATCCGAAAGAGCTCCATGCGCGATCCCGTCGATTTCCTGACCACCGGCGCCTTCTGGCCCTCCGTCATCCAGCAGGAGAGCCGGGGCGAGCGGGTCTACGACCTTCCCTCCAGGCTGCTGCGCGAGCGCATCATCTTCATCACCGGGCCGATCGACGATAATGTCGCAGCCTCGATCTGCATGCAGCTTCTCTTCCTTGAAGCCGAGAACCCCAAAAAGGAAATCTCGATGTATATCAACAGCCCGGGCGGTGTCGTCACCTCGGGCATGTCGATCTACGATACCATGCAGTTCATCCGCTGCCCCGTTTCCACCACAGTCATGGGGCAAGCGGCGTCGATGGGTTCGCTGCTGCTGACGGCGGGTGCCAAGGACATGCGCTTCGCGCTTCCGAACTCCCGCATCATGGTTCACCAGCCTTCGGGCGGCTATCAGGGCCAGGTGACGGACATCCTGATCCACGCCAAGGAAGTCGAAAGCCTGAAGCGTCGGCTCAACGAAATCTACGTCCAGCATACCGGGCGCGACTACAAGACGATCGAGGATGCCCTCGAGCGCGACAATTTCTTCACGGCGGAAGCCGCACTTGCCTTTGGCCTGATCGACAAGGTCATCGACAAGCGGCCGGTGCCGGCGGAAGGAAAGTGACGATTGAACCTTGCGACCGGGAATTGCACCGGCGGGCGGCATTGTAATCAAGCCTTGATTAACCATATCCGCCCATGCTCAATTATTGGTTTGAGTCCGTAAGGGCTGATTTGGGATAGGCTTGGGCTGCGGCATCTGAGTCAAGTCTCGTTAAAGACTGCATGCGTATCATGCAGCATAGTGTCCAAGGAGAGCTTATGAGTAAGGCAACGGGGAGCGACAACAAGAACACCTTGTACTGCTCCTTCTGCGGCAAGAGCCAGCATGAGGTCAGGAAACTGATTGCGGGCCCGACCGTGTTCATCTGCGATGAATGCGTCGAACTCTGCATGGACATCATCCGCGAGGAGAACAAGACCTCGCTGGCGAAATCCAAGGATGGCGTGCCGACCCCGCACGAAATCCGCAAGGTGCTTGACGACTATGTCATCGGCCAGGAGCATGCCAAGAAGGTGCTCTCAGTGGCGGTGCACAACCACTACAAGCGCCTGAACCATGCGGCAAAGAACAATGACGTCGAACTGGCGAAGTCCAACATCATGCTTGTCGGCCCCACGGGCTCCGGCAAGACGTTGCTGGCCCAGACGCTGGCGCGAATCCTCGATGTGCCCTTCACCATGGCGGATGCCACCACGCTGACCGAGGCGGGCTATGTGGGCGAGGATGTCGAGAACATCATCCTGAAGCTGTTGCAGTCGGCGGATTACAACGTCGAGCGTGCCCAGCGCGGCATCGTCTATATCGACGAGGTCGACAAGATCAGCCGCAAGTCGGACAACCCCTCGATCACCCGCGACGTGTCGGGAGAGGGCGTCCAGCAGGCACTGCTGAAGATCATGGAGGGAACCGTTGCTTCCGTTCCGCCGCAGGGTGGCCGCAAGCATCCCCAGCAGGAGTTCCTGCAGGTCGATACCACCAATATCCTGTTCATCTGTGGCGGCGCCTTCGCAGGTCTCGAACGCATCATCAACCAGCGCAGCAAAGGTTCGGGCCTGGGCTTCGGGGCGGACCTCCGCTCGCCCGAAGACCGCCGCACCGGCGCCGTGTTGCGCGAGCTTGAGCCGGAAGATCTGCTCAAATTCGGCCTGATCCCCGAATTCGTCGGCCGCCTGCCCGTGGTGGCGACTCTCGAGGACCTCGACGAGCCGGCGTTGATGCAGATCCTGACCGAGCCCAAAAACGCCCTGGTGAAGCAGTATCAGCGGCTGTTCGAGATGGAAGGCGTGAAGCTGACCTTCCCGGAGGATGCACTGCACGCGATTTCCCGCCGCGCCATCGAGCGCAAGACGGGTGCCCGCGGCCTCCGCTCGATCCTCGAATCGATCCTGCTCGAGACCATGTTCGACCTTCCCGCCATGAATGGCGTGGAGGAGGTGGTGATCTCGAAGGACGTGGTCGACGGGACCGCCAAGCCTTTGCTGATCTACGCCGACCGTAACGAGCAGAGCCCCAAGGCATCTGCCTCGGCCTGATGGTCCAATAATTGAATTGAATCGCCGCCCTGAGCAGATCAGGGCGGCATCTTGTTTTGGACAGGCCTCATCCATGGAATGCCCGCCCGGACATCCTCGACACTCCATTCAGGTAATGGATTGACGCGAGAAACGTCTTTCAGCAGCACGGCGGGCGACTGCGCGGTTGCCGTGAAGGACCGAGGTTCCAGCGGGGCGATCCCGAAATGGGCAAGGTATTGTTCCAGCATCTCGCCCGTAAATCTCGTGCGCTTGATCTTGCCGGCATAGCGATCCGCGTCCTCGAACGGATAGCGCTCCCCGGACTCCTCGAACACCCACCGTCCGCCATCATTGGATGCCGCGATGGATCTGCGACGGCTAAGTTCGTCACCTCCGAGACTGGGAGGCGCGTAGACCTCCCAGATGGTTCCCGGATAGGGCTTGGATGTGACACAGCACACCCGCATCGCCAGCATCTCATACCGCCTTGCCAGATGCCACATCGGCATGAAGGGATCGGACCCCTTCAGTCCTTCCCGGAAAAAGCCGGTCCAGCCGGCAGGTCCGGGAACGAACAGCGCCTTCCGCATACCCATGGTGAGGGGAGGGAGAAGATCGAGAAGGGGTTCGAGCGGGCCGGTAAGGATCTGTTCCTCAAATTGCGATCCGTCTGCTTCAAACATGAGGCGGTAAGCGCTCGCCGCCTCGACCGTATCCGCCTTGACGAGACCGAAGTCGCTGGTAGCCGGAACCCAGGTGGAAAAGAACGAAGACATGGATGGTCAATCTAACAGGCTAGAGTTCATCGTCAATTTACTCTCTGATCGGCTTGGTAGGGTGATCGAGCCTGCCGCGGTCTCGCACGAGTTGTTGAAGGCGATGTCCAGCCGCTGCTGATCTACGCCGACCGCGCCAAGCAGAACCCGAAGGCCTCCGCCTCGGCGTAACGCTGCCACGGTTGAAATTTGGATGCCCGGGTCCGGCGCTGCCGGATCCGGGTTTTCTTTTTGAAATCCATAACTTGAATCCGGAACATCCCTGACCCTCTGGCATTAGGCTGCGTGGTGATTGTGGAGAGCAAGGTTCCATGGCCAGGAAACCCCGCAAGGCGCAATTCCTCCGCGACAACGGCCTGACACTGGTCCTCATGGCCTGCTTTCTGTTCTCGATCGGCGGCATGCTGTTCTCAGGCTGGATCGAGCAGAACGAGGAGCACATCGTTCATCAACAGATGACGCAAGGTCTGATGGACTATGCGATTTCGGGCGATTTCCTCTCCGCCGTCTTTGAGAACTGGGAGAGCGAATTCCTCCAGATGACCGCCTATGTGGCCTTCACGGCCTATCTGTTTCAGCGCGGTTCGGCCGAATCCCGCGATCCCGACAAGCCCGGCCGCGACAATGACAGTCTCGGGCCGAAGTGGCACGGCATCAAGCCCGTGCTGAAATTCCTCTACTCCTATTCGCTGGGGATCGCCCTCGCAGCCCTGTTTATCGTGTCGTTCATTTTTCATGCCTGGGCGACCTTCGTGGCTACGAACGAGTGGGCGAACCAGCATGGCGAACCGGCAGTTTCATTTCTGGGAACCTTGGCCAGTTCGCGGTTCTGGTTCGAGTCCTTCCAGAACTGGCAGTCGGAGTTCCTGTCGACCGCGGTGCTTGTGGTGCTCTCGATCTTCCTGCGCTTCAAGGGTTCGCCGGAATCGAAGCCCCTTGGCGCCCCAAACAGCGAGACGGGTTCGTGATCGCTTCACAATTGCCTTGCCCAACCCTCCCATGCCGCCACTTCATGCCGCGGGAAAGCGTCTCTAAGATATTGATCTGAAATAGTTTTATTGCCGCGTGATACGGCATTGAAATTCGTTAACCGCGCATCCATCTTTGGGCGCGAGGCTGATGCTGTGCTGACTGGAATTTCTGCGTAATATGCAAGTGATTCACCGGGCTGCGGCTTCAGAACCAACCGGGCGCCCATGTTTGGCGGCAATCTTGCGCCATGCTGAGTGCGGCCCACGAAAGGAACAAGAATGAGCAAATCAGCCACGTCCACCGGCAGCTACGAGACCATTCCGGTTCTGCCGCTTCGTGACATCGTCGTCTTCCCGCACATGATCGTGCCGCTCTTCGTGGGGCGCGAGAAGTCCATCAAGGCGCTGGAAGAGGTGATGCGCGAGGACAAGCGCATTCTGCTGGTAGCGCAGAAGAACCCCGCTGACGATGATCCGGCATCCGATGCCGTCTATGAAGTGGGAACGCTGGCCCAGGTGCTGCAGCTTCTGAAGCTGCCCGATGGCACGGTGAAGGTGCTGGTCGAAGGTGTTGACCGTGCCCGCGTGCATGGCTTCTCGGCGCGCGCCGATTTCTTCGAGGCTGAAGTCGAGGTGCTGCCCGCCGATCTCGGCACCGCGTCCGAGACCGAGGCGCTGGCCCGCACGGCTGTCACCCAATTCGATTCATACGTGAAGCTGAACAAGAAGGTGCCGCAGGAAGTGCTGGCGTCCGTTGGTCAGATCACGGATCATTCGAAGCTCGCCGACACCATCGCGGCCCATCTTGCGATCAAGATCCCCGAGAAGCAGGAGCTTCTCGAGATGAACTCCGTCGCCCAGCGGCTGGAGAAGGTCTATGCGCTGATGGAAGGCGAGATCTCGGTCCTTCAGGTCGAGAAGCGCATCCGCAGCCGCGTCAAGCGCCAGATGGAGAAGACCCAGCGCGAGTATTATCTGAACGAGCAGATGAAGGCCATTCAGAAGGAACTTGGCGACGGCGAGGAGCGCAACGAGATCGACGAGATCGAAGCGCGCATCAAGGCCACCAAGCTTTCCAAGGAAGCCAAGGAACGCGCCGACGCCGAAGTGAAGAAGCTTCGCCAGATGAGCCCGATGTCGGCGGAAGCAACCGTCGTGCGGAACTATCTCGACTGGCTGCTCGGCATCCCCTGGGGCCAGAAGAGCAAGGTGAAGCACGACCTTGGCTTTGCCGAAGGCGTGCTCGACAGCGACCACTTCGGCCTCGACAAGGTGAAGGAGCGCATCCTCGAGTATCTTGCCGTGCAGAGCCGCACCAACAAGCTGAGGGGGCCGATCCTCTGCCTCGTCGGACCGCCGGGCGTCGGCAAGACCTCGCTTGGAAAGTCGATTGCCAAGGCAACGGGCCGCGAATTCATCCGCATGTCGCTGGGTGGTGTGCGTGACGAGGCCGAGATCCGCGGTCACCGCCGCACCTACATCGGCTCGATGCCCGGCAAGGTCATCCAGTCGATGAAGAAGGCGAAGAAGGCCAACCCGCTCTTCCTCTTGGACGAGATCGACAAGATGGGCATGGACTTCCGTGGCGATCCCTCTGCGGCGCTGCTCGAAGTGCTGGATCCGGAACAGAACTCGACCTTCATGGACCACTATCTGGAGGTCGAATACGACCTCTCGAACGTGATGTTCGTGACGACGTCGAACACGCTGAACATTCCGCCGGCTCTGCTCGACCGCATGGAGATCATCCGGATTGCGGGGTACACGGAGGAAGAGAAGCTCGAAATCACCAAGCGCCATCTCGTTCCGAAGGCGATGGAGCACCATGGCCTGCAGGCCAAGGAGTTCGAGGTGACGGAAGACGCACTCTATGAGGTGATCCGCCGTTATACGCGGGAAGCCGGTGTGCGTTCGCTGGAGCGTGAGATCAATTCGCTGTGCCGCAAGGCCGTGAAGGAACTCATGACCACGAAGTCCAAGAAGAAGATCAAGGTGACGCCGGAAGTCGTCAACCAGTATCTTGGCGTCCAGAAGTTCCGCCATGGCGAGGCGGAGCGCGAGGATCAGGTTGGTGTGGTGACGGGCCTGGCCTGGACGGAAGTGGGCGGCGAGATCCTGACGATCGAAGCCCTCATGATGCCGGGCAAGGGCAAGATGACGGTGACGGGCAACCTGCGCGACGTGATGAAGGAGTCGATCTCGGCTGCATCGTCCTACGTGCGCTCGCGTGCTGCCATCATCGGCGTCAAGCCGCCGGTGTTCGACAAGCGCGACATTCACGTGCACGTACCGGAAGGTGCGACGCCCAAGGACGGTCCGTCTGCCGGCATTGCCATGGTCACCGCCATCGTCTCGGTGATGACCGGCATCCCCGTCAAGAAGGACGTGGCGATGACGGGCGAGATCACGCTGCGCGGCCGCGTGCTGCCGATCGGCGGGTTGAAGGAAAAGCTACTGGCCGCACTTCGGGCCGGCATCAAGAAGGTCATGATCCCGGAAGAGAACACCAAGGATCTGGCTGAGATTCCGGAAAACGTGAAGTCGGGTCTCGAGATCATCCCGGTCGCCCGCATGGACGACGTGTTGCGTCACGCCCTCGTGCGCATGCCCGAGCCGATCGAGTGGGACGAGGTGGCCGAGGAAGCCGCGGCTGCGGCGAGAGCGGCGGCCGACAAGTCAGGCGAGGCAGCCACGCGCGCGCATTGAGCATCGGGCGCATTGGAAAAACCGGGGCGGGAGAGATATCTCCCGCCCTTATTTTTTGCCGGATTTGAAGGAAGGCAGGGGATCGGCTCGGGCCCGGTCGGCGTCGGCCCGTAAGATCACGCCGGAGGCGAGCATGCCGTCGATGACCAGATTGCGCCGTTCGCGAGCACGCTCGGGTTGACGCATCGGATCGTAGTTGCTCGGCCCCCTCAGAAGAGCCGCAAGCAACGCTGACTCGCTGATACTCAGTGTTTCCGGTGGCTTGCCAAAATAGAACAGCGATGCGCAAACGAGGCCAAACGTTTTGTGGCCAAAGTTGGCATGATTGACGACTGCGTCCAGCACCTCAGCCTTGCTGAGCGACAGCTCTATCCGGTCGGATTGTACGGCTTGCGCGGCATGCCACCAAACTGTTCGCCGGAGTTCGATTTTTCGGAATTGAATATGCACGAGACTCTGTGCCAAGGGCGCTCGGGGTGGCATCGGACGCTCATCTGAAATCATCGCATGAGCGCTGCTTCTTGTGGTCCACGCAAATATTCGCAACGTCGGGATGCCTCCCTGCTGCCAATAGCCGGGCTGTTCCGCCGCGATGACGGCCTCAGCGACAAAGGGTTTCAAGTCGGCAAGACGTACACTGCGCCCTGCCGACCCATCCGGGCACGTTTCGGGATCAAGTGTCAGCACGGCACGCGGATCAGGCAAGTCCTTCGCAACCCAGAACCACGTTGCAACTGGGACTGCAATGGCGAACCCAACCAAGCACGCAGCCACCCAGATCAGAAGTTTGAGGCCCGCGATAGCGTAGCGCATGTGTTATCGGAGCCTCATGGGAGTTTACGGTGAAATTGAGGCTGTCAGCCGGTCCCGCGATGAACGGCACAGCCACGGTGGAGCCCGCAGTAAATGGACGGGGAGAAGCAAAATGCATGTTGCCTAGCACGTGCCTGCATTTTAGGCGCCGTATTGCGGCCGGCGGATGATTTGACCGCAAAGTCTTGAAATCGTCATCGAATCGGCCACAGATGTGGACCGTTGAGTACAGCGTTGCGGGCGGGAAAACGGCTTATGGAGACGGCGATCGGGTAGCAGCGAACAGCACCACTCAAACTGAAATTGCCCCGTGCGCCCTCAGAAACCGCACGGGGTTTTCATTTGCGAACAGGGCACTGCGATTGTATGAGCCATCCCGTGGAATCCGATCCTGCGCCATGGCTTCTCGGCACGGCGCAAGCGGGCGATTAGCTCAGTTGGTAGAGCGCTTCGTTTACACCGAAGATGTCGGGAGTTCGAGTCTCTCATCGCCCACCATTCTTCTCAAACACTATTGTTTTGATTGAGTTTTGTGACCAAATTCCCGCACCCTGCAATGGGGTGCGGGGCATTTCGTGCCTGATGTGTTCTCACTCACCGTCGCCCATCAGCTTCAATGCCGCCTGGAGCGCGAGCCGCTTGCGATTGGCTTCCCTTGTGTAAACTACCGACTGCTGATTGGTGACCCAGCCGAAGAGTGACTGTAATTCCATTTCGGACGCCCCATTATCGGCGATCCTGCTCGCGCACAGTTTCCGTATGCCGTGCGCGGACTTTCCCTTGCTCAGGCCGGCCTCGGCACACCACCGGCGGAAGCAATTGCCGAAGCTCTCCTTGGTCAGGTGCACCCCACGCTCGCTGGCTATGAAGGCGAGATCACCCGTCGGGCCAGCTTTGAGCGCCTCATGGAGTGCCGGCAGGATCGGGATGTAAACCGTCACCGTTGCCTGCCGCCCGTTTTCGGACTTGAAGGTGTTGATGGTGTTCACATCGTCTTTGACATGCTGGCGACCAACCCGAACGGCATCAGAGCGGCGTAGACCCGTGTTGAGGATCACCTCAAGGGCCACGCGCTGCCTGGTGCCGAGAGGCCAGCGGCATCGGTATTTCATGACATCTTCAAGGGTCCGCGGCGTGAAGCCTCTTGTTTTGGCCTTCAGGAACGGAACGTCCTTTGCCGGATCGACTGTGACGAGCTCTGCTTCTTTTGCCCAGCGGAACAAGGCGCGCATGGTCTTGAGGAAGATGTTGGCCGCTGCTGGTGCGTCCTTGCGGCGTTCTCGCCCCTCCCGGATGTGTGATGCGGAGATGGCTTCGAACGGTGTCCTGCCCGCAGTCTCAAGCACGTGGTGCAAGATGTTCTCGCGCTGTTTGCGCGTCGCAATGCTGGTTCCTGCCCAATCAGATGACTGCCGCCACGCGTCGACCAGAAATTGCAGGCTATTGCCTGGGGCACCGCTGACTTTCCGAGTTGAGCTTGCTCCGCGTAGTGCGGCCTCATAGGCATCCATAAAGGCGGGCGAACCATAGTCGTCCGGAAGCCGCACGCGAACACTTCGCCCCCGCCGGAAATACCATATCATCCGGTTCCGGTTGTTACGAATCCGCAGATATCTGCCTTTTGCCGCGAAGCAGACGGACCAACACAAGAACATTTGATTAGATCCACGTGAAAAAATCCACGTGGGAAAGAGATCCTATGTGTCTGACCCGTCCCACGGTGCTGCGTGAGATTTGCGCCGTTGATCACCTTACGCGGCGTTTCATCTTGATGTGAAGAAGCCTTTCTTTGACGCGTGCCCCTGCTAGGCATGACTGTAGTCATCAAGACCTGGCGGACGGTTGACAAACGACCGAATTCCAAGATGAAGCCTCATGAGCTCATGAGGATTTGGGCTGTGCCCCGGAGAGTTGGAGTTATTCACCTTGGGTCACAAAATCATCGACTTACCGTAGACAGTCTCCTGACGTGAAGCTGACATGGCTTCAGCAGACTATGGTAGACTTCCACCTGCGGGATGGATCAAAATATAGGCTATGACAGGAAACAAGAAAGTCACGGTTTTTCGGCCGGACAGGCGCACCTTCATTCGCTTGACTTCATCTGTCATTGGCCTGGTGTCGGCTGAAGCGCGGGCGTCAGGCCAAGTCCTCAAGTTCGGCCTGACGCCCGTATTTCTTAACAACGACATCGAGCTTCTGGGAAAGCTTAAAGACTATCTTTCCCGGCAGACCGGACGTGAGGTGCAACTTGTTCAGCGCCGGACGTATGAAGAGATCACCAGCCTTCTCCTCTCAGGCCAGCTGACATCGGCCTGGATCTGCGGTTACCCGCTGGTGCAGTATGCCGAGCAGCTGTCACTCGTCGCGGTGCCGCTGTGGCACGGAGAGCCGCTTTATAGCTCTTACCTGATTGTGCCCAAAGGCAGGGCGGCGGCCGATATTGCCGATCTCAACGGCGATCTGCATGCCTTTTCCGACCCCAACAGCAATTCCGGCTATCTTGTCACTGCCGCCCTTCTGGCGGAACGCCGCCTCAGGCCCGAGCAGTTTTTCCGGCAAACGATCTTCACCTACAGCCATCGGAACGTAGTGCGGGCGGTGGCTTCGGGATTGGCCCAGAGCGGCAGTGTCGATGGCTATGTATGGGAGGTGATGGCCTCGATCGAGCCGGAGCTGACCGCGAAGACCGCGGTGATGCGTAAGTCCGAACTTTTGGGCTTTCCACCTGTTGCCTGCCTGGCGAGCCACGCAGAGAGTGAGGGTGTGCTCCTGATCAGGCAAGCGCTGCTGGCGATGAGGGGCGACCCCGGAGGACAAGAGGTTTTGAAGCTGCTCCGACTTGACGGCTTTGCTGAGGAGCCGCTGCAGCTATTCTCACCCATAGCGGAAAAGATGAGACTCATCCGGGGCCTCACGCAATGACGGCTAAACCTCTCTGGCGGCAACTGTCATCACCGGCCTGGCCAGTATCGGTCCGGGTGCCGATTGTCGTCGCATTGCTGATGGTGGCTATCAGCATTGCGGTCAGCAATCGAGTTCTCTCCCGGCTTGAGGTGACGCAGGAACGCAACCTTAACCAGCTTGCGTCCGCCTATCTCGATGGGTTGTCGGCATCACTGATCCCTTCAGTGGTGCGCGAGGATGTCTGGGAAGTATTTGATATTCTTGATCGCTCGCGCGAGCGCTATCGCGGACTAAACGTGAAATGGGCAGCGGTAACGAACAGCGAGAACCGGACGATTGCCGCCAGCGCGCCGGATATTTTCCCGCCGCTGGATGCGTTGCCCGCTAAAACTGTAGCGGAATTTTCCTTGACGGACGAAGTGGTGACGGATGAGCGCCGAAATCAGGCGCGCATGTTCCGCTCGCTTGTCTATCAAGGCCGTGAGATCGGCCGGGTCTATGCAGTCGCCGATATCTCTGCGCTGATGCAGGAACGAAGCGAAGTGCTGCGGGAACTCATCCTCACGAATGTGCTGCTGACAGTGCTGCTCGTTGCCTTCGGCTATTTTTTCATGCGAAGGATGTTGCGGCCGGTTGGGCTGCTCTCGGCCTACCTGATCCGGAGCCGCGAGGATACCATGACGCCCATCCCCGACATGGTCATCCAGTCGCAGAGCAGGGAGTTCCGTGACCTGTTCGCGCGTTACAATGCGATGACGGAAGCCGTGAACGAGCGAGAGGTGCTGGCTGCCGGCCTGGCCGAGGAAGAAAAGCTCGCCAGCGTGGGTAGGCTTGCGTCCGGCATGGCGCATGAGATCAACAATCCTTTGGGTGGCATGTTCAATGCGATCGATTCCCTGAAAAAGTATGGCGCACGTGAAGAAGTGCGGCTTACGTCAATCAGACTGCTGGAGCACGGATTGGCCGGGATTCGCGATCTCGTGCGGTCCACGCTGACGACCTATCGAGCAGACCAGCGCCCGCGCGATCTCACGCCAACCGATCTCGATGATTTGCGGATTCTTCTGAAGTCTGAGGCGAGGCAGAGAAGGCAGCGCCTGGACTGGCGCATTGACTTCGACGTTCCGGTGCATGTGCCCGCAATTCCCGTGCGCGATGCGATTTTCAATCTGCTTCTAAACGCATGCCATTCGAGTCCCCAGAGCTCTTCTATCAGCATGATGGCCTGCACGCGCGGTGGCGAATTCATTGCCGAAGTTTCTGACGAAGGCTCGGGACTTCCATCGCACATCAAGGAATACATTGAGCGCAAGGGAGCGGGATCCGCGCCGCTCGACCGGCGGTCCGGGCTTGGGCTGTGGATCGTGAAAAGGCATTGCGATGAACTGAAAGCCAGGCTTGAAGTGGTGACGAGCGGAAATGAAGGAACCGTCATCCGCTTTACTGTTCCGATTGTCTCCGATGAGTTCGAATATGCAGCTTGAAGGCGCCAGGGTCGGACTTGTCGAGGACGACCTCATCATGGGAGAGTCGCTTGTGCAGTCGCTCTCCCTTGAGGGTTGTCAAGTGGAGTGGTGGAAGTCGGGTGCCGAGGCGCTATGGGGACTAAAGGCGCTTAGCCCTGATGTGGTGATCTGCGATATCAGGCTGCCTGACTTCGAAGGGCATGAGCTGTTTCATACACTGGCCTCTTCCATGCCGTTGCCCCCCTTCCTGTTCGTGACTGCATTCGGTGATATCGATCAGGCCGTGTCACTCATGCGGGAGGGCGCATCTGATTATGTGACGAAACCGTTTGATGTGAGCAATGTGATCGAACGGGTGCGGAACCTCGTCCAGCGCAACGCAACCGCGAGTCCGAGTGCCGTCTTGGGTGTGTCAGCTAAAATCGTAGAGGTCGAGAGCATTTTGCACCGCATCTGCGATCTGACGACTCCGGTATTGATATCGGGTGAAACCGGTGCGGGCAAAGAAGTCTGCGCACGGTTCCTCCACTCGATCTCGTCCCGATCCAAGGAACCCTTCATTGCCGTCAATTGTGCTGCCATTCCGGCTGACGTCATGGAACGCGAGCTGTTCGGATATCGGGGCGCTTCTGCTCAAGCCTTTCATCGTGGTTTCGCGGAGCGGGCGCGGGGAGGGATCCTGTTCCTCGATGAGGTGGGTGAAATGCCGTTGCCGCTGCAGGCCAAGCTTCTGAGGCTGGTCGAGACGCGGGAATATCACCGGCTCGGCGGCGAACAGACCATGCTCTTCCATGGCCGTATCGTGTGTTCGACCAATCGCGACCTTGCGAAGCTGGTGCAGGAAGGCCGCTTCAGGGAAGATTTCTATTACCGCATCGGCGGCATGGCTATCGATATCCCGCCGCTGCGGAGCCGGGCGAATGATGTTCCCTGGCTGATCGATCGTTTCTTCGAGCAGTTCAAGGCGCATGATCATCCTGGGCTGAAAGGTGTCAGCTCACTGACGGCCGATATGGCAGCGGCCTATCCATGGCCCGGAAACGTGAGGGAGTTGCGCAATCGGATGGAACGGGCAGTGGCGCTGGCGAGGTCCGAATGGATCATGCCCGGAGATATGTTTCCGGACCTGCGCGCTGCAACGGAAGAACCGTCCGGCGACAGGGCCTTTGCGACCCTCTCCGAGGCGCGCGACATGGCTGAGCGCCGCCAAATCGAGCGGGCGTTGCACGAAACGGGCGGCCACATTCTTGAAGCGGCAAGACTGCTGGGCATTTCGCGCACTACACTTTGGGAAAAGATGAAGCGCCTGAACGTCAGCGGCGACTATTCATGACCAGAGTTCGGATATTCGGACCTTCGGCACTGCAACATGTTCGGATTTCCGAACATGGGCAGCGCCAAACCGGCTGATCGTTGAGCATCTGCCATGTTGCAGCGCAAATGAGTGAACGCGTGGACTCGGCCTAGCTTGCTCCCGGCACAATGGGAGACATGCCATGAAAAGATGTGACAAGATGGTCGAAGTGGGCCGCCGGCAATTCCTGCGGGGCGGTGTCATCGCGGCAGCCGCCATTCCGGTCGTCGGAATGTCCGCCACGCAGGCGAAAGCCGCAACCAACGGCGCGCTGCTTGAATACCCTTCATCGCGCCTCGGCAACGTAAAAGACCTCAAAGTCAACGAGCCGATGGACGTGGCCTATCCGGATGCCGATGCGCCGGGCGTTCTGTTGAAGCTCGGCAAGGCCGTTGAAGGCGGCGCCGGTCCGGAAGGCGATATCGTGGGCTTCACCACCGTATGCCCGCACAAGGGCTTCCCGCTTAGCTACAATGCCGAAAGCCGCACCATGAACTGCCCCGGCCACTACTCGGTCTTCGATTGCGAAGCGGGTGGCCAGCAGACGTGGGGGCAGGCCACGCAGAACCTTCCGCAATACATGCTGCGCGTCGATGACAAGGGCGACATCTACGCCGAGGGCGTGGATGAACTGCTCTACGGCCGCCTGTCGAACGTGCTCTGAGGGAGAGAAATCATGGCTTTCAAAAGAAATGTCGACCGTCTGCCGATCATCCCCGCGGACGCGAAAAAGCACAATGTCACCTGCCACTACTGCATCGTCGGCTGCGGCTACAATGCTTACACCTGGCCGGTGAACCGGCAGGGCGGCACGGCGCCGAACGAGAATGCGCTTGGTGTCGATCTCTCGAAGCAACAGCCAGCGGACAGCACGGCCTGGTATGCGCCCTCTATGTATAACATCGTGAAGCAGGACGGTAAGGACGTTCACCTTGTCATCAAGCCTGATGCCGAATGCAGCGTGAATTCCGGCCTCGGCTCCATCCGTGGCGCGCGCATGGCGGAGAACCGCCGTTCCGACAAGATGGGCACACAGCAGCAGCGTCTCGAAGAGCCGATGATCTGGCGCTATGGCACCTGGCAGCCGACGAGCTGGGACGATGCGCTCGACCTCGTCGCCCGCGTGACTGCGCGTGTCATCGACAAGGACAATGAGGACGATCTCTTCGTCTCGATGTTCGACCACGGCGGTTCCGCCGGCGGCTATGAAAACACCTGGGGCACCGGGAAGCTCTACTTCCAGTCCATGAAGGTCAAGCACTGCCGCATTCACAATCGTCCCGCCTATAACTCGGAGGTTCACTCCACCCGCGACATGGGCGTTGATGAACTAAATTATGCATATGAGGACTATACCCTCACCGACACGATCTTCCTGATCGGCGCGAACCCGCTCGAAACCCAGACCAACCTGTTCCTGAACCACATGGTTCCGGGCATGCGGAATGGCGCCAAGGTCGTTGTCGTTGATCCCCGCCATACGGTGACGATCAATGCCTGCAGGGTTGAAGCGGGCAAGGACAATGTGCTGCATCTTTCGATCAAGTCCGGCACAGACCTGGCACTCTTCAACACGCTTTTCACTTACATCGCGGACCAGGGCTGGGTTGACAAGGACTTCATCGCCAACTCGACCTTCCAGGGCGACATCGCGCAGACGCTCGACGAGGGTCATCCTGCGGCGCTCGGAAGCTTCGATGCCGCGCGCGCTGAGTGCAAGCTCTCGCTCGCCGAGGGTGCCGCGATCTGCGACGTTGCAGAGGCGGACATCGTGAAGGCCGCCGAGTGGATTGCGAAGCCCAAGGACGACGGTTCACGCCGCAAGTGCGTTACTGCTTACGAGAAGGGCATCATCTGGGGCAATGACAATTATCGCACCATCGGTGCGCTGGTGAACATTGCGTTGGCGACCGGCAACATCGGACGCGAGGGCGGCGGCGTGTGCCGTCTCGGTGGTCATCAGGAAGGCTACTTCCGCCCGTCTGATGCGCATGTGGGACGCCCCGCACCCTACATCGATCAGCTCCTGATCGCGGGCAAGGGCAAGGTGCACCACATCTGGGCCAACGACCACTACAAGACGACGCTCAACGCATCCGTCTTCAAGCGCGAATACAACCGCCGCACCAATATGGTGAAGGAGGCGATGGATGCGCGCGCCGGAGCAACCCGCGAAGAACTGATCGATGCCATCGTCGGCGCGATCGAGGCTGGTGGCCTGTTCTCGGTGAACGTGGATATCATCCACAGCCAAATCGGGCAGGCGGCTCACGTGATCCTGCCGGCGGTTGAATCGGGCGAGATGAACCTCACCTCCATGAACGGCGAGCGCCGCATGCGCCTTGTCGAGAAATACATGGACGGGCCGGGATCATCCAAACCTGATTGTCTCATCGCCGCCGGACTGGCCCAGCATCTTGAGCGGGTTCTCCGCGCCGAGGGCCGCAACGAATATGCCGACCAGTTCAAGGGCTATGACTGGAAGACGGAAGAAGATGCCTTCATGGACGGCTATCACGCGGCCAATCCGGAAGTCACCTACGACCGCCTTCGCGCCATGGGAAACAATGGCGTGCAGGAACCTGTCACCGGCTTCGCGGATGGCAAGTTAATCGGCACCAAGCGGCTCTATACCGATGGCAAGTTCACGCGGCATGGCCGCGAGGATGGCAAAGCCCTGTTCTGTGCGGGTGCATGGCGCGGGCTCCAGGCGGCCGGAAAGGCGGCCCAGAGGGACAGCTACAAGTTCCTCATCAACAACGGCCGTTCCAACATCAACTGGCAGAACTGGTTCCTCGACAAGGACAACGACTTTGTCGCCGACCGCTTCCCCTATCCCTATCTCCAGATCAATCCGGAGGACATGGGTGAACTGGGGCTGAAAGCCGGTGATCTCGTCGAGGTTTATAACGACGTCGGCGCCACGCAGGCGATGGTCTATCCGGAGCCCACCGCCAAGCGCAGCGAAACCTTCATGCTGTTTGGAGCACCCAGCGGCACGCAGGGCAACGTCATCAATGCGGGCGTCAACGAACTGATCCTGCCGAACTACAAGCAGACCTGGGCCAACATCCGCAAGATTTCGGATGCGCCGGCCTCGGTCAGGGCGATGTCGTTCAAGTCGTGGGATTACGTGGGCTCATAAGCAGCGCGCGGCCCGGTAATCTTTGCCGGGCCGCATTTCTTCTGGATATTGCAAAAGGGAACACATGAGATGAATCAGATGTTCCAGCCATCGGCTCTTGCGTCCGACGGGAGCCGTCTCGTCGATCCCTTCGGCCGGCATGTTTCTTATCTTCGCGTGTCGGTGACGGACCGCTGCGATTTCCGCTGTGTCTATTGCATGGCGGAGGACATGACCTTCCTGCCGAAGCGCGATCTCCTGAGCATCGAAGAATTGCAGCGTCTCTGTGATGCCTTCATCGATAAGGGTGTCAGGAAGCTGCGGCTGACGGGTGGCGAGCCCCTGGTGCGCAAGGGCATCATGACGCTGGTCGAAAGCCTCGGGCGGCATCTGCGCTCGGGGGCGCTGGAGGAATTGACTCTCACCACGAATGGCAGCCAACTTGCAAAATATGCCGCAGAACTGGCAGCACATGGTGTCAGACGCATCAATGTCTCGGTCGATACGCTAGATGACAAGAAATTCAAGGCCATCACCCGCTGGGGCGATCTCTCCAAGGTGAAGGAAGGCATCAGGGCGGCAAAGGCCGCAGGGCTTTCCATCAAGATCAATGCCGTGGCGCTCAAGGGCGTGAACGACGCCGAGATCCCCGAGATGATCCGCTGGGCGCATGGCGAGGGCATGGACCTGACGCTGATCGAGACCATGCCGCTGGGCGATATCGATGGCGACCGGACGGACCAGTATCTGCCCCTGTCGGTGGTGCGCGCCAGCCTCATGGACCGGTTCACGCTGGAGGACATCGCTTACAAGACCGGCGGGCCCGCCCGCTATGTGACGGTGAAGGAAACCGGCGGACGCTTGGGCTTCATTACGCCGATGACGCATAATTTCTGCGAAAGCTGCAACCGGGTGCGGCTCACCTGCACCGGCACGCTCTACATGTGCTTAGGACAAGAAGACGCCGCCGACCTCCGCGCGCCCTTGCGGGCCTCCGAAGGCAATGAACTGCTCAACGCCGCCATCGACGAGGCCATCGGCCGCAAGCCCAAGGGCCACGACTTCATCATCGACCGACGCCACAACAAGCCCGCCGTCGGGCGCCATATGAGCGTCACCGGGGGCTGAAGAGCGGCTATTCCTACGCTCGTGCTGCTTTATGGCGTGGACGTGAAGCTGGCCGGGAGCCTGACACTCATCATCAGCCCGCCGACCATGTTAACAAGCTTCGCGCGTTACAGCCGTGACGGCAGCTTCACGGTCATTCGGGAGCAGGCGAGGTTCTGCTTCTCGATGGCACTGGGATCGATCACCGGGGCGTTCCCATGCGCGCAGCTTCCCGCATCGGTCCACAGTCCGCTGCTCCTGCCGCTCCCGGCGGCGATCCTCGTTCTGTCGGCATGGAAGATGTGGCGGCACGCAAAGCAATAACGGCCGGTAATTCCAAAGAACCAGAAATATGGATTGACAGGTGAACGGCTGCGGCGTATTCCATGACCATCATGACGCTCGACGATGCAGCAGCACAACTCGAAGCCTTGGGTAATCCCACGCGGCTTAAGATCTATCGCACACTCGTGAAAGTGGGCGAGGAGGGGATCGCTGTGGGGCAGTTGCAAGGCCGGCTTGGAGCGGCGGCCTCGACACTGTCACATCATCTGCAGAAGCTCATCCAGGTGGGGCTGGTCACCCAGGAACGCCAAGCGACGACGCTGATCTGCCGGGCGAACTATAACACCATGAACGGCCTCGTGTCCTATCTCACTGAGCAATGCTGCGTCGAACAGCGCGCATCCTGCCGTCCCAACGCGGCATAAGGGCGCAATTTTTTTGCCTCATTAATTCGGTAAAACCGGAATTACGGAAGGAGAGCGGGATGTCTACACCCTTACCTATTGCAATCATAGGGGCAGGTCCGATTGGGCTCGCGGCCGCGTCCCATCTCGCCTTGCGTGGGCTGGATTTCGAAGTGCTCGAGGCCGGCCCCTCCGTTGCTCACAATATCCGCGACTGGGGCCATGTGAAGCTCTTCTCGGTATGGAGCCAGTGTGTCGACGATGCCGCGCGCGCGTTGCTTGCCCGCGCAGGTTGGGATGGCGTGCCGGAAGACCAGCTTCCGACAGGACACGATCTGGTGCGCGATTACCTCGATCCGCTGGCGGCAACATCCGAAATATCGGGCCACGTTGAAACCAACGCCCGGGTCGTGCGAGTCGTAAGACAGGGGCGCGACAGGCTCTCTTCAGCGCAACGTGACAGCAGCCCCTTCGAGATCACGATCGAGGCTCCGCTAGGACTGCGCCGCACGATTCTGGCCCGCGCCGTAATCGACACCTCCGGCACGTGGCAGAATCCCAACCCGCTCGGAGCTGACGGCTGGGCGGCTCCAGGAGAACAGGAACTTGCCTCTCGCATCCGCTACGGCATTCCGGACATCAACGGTGACGATCGGGCCGAGTATGCAGGCCGCAGCACCGCAGTGATCGGGGGCGGGCATTCCGCCGTCAATGCGCTTCTAGACTTGGCCGTGTTGGCCGAAGGGGAACCAGGCACTGCGGTCACTTGGATTGCGCGTGCAAGTTCCATAGCCCGCGTCTTCGGCGGAGGCGAAAACGACAAGCTTCCGGCGCGCGGGGCGCTGGGCCGGCGTCTCAAGACTTTGACCGACGCGGACCGTCTCGACATTGTCACCTCCTTCTCGGCGGGAGCGCTGCGCGCGACGCCCGAGGGCATCGTCGTCTCCGGGCGGCGCTCGGGCGAATCCGCCTCGGCCGGGCCATTCGACCGGCTAATCGTCGCGACGGGCCAGCGGCCGGATTTTTCGTTCGCTCGTGAGTTGCAACTCGACCTGCATCCCGTCGTCGAAAGCACGCGGCAACTCGGACCACTAATCGATCCGAACCTGCATTCCTGCGGCACCGTTCCGCCTCATGGCTGGAGGGAACTCGCCCATGCGGAGCCTGGTTACTTTGTGGCAGGCGTCAAGAGTTACGGACGCGCGCCAACCTTCCTGCTGCTCACGGGTTACGAGCAGGTGCGCTCGATCGTGGCCAATCTGGCAGGCGATCAGGCGGCAGCCGATGACGTGCGGCTCGTCTTGCCGGAAACAGGAGTGTGCAGCACCACACTGGAGGAGGTGGCACCGGCGGCCGCTTGCTGCGCGCGAGCGCAACCGCACGCGGACGACCCATGTTGCGAAAGACCCTTAGCGGAAACATCGGCTGTTTGCTGCACCGTGAGGCCGCGCGGCCCGGCAGGCGCCTTGCCCAATGCAGCTTCGTCCTGCTGCGGCTAATGGGCAAGACATGGGGCGGCATATTGAACGGTCTTGGCCAGCAGTCCTCGCGCTTGGAATCACGCAGATCATTGGTTACGGAACGCTCTATTATGCCTATGCCATCCTTGTCTCCCACATCGCGGAGGACTTCGCTGTAAGTGAGGCCCTGCTATTCGGTATCTTCTCTATCGGGCTGCTCGCCAGCGGGTTTGTGGCGCCGCAACTTGGTGCCATGATGGATCGCTTCGGACCAACGCCGGTGATGTCGGCCGGCAGCTTGGCAGCTGCGGCGGTTCTTGCTCTTGTGGCAATAGCACCGTCGGTTTTGAACTTCGCCATTCTGGTGGTCCTGCTCGAGATCATCTCCGTGGCGGTGCTCTATGACGCGGCCTTTGCGGCGCTTGCGGTGCTGGCCGGGGCGAATGCGCGGCGCGGCATCACCAACCTCACGTTGGTCGCCGGGTTTGCCTCGACCATTTGGTGGCCGGCTACGGCCTGGCTCGTCGACGCGTATGGATGGCGGACCACCTACTTGGTGTTCGCACTGCTGCATCTGATGTTTGCTTTCCCACTTCATCTCTGGCTGGTCCGTCACACACAAAACGCAGGAGCGGTAAAGCGGGGCGTGGTTGATGCCGCTCCTCCAGCCAGACCTTTGGGTCTCAAAGACTCCCGGTTTGCCTTTGCCGCAGTGGCGCTTAGCTTCGCCTTGAGTGCCGTCGTGATCGCCGCGCTTGGTGTCCATCTCGTGCCGGTGCTGCTCGCCATGAATCTCGGCGCGGGCGCTTACGCCGTCTCGATGCTGATGGGGCCTTCGCAAGTCCTTGTCCGGCTCGTCAACGCCTTCTTGTGGCAAGGTTTCCACCCCCTGCAGGTGGCGATCGTTTCAGCTATCTCATTGCCCGCAGCAATCGCTATGCTGTTTCTGCCCTTGCAGCCACTCGTCTGTGGAGCTCTGTTCGCTGTTCTGTTCGGCATCGGGCAGGGGCTCTCGAGCATCGTGCGCGGAACTTTGCCGCTTGCGCTCTTCGGCAGCTCGGGGTTCGGGGCATTGTTGGGCAAGCTGGCGTCGATCAGGATGCTGCTGAGCGCCGCTGCGCCGGTGCTTTTTGCGCTGGGAACCGGTTATCTGGGCACGCAGGCTGCTCTTGCCTTAGCACTTGGGTTGGGAATTGCGGCGGTGGTGCCGCTGATCCTGCTGCGTCTGCAACTGTCAACGCAAAGCTCATAGGCGGCGCAGGACCGCTGACTTCAGGCGGATGGTGTTTGCCTGAAAGCCCAGTAGGCGGTGCCGATTGCGTAGTTGCGCACCCCGCCGGCCATCCGATGCCGACCTCGGCCATGCGGCAGGCGAAGTCCACCAGTCGACAGGCACGGCCCATCTCGTTGTCATGCCAGGCTTAGACCATGAGCAGCGTGCCTTCGTTCACGAGCGTCCGAAGGCGACCTGACAGGTGTATGACAGTTTTGTTCAGGCGCGCCGGATGGTGCCTTCGAGCTTCGTTGCCTTGGCGACCGTGTTCGAGATCGTGCCGTATTTGCGCACGTTGGTGTGGAGAAGTTCCAGCCGGTGGTCATCCTCGTCGGTATCGACGATCAGCTCGTAGTCGACCGACTGCATCAGCGGTGGCGAATCCTGCCGCAGCCCATGCAGCTTCACCTCCACACCGCGGAACTCAAATCGGATCATCGGCGCCACCCGCTCGATGCCCTTGATCATGCAGGCGGCGATCGCGGCGAGGAACAGCTCGGCCGGGTTAAAGGCATCAGGCCGCCCCTTTATGTCCGTGTCGAGAGAGAGGACGGCATCCTTGGTTCGTGCCTCGCTGCCGTGGAAATCGAGGCGCCTTGCATTGACGCGATACTCAAGCATTGGACCTCAGTCCTTTCTCATACCAGGCTCTGGACCCATTGACGATCTTCACCAGTGACAGCATCACGGGCACCTCGATTAACACGCCGACGACAGTGGCAAGAGCCGCGCCCGAGTTGAGCCCGAACAGGCTGATGGCGGCTGCGACCGCGAGTTCGAAGAAGTTCGATGCCCCGATGAGGGCTGAAGGAGCGCCGATGCAGTGAGCCTCGCCTGCAAAGCGGTTCCACACATATCCGATGCCGAAGATCGCATAAGTCTGGATCGCGATGGGCACTGCGAGGAGGGCAATGACGAGCGGCTGGGCTATGATCTGTTCGCCCTGGAAGGCGAAAAGCAGGACGAGTGTCGCCAGCAGAGCAACAAGTGACGCCGGGGCGATGGCCCTGAGAAAGCCCTCGAGGTTTCCCGATGCGAGAAAGCTCCTCCGGAGCGCCTGCGAGATGAAGACGGGCACCACGATATACAGCGCGACCGAGAGCAGCAGCGTCTGCCACGGGATGACGATGGCAGAGAGCCCCAGGAGCAACGCCACGATCGGTGCGAAGGCGACGATCATCACGGCATCGTTCAGCGCCACCTGGCTCAGCGTGAAGTGCGGCTCGCCGCGCGTCAGATTGCTCCAGACGAAAACCATTGCCGTGCAGGGAGCGGCGCCCAGCAGAATGAGGCCGGCGATGTAGCTGTCCACCTGAGCCTCGGGAAGCAGAGGACGGAACAGCCAGCCGATGAAGATCCAGCCCAGCACCGCCATGGTAAAGGGCTTTATTGCCCAGTTGACGACAAGCGTAATGCCGATGCCGCGCCAGTGCTTCGTTACCTTACCCAACGCTCCGAAATCAATCTTCACCAGCATGGGGATGATCATCAGCCAGATCAGCACAGCCACGGGCAGGTTGACGCTTGCCAGCTCCATGGCACTGACCGCACCGAACACACCGGGCATTGCTTGGCCCAACGCCACGCCCGCAATGATGCACAGGAAGACCCAGACGGTGAGATAGCGTTCGAAAAGAGACATCTGCGAGATCAGTTCAGATTTTGCCGATAGCGTCAAGCTTGTTGCCTAGGCTGAGGCGGGTGAGCGAAGCAATCGGCAGACTCGCAAAGGCCTCGATGCGATTCTTCAGCATCCGGTAGGCTTCTGCGAAGGCCAGCCGCCTTTCGGCCTCAGTGCCTTCAATGCCGACGGGGTCCGGTATACCCCAGTGTGCCGACATCGGCTGGCCCGGCCAGACAGGACAGGCTTCCTTCGCCGCATCGTCGCAGACCGTGAAGACGAAATCCAGCTCAGGCGCACCATCCTTCGCAAATTCCTCCCAGTTCTTCGACTTAAACCGGTCGACCGGATGATTGAGCTGCCGTAGTAGATCGACGGTGTAGGGGTGAAGCTCGCCTCGCGGCTCGCTGCCCGCGCTGAAGGCCTTGAAGCGACCGGCGCCCGCGCGGTTGAGAATGGCTTCTCCGAAAATCGAACGGGCAGAATTGGCCTTGCACAGGAACAGGACATTGTAAGTGGACTTAATCACAGCAGCCTCCAGGTGTTGAACAGCTCTTCGATAGGTCTTCGATCAGCGGTGCGCAAAGCTCGGGCTGGCCATTGCAGCAATCCTTGAGGACGAAGACGACAAGCCGGCGCACGGCGGTAAGGTCTGCGCGATAGATCAGGCTCCGGCTGTGCCGTTCAGCCGAGACAAGGCCGGCACGGCTCAGAATGGCAAGGTGAGTCGACATGGTATTGTGCGGCACATTCATCCGGCGCGCGATCTCGCCGGCCGGTAGGCCATCAGGCTCGTGCTTTACAAGCAGCCGGAATGCATCAAGCCGTGTCGACTGTGAGAGGGCGGAAAGCACCTCGATTGCGGTCTCATTTTTCATATGTCGAGAAGTATGGACACATCGTATGACGATTGCATGACAAGATCAGCGTGGAACACTTGGTATCGGAATCGAGAAGAACATCTGTCCTCCCAACATTCCTGAATATGTGTTTCGAATTTTAGGCGCTGTCACCCGAAGCTTCGGGACGGGGCGGTCGTGTCCCCGGGGGTGGTTAAATGCCTCAGGCGTTTCGAGATCCTCAATCAAGTCAGCCGGGAGCGATGGAAATCTGAAGCAAACGTTTGGAAATCCGAGTGCAACTTTCCGGTCTCCAGTTCACCAGACCGAAAATAGCATGTCAGAAGTATCCGGAAAGTGGACCCGGAAGTTGCGAAAACCCGGCAACCACAGAATGAAATACTCTATCCGTGGAGACGAGTCCCACCATCCGAGAACCAGTGCTTCAACGACCGGCAACGCTCAACCCAGCGGAGTAGTCTCTGAACCTCTCTAGACCAGAAGAGCTGCGGGTGCCATCATCCAGAGTAAGTCAGCTATTAATGTGAGAGCAATGTTACATCTTGGTATGATGGCACCGGCAGTTGGCCGGTAGCTCAGACTACGATCGCTTTCGACGCACACTAGGCCGTCGGAACCCGACCGCTCACACAAGCAGCCAACAGTCAATGGACCCTAGCCAGCGAGCTTCCCTGTAGATCTTGGTGCTATACCCTGTCAGCAGATTGTTCTTGGCCAGTGTCCGGTGGAGAGGAGCCGGGAGGAAGCTACCAATCTCTCCTCATTGCCAGCATCCTCGATAACCAATATTCTGTGTTGATCACAATACCGCAGGTTGGAAATGACCCAGTGCAGCGAAGGGTCATCCTGCTCCTGCTGCGTCGCATCCATAAGCATCCGCCTGTTGCGACAAGACATGCGGACCAACGCGGACACCAGGACAGATCCACGCGCGAAACTGATTATATGCACCTCAACAGTCCCACGGTATTGCGCGAGCTTTCTGCCATCCAGTCGATGACTCAAGACCTTCGATCCGTGCGACAGTTTCTTGAATGGAGCCGACGACGTGGAACAGTCTGCTCGACGGGCCGCGCAAGGGCGAGCACTGGGGCACCAGGCCCATTGCTTGCTCGCTGGTCATGGCCGCGCTTTCCAACCCGCTACCGATTCCGGATCGCACGTCGCCCAGGTGTGTCGGCGCGATTTGTAGTGTTCAGAAGTCCTGCAAGAGCAGTTCCGCCATCGGCGCATCATGCATCTGGCCAGGCGAAAGCTCGATCTGCAGGGGAAGTCCGTGTTCGTTCACCCGCAAGTGCAACTTGCTGGTCAGTCCTCCGCGTGAGCGACCGATACAGTAATCTCCACCCTGTTTTTTTGGGCGGCAGCCTGCTGGTGAACGCGCACCGACGTTGAATCGATCATTTGCAGCTTCTGGCCTTTGGCCTCATAGGCCGAGATGATGGCGTCCATCAGCTTGTCCCAGACACCCGCTTTCCGCCAGCGATTGAAGCGGTTAGTTGAATGCAAAGTGTCATGCCAGACTTGGGCTTCCAGAGGCTTTCACATGTTGTTGCAGAACGAGTTCGGCTACTTGCTTAAGGCGTTCTGCGATCAATTGCGTGTCCTCCAATGCTATCGTGAGCGGCGGCGAGAGGCCGAGCGACTTTTCGTCCCTAGTGGTTGTCGAAAGTCCGCAAGCACGTGCCGCAGTGACCAGCGCTTCCGCACCGACCGGCGGGCCATCGAACTCCACCGCCCTCAAGAGCCCCAGGCCGCGGCAGGTAAGCCGGAACGGGCCCGCCTCGTGGCCGTCGATCAACTGGTGCAGCAAATCACCCGTGGCGGCCGCCCGGGCGATGAGGTCATCATCTTCCAGTATGTCGAGCATGGTCAGCGCGGCCCTCGCCAGCATTGGGTTCTTTTCGTGGGTGTAGTGGCCGATGGAAAGCTCGGGCGCGATGTCGAGGCTTGCGTCGCCGATGACGGCGGCCAGCGGCAGCACGCCCCCGCCCAGCGCCTTGCCGAGCACCACCATGTCCGGAACCACGTCGAAGTGCTCGTGCGCGAAGAATTTTCCGGTCTTGCCGAGGCCCGAGGGAATTTCGTCGAAAATCAGCTTCACGCCGTGAGCGGCACAGAGTTCGGCCACACGCGGCCATAGCATGCGCGGCGGAACATGGCAGTTCGAGCGCATGGGTTCGGCGACGAGGCAGCCAATCCGGCCTCTGTTCGCATTGAGACACGAGGCGAGCGACTGCAGCATGCCATCGGCACCGCCCGCCTGTTCGTCCCAATAGGGCGAGATGTGGAAGATACCATCAATGCGATGTCGCAAGCGGGGGTCGTGTTCGCTATCCGAGAGCGACAGACTGCCCATGCCATGCCCGTGGTAGCTGCCGTTCAGCGCAATAATGCCTGCCCTGCCGGTGGCGATGGTGGCGAGGCGGATTGCGGTCTCGATTGCTTCCGATCCCCCCGGCATGAGCAGGAGCTTCGAGTGTCCTCCTCGAAATCGTGCAGTCAATCGTTCTGCTAGTTCCGTTGCAGGGGCATTGGTGAAGCGGCGGGGTGAGAAGGGAAGTTCGTCGAGCTGCTGCTTTAGCGCCGCAACGAGGCGCGGATGTGCATGACCGAGATGGTGGCAGGTGTTGCCGTGAAGATCGACGTAGCGGTTTCCTGCCATGTCATCGATCCACATGCCAGACGCACGGCTCAAGCCCGCGATGCAGGGCGAGGACCCCTCCTGATGGAAGAACACCGCGGCATCCCGCCGGATGAGGTCATCGCCTTCGTTCATGACGTGCCGAGCCGCGCGAGCAACTCTGCATGGAGCTGCGCATCGCCACTTGCCAGAATGGCGCTGGACAAGATCGCGGATCCGCCGTTGAGCCCCGTAACGATGCCGCCTGCGCCCTCGACGATCGGCACGATTGCCGCGATGTCGTATATATCGAGGCCCTGGTGCAGAATGGCGTCGATATGACCTTCAGCCAGCATACAGGTGTCGTAGCAATCCGCGCCGTAGCGAATCATCCGCACGGCGGGCGCAAGCTCCGAAAGTCGCTGGTGCAACTGCGGCACGAAGGCGGCCGAGGAGCCTGCGCAGATTACCGCGTCAGGCAATGCGACGGGACGGCGCGTGGAGAGCCGCCGCGTGCCGCTTGCCGTTTGGCCGTAAGCGGCGTGCCCGGCACCCCAGAATCGTTCGCCGGTGAAGGGGTGGGCGGAGATGCCGAGCAACGGCTTGCCGTGATGCAGCAAGCCGATGAGCGTGCCCCACAGCGGAACGCCTGCTATGAGGGACTTGGTGCCATCAACAGGATCGAGCACCCAGACAAATTCTGCTTCGGCTCGCTCCGTGACAAATTCTTCGCCGATGACCCCATGATCCGGATAATTTCTGGCAATTAGCTCGCGCATTGCGGTTTCTGCCGCACGATCCGCTGCCGTCACGGGATCGAAGTGTTCGGCGCTGCCCTTGTTCTCCACGGCGAGCCCCGTCCTGTAGAACGGCATGATCGCCGTGCCAGCCGCGTCTGCCAGGCGATGGGCGAACGCCAGTAGTTCATCGCTCATGCTCACTTGCTCCGCCATGGCTGCGACTTGAGGATATAGAACTTGACGCTATTGAGTGCGAGCGTGGCGAAGATGGAAATCAGCATGATGAGAACAGCAAGCGCTGCTGCCTGGCCGAAGCGGCTTCCCTCCAGCAGATTGACGACGGCGATTGCGCCGACACGGGAATTGGCAGTGAAAAGAAAGATTAGAGCGGAGACAGTCGTCATCGCGTTGACGAAGAAATACATGCAGACGTCGATCATAGTGGGGAGCAACATCGGCCAGTGAATGCGGCGCGCGGTTCCCAGCGGTGAGGATTGCAATGCACGGGCTGCAAGGTCGATTTCCGGATCGGCACGCAACAGGGTGCCGACCACCATAAGATGCGGCACCGTGTAGAAGTGGGCCACGGTGCAGACGACCATGATCGTGAGTGTGCCGAAGAAAACACTGAGTGGATTGGCGGGTGCGTTAAAGAAGAAGATGTAGCCGAGGCCGAGAACAAGGCCCGGCACCGCGACTGGCAGCATAGCAAGCGCCTGCACCATCTGCCGCGGCAGGCCGCCGCCGATCCGCCGGGCCACCAGCCAGCCTGTTATCGCCACGGCCATGGCGCCAAACACAACTGTGGCTCCCGCAAGCCACAAGCTGGCGATCAGGGCGCGGCCATCGTCGCTGTCGACGAATACGCGGGTATAGTTCTTGAAATCGAGGCTGAGATTGTAGGGCCAGAATTTCACCAGCGAGCCGAACACGGCCATGCCGATGACGAAGAGAATGGCAAAGCAGACTATTGCCGTGAAGGCGGTCAGCGCAATGTCCCGCATTGGGGATTTGCTAGGTGCCACTGGCACCGACTTTCCTGTGATCGTGGCCCGTTGCGCCCGCCGCGCCAGAACGTCGATGCCATAGGCGGCAACAGCAGGCAGAAGCAACAGCACGCCCACGACTGCGCCGAGTTCGAAATCGAAACGGCCGATCACAAGCTTGTAGATGTCGGTCGCCAGCACGTTCGTCGATCCGCCGACGACAGTGGGTATGCCGAAATCCGTGAAGATCAGAACGAAACACACCGATGCGGCGCTGATGACCGAATAGCGGCTAAAGGGCAGGGTGATCTGCAGGAATTGCCGCCACGGCCCGGCCCTCAAGGCGCGTGCGGCTTCGTAAAGCCGGGCGTCGCTTTGCGCGAGACCCGACGACATGATCAGCACCGCATGCGGCAGCGCATAGATGATGGATGCGATGACGATGCCGTTCGGCCCGTAGAGCTGGCCGCCGAACAACAAGTCTTTGGCAATGCCCTGCGTGCCCAGAATGTATATGAGGCCGAGTGCCGGAAGCAGGGAGGGTGCCAGAAGCGGCAGCATGATGATGGTGCGAAAAACACCCTTCATCGGCATCCGGCTGCGGTTGAAGGCATAAGCAACCGGATAGGCGATGACGACGGTCAGCGCGGTGGCGATGCCGGAGAGGGTTATGGAATTCCACGCCGCGATTGAAAGCCCCGGCTCAGCCAAATAGCGGACGAAATTGGCGAGGCCGATGAAACTTCCATGCCGGTCAAACAGGCTGCGCATCAACAGGGCGCCGATGGGCAGTATGGTCGCCAGCGCAAGCAGGATGACCGCCGTGAGAGGGAGCAAGCTCTGAACCATCGGCGGCGCCCAGCGCTGTATCTGGCGTCGTTGAGGCATAGCATCGGCAACCGTGGTCATGACGTGGACGTGTCTTCCAGAAACATCAAATGCCGCATGGGGAGCGCGACCGTGACGATCTCGCCGGCTGCAGGCATGGTTTCGAAGCGCGACCGCAGCACTTCCGCCTCGATGAGCGCGCCAGCACCTTGTTCGGGACGTGCCTGCAGCCGAACGATGTCGCCCAGAAAGGTCAGCGACACAACCCGTGCCGCAAAGGCATTTTCGCAACCTTCGGCTTCCGGACCTACGAGAACCGCGCCCGGACGGATACACGCGTAGGCGCTGCCGTTCGTGTGGCCCGGTGTGAAATTTGTGCTGAGTTGCAGGCCCTGCGCCATGGCATGATTGTGATCGGCGGCCTCCAGGCGCAGGGCGTTACAGCCTCCAAGCAGCCGGGCTACAAACAGGTTGGCAGGTGTGCGATAAATCTGCTCGGGTGAACCCGTCTGCTCGATGCGGCCCTTGTTCATAATGACGATCTGGTCGGCCACCGAGAATGCCTCTTCGCGGTCATGAGTCACCATCAGGGCGGTCACGCCGATTCGCTGCTGTAGGGCTTTTAGTTCGTCGCGGAGGTGTGACCTCACATTGGCGTCGAGTGCGGAAAGAGGTTCGTCGAGGAGCAGCAGCCCGGGCGACAGCGCCAAAGCCCGCGCCAGCGCTACGCGCTGCTGCTGCCCCCCGGAAATCTGGTTGGGATACTTGCCCATATGTTCGGCAAGGCCGACAAGCCGCAGCAATTCGCTGACCCGCTTCTCGCGCTCTGCACGCGGCACACCGGTCGCTTCCAGTCCGAATGAAACATTGCCTGCGACCGTGCGGTTCGGAAATAGGGCATAGGATTGAAACACGATGCCGTAGTCGCGTCTCTCCGGGGGCAACGCCGTGACATCGTTCCCGGCCTGGATGATGCGGCCCGAGTCGGCGGTTTCAAAGCCGGCGATGAGCCGGAGAAGGGTGGTCTTGCCGCAACCCGACGGCCCTAGCACGCAGACAAACTTGGAAGTCGGCGCCCTGAGGTCGACGGTGTCAACGACCGTTACCTTGCCATAACGCTTGCTCACGCCCTTGAGATGGAGATACGGGGACGACGCTGCGCCCCTGTCCTGGTGCAATGCTGCGTTGGTCATGTTGCTGAAGCTTACTGCTTCGGCGGAACCTTCGTGTTGTAGCGCTTGCCCCATTCGGTCATCACGGTTTCGCGGTTTGCGGCGAGCTTGGCGAAGTCCATCTTAAGGAGCTTCTCTTTCTCGCCCTGCGGATAGTTCTCGGGCAGGGACGAGATGTCGTCATAGGCCGTGATGGGCAGGAACTTGGACGAAATCTGGGCGGCATCGCGTGATGACACCCAGTCGGCCAGCGTCTTGGCGTCTTCCATATTCTTGGCGCCCTTGACGATGGCGGTCGCCTCGATCTCCCAGCCAAGGCCTTCCTCCGGCAGGATGATCTGAATCGGTGCACCCTCATTGACGGCCTTCACTGCGGGGGTGGCGTAGGAAATGCCGATCACCGTTTCGCCGGCGGCCGCCTGGCGGCAGGGCGCGCTGCCGGAGTGGCCGTATTGCGAGATGTTCTCGTGCAGCGCATCCATGAACTTCCAGCCGCCTTCCTCGCCAAATGCAGTGAGCCAGCCGTTTACTGCCAGGAATGCTGTGCCGGAAGACAGCGGGCTCGGCATGGTGATGTGGCCCTTGTATTCCGGCTTGGTGAGATCCATCCAGCTCTTGGGGGCGGGAATGCCAAGCTTCTCGCCCTCTACCGTGTTGAAGCAAACCGATGCTGCCCAGGCGTCGATTCCGACCCACACCGGATTGTCGCGGCTGTCGCGCATGACCGGGCTGACAGCGTCATAGTTGGCGGGCCTATAGCTTTCGAGCAGGCCCAGCGCATCGGCAGACATGAGGGCCGAGACGGCGTTGCCCATGATCACATCTGCTTGGGGATTGGCGGCTTCCGCAATGACCCGGGCAATGATCGGCGCTGTCGAACCATTGATCATCTCGATCTTGACATCCGGGTTGGCAGCCATAAAGCCATCGGCAAGCGCTTTGGCTTGGTCCTCGTCGAGTGAGCTGTAGACAGTAAGTGTCCGCTGGTCTGCGAGTGCAGAGGACCCCCCGATCATCGTGGTAAGAAGCGCTGCAACCGCGAAGCGGCGCGAAAGATTAGCGAGCATGGAGTTTCCCTTTGTGAGCTGATGCGCCATGCTGGGGTATTGGCCGCAGATTGCAGTTGTGTGACGATCCTGGAGGCGTCTGACCACACTCGAAAGCCGGGTTTCATTTCGCACTGCACCATTTGTGCCGGACCGTCAATCTGCCTCGCATGGATGAGTGAGGAAATCGCATAGGATCAAACTGCATACATGCGCAAAGCCAGAACGAAAGTGCGCGCTATCCCTCCGCAGCTGCGAAACGGCACGGCAGTAATCCCGATGAGTTTAAGCAGCAGTTTTTGCGCGCAGGTCTTCCATTTCTCAAGCCAGTCTCATCTTGTAGGGCCCGATAGTCATCTGTTCCCGATCGCACATCAGACTGGCTGCAAGGTTCCTCTTTATGACGAGTATCGTTAGAGCGGAGTTCAGGCAACTCAGCGGTCAGTCTTGCCATCGCAAGCCGATTATCCGGTGGGCGGCTACCAACGGCATCACTGCGATAGTTCGAAGATGTCGCTGCTGCTGCAATGCGCGGATGCCAGTTGTCCGATGGTAGGCGGCGTCTGATTTGGGGTGTTGAACATATCGAACGAGATGATCTCGCCGCCGGCATCCATTCGAATGCGGATGACAGAACCCATGAAGTTGACGGCCTTCACCTCGCCCCGGAAACTCACGTCGCGTGATTCGGATGGCGTGAGGGAGATCGCTTCCGGACGCAGCCCAAGCGAAAGCTTGCCCTCAGCGTCGGCCGTGCGGACGGGCTGCGCCAACCTCATCGTCGTGCCGCCGGCGGACACAGACTGCAGATCCTGCCCGTTCGCTCGGGCCTTCAGCACATTCAGCGTGCCGACGAAGCCCGCCACGAATCGGGTGGCAGGGCGGTTGTAGATTTCCGACGGCGTTCCAATCTGGTCCGCGCGTCCGCCGTTCATCACCACGATGCGATCGGAGATCGACATTGCCTCTTCCTGGTCGTGCGTGACGAAGACCGTGGTGATGTCGAGCTTGCGTTGGATGGCGCGGATTTCCTCGCGCAGGGATACACGGATCTTCGCGTCAAGCGCCGACAGTGGCTCGTCCAGCAACAAGACCTGCGGCTTTGGGGCCAGGGCGCGGGCAAGGGCGACGCGCTGCTGCTGGCCACCGGACATCTCATAGGGATACCGTTCGGCCAGATGGGTGAGTCCGATCAGCCCTAGCATCTCGTTCACACGCGACTCGATTTCAGTTTTGGAAAGCCCGGCGACCTTGAGACCAAAGGCGATGTTGCCGAAGACATTCATGTTGGGAAACAGTGCATAGGCTTGAAACACCATGCCGATCCGCCGCATGTTGGGAGAAAGTTCCGTCACGTCGCGGCCGTCGATGCTGATCTTGCCCGACGTGGGGCCTTCGAAGCCTGCGATCATGCGCAGCACGGTGGTCTTGCCGCAGCCGGACGGCCCAAGGAAAGAGACGAACTCGCCCTTGTCGACGCCGAGGTCGAAGCCCTTCACGACCGTGTTGCTGCCGAAACTCTTGACGGCGTTGCTGATGGACAGAAAGCTCATGATCAGGTCCTCGTTGCGGGACGGCTGTTGGGGAACGGCAACCAGCGCTGCCCGGGCTTCCGGGTGGCGAAGACCTGCATCAGCGCCATGCAGCACCAGGTAAAGCCGAACGACATGATGGCGAGTGCCGCCGGTTCGTAGGCGCGGTCCTGGCCGAGTTGCACCAGATAGGGGCCGAAGGCGGGTCGGTTTAGAAGGCTTGCAAGCACGAATTCCCCGAGCGAGATCGAGAAGGTGAGGAAGGCGCCCGAGATGATCGCCGCCCGCACATTGGGGAAGATGACCGACACGATGGTGCGCACGCGGGAGGCGCCCAGGCTCTGGGCGGCCTCCGACAGCGTGGAGATGTCGATGGCCGCCATGCCGTTGTCGACGGCGCGGAACATGTAGGGCATCGACAGCACGACATAGCCCATTACCAGGAGGACATCGGTGCCAAGGGTGCTCGTCGTCAAAGGCATCCATGAATTCGATCCGAACAGACGGATGTAGCCGAAGACCAACACGACAGGCGGCAGGATCAGCGGGAGCAGGCTGATGAACTCGACGACCGGACGGAGCTTCGGCAATTTAAGGCGCACCCAATAGGCGGTGGGCACGACAATGATGGCGCCGATGAGAATTGCGACGAGGGATGCGACGGTCGAATAGCTGATCGTTTTCAAAAAGGCGGCGCTGTTGAACACCGATTGGTATGCTGCAAAGCCCAGTTCGCCGCGCGTCATCTTCAGGGAAAAATAGAAGGTGGCGACCAGCGGGAGGATGAAGAACGTGGCGCCGAGGAGCGCAGCAAGCATCGGATACAATGGAAAGCGCTTCATCATTTCTGCCACCGCTCCGCGCGGTTGCGCAATATCAGATAGAGGACGTTCGACACACCCATGATCACCACCATGCCGAGCGCAAGCGCATAGCCGAGGTTCGGATTGTAGAGCACGTTGCCCCTGATCTGCTGGAACAGCACGATCGGCACGACGTCAAAGCCCGAGCCCATCAGCGCATAGACGGTGGCGAGCGTGCCGAAAGCGTTCGCGAACAGCAGCAGGAAGCAGCCGAGGATGGTGGGAGTCAGCACCGGCAGGCCAACCATCTGCCAGTATTGCATGCGAGTGGCGCCCAGTATTTCGGCCGCCTCGCGCCATTCCTTCTTCAGTCCGTCAAGCGCCGGGGCGATTATCAGAAACATAAGCGGCAGTTGGAAGTAGAGATAAACAAGGGCCAGCCCGAAAAATGAAAACAGGTTGAAGCCCGTGGCATAGAGATTGAAGCCGAACAGCTCGCGCAGCAGCACGGTCACTAGACCGAGGCGGCCCAATGTGGCGATGAAGGCGAAGGCGAGCGGAATGCCTGCGAAGTTCGATGCCACGCCAGAGAAGGTGGTGAAGGCGCTGCGCACCCAGCCGGGCAGGCCGCCAATGATGACGGCATGCGCGAGGATCAGGCCCGTCACCGTGCCGATGAGCGCCGAAAGCAGGCTCAGACGGATCGACAGAGAAAAACTTGCGACGATATTGGTGCTACCTAGCGCAATTATGTTGTCGAAGGTTAAATCCCCGTCGGCATTCTGGAAGGCGCCTGCGACGAGGTAGAGGATGGGCCCGATCAGGAACAGAAATGAGAAGATGAAGAAGGGCGCGACACCGAGCCAGTTCCAGTTTATGGCGCGGACCGCGGAGCTGCGGCGGGCTGGCTTACCCAGTTCCGCGGGCAATGTCGTTACATCGACGGTCATGTCTGGATTTTCCGGCATTTCAGAACAAGTTCGGATGCCGGGGGGCCCGGCATCCGCTGTCGTGGTCAGGATGCGATCAGTTCGCGCCCATCTCGGTGGCCCAGGTCTCTGCTACCACGGCTTTGGCCGCGCCCTGTTCCTCGAGGGTGGGGAACACAGCCTTGGCATAGTTCTCAGCCGGCGGCAGCTTGGCCATCATGTCAGCCGGGATCACGTTGCGCGCCACCATGTCGTTGAAGCGGATGGGGTGGCAGTATCCCGAGAGCCAGCCCAGTTGACCCTCGTCCGAATAGAGGTATTCCATCCAGAGCTTGGCCGCGTTGGGGTGCGGGGCATAGGCGGAGATCGCCTGCACATAGACACCGGCGATCACGCCGTCAGACGGGATGACAACTTCCATCTGCGGGTTGCCCGCCAGCTTGTCGCGCATCGCGAGGACGTTGTAGTCCCAATCGAACATGATCGGCGTGGTGCCTTGCGCGAAGTTCTGCGCCGAACCACCGACTTCGACGAAGTTACCGGTGGATTTCATTTCCTTGAGGAAGGCGATGCCGGTTTTAGCAGCGTCGGCGCCGCCCTTGCCACCCATGGCGAGGCCTGCCGCATAGAGCGACATCATCGAGCTGTTGCCAGTGCGCGGATCGCCCGGAATGGCGACCATGTTGGCATACTTCGTGTCTTTCAGGTCCGCGAAGCTGGTGGGCGAGGGACCGGTGACCACGTCCTTGTTGATCGCCATGGCCAGAACGCCATAATAGTCGCCATACCAGTAGCCCTCGGCGTCCTTGGCGCTGTCCGGAATCGAGTCCCAGGTCGAAACCTTGTAAGGCTGGATCAGCCCTTCAGCCTTGGCGGCGGGACCGAAGGACAGACCCACGTCGATGACGTCCGGCGCCTGCGGGCCCTTGTTGTCCTTGTTCGCCTTGATGGCCTCGATCTCGTCGCCCGAGCCCGCGTTCGGATTCAGCTCGTTCACTTCGATACCGTATTTCGTCTTGAAACCTTCTATGACGGCTCCGTAGTTGCACCAGTCATGCGGTAGCGCGATGGTGGTCAAAGTGCCTTCTGCTTTCGCGGCGGCGATCAACGCCTCCATGTCGTTAGCCTGAGCCTGGATCGTGCTACTGCCGGAAACCGCAATCGCGGTTGCCAGTGCAAGCACCTTGAAAGTTTTCGTTGTCATGTCATGTCCCTGTTGAGACCACCGGCCCGTTTTCCGGAGATCGCTGCAAGGGCTAGTGGTGCGATGTTGCGGTTGCGTGACGATCCGACACAGGATCGGCATGTTGTTGCAACAACCCTGTGCACTGATGCAGAATGCTGCCTGCTTCCACTGGCCCAGACGATTGCGGCGCTCGGAGGGAGATCACCAAAACACAAATGCCGGCCCCTTGCTTGGGCCGGCATCCGGGCATCAGGACTGCAAACCTGTCAGAGCTTACCCACTGACCAGAACAGCGTCTCGCCGTTCGAGTCGTTCACGCCGTCATTATAAGTGACAGCAAAGCCCTCGCCGCTGGCGTCGATGGCAAAGCTTTCGATCTTCTCGAGCGCCTAACCTCCGGTAGTCAGGAGATCCGGAAGGAGGTCCCGCACTAGCTCCTTGTTGACTGTCAGAAGCTCATCGCCGATCCTTCCCGGCTGTATCGGCTCTGGAAACCCGATACAGCCGCTTGATGGAAGCCGCAGCGCCGATCTGGTTGTCGCGCTCGACAATGTAAACGAAATCGCCGTGGGCAGTGATTTCCGATAGGCCGACCCAACCTGCTTCGCCCTTGTCAAGCGCGTAACGCACCGCACCCTATTCCTCGGCCTTGGGTCTGTAAGAGACGAGTTTCACCGTTCCCTTCGGGTCGTCCGCCCATTCGCGCTGGACGGCCATCCACAGCATGGTGTCGTCGCCAGAACCAGTGACGATGATGCCTTCGAAGCCGAACCGCGTCACGCCTCTCAGCAATTCATCGGGAAGGCCTATGGACTGGCCTCCGCACAATCGGGCTCATTGCCCTTCGAATTCCGCCGGTCGGCATAATGACCGTGAAGCGCGACCTGGTGTTTGATCTCCGCACCGCACTCCCAGAGCACTTGTCCCGTCTTGCTAAGGATGGTGAAGCCGCGTGCGCCGCCCCTGTAATCGTCTTCATTGGCGACAACGAGCCGGTCCGGGTCGAGCCATTGGACGGTGTCGGGTTCGCAGGGCTGACCCTTCTGCCCGTGTGCATCGACGTCCTGATGGAGAATCCCCGCTGCGACTTGGGTAAGCCGTTCTATCCCGTCGTGGGAAAGTTGATTGATCGCCGTCATTCGTTTCCAGACACGGCTGCTGTCACAGGGACCGGTGGAGTGTGCACGAGGGAACGAAGTGAAGTCCTAGCGGGATTCCGATGTGATTGAATGGTATGGAGCCGGTGTTGGCAGAATGTTGGCGCGTCCGCCTTGGATCGCTAGTCCACGCCGGTTAGATTCGACGATAAATCACCAGATCATACCAGCCGAAGCCGAGGCCCGCATGGTTGCCTGCGTCGCAGGTTGCGGATAGCACGAGGTAGGGCATGAGGCGTGCCAGCCGACCATCAATGCGCATCATGCCGAGTTGGCCTGCCATCGGGATGGGCGTGTCTCCCTGCCGGATGAATTGGCGCTGCAGGCGCTGATCGGAGTGGCTGCGCGTGTAGGTCTGAAGTCGGTCGATCTGCCACAATTCTTGGCAATCTGACGTGCCGGCATTTCCGCACGAAGACCATTGACGAAAATTGAGTTGTAGGATGATATGAGGACTTGACGTCGAAGGTTGAGACAGTCGTGTCCGTCCGCTCAAGGAACTTCGTTCATTCCGAGAACCTTCCACAGAAGGTCGTTTCGCTTCTTTATGGCGATATCGATTCGGGAGTGCTGGCGCCGGGCAACAGGCTTCCGACCGAACAGCAGCTTGCGGCCAGGCTTGGCGTGAGCCGAAATGTGATCAGGGAGGCCATCGCGCAATTGCGTGCCGATGGCATTGTCGAGGCGCGGCAGGGCATCGGCGTGTTCGTGCTGGCACCTGAGCAGCGTGCCGCCATACGGATCGACCGGGCCGCTCTGCAGGATGCCGGCAACATGGAGCGACTGTTCGAGTTGCGGAGCGTTCTTGAAACCGAGGCCGCGGCCCTTGCGGCTATTCGAAGAAGTCCCGACCAGCTGGCGGCCATCAAGGCGCATCTGGACCGGATGAGCGGCGAGGAACGCTGGGAAGATGGCAGCATCGACGCCGATCTGGCATTCCACCGTGAGATCGCCAAGGCTACCGACAACACCTACATCCATACCTTTATTTCGTTCGTGTGCGAGCAGATCCGGCAGACCATCTATTACGCCCGGAAGATCAACCCACTTCATGACCTCGTGACCGTAAACGTCGGCGAGCATGTCAGGATCTATGATGCGCTTGTCGCGGGCGATCCAAAGGCGGCGGCCCATGCGATGCGCCACCACATTCATGGCGCAGCCGAACGCGTGGGCGTCAAACTGGGCGAATATCCCCGCGAAGCAGAAACAGCAGCAAAACGAAAGAAGGCGGCAACATGAGCGAGATCCAGTCTCTGAAGATCACAGACGTTTGCCTGCTGGTCGAGAACATCGAGCGGACCGTTGATTTCTACACGAAGATACTGGGCTTCAGGTTAAGGCGCCGCGCCGAGGGTTTTGCCGACTTCCACAGCGATGGCGTGACGCTCGCAGCATGGGAACTCGACCACATAAACAGGCACTGCGGTGTTTCGAACCTTCGCGCGCCGCCCAAGGCCCACAAGACCGCCATCGCCGCGAGGCTTTCGGCGCCAGCCGATATCGATGCCATGCATCAGCGGCTGCTGGGGAAGGGCGTTGTATTTGTCAGCCCGCCTGCAGACTATCTGTGGAACGCGCGCTGCGCCTACTTCACGGACCCTGACGACAATGTGTGGGAGATTTATGCCTGGTATCCGGACGGGCCCAAGCATGACTTCGACACATCCGAGACTGCCAACTGAAAAGACCCATAAACACAAACACGGAGGAGACCATGACCCACTCGCAGATTTCACGTCGCAATTTCCTTGCCGGCGGCGTTGCCATTGCCGGGGCACTTGGCGGCGGTATCGAACTTGTGCTGCCAGATTTGGCCTATGCACAGAATGCCAAGATCGTCATCAAGCTCGACTGGCTGATTTCCAATGGCCAGATCGGTGATGTGATGGCCGCGCAACAGGGCTTCTTCAAGGACGCAGGGCTCGATGTCGAATTCAATCCGGGCGGTCCCAATTCCTCGACAATTCCTCCGGTGATTTCGGGCGAGGCGACGCTCGGCCAGTTCTCTGAAACAACGCAACTTGTGGCGGCGCGTGCCTCCGGCGTGCCGGTCAAGATCCTCGCCTGTGGCTTCCGAACTGGTCCCTATGCGCTGGCTTCGCTGCCCAAGGCGCCTGTCAGATCAGCAGCCGACATGATCGGCAAGAAGATCGGTATCCAGCCCACTGCGCGCGTGGTGATCGATGCCATCATCGCCAAGAACAATCTCGATCCCTCGCAGATCACCGTCGTCAATGTCGGCTTCGACAAGGCGCCGTTGGAACGCGGAGAGGTCGATGCCATCGGCGGCTGGATCACCAACACGCAGTCACTCTCCATCCTGGGCCCTGACCGTATCGATCTACTCGTGAGCGATATGGGTTTGCCCTCATATGCCAACGTCTATTTCGCGACAGACGAGGCAATCGAAAAGAATGCCGAGGTGCTGGCGAAGTTCATCGGCGCAGTCTCCAAGGGCTGGGAATGGACAAAAGCCAACCCGCAGGAGGCCGTGAAGAAGACGGTCGGGGCCTATCCGGACATGAGCCTCGAATGGGAGCTGAAGACCATCGACCTCATTCTCAAGCTGAGCTTCGATGCGAATACGGCGAAGGACGGCTGGGGCACGTTCGATCCGGCCAAGATCGAGGAGCAGATCGCGATGTTCGACGCGCTGAAACAATATGAGCAAGGGCGCCCGAAGATCGAGGACGTCTATACGATAAAGATTTTGGACATGACCAAGGACGTTCGCCCGAAGATCTGACAGAACCATGCGTGAGGATCATCGCAACATCGCCATCGAGGCGAAAGCGCTCAATGTCGGCTATCGCACGCCGTCCGGCACGCCGGCGGTGGTCCTCAAGAATTTCGATCTCACTGTGCCCGAGGGCGAGTTCCTCACTATCATCGGACCGTCAGGCTGCGGGAAGTCCACATTCCTGCGCGCCGTCGCCGATCTGTTGGAACCGGTTTCGGGAAGCCTGTCGGTTTTCGGAGGCGATGCTTCGGAGGCAAGGCGGCGCCGCGACGTCGCCTTTGTCTTTCAGGATTCGACACTGCTGCCCTGGCGCACGGTGACTGAGAACGTTTCTTTGCCGCATGACGTTGGTGGCGGCTTGAGCAGGCGCGATGATGGGCCATCGGCCGAGGGCCTGCTCGACCTCATGGGCCTAAAGGGTATGGAGCACCGCTATCCTTCGCAGCTTTCAGGCGGCCAACGCCAGCGCGTCGCCATTGCGCGCGCTTTGATTACCGAGCCCCGAATACTCCTGATGGACGAACCCTTTGGAGCCCTCGACGAGATCACGCGCGACCGCTTGAACGATGAGTTGCTCAAGCTGTGGCGACGGACCGGCTCCACCATTCTCTTTGTTACGCACTCGATCATGGAGGCGACCTATCTCGGGCAGCGCGTGATGGTGCTTGCGGCAAACCCGGGGCGCATCCATGAGGTTCATGATCTCCGCCCGTTGAAGAGTGCGGACGGAACCTGCTCGCGTGAGGACCCGCTGGTTGTTGCTGCAATGGCGGAACTCCGCCGCGAACTGGCGCTGTGTTGAGGTTGGTATGAGAGAGCAGGTTCACAAACCGTGGAACTTGATCCTACCAGTGGCCGGCGCACTTTCGATCATCATCGCTTGGCAATTTCTGCTGCCCTGGGCCGGGGTTCCATCCTTCATCGTGCCAACGCCTGTCGAGATCGGACGCATCTTCGCTAAAGAGAGCGCGCTGCTGTGGACCAATTTCTGGCCCACCGTCTATGAGGCGGTGATGGGCTTCCTGCTTGGCAATGCCGTTGCCGTTCTGCTCGCCAACATCTTTGTCTACAATCGCTATATCCAGGCGGCCTATTTCCCGGTCATCCTCTTCCTCAATACCATTCCGATCCTTGCGCTGGCGCCTGTCATCATCCTGATCTTCGGCCTTGGCGTGATGCCGAAAATCATCATCGCGGCCGTCATCTGCTTCTTCCCGACTCTGGTCAACATGATCCGCGGACTTGAGTCGGTCTCCAGCAATGAGATTGAGCTGTTCCGTGTCCTTTCTGCCTCGAAACTCGAAACGCTGTGGAAGCTGCGCTTGCCGCGCGCTCTGCCGTTCTTGTTTTCCTCGCTCAGGATATCATCGGCCACTGCTGTCATCGGCGCAGTCGTGGGCGAGTGGATCGGATCCGACAAGGGACTGGGTGCCATGATCATTCAGGCGACGTTCAACTACCAGTCCGGAAGGCTCTATGCCGCGATTACACTGTGCTCTTGCCTCGCCATCCTCTTGTTCCTGTTGGTCGTTGCAGTGGAAAGGCTTGTGCTGCGGTATGAGCGCTAGTTGATAGCTCCTCCCACAATGCTCGGTCATACTGCACCTCGAAAAGTCGCCAAAAGGCAAGGCTGCACTTCCATGGATCGGTCGGATGCCTGTTGGGCAAGCGACGTCCTAGAAGGAACCAGATGCGCCGATGAGGATGGAGCTTGTGCTCGGACGAGTAGAAGCTATCGGCCTTCGGCCACGACGGCATCGGTTTTTTGCCGGAGCAAGATGTTGAAGATGGATCTAGACAAGTTGAAAGGCGGTGCGGGAGGGAGTGAAAACTTCCCAATGAATTCAAAGATCCAAATTCTTTAGGTGCGGGTGCCTAGATATCTGAAATTGCTCAGATATGCCTCGCTCTCATCGCCCACCACCTTTATCCGAGCGATTTCAGTAACATGTTGATTTAGCAGACCTGTTTAGCCTCCAACTGCTACAATGGAGTGCTACGACGTGGGTCTACAAGTGGCACGGCCTTCCACTCGCAGAGGGTTTCGGTTCCACCAACTCCGGCCAGGAAGGCCAAAGGACCTTTGGGGGGCCAAAGATTGGCACGCGCTGCCATGCTGACCAGTCGGTGTCGATGCCAATCTCCATGAGGCCAGGGGCTGCTGCGAAGATGTTCTCGTCAGGTCGGAGATGTTGCGCCCATTCGCGGCAAAGTCTCTCTAGCTTGGGCTGCCCGCTGATACGCTCGATCAGTCTGATGATCCCACGATTGATCTAATGCCGTTCGGGGCGGGCGTAAGAAAACGGATGTCCTCTGCCGTGGATACTTCATCTTGCTCGAGCAAGCGCTCCGCGACTTCAACCATCATGTGCCCTGCCGTTCCGAATAGAGATGTCAGCAGTGACTGACGTGGATGACAGTGCGATGAAGTACTGCTGACAGCGGACGCTCTCATGGAAGCATCATAGAAGACTGCCGGGAGTCGTGGGCATGAAAGGTCTCTCTCCGGGGGTCGTGAGTCCATATCCGAAAATGCAAAACCGCAGTCAAGGACGCTGCCAAAAAGCACGCTGCGCTTTGCCTGCGCACTGCTTCAAGCAACCGTCATATTGGGGTGCTTGAGCAGGGCAGGAGTGCCATCATGCCTCAACTCTCATCCGAGCCGTTTCTTCACGCCAACGCAAGCGTGCGCCAGTCGACGCTTGGAGCCTACGTCGAGATCGGCGAGGGCGCGCATATCCTCGAAACGGTGATGGGCGACTACAGTTACACGGCGCGTTATGCCGACATCGC
>JALHQC010000033.1 GCA_022842165.1 bacterium
ACGGTGGCCTTGTTGGCGAGCGTGATGAAGCCATCCCTGTCCTTGGCCCAGACGAGGTCGGGCGTGCTGCGCAGGACGGTGTTGAGCAGTTCTTGCTGGGTGATCAGGCGTTCCTCCGCCGCCATCGGCCCGGTGATGTCGAGGTCGATGCCGAAGATGCGCTGGCCGCCGATCTCCAGCGGCCCCGCCATGGATCGCCGTTCGATCCAGCGCAGGCAGCCGTCGGGGCGGGTGATGCGCAGCCGCAGCTTGAACTTGGTGCCGGGCGGCGCGCTGGCCTCGCGGTGCCGGACATCGGCGAGCGCCGCGCGATCGTCGGGATGGACAAGCGCCGCGAACACATCGAGCGAGGGCGATGCGCTGGCCGGGTCGATCCCCATCATCGCATAGCCGATGGGAGACCATTCGGTCGTCCGGGTACGGACATTGTATTGCCATGGCGCGGCATCCCCGCCGTCGAGCGCCAGCTCGAGCGAGGTCTTGGACCGGATCAGGCTCTCTTCCGAGATCTTGCGTTCGGTGATGTCGGTCGCGACCCCGAGGATTTGCGTCGGCCTTCCCGCCGCGTCGCGCTTGAACACGCGGTCGCGGCTCAGCAGCCAGACGAATGCCCCGTCCTTGTGCTGCATGCGGTATTCGAGTTCATGGATATCGTCGCTTTGGCATTCCGCAATGCGCGCGAAACGCTGGACAACGCGCGGCATGTCGTCAGGATGCAGCAGCCGGGCCAGCACGCCGGACTCCATCGCGGCAATTTCGGCAGGGCCATAGCCCAGCACCCGGCGCGACTGTTCGCTGATATAGATATTGCGCTTCTCCGAGAGGTCATAGATATAGGTGAGGCTCGGCGCCGCCCCGATGATGGCAAGCGCGAAGTCCAGTTGTTCGCGCAGCACGCCGGGCTGTTCCGGGCCGCTGGCCTGGTCCGGCGGAAAGGATGGTCCGCCGCTGATGCTGCCGGGGTCCTTCACAGCCTTGTGCGCCCGCATGGGCGATCCGGGTGGCCCGCGATCATCCGCGCCGATTGAAGTGCCTCTTGGCTGTTCCGCATGGCCGCCCATACTTGGCGCCGGCACGAATTCCGCCGCTCATCGACCATAAACCCGGAGCGCGGCGTTTGGTTCCACGCCGCGGCAGAATATGTTCTGCTTTCCGCACTCCGGCACTGCCGCATTCTGCAGTGGCCAAAGCCCGGCAAACTCTCGGAAAAGAAAGGCGATCCGGGGAGAGGCAAGGCCCCGGATCGCGTCGCTACTACCAGCGCATGAGGCTGGGGCGGGAACGGGTCTTCACATCAGCCTTGATCGAGCCGGCGCAGGCCTTGATCCCGAAGGCCGACGGATGGAACTTCTTGAAGCCATAGGCCGAGAGCTTGCCGATTTTCGCGGTGTTGGCCTTGCCGATGTATTGCGTCAGCGGATTGTAGTGCTTGCCGCGCGACTCGCTCAAGTGGAAATGCAGCGAGGGCTGCGCATTGAAGGCCGACTTGGCGAAGCACACATTGCCGCCTTTGCGCTTGAAATAGACCACCTGGATCGCGGCGGCCGAGACCTGCCAGTCGCGGATCACCACCTTGGTGCGCGAGGCAAGCCAGCGGTTGGCCTGCAGGATGTGCTGGTGTGTATAGCCGCCGGGGCGGTGCCAGAGTTCGATGGTCTTGGCGCTGACGGGTGCTGCAGTGCCGGCCATCAGCAGGCTTGCAGCCAGGGCGGCGCGCTTCGCGAAATTTGCGATCAGATGGGCGTTCATGGGTCTTTACCTCAAGGACTGCGCAAGCGTCCGCTGCGCGCCGGACGATGCCGGAGCTGTTGGAAACGCTCGGAATTTTGAATTTGAGGATACCGGTCTATGGCCGGTTCAGACGGAGCGGCGTCATACCTTCGCCGGACTGTGCGGCGATCTCGTCTGCGATGAAGACACCTTAACAGCCGCGCCTTACAACGGCGGAAAGCTTAACCGTAAAATTTGATGCATTTCCGCACGACGGCCGGAAGCGCCGCGTCAGGGGGCTTCCGTGCCGGCAATCTGCTCCAGCGAGGACATGGCCCTGACCAGGCTGTGCGGGTTCGATTGCAGCGCACCGGCGGTCCCATCCTCCAGAATGCGGCCCTGCGCCATGACGATGATGCGGTCTGTCCAGGCGACGGTCGAGATGCGATGCGCGATGACCAGCACGGCGCGGTCCTGGGCCATGCCGCGCAGCGCCCCCAGGATCTCGCCTTCGTCCACGGGGTTCAGGGCGCTTGTCGCCTCATCGAGGATCAGCAGATCCGGCTGCGACAGCAGCGCCCGCGCGAGGCACAGCCGCTGTCGCTGCCCGCGGGAGATCAGCGTGCCGCGCTCCCCGATCAGGGTGTCGAGCCCCTGCGGCAGCGTCTCGACGATCGGCGCGGCATGGGCCTGCTGCAGCGCCGCCCACATTTCATCTTCCGTGGTTAACGGTCTTGCCACCAGCAGATTGGCGCGCACGCTGTCGTTGAACAGGAATTCCTCCTGGGTGACATAGGCCACTCTCCGGCGCCACTGCGCGCGCGCTTCCGGCGGCAGTTCCGCGCCATCGATCAGGACCGCGCCGCCGGTTGGGGGAATGAGCCCGGCGAGAATGTCGGCAAGCGTGGTCTTGCCGCTGCCCGATACGCCGATCAGTCCCGTCGCGCCCTTGGCGGCGAGGCTGAAATTCAGGTGATCGAGAATGAGCGGTCCGTCTTCCCGGTAGCGGAACTGCAGACTGCGGACAGCGATCTCCCGCGTCAGTGGCCGGACGGCCGGGGCCGCTGAAATCTCCGTTTCCGCCGCCGCGCGGGTCTCCGTGACGAGGCGGTTCAGGCCCTCGAATTGCGGCAGGACGGAGAGCAGGCTTTGCACGTCGTGCTGCAATCCTTGAACGCGCGGCAGCAGCCGCGCGAAGATCACCGCCAGCAGCACGGGCTCGGCGTTCGAAGCGCCGGTCTTCACCGCGATATAGATCAGCGCGCTCAGCATGATCGCGGCGGCCATGCTATGAATGAAGCTCGATGCCGCTGAATTCCGCGACAGCGCGATTCCCTGCATCCCATGCTGTTTCGCGAGATCCTCGAACTCAGCCCGGTAGCGGTCCTCCGCCGAGAGGACGCGCGCCGCCTTCAACCCGGCGAAGTGCCGGGAAAGCTGTTCGTAGATCCCCTGCATCGCGGCCCAGCCGCGGGTGCCGATCCGGTAGGCGCGCAAATCGAAGTAACTCATCGGCAGCACGATCAGCACCGCGCAGGCCAGCGCCGCCAGCGTCAGCCACGGCGAAATGACCAGCGCCACCGCCAGCCCCGCCATCACTGAGAACGCCGATGTCAGCAGCCGCATGAAGAGTGCCGCACCCACCGCAGCCTCGTCCGTCTGCGCGGTCATCGCGTGCGTGAACTCCGAGGCGCGGCGCGAGGCGAGGTGCAGCCAGTTCGCCCGCGTCACCGCGTCATAGGCCTCGGTCCTGAGCGCCACCATGAACCCGTTGTTGAGCCGCGCGGTGATTTCGGTCTGCAGCCAGTTGAGCAGGCCGCGCGCCAGCATCAGCCCGAGAAACAGCACCAGCACCGGGCCGAGATCGACCGAAAGCCCCAGCCATTCCAGCGCCCGGCGGAACGCTTCGCTCACCCCCGAAACACTGTCCCCTGCGCCTGCGATGCCGAGAAGGCCGAGGATCGGAACCAGCAGGAACAGCCCGATCCCTTCAAGCAGACTGCCCGCGAGGCTGACGATGACGCTCGCGGCAAACAGGGCTGGCGCATGCGAGACGACCCGCCGCCAATAGGCCAGCGCCAGCCGGAAAGTGCCGCGAAATCCCTGTGTCATTTCTGCCTGATCATGAGGTGGATGGCTGCAGGTCCTGCCGCTGCCGGAGCTGGCGCGGCGGGCCGCCTGTTGTTTTGTGCACGATGCCATGAACGCCATGGCTTCTCAAGCAGGCCGGCCGCAGAAACTCCGCCTGTGGTGATTGGGCGATCCGGTGGACAAGCGCTCTCCCGCCTTGCCATACTCGGCCATGACGTCTTCCCGGCCTCCGCCATGAACTGTCCCGCCCCGCGCTTTTCCCTCGTGATATTCGATTGCGACGGCGTCCTCGTCGACAGCGAAATGCTGAGCGCCGGCGTGCTCATGACCATGATGGAGGAGGCAGGCCTTCCGATCACGCCCGAAATCTTCCGCAGCGATTTTCTGGGCCGCAGCTTTGCAGCGGCGGCGGCCCGCGCCGAGCAGCGCTTCGGCCGCGCGCTGCCCGATGACTTCCAGTTGCAGTATCGCGAACGGCTTCTGGCCAGAATGCGGATCGAGCTGCGCGTCATGGATGGCGCGCTCGACGTCCTGTCAGATCTCCGCGTGCCCTTTTGCCTAGCCACCAGCAGCAGTCCGCAGCGGCTGGCCCTGTCGCTCGAGGTTGCGGGGCTCGAAGGTCATTTCAAGGCCAGGGCATTCACGGCGTCCGAAGTGCAAAACGGCAAGCCGGCGCCCGATCTCTTTCTTCACGCCGCCGCGCGCATGGGTGCGGACCCGGCAAGCTGCCTGGTGCTGGAGGACAGTGAGATGGGCGTCAGGGCGGGGCTTGCCGCCGGCATGACGGTCTGGCACTTCGCGGGTGGCGCGCATGTGAGGGCAGGTTATCGCCTGCCCGATAACGTCCGGGCGGAGCGGACCGTGCCCAGCATGAAAGGGCTTCGCGCCGCCTTCGCTGAAATAGGGCTTTGCTGAAAGGCCGACTTGCCCCTAGTTGTGCGCCAACGACGAGGACTGAAGCACCGTGGCCCGTAAGCCTGAATCCGAAAGCGACCGACTGGACGATGCCGCCCGCGCCGGCTGGCTCTATTACATCGCGGGCAACACGCAGGATGAAATCGCCCGGAAGCTTGGCGTCTCGCGGCAGACGGCGCAGCGCCTGGTGTCGCTCGCGGTCAGCGAGAAGCTTATCAAGGTCAGGCTCGATCATCCGATCGGCCGCTGCATCGAGTTATCGGACCGGCTCCGCGATCTCTACAGGTTGCAGATGTGCGAAGTGGTGCCGGCCGATCCGGGCTCGAGCTCCGAGACGCTTGGTGTAGCGGAGGCAGCGGCCGCCGAACTCGAACGCTATCTCGTCTCGCAGCATCCCGTCATCGTCGCCATGGGCACGGGCCGCATGCTGCGCGCCATGGCCGAACAGGTGAGTCCCATGGACTGCCCGCAGCACAAGATGATCTCGCTCGTCGGCAACATCGCGCCCGATGGCTCCGCCTCGCTCTTTGACGTCGTCAGCCGCATTGGCGACCGGGTCAAGGCGCCGCACTACCCGATGCCGCTGCCAGTGATTGCCACCACCGTTCACGAGAAAAATCTTCTCCTCGGTCAGAAAACGCTGCGCAACGTGCTGGAACTGGCGAGGCAGGCGGATGTCACCTTCGTCGGCATCGGCACCGTTGACGAAACGGCAGCGCTGCTGCGCGACGGGTTTGTGCGGCAAGATGAAATCCGCGCCCTGGTGCGCGCCGGCGCCGTGGGCGAAATCACTGGCTGGGCCTTCAACCACGAAGGTGCGCTTCTCGACGGCCTCACCAACGATCGTGTGCTGAGCGTTCCGCTCGAACAGCCTGCCGCGCGCAAGGTGATTGGCGTCGCGATGGCCTTGCCGCGATTCCGGGCCATCAAGGGCGCAATGCGTGGCAACCTGATCAACGGCCTGATAACCAACGAGACGATGGCTGAGCTGTTGCTTGAAGCCTGAGCAAAATCCCCTTTAAAATGCTGTATGAACATCAATAAGTTAAGCATGTTATTGCGTTGCGATAGTGCAGCGCAGCAACGATTCGGCATTGACTCCTGCCTGATTTAAAGTCGAGTATATGCCCGCTGTGTTGGCAAAAGCTCAACCAGAGATCACGGGAGGAACTTCATGAATTTCATTGCGAAGGGCGTATTCGGCGCCCTGATGTTCAGCGCCATGGCCAGCACGGCACTGGCTGAAACCACGCTTACGATTGCGACCGTCAACAACGGCGACATGATCCGCATGCAGGGCCTGACCGAGGACTTTACCTCGAAGAATCCTGACATCAAGCTCGAGTGGGTTACCCTCGAAGAGAACGTGCTGCGCGAGAAGGTGACGACCGATATCGCCACCAAGGGCGGCCAGTTCGACGTTCTCACCATCGGCACCTATGAAGTGCCGATCTGGGGCAAGAAGGGCTGGCTCGTGCCCTTGACCATGGTCGACGATCCGGCAGACCTGCTGCCCGCCATTGCGGGCGGCCTGACGGTCGACGGCAAGCTGATGGCCGCACCCTTCTATGGCGAAAGCTCGATGGTGATGTACCGCACCGATCTGGTCGATGCGACGGGCATGAAGATGCCGGATGCGCCGACCTGGAAGGACATCAAGGAGATCGCCGCCAAGATCACCGACAGGGACAAGGAAATCTACGGCGTCTGCCTGCGCGGCAAGGCCGGCTGGGGCGAGAACATGGCCTTCCTGACAGCCACGTCCAACTCGTTTGGCGCCCGCTGGTTCGATGAGAACTGGAAGCCCCAGTTCGACCAGCCGGAATGGAAGGACACGTTGAACTTCTACCTCGACCTGATGAAGGAATCGGGTCCGCCGGGCGCGTCCTCCAACGGCTTCAACGAGAATCTGGCGCTCTTCAACTCCGGCAAGTGCGGCATGTGGATCGACGCGACCGTTGCGGCATCCTTCGTGACCAACCCCAAGGACTCGCAGGTTGCCGACAAGGTGGGCTTCGCGCTCGCCCCCGATAACGGCCTCGGCAAGCGCGGCAACTGGCTCTGGGCATGGTCGCTGGCCATTCCGGCCGGCACCCAGAAGGAAGAGGCGGCACAGAAGTTCATCGGCTGGGCCACGTCCAAGGCCTATACCGAACTCGTCGCATCGAAGGAAGGCTGGGCCAACGTTCCCCCGGGCACGCGCACCTCGCTCTACGCGAACCCCGAGTATCAGAAGGTTCCCTTCGCCAAGATGACGCTCGATTCGATCAACTCGGCCGACCCGACGAAGCCCACCGTGAAGCCGGTGCCGTACGTCGGTGTTCAGTTCGTGGCGATCCCCGAGTTCGCCGGCATCGCAACGACCACGGGCCAGATCTTCTCGGCAGCACTTGCCGGCGAGAAGACCGCCGACGAAGCCCTCGCCGAGGCCCAGGACGTGGCGACGCGCGAAATGACCAAAGCCGGTTACATCAAGTAATCATCCTCCCATAGAAAACTTGGGCTGTCCGGACTTCTATGGCCGGGCAGCCATTTTCAAGCCTTTCGCAAATCATTTGTCCGGGCGGCAACCATGGCAACGCAGCAGACTCGCGCATTGGGCAGGATCGCTGTCGCGCCTTCGGTCATTGCCCTGTTCCTCTGGATGATCGTGCCCTTGAGCATGACCATCTGGTTCTCCTTCCTCCGCTACAATCTGCTCGATCCCAATCCCGCCTGCTCGCTCCTGACGCCCGGCCAGCTTCTCGATGAGGCCAATCGCTGCTTTGCCGGCACCACCAACTACTATTACTTCCTCACCGATCCGGCCTTCTTCAAGGCCATGCGCAATTCGCTGATGCTGGTTGGCTGGGTCATCGCCATCAGCGTCATCGGCGGCACGCTGCTGGCGCTGCTTCTCGATCAGGCGATCTATGGCCGCAACATCGTGCGCCTGATGATCATCGCGCCGTTCTTCGTCATGCCGACCGTCAGCGCGCTGGTGTGGAAGAACATGATGATGCATCCGGTGCAGGGCTTCCTCGCCTGGATCACGAAATCACTGGGCCTCGGCGCCATCGACTGGTTCGCGCATTATCCGATGACGGCGATCGTCATCATGGTATCGTGGCAATGGCTGCCCTTCGCAACGCTCATCATCCTGACGGCGCTGCAATCCTTCGATGAAGAGCAGAAGGAGGCAGCCCAGATGGACGGCACGCCGCCGCTGTCTTTTTTCTGGTACATGATCCTGCCGCATCTGGCGCGGCCCATCACCGTCGTCATCCTGATCGAGACGATATTCCTGCTGAATGTGTTCGCCGAGATCTACGTCTCGGGATCGGGCGGCCGCGCCGGCAATCTGCCCTATCTCGTCTATCAGTACGGCCTGCTGTCGAACGATATCGGCGGCGCCTCCGCCGGCGGCATCGTGGCGGTGGTGCTGGCAAACATCGTCGCATTCTTCCTGATGCGCATGATCGGCAAGAACCTGGAGGGCTGAGACCATGGCACGCGCCGTATCACCCCGCCGCCGGATGATCTTTACGGTGCTTGCCTGGAGCATCGCCTTCGTCATCTTTTTCCCCGTGCTGTGGACGGTGCTGACGAGCTTCAAGACCGAAGGCGAGGCGATCCACCTGCCGCCGAAGTTCATCTTCTTCGACTGGACGCTCGAGAACTATGCCGTGGTACAGGAGCGTTCGAACTACTTGAAGTTCGCAATGAACTCGGTGTTCCTCGCCCTGGGCTCGACGTTCTTCGCGCTGGTGATCGCCATTCCCGCCGCCTGGGCCATGGCCTTCGCACCGGGCAAATACACCAAGGACATCCTGATGTGGATGCTCTCGACCAAGATGATGCCCCCCGTCGGCGCACTGATCCCGCTCTACCTGATCTTCCGCGATCTGGGCCTGCTCGACACGCGGGGCGGCATCATCGCGGTGCTCATGCTCCTGAACCTGCCGATCATCATCTGGATGCTCTATACCTACTTCAAGGAAATCCCCGGCGAAATTCTCGAAGCCTCGCGCATGGACGGCGCGAGCGTCGGCAAGGAACTGCTCTATGTCCTGGCGCCGATGGCCGTGCCGGGAATTGCCTCGACCGTTCTCCTCAACATCATCCTCGCGTGGAACGAAGCCTTCTGGACGCTGAGCCTCACCACCAAGGATGCAGCACCCTTGACGCAGTTCATCGCGTCCTATTCGAGTCCCGAAGGCCTGTTCTGGGCCAAGCTTTCAGCCGCCTCCACCATGGCCATCGCACCCATCCTGGTGCTCGGCTGGTTCGCGCAGAAGCAACTCGTCCGCGGTCTCACATTCGGAGCAGTGAAATAGCATGGGAACGATTACGCTCAGGAATGTCCGCAAGGCCTTCGGCGATGCCATCATCATTCCGGGTGCCGATCTTGAAATCGGCCATGGCGAATTCGTCGTCTTCGTCGGCCCGTCCGGCTGCGGCAAATCCACGTTGCTGCGCCTGATCGCGGGGCTGGAGGATTTGACTGCGGGCGAAATTTTCATCGACGGCCAGAACGTCTCCGATGTGCCGCCTTCGAAGCGCGGCCTCTCGATGGTATTCCAGTCCTATGCGCTCTATCCGCACATGAGCGTCAGGAACAACATCGCCTTCGGGCTCAAGATGGCGGGCATGCCGAAGGACGAGATCGAAGCCAAGGTTATGAAGGCCGCCGCCACGCTGAACCTCACTGAATATCTCGATAGGAAGCCGCGCCAGCTTTCGGGCGGGCAGCGCCAGCGCGTCGCCATCGGCCGCGCCATCGTGCGCCAGCCCAAGGGTTTCCTCTTCGACGAGCCGCTCTCGAACCTCGATGCAGCCTTGCGCGTCAACATGCGAGTCGAGATCATGCAGCTTCACCAGGACCTCGGCGCCACCATGATCTACGTGACGCACGACCAGGTGGAGGCCATGACCATGGCGGACCGCATCGTGGTGCTGAACCGCGGCGTCATCGAGCAGGTGGGCTCGCCGCTCGAACTCTATCACCGGCCGGACTCGGTTTTCGTCGCGGGCTTTATCGGCAGCCCCAGGATGAACCTGATGACGGGTGTCGTCGCCGCCAAGCACAAGGCCCAGACCATTGGCGTGCGGCCTGAGCACATGGCAATTATCCCGTCAGGCGGCGATGTCGACGGCACCATCCTGCTGACCGAGCATCTGGGCTCCGACTCCTTCCTCCATGTCGATGGCGGCGAAGCGGGCCGCCTCACCGTGCGCGCTTCGGGCGACTTCGCGGGAAAGCCCGGCGACAAGGTCTCGCTGAAGTTCGAGCCTGACCGGATCCACAAGTTCGATGGTAGCGGCAGGGCGGTGCGATGATGCGCCTTGAAGGAAAGTCCGCGATCATCACGGGCGGCGCGCGCGGCATCGGCGCGGCGATTGCCGAAGGCTATGCCAGGGAGGGCGCTCGCATCTGCATTGCGGATATCGAGCTGAAGACGGCACAGGAAACCGCCGCCAGATTGGGCAACGGTTCCTTCGCCTTTCCGCTCGACGTGACGAAGCTCGAATCGATCAAGGCCTGTGTTGGTGAAACCGAAAGGCAATTCGGCGGCATCGACATTCTCGTCAACAATGCCGCCATCTTCGATATGGCGCCATGGGGCGAGATCACGGAGAGAAGCTACGACCGGGTCTTCGCCGTGAACGTGAAGGGCCTGATCTTCATGCTGCAGGAAGTGGCCGAGAGCATGAAGGGCAAGGGCGGCAAGATCATCAATATCGCCTCGCAGGCAGGCCGCCGCGGCGAGGCGCTCGTCTCCGTCTATTGCGCCTCGAAGGCTGCGGTCATCTCGATCACCCAGTCGGCCGGGCTGGCGCTGATCAGTCACGGCATCAACGTGAACGGCATCGCACCCGGCGTCGTCGACACCCCGATGTGGGACGAAGTGGATGCGCTTTTCGCAAAATATGAGAACCGTCCGAAGGGCGAGAAGAAGTGGCTGGTTGCGGAGAACGTCCCCTTCGGCCGCATGGGCAAGCCCGAGGACCAAGTGGGCTGCGCCATTTTCCTCGCATCGCGAGACAGCGGCTATGTGGTGGCGCAGACTTACAATGTCGACGGCGGCCAGTGGATGAGTTGACGGAAACATGACCAGACTTTCGCTTGCCAACCTGCCCGAAATTTCAAGGCGCGCCTCGGTGCCGAAATACCGCCGCGATGACCTGACGCCGGGCATCGTCCATATCGGTGTCGGAAATTTTCATCGCGCGCATCTGGGCGTCTACCTCGATGACCTTTTCAAGTTGGGGCTTGATCACGGCTGGGCACTGGTGGGCGCCGGCGTGATGCCGGGCGACGAGGTGATGCGCACGACGCTTGCCGCGCAGGATTACCTCAGCACCGTGGTGGAGCAGGATAATGATCTGAGCAGTGCGCGCGTCACGGGCGCCATGATCGGCTTCGTGCCGCCTGCCGATCATGCCGCGCTGATTGCGAGACTTGCCGATCCCTCGATCCGCATCGTGTCGCTCACCGTCACCGAAGGCGGCTACATGATCGATCCGGCAACCCAGAAGTTCGACCCCGCGCACCCGGCGATGGCGAAGGACGCGGCGAACCCGCAAGCACCCTCCAGCGCTTTCGGCCTCATCCTGCGCGGCCTCGTGCTGCGGCGCGGGCAAGGCATTCCGCCCTTCACCGTCATGTCCTGCGACAACGTTCCCCATAACGGCGTCGTCACCCGCAATGCGGTTGCCGGGCTTGCGCGCCTCATCGATCCGGAACTTGCGGACTGGATTGTCGCCAATGTCGCCTTCCCGAATGCGATGGTCGACCGCATCACGCCGGCAACCTCCGACCGCGAGCGCAAGCTGACCTCCGAAATGTTCGGAATCGAGGACGCCTGGCCGGTGTTCTGCGAGGAGTTCAAGCAATGGGTGGTGGAAGACACTTTCACCATGGGCCGCCCGGCGCTCGAAAAGGTCGGCGTGCAGTTCGTGCCGGACGTGACGCCCTACGAACACATGAAGATCCGCATCCTGAACGGTGGCCATGCCGTCATCGCCTATCCGGGCGGGTTGCTGGATGTGCATTTCGTGCACGAGGCGATGGCGCATCCGTTGATCCGCGCCTTCCTCGACAAGGTCGAGAACGACGAGATCATTCCGACCGTGCCGCCGGTGCCCGACACCGATCTGCAGGATTATTACAAGCTCATCGTGCGCCGCTTCGCCAACCCGAAGATCGGCGACACCATCCGCCGCCTCTGCCTTGACGGCTCGAACCGCCAGCCGAAATTCATCGTGCCCCCCATCATGGACCGGTTGAAGGCCGGGCAGGGCATCGAGGGCCTGGCGCTCGAATCCGCCCTCTGGTGCCGCTACTGCTTCGGCACCACCGAAAGCGGCAAGATCATCGAGCCGAATGATCCCAGCTGGGCAAAGCTGAGCGCGGTGGCGAGGGCCGCGAAGGAAAACCCGCAAGCCTGGCTCGCCATGCACGAGATCTATGGCGATCTCGGCACGTCGGCGGTCTTCGCGCAGGCTTTCACCACCGCCCTGCGCGAACTTTGGCAGAGGGGCACGGCGGCAACGATCGAGGCCTACCTCGCCCGCCCGGCGTGAATTCCCGGGCGTTTTGCGCTGCGGATCAGTGCGACAGCAGAACCGGAAGCCGGAGATCGCTCAGAACGCCCTTCGTCGCGCCGCCCAGCACGAAGTCGCGCAGGCGTGAATGCCCGAAGCCGCCCATCGCCAGAAGCTGTGCCCCTTCTGATTGGGCCGCATCCTGGAGCGCCGCTGCAATGCTCCTGCCTTCGAGCGCGACGTTCACTGCCCTGGCGTTTTGGCCGCGCCGCTCCAGCCAGGAGGCGAGAGTTGCCGCAATATCCGAACCACTGAGGGGTTTTTCGTCTCTCACCGTCAGCACCGAAATGCGGCCGCCATCGGCCAGATAGAGCAGGGCGTCATGCAGCGCGCGCGCCGCAAAGCGGCTGGCATCCCAGGCTACGGCGATATGGCCGAGGCTGCCGGGAGAAGTTGCGGGCGGTACGAGAACGGCCGGCCTCCCGGATCCGAATACCACGGATTCCCCCATGTCCCGCGCAGCGGCCGTCTCGCCCGTCCAGGGCAGCACCGAAATGTCGAAATAGCGCGCCTCGCCCGCCGCCATGTCCAGCGCGGCGCCAAGCATGATCTGGCGGGTCCTGCAGTCCAGTTCGAGATGCTGTCCGGCAGCGTCCTGAACCAGGCTCTCAAGGCGGCGGCATTCGGCCTTGCTTTTTTCTTCCGCACTTTTCGCAAGGCCCGGCACATCAAGAAGCAGTCCGCCCAGGGGCGAGTAGAGGTGCGGAATGCTGACCGCGAAGGCTGAGACATGAAGGTTGCAACGAAGAGTGGCGGCAAAACCAACGGCGGCGCGGATGGTCTCGTCCGGCAAGGCCTCGGGATAGGTGCTGAGCGGCATGTAGGCGATACGGTTCGGCATGGCGCGTCCTCTCTGAAACTATCCGCACGGCGCGAAACACAATCAGGCTTGTGCCTCTCGCTCCTGTGAATCTTTACCGAAAGAAGGGTGACACATCCTTGACCTCAATCAAGTAAACTTCATCAGACATGACTATTCTGTAACAAACGAGGCATTGGAGATTGGTTCATGCCGCAGGACCGCTATCAGACGGTGCAGGAACTTGCCGAACGGCTCGACGTGTCGGAGGCGACTGTCCGTCAGTGGATCAAGTCCGGCGCGCTGCGCGCCATCGACATCGGCAAGGGCTGGCGCATTGCCGACACCGACCTCGAACACTTCCTCAAGACCCGCGAAACGGCGCCGCGCGGCCTGACCATTCCGCCACTCAAAGGCCGGACGGATGAGGACTGAGCGATACAGGAAATTCTGAATACGGAAAAACTGGTGCGCTTGCAGGACTCACATATAATCTCTATCATATTGAAAAATAATATAAAAATAGTATAAGACTAAAAATATACCGGCAAATATACCGCCAAACAAGGTTCCTTGGCGCTGAAACTGTAAAGCGAAGGCTTTGATCGCCGCGTCGAAATGACCCAGCTTTCTTTCCACCGTCCGAAATCCTCTTCCATTGGCAAAGATGGGAGATGGACCTTTAAAGGTCCGCGATCGATCTAGCCGCTCGTACTTCACGCTGTTGGGAAAGGCTGCTTCGGCCCTTGTCCGAGTCTCGCAATGCGATTCCCCTTCTGCATATGAAGTTTACTGTCACCCCTGGGCGTGTCTAACATGAGGTCAACCCAAATTGCCGAATTTCGGCCCGTCGGAATGTTCAAACGGGATGCCTCTTCCTCCACCGGTTGCGATGTTGAAGTCTGCGCTGGATCGCATACTTGGTGGTGCGCCTGATGGTGCGGATGTTGCTCTGCTAAAGTCAGCCTTTGCCAATGGCACGCTGGTCATGGCAAGTGGGAATCGAGCAGTTGCTGGCGTGAGCTTTGAAGGTGCTACGGTTGTGACTGGCGATGGCAATGTGGTGATGAGCATTGCCGACACTGCGGCGCTCAATGCTCTGCTGGATCGTCTCCATCCCTCGCGCCTTCGCCAGCTTCCTTCCGAGGTGTCAGACTTTCAGGGCCGGGTCGAGGAAGAGCGGGAACTTGTGGATCAGCTGCGTGGAACACATGGCAGGCCGTCGGGCCTTTCGGCCATTGGCGGCATGGGTGGGACCGGCAAGACGGCTTTGGCGGTTCGCGTAGCAAGACAGCTGGCAGGTGATTATCCCGATGCCCAATTGTTCATCGATCTCAAGGGGGTGACGGAACCGCTGAGCCCGCAGGATGCCTTGGAGCGGCTGATCCATAGCTTTAATCCGGAAATGCAGCTTCCGGAGCGTTTGGAAGAAGTTCAGACAATATATCGCTCCCTTTTGGCACAGAGGCGGGCCATCGTCGTGCTGGACAATGCCAGAGATGCTGAACAGGTGATGCCGCTGCTTCCGCCCGCGCCGTCGATGGCGATTGTGACGTCTCGGCGATCAATCCTGCTGCCAGGCACGGTATCGAAGACATTGGGCAAACTTGATTTTGGCGCGTCGCGGGCATTGCTGCGTGAGTTGGTGCCGAGTCAACAGCGGGCCAGCGATAATGACCTCGACGAGCTGGCCGAGCGCTGTGGCCATCTCCCGCTCGCACTACGGGCAGCGGGAACCTTCGTTGCTGTAAATAGTGACTGGAGCATTGCGGAGTATCTCGCTGAATTGGCGAAGACTCGCAGGCGGCTGAAAGGACCCGATGATCAGAGCCTTGATGTGCTCACGATTCTCGGCTCTAGCGCCACTCAGCTGCGCAAGGAAAATTCTGCCCTTGCCGACCGCTGGTGCCAGCTTCAAGTCTTCCCAGCTGACTTTGACCGCGAGGCAGCAGCGGCGGTATGGAAAGTAAATGCAGACGAAACCCGCGATCAGCTGTCGCAGCTGATCCGTTGGACAATGTTGGAACATGACGCCAGCTCCAAACGCTATCGGCTACATGATCTCATGCGTGATGTTGCGTCAACTGAAGCCAAGGCAAATCATTTGCAGGAATTCGTCTCGCAGGCTGCGATCCGGCATGCTCGCCATTATCTTTCCGTCCTAGAAATGGCAAATCAGCTCTACAAGAGTGGACATGCTAAGATCAACGATGGGCTTTCGCTATACGACCGCGAGGCTGCCAACATCGCAAACGGCCAGGCGTTGGCTTGCGCATTTGCCAAGAAGGAAGGTGCTCTCGCTAGGTTGGCTTCCGACTATGCCAGTGCGGGTGTGTACGTTATGAGTCTTCGCCTGCATCCGCACCGCAGGATTGCATTGCTGGAAGCGGCATTGGCCTCAAGCAGGACAAGCGGCGACCGGCAGCAGGAGGGCAACCACCTTGGCAACCTGGGCAATGTCTATTCCGACCTTGGCAACACCCGCAGGACGATCGTGTACTACGAGCAGGCGCTGGCGATTGCCCGTGAGATCGGCGATCGGCGGAGTGAGGGAAGTAGTCTTGGCAATCTGGGCACTGCCTATGCCAAACTCGGCCAGACCCGCAAGGCGATTGATTACCATGAACAGGCGCTGGCGATTGCCTATGAGGTCGGCGACCGGCGGGGCGAGGGCACTGAACTTGGCAACTTGGGCAATGCATATGCCCAGCTCGGAGAGACCCGCAAGGCGATCGTAAACTATAAACATGCTCTAGTGATCGCCCGTGAAATCGGCGACCGGCACGGTGAGGGCAACTACCTCGGCAACCTGGGCAGTGCCTATTCCAGGCTCGGCGAGACCCGCAGAGCGATCGACCACCATGAACAGGCGCTAGCGATCGCCTGTGAGATCGGCGACCGGCAGCACGAGGGCAACGAACTTGGCAACTTGGCCAATGCTCATGCCCAGCTCGGAGAGACCCGCAAGGCGATCGTAAACTATGGACAGGCGCTGGCGATTGCCCGTGAGATCGGCGATCGGCGGGGTGAGGGTATCAGCCTTGGCAATCTGGGCAAAGCCTATTCCAAGCTCGGCGAGACCCGCAGGGCGATCGACCACCATGAACAGGCCTTGGCGATTGCCCGTGAGACCGGCGATCGGCGGGGTGAGGGGACCAGCCTTAGTGGCTTAGGTATAGCTCATGCCCAATTCGGCGAGACCCGCAAGGCGATAGTTCACAATGAACAGGCGTTGGCAATTGCCCGTGAAGTCGGCGACCGGCGGGGTGAGGGAACCAGCCTTGGCAACTTGGGTAACTCGTATGCCATGCTCGGCGAGACCCGCAAGGCGATCGACCACTTTGAACAGGCGCTAGCGATCGTCCGCGAGGTCGGCGACCGGCGGTATGAGGGGACCAGCCTTGGCAACTTGGGTAACTCGTATGCCATGCTCGGCGAGACCCGCAAGGCGATCGACCACCATGAACAGGCGCTAGCGATCGCCCGTGAGGTCGGCAACCGGCCGGGTGAGGGCAACGTCCTTGGCAATCTGGGCAACTCGTATGCTAGGCTCGGCGAGACCCGCAAGGCGATCGACCACCTTGAACAGGCGCTAGTGATCGCCCGTGAGGTCGGCGACCGGCCGGGTGAGGGCAACGTCCTTGGCAATCTGGGCAACTCGTATGCTAGGCTCGGCGAGACCCGCAAGGCGATCGTGTGCTATGAGCAGGCGATTGCGATTGCCCGTGAGATCGGTAACCGGGGATTCGAAGGCGTCCATCTTAGCAATCTGAGCCATGCCTATGCTATCCTTGGTGACATCCGCAAAGGCGATCGAACACCATGAACAGGCACTGGAAATCTTCGAGGCAAATGGAGCCACTATTTTCTGAGACTCCGCCAAGTATGCTTGCGTAGTTGAGTTCAAAGTCAGGGGAGACGTACAGATGAGTGAAGCGCAATGGGCACTGCTTGGGGTCGGTGTCGTGGTTGTCATTCTGAGCTTTCTATTCCGGGGCAGACTAAAGGCGGGACTTGAAGTTCTGGGCATAAAGGCGAATGTCGAGGCCAGCAATCATCCGCCAACCGGGTCACCAGAGGCAGCTACTTCTTCCCCCCCTCCACATCTTCAATCAGGTGACACGATCACTGCGAGTGGACTAAGGTCATTTGCGGCGAGTGATGCGCAAGACTCAGTGGTCAACACAGGTAGCAACAACATAGTCACGAAAACCGGAACACCCTCTAAGAAGAAAAGGTAGCAGGGTGTGATGCATCTTCCTTAACAGGTTGCGATGATACTGTAGCAGGCAGTGAAGGAGGAGCCTCGCCTGTCCTGCGTTGGTTCCACCTCGCAATGGTGCGACTATGCTACTGGGGCACCCAAAAGGAAATCACGCACAACGCGTTCTTCGGTGCGACGGCCATTCCTGATGGTATAGAAGGAGTTCTCTTAAAGATGCTGTCCGAATCTTCATCGTCAAGCAGAGGCAACTATGATGCGGTGCGCTGCAGATAGGCAAGCACTTGTACGATGGTCTCAGGGCTTGGAGCATTCGTACCGGTCAATGCCTCGATGCCTTTACCGGCAATCCGGCCAGCAAGCGCACACATGACGGTTTCCCGTTCGTGCCGTGTCATCGGGCCATAGCTGGAAAATGAGGTCGTCACGTTCTCATGGCCAAGATTCAGGCTCCAAGCCTTGGCTTCGGCACCATTGGCGCAATGCCTTTCGCCCATCTTCCAGATGGTTTTCCGGAATGAGTGTGGATTGAAATAGGGCAAGCCTGCCATGGTGAAGGACTCCTTGAATACCTTCCGGATCGGTCCGGCATCGCTCCAGAACTGGCGAGTGATGCCGCTGGCATGGAACTGTTGGTTGTCATCCAGCCCGCGTCCAGTGGAGGGAAAGAGCGGATCGTCCGGTCCGAAAAGGTGCTCGGTGGCAAGCTCGTCGATCCAATCCGCGACAATGGCCTCAATGTCATCACCCACCGGGAAGAAGTCCGACGTGAATGTCTTCCGATTCTTGGTATTCACCTCGCGCGCATCCTGAAACACGGCTTTCCGGTCTATATCAACATGCTTTAGGGCCATGGAGGCGATGGCTGCATCCCGCGCGCCGCTCAGGATCGCGAAGGCGATCAGGGCACGGTTCCGGCGTTCGATCACGCTGCTGGTCGGCATCACTTTCAGCACATGCCGGATTTGCTCCAGGCTTGGGATCGGTCTGTCCCTGACCGCACTTGCAATCCGTCCGTCATTGTTCGAGGGGTTGAAGTATTCCATGTCCGAATAAGTCAGCTTTCGGCTGTAGCCGGGCCGACCGGCTAGCCATTGGAAGAAGGCCTTCACCGCGCGAAGCCTTGAAACCTTAGTGGCGACCGCCAGCGGCTTGCCGGTCTCAGAAACCACATGGATTTCGAGGTCGCGCTTGAACTTTCGCGCCTGTTCAATGTGGAAGAGCTTGAAGTCTTTCCAGTTTGTGGAAGCTTCAAACGCCGCGATTGCTGCCGCTGCCTGATCGACGGTTTCGGCTTTCATGCGCTTGGCATCTTCCAGAAAACGGAGGTATTCCCATTTGATTTTCTCGTTCTCAGGGTGGTGCTTTTTCATGGTGCGTTGGTTCCTGCTTGAAGTGGACATGGAGACAAGGTCAGCGGCCATCTCTTAGGTCCCTGTTCCGCTCCACGATCTTCAAGTCCAGTTCGCTGCGAAGTCGCTCCAGCGTGGTCAGGTTGATGCGCTTGTGCATGAGGGTCTCACATTGCGCACAGATGGCGCTGAGATTCCCGCCTGTTGGCGTCATGGGGAGATAGTCGGCCATGCCATAGGCGGGCTTCCGGGGTGCCCTGCACTTGAAGCAGAAGCATTCCGCCGGGCCACACGTCTGGCGGCGGCTGTCCTTGCGCATGAACTCCAGAAGGTCTGCTCCCAAGATGAGGCTCGGGCGGCTTCCCTGAACGGTTGGCAGCCCGTTCTTGATCCATCGCCGGATTGTCGCCTTACAGGCACCTGTCGCCCACGTGACCTCGTCGATCCTGTATGAGCGGTGGAACTTGATGCGCTGGGCGGTGGGCCTCCGCCGCTTGATCGCGGTCGGTTTGCGCATCTCAGGCGGCACCCTTCTCGATCAATGCGCGGATGTCTTCCACCCGCCATGCCGTTATGCGGGGGCCAAGCTTCACCGGCTTGGGGAAGCGACCGGTCTTGATGCCAGCCCACCAGGTGGACTTGCTGACGGGGATCGGGCCAATGGGTGCGAGGATCGAGGGCAGGCGAAGAAAGCCGGTATCGGGAAGTGTTTGTGCCATGAGAGACGACTCCATCCAGTTGAGGATGACGGCGTCTTGGCTGGTCCTTCTACCGCTTTGGCCGAATTCGGTTTTCAGCTGACCGAATTCGGGATTTCAAAACCGAATTCGGTTTTCAAACCTTATTTTCCGGGCAAAAGTTGGCGTGCTTCCTGGAGGTATTTCCTGACTGTATCTTCGTTCAAGCCAATATCCAGTAGGGCGAGATCGTCTGCAATCTCCTTTACGGCTGGATTCTTGAGGGCAACCGGATCATAGGTGTATCCCTTAATTGCCATGCCAATCACCATTTTCAACAAACTATCCCGCTCGCGGGTCTTGAGATCGGCACCGTCATTGGCCGTTTCGGAAGGGCTTTGAGCGGAAAGCTTGGCTTCTGCAATGGAAAGAGCTTCTTCGAGCTTTGAAATGATTTCGTCTTTCGAGTGAATCTGTTCGTTCGTCAGCCGGGTGAGTCCGTCGTTTAAGTTTTCTCGGCTGGATAACAAACCAGCCAGTTCTTGAGCATTTTCTTGGGCTTCTATCGCACGATCTCTCGTCTTCTGGTGTGCAGCCTTCTCGTTCTCGAAAAGTGTGTGCCAATCGCCAATCGGACCCCGTTCAACTACGGCAGTCTCCAATTCAGGTGGAAATTGCCAGCCCTGCCGCCTTCCCCAAGCTATGAATGCGCCAGGCGCAATTGGATCGGTAATTTCGCCGACTACCCGCGCTCGGATGGCCAGGTCTCTTCGACGGCCAAATTCGGTGGCAAAAGGTGAAACGCCATTGTGGCTCTCAACCCACTTCCATGTGACACGCTCAGGAGCCCTTCCAAGCGAAAGCGCTATGGCCTCTTCAAGAGTCCAATAAACTGGTTTGCTCCAATGTACGTTGTCGGCAAATGCGTCGTGACGGTTGAAGAAACGCGCTTTCTCGTCTGCCTCTCGTTTGGCAGCGTCCCGGAGTGCTCTCTCTGCCGCTTCCTTCTGTTGCTCGGCCTCCACTAACCTCAGTACTTCTTTGGGAGGCGAGCTCTTGAGTTCTTTTCGAAAGCTCTCGGCTCCGGCCCGTTGCTCCAGCACGGTCTGGCTGAATGCTGGCGAGCCGTTAGCAACAGATGGCCCAAGATTCGCAAGCGGAAATCGCCTTTGGACAAGATACTCGACGGGATCAAACTGTGGCATTCGAGGCACCGGCAGCACTCCTGCGACGAAGCTTGTATCGTCCACAGTGGATTGCGATGGACTACTTTGCAAGGCGTCAGTTGAAGAGCTGTCCTCTTGTCCGGTCTAGGAAGCTTTCTGCTTTGTGAGCGTGACAATGTTTGTCGCGCTTGAACCGCGAAGATGGTCCAAGTGATCCGCCCACCATTGCGCCATCTTCTGCCGTTCGGTCATGGCGTCGCCACGCGCATAGGCGCGGCGGACGGCGTCCCGGTCTTGATGGGCAAGGGAATGCTCAATCGCGTCGATTGAAAACAGGTTGGAGGCATTGAGCATGGTGGAGGCGGAAGCTCTAAACCCGTGGGAAGAGTGCTTTTCAGACCCTATGCCCATCCGCCGGAGTGCCAGATTCATGGTATTCTCACTCATGGGGCGGCCAGATTTGCCCAAGGCGGGGAAGACATAGCCTTTAGGGCCGGTGATTTGATGGAGCCGCCTCAGGATTGCAACGGCTTGCCGGGAAAGTGGCTTCACATGGGGGTGCCGGAGTTTCATCCGGGCGGCTGGTATTTCCCAAGTTCCATTGTCTAGATCAAATTCGTCCCATGCTGCTTGCCGGAGTTCGCCCGGACGGGGATAAAGCAGGGCCATGAGTTGAAGTGCGCTGCCGGTGATGATCTGCCGGTCGGCATAGTCGTCCACCAGTCTCAGGAGTTCGCCGTATGACTTGGGATCGGTGATCGCCGCATGGTGTTTCGGCTTCCGAATGGCGATTGACCCTTTGGTGGCGGCAGAGGGGTCGTTTTCAACAATGCCGTGCTGCATTGCAAACCGGAAGACTTCCCCGATCACCGTCCGCATCCGCCGGGCGGTTTCCAGATTGTCGGCCTTCTCTTCCTTCTTGAGGGCTTGAATGACGTCCGGAGTCCGGATCGAGGCGATGGGGCGTGGGCCAAGCGACGGCCTTAGTTTTCCGAGTATCCATTCCATCTTGGAAATGGTGACGGTGGCAAGCCCATCCTTCTTCTTCTTTGCTACTAGCTGATCGGCGATCTTGCCAAAGGTGTTGTCGGCGGCAAGGTGCGCTTCCGCCTTCTTCTGCTTCCGGATCATGGAGGGGTCATTGTCGTCTGCGACATGGCTCCGGGCCTCATCCACCCTCACGCGGGCCTTCTCTAGGCTCACGGCAGGATAGGTACCAAGGGCCAGAAGCTTCCGCTTCCCCAAATGGCGGTAATCGTACCGCCAATACTTGCCACCATTGGGCATGATCCACAATTGGAGGCCCTTGCCGTCCACCAGCTTCCTGATCTTGTCACCGGCCTTGGCGTTCCGGATTTCGAGGTCTGTAAGCTTGTCGCGTGCCCTAACCATGATCGCCCTCGTTTGGTGGTATCGAAAAGGAGGTATTTCGAAGTACCACCAATTCATACCACCAAATTTCTTGGCTTTCCACGGACGGGACTGGACGCGGTTGGAGCAAGAACGCTGGAAAACCGGCGCTTTCTGAGGAATTTCGGACTGTGTAGGATTGCTTTGGATTGGGGTCTGGTGCCGCTTGCAGGACTCGAACCTGCGACCCCCGCATTACGAATGCGGTGCTCTACCAACTGAGCTAAAGCGGCATCTTGGCAGTTGCGCCGAAGCGATAGACGGTTTCGCCGCGGTTTTCAACCATCTGCGGGAAGGGTTTTTCGCGAGGGCGTGGACGGCGTGTCGAAATCCTCCGGCAGGCCGGGATCGTCGGGCGCGCGCTGCGGCACCACCATTTTCGGCGCTTCGATGGCCTTGGGCGGCGCTTCGATGGCAGCGGGAGCGGGTGCAGGGGCGGTGGCCGGCGCGTCGGCTTCCAGCTGTTCCGGCATCTCGAAGGGCGCTTTCCATTCGCAGGGCACGATCTCGCCCGAGACGGGCGAAACCGGCGTCCAGCGCGGGCTGGCGACCCCGTCCGATACCCAGATCGGGTCGCGCGGCGCGGTGATGGCGCGGGCCAGCCACTCCCGTGCGCGGCCCTTGTCGCCCTGGGCCTCCTCGACATCGGCCATCAGCGCGCAGACCCGCGCCTGCGGGCGGTTTTCGGCATAGGGCTTCAGCGCATCGCGGGCAATCTCCCAGCGCTGCGCCTTGATGGCGGCGCGCGCCAGCGCAACTGCACCCTCGATGCCGCCCTTGTCTTCCTTCAGGAGGTCGCGCAGCCGCTCGAACCGCGCGTCGGGCCCGTCGCCCGGCATCATGTGGGCCTGAACCTCGGCGAGGTCGGGATGGGGCGACAACACCCAGGTCTCGCGGATGATCTTGGCGGCTCTGCGCTGCGAGGCCTGGGCGATCAGCACCCGCGCCGCGACAAGGGCCGCGGGAACGAGCGACGGATCGAGCTTGTGGGCTTTCAGCGCCAGGTCGAGCGCCTGCGCCCGGTTGCTGTCTTCCAGCGTTAGGGCCTGCGCGGCCTGCATCGCGGCCAGCTTTTTGTTGCCTTCCGCTTGCGTGAGAAGGCCTGATTTCACCTGCTGGGCAAGCGTTGCCGCCGCCGCCGGCCAGTCTTTCGAGGCCGACTGCAGCTGCAGGACGGCGGCCGAGGCCCAGGCCAGCCGCGGGTTCAGCGCCAGGGCCCGTTCGGCATGGCGGCGGGCGAGCGCCACATCGCCAGACTGGCGGGCCTCGGCGAACAGCCCGCGAAGGCCCAGGGCCTCCGTATCGGGCGACTTGGTCATCGCCTCGAAAATGCGCTTCACCGAATTGCGGTCGCCTTTGAGCTGCGCGGCCTGGGCGGCCAGCACATTGACGAGCGGCTCATCGGCCAGCGCATTGCCGGCGATCGCCGCGTGCTTCGAGGCGGCAACCGCATCGCCCGCGCCCGCCGCGATGATGCCGCGCGACAGCGAGTCGTAGCCTTTCCTGTTCTTGCGGAACTGCCAGTATTGCCCCACGGCCTGCGGGCTGTGCCACAGCCGGCGGAACAGGCTCCACACGAACCAGATGGCGACGACGGCCAGAAACGCCAGCGCCACTCCAACGACGAAGGACATCTCGATCTCGCGGCCAAGCCAGCGGATCGTCAGCGTGCCGGGGCGGTCGGCAATCCAGGCAAAGACCGCTGCAAGCGCAACGAGCAGGCCGAAGCGCCAGATGAGCCTGATCATTGCACGCCTCCCAGTGCCGCGATCTGGCGCAGCACCGCCTCGGAAACATCATTGACCGCCGCTTCGAGCTTCAAGCGCGATGCCGCCCGGTCGCGCCACTGGACCAGCGCGGTGGGCTTCGAGCCCTCCGCCGCATCGACTGTGGCAATGGCTTGCGTCAGGTCGCCGGCCTCCGCGAAGGCGGCGGCTTTTTCCGCCAGCTGCGGCCAGTCGGCTTCCCCGATATCGCGGATGGTGATGATGCCGGTCAGCGAGCCGAGCAGGCTGTCCCAATAGCTCTCCTCGGCGGGGGCTGTAGGCGTCTCGGGCTGGGGAAGGGCGGGAATGGCGGCGCGAAGCTCCTGCGCCAGGCCTGCCGCTGCCGGAACGCCTTCGGCCGCGAGCGCTGCCAGCACGTCAAGCCCGGGGGCGGCCGGCACCATGCGGGAAAGCCGGTCATACTCGCTCTGGAACGGCGTTCCGGCGGCTGCCTTGGCTTTGAGGTCGGCCAGAGCCTGCGACAGCGCGGCGGTGACGGAGGCCTTGTCCCCGGTGCTGCTGCCGGACTTGAGGCTGGCGACATCCCTCTCCAGCGCCTCGATCCGCTGGCCGAGCGCCGCGAGGGCGGCGGGATCGGCGCCGCCGGTTCCGGTGCTTGAGCCGCCCGCCGAAACCGCGTTGCGGAGCGTGGCAAGATCGGCTTTCGCGGCATCGAGCGCGCTGGCGACCGTGTCGATCCGCGATTCGAATCCGTCGATCCGCGCATTGACATCGGCCAGTCCGGATGCTGCGGATTTCACCGCGCCATCGATCGAGGAGACGGCCTGCGAAGCGCTCTCGGCGGATTGCGACACGGCCAGCAACTGGTCGTTCATGGTCTTGCTGTTAGCATCGAGCACGTCGAGGCGGGCCTTCATCGCCGCCATCTCATCACTCGGCAGGTAGGTCGACAGGACATCGCGATAGAGCCAGCCTCCGGCGAGCAGCCCGATGGCGAGCGCCGCGATGACCAGCCCGGTTGCACCGCGTCGGCTCTTGCGAACCGGTGGCGGCGGCGGAGAAGAATCGTCAGTGCGGGCGAATGTGTCGTCCGCGCGCGCCTCAGCATCGTCGCGCTCGATCCTGATCTCTTCGGCGTCGAGGTCGATCACCTGCGGCTTCAGGGGGCCGGTGTCGTCAGATTTGTCACTCATGCTTTTGGCCTAACGGGTTCGCCGTGATTGTTCAAGAAGCGCCAGCATCGCAGCCTCGTCGGGTGAAGCAGCGGCCGCGGTTTTCCAAGCCTCAGGCAGGACTGCGGCAACATTGCGTGACAGGCAGAGATGCAATGCTGCTGCAGCCTCATCTTCAAGTTCTGCAGCCTCGACGAGTGTCCGCCAGATACGCGCGCTGCGGGGCGAATAGAGCATTACTGCGTCAAGCGTACCGTTGCGGAGCGCCTCGCCCGCCTCGCCCAACATCGCTGCGGGAATGGCATCATATAGAACCGCGCGGTAGCAGCCGAAACCGGATGCCTTGAGCTGGGCTTCGAGATCGCCCGCCGTCTCGGCGCCCGAGATATAAAGGACCGGACCCCGCGCGGGATCGAGATTGCCCCGGATGAAGGCGGCCAGCCCGTCGACGTCGCCGCCATGCGCCTCCGCCCTGAAGCCCGAAGCCAGCGCTGCCTTCAGCGATTGCGGGCCAACCGTCAGCGTACGGATCGTCTTGAGGCCGGCATTGGCCGAAACCGCGCGGATGCCGTTGGCGCTGGTGACGGCGATGGCCTGCCAGGGAAGCTTGGGAATCGCGATGTTCTCCCGCAGCCTGATCGTCAGGAGCGGCGTGACGATGACGCAATGACCCATGGCTTCGAGCCTGGCCTTGAGCGGGCCTGCATCTTCCGCAGGTCTTGTGACGGCGATCCGCATCAGAAGGCGATGAGGCTGCCGCCCTTGGCCTTCACCTCTTCGCCGGCCTCGCGGCCCATGGCTTCAGCGTCGCTCGCTGCACCCTCGCGCGCCGTCTCGAAGCAGTGAACGCCGTCGAGCGTCAAGGCATGGCCGCGAAACTTAACACGGTCATTCTCGAGAAACGCATGGCCCGCCAGCGGCGTGCGGCACGAGCCATCGAGGGCGGCGAGGAAGGCACGCTCGCAGGTGACAGCGGTGGCTGTCACCGCATGGTTCAGCGGTGCAAGGATATCGCGGGTTGCCGCATCATCATCCCGCGTTTCGATGCCGATGCAACCCTGCGCCACGGCGGGAAGCATCATCTCCATGGGGATGATCGAGGTGATCTTGTCCGCAAGGCCCAGCCGGTTCAGTCCCGCGCAGGCGAGGAAGGTGGCCTGCGCAACGCCGTCCTCCAGTTTCCGCAGCCGGGTTTCCACATTGCCGCGGAACGGAATGACGTTGAGGTCGGGCCTGAGCCGCTTCAATTGCGCGCCGCGCCGCACCGATGACGATCCCACCGTGGCGCCCTGCGCCAGATCGGCAATGGATTTCGCCACGGGGCTCAAGAAGGCATCGCGCGGGTCCTCACGCGGCAACAGCGCCGCCATGACGAGGCCATCGGGCAATCGGGCCGGCATGTCCTTCATCGAATGCACGGCAAGCTGGATGTCCCCTGCGAACAGCGCTTCCTCGATCTCCTTGGTGAACAGGCCCTTGCCGCCGATCTCGGAGAGCGGACGGTCGCGGACGCGGTCGCCCGTCGTTGTGATGACGATGATCTCGATATCCGTCTCCGCCAGACCGTGGGCGGCCATCAGGCGGCGGCGCGTTTCATGCGCCTGATAGAGCGCGAGGGGAGAGCCACGGGTACCAATCTTCAGCTTCGGCATTTGCAAGTCATATCCGGCGGATGCTACAGGGACGCCACTTCTAGCTTCAATCACCGGTGCCGTCACCCGTTCCATGGATCAAGGCAGAACCCATATTCTCGGCATCGAAACCTCCTGCGATGAAACCGCCGCGGCGGTGATTCGCCGCAATGCCGATGGCAGTGGTGAGATCGTCTCCAACATTGTGCTGTCGCAGCTGAAGGACCACGCGCCCTATGGCGGCGTGGTGCCCGAAATCGCCGCGCGCGCCCATGTCAGCCATCTGGACGGGCTGATCGCGCAGGCGATGAAAGAGGCGGGGCTGGGTTTTGAGGACCTTGATGGCGTGGCGGCCACCGCCGGACCTGGGCTCCTGGGCGGCGTCATCGTCGGCCTCACCATGGCCAAGGGGATCGCGCTCGCCCATGGCACGCCGCTGCTGGCGGTGAACCATCTCGAAGGCCATGCCCTGACCGCAAGGCTGCTGCGGACGGTGGAATTTCCCTATCTGCTGCTGCTGATTTCAGGCGGCCACACGCAGTTCCAGATCGTCGCGGGCGTCGGCCGCTATCACCGGCTGGGAACGACCATCGACGATGCGCTGGGCGAGGCCTTCGACAAGGTGGCGAAGCTTCTGGGGCTGGGTTACCCCGGCGGCCCGCAGGTGGAAGCCCGCGCGCGGGGCGGCAATCCGCAGCGCTTCGATTTCCCAAGGCCGCTCAAGGGCCGCAAGGATTGCAACTTCTCCTTCTCCGGCCTCAAGACCGCCGTGCGCGAGGTGGTGAATGATCTGGGAACCCTGAGCGATCAGGACGTCGCCGACGTCTGCGCGAGTTTCGAGGCGGCGGTCGCCGAGACGATGGCGGATCGCCTGAAGATGGCCGTCACGCTGTTCCGCGAGGCGCACCCCCGTGTCGAAAGCCCGGCATTGATCGTTGCCGGCGGCGTTGCCGCCAATGCCCGGTTGAAGGCGGTGTTCGAGACGGCAGCGGCCCAGCACCGGCTGAACCTCATCGTGCCGCCGGCAAGACTCTGCACCGACAATGCCGCGATGATCGCCTGGGCAGGTGCCGAACGCCTGGCCCTGGGATTGGCTGATGACCTGGGCGTTGCCGCGCGCGCCCGCTGGCCGCTGGACCAGACCCAGGCGCCCATCTATGGCTCGGGAAAGCTCGGGGCCAAGGCATGAGCCGCATCGGCGTGCTGGGCGGCGGCGCCTGGGGGACGGCGCTTGCCCATGTGGCGCGCAGTGCGGGTCATGATGTCGGCATCTGGAGCCGCGCCGAACCTGATCTTGGACCGATTGGCAAGGCCGATGCCTTGATCCTCGCTGTTCCGGCGCAGGCTGTACGCGATGTACTGAGCCAGATCTCCCCGACGACCCATTCCGGTCAGCCGGTCATCATCGCCGCGAAGGGTATCGAGCAGGCGACTGGGCTATTTATGAACGAGGTGGTGGCCGACGTTCTTCCCGCCGTGAAGGCCTTGGTTCTCTCCGGCCCCAGCTTCGCCGCCGATGTGCTGAAGGGCTTGCCGACTGCCGTGGTACTTGCGGCCACTGACATGGATGACGCCCGCAATTGGGCTGCTGCCCTGTCGCTTCCCGCTTTCCGTATCTACGCCGCGCAGGACGTGTTGGGCGTCGAGATCGGCGGTGCTTTGAAGAACGTCCTCGCCATCGCTTGCGGCATCGCTGATGGCCGAGGCCTCGGCGATTCGGCCCGCGCCGCCCTCACCACGCGCGGCTTTGCCGAACTCACGCGTTTTGCCGCGAAGCTTGGCGCGAAGCCAGAAACACTCATGGGCCTCTCCGGCCTCGGCGATCTGCTGCTCACCTGTTCGTCGCGCCAGTCACGCAATTATTCATTCGGTTTTGCCATCGGCGAGGGCAAAACCGTCGCAGAGGCGCTGGCAATGTCGAAAGGCGTGGTCGAGGGCGCCTCCACCGTGAAGATCGCGCGAGAACTTGCTTCCAGACTGGGCGTCGACATGCCGATTGTGGATGCCGTTCACGCCATCGTTGACGAACATGCCCCGCCGGAAGAAGAAATCTCCCGGCTTCTGGCTCGCCCGCTCAAGACCGAAAACACATAAGGACAACGGCACATGCTCTTCGCACTGATCTGCACCGACAAACCCAACAGCCTGGACCTTCGCCTCGCGACCCGCCCGGTTCATGTGAAATATCTGGAAAGCCTGGGGAGCGCACTGAAATCGGCCGGCCCATTCACCACCGATGACGGCTCGCCCAATGGCAGCCTGGTGATCCTCGATGTTGCTGACCGGGCTGCCGCCGAGTCGATTGCCGCCAATGATCCCTACGCCAAGGCCGGCCTCTTCGCCTCCGTCGACATCCGCGCCTGGAAATGGACCATGAAGAACCCGGAGACGGCGTGATGGCCAGCTACTGGCTCTTCAAGTCGGAGCCCGAGGTCTGGTCCTGGGACAAGCAGAAGGCGAAGGGCGAGGCCGGCGAGGAGTGGACCGGTGTCCGCAACTATCAGGCCCGCAACAACATGCGGGTTATGAAGCTGGGCGACCAGGGCTTCTTCTACCACTCGAACGATGGCCGCGCGATCGTCGGCATCGTCGAGGTCTGCAAGCTGGCGCACAAGGATTCGACGGCCAAGGAAGACGCCTGGGAATGCGTCGACATCCGCGCCGTGAAGGACCTGCCGCGCCACGTGAGCCTGGACGAGATCAAGAACGATCCGAAGTTGACAGACATGGTTCTCGTCAAGAACTCCAGGCTTTCGGTGCAGCCGGTAACGCCGGAGGAATGGAAGCACATCTGCAAGCTCGGCGGCGTGAAGGCGTGAAGCCGGTCGCCGACCGCCGGGCGTTCATCCGCGCCAACACCACCGTGATGACGCCGCCGCTGGTGCCCGAAGTGAAGCTTCATCTGGCGCACGAGGCGGTGCCGCTGTGGCAGAAGACCGAGGAAGAACTGGGCGAGATGGGCCTGCCCCCGCCCTTCTGGGCCTTCGCCTGGGCGGGCGGACAGGCGCTGGCCCGTCATGTGCTGGACAATCCACATCTGGTGCAGGGAAAATCCGTGGTCGATCTGGCATCCGGCTCCGGCCTCGTCGGCATCGCGGCGATGAAGGCGGGCGCGGCCAGCGTGCTGTGTGCCGATATCGATGGCTTCTCGGTCGAGGCGATCCATTTGAATGCTGAGTTGAATGAATTCCTCCCTCCCCCTCGTGTGGAGGGATCGAGGGTGGGGGGTGGCTGGCAGTTTGACGCACGGACCCCCACCCCTCCCCACAAGGGGGAGGGGCTTACCGTGACCGGCATAGACCTCCTCGCATCGCCTCCACCAGCCTGCGATGTGATCCTCGTCGGAGACCTGTTTTACGAGAAGGACCTCGCTGCCCGTGTCCATGCCTGGCTCATCAAGGCCGAGGATCGGGGAAGTGCCGTTCTGATCGGCGATCCCGGCCGCAGCTACCTGCCGCGCGACAAGCTCGAAAAAGTCGGCGAATACAAGGTCAAGGTCACGCGCGATCTCGAGGATGCCGAGATCAAGTGGACATCGGTCTGGCGGCTGAACCGGAATTGTTGAGGTAGAGCGCGCCCATCAGCACGGCGAGCGAGGCCCACAGCCACATGTCGCTGCCGCCGAAGAAGGCAACTGCGATGAGAACCGCCGCGGGCGTGGAGAGATAGACCGCCTGCACCGTGAAAACCGCACCCTTCTCGCGGATCAGCGTGAAGAAGGCGATGCGCTCGACGATCCACATCAGGCAGGCGAAACCGATCGTCACATAGGCGGCAAGGGGAAGCTGTTCCGCACTCCACGGCGGGGCGAAGAACACCAGGAAGGGGAGCGCCAGCAGGCCCGACCAGATCGACTCGGCCACGCCCGCCGCATAGGGGTGTGACTCGCGCGGCCAGTAATGCGCTGCAAACCAGTTATACGCCGAATAGAGGATCGGCATCGAGCAGGCCGCGATCAGCCACCATGAGATCTCGCCCGACAGCATGCCCTCGCGCGTGACGACCAGGATCGCCGTCGAGACAAAGCCCAGACCGATCGCCATCAGCCGCCGTGGTGCGGCGTTCTCGCGCCCCGTTACCAGCGCCACCAGATAATTGACGATGGGTGCTGTCGAGATGATCAACGCCAGTTCGGTGGGCGGCACGTGGCGGGCGAAGACCAGGCCAAGCGCGAAGGGAATGTTCATCAGCGCCGCACATCCCATCCCGAACAGTTGCAGCCTGACGCCGCCGAACCAGTCGATGCCGCGAAGCCAGCATATGATGCCCAGTGCTACGCCCACGCCGAGGCCCGTCAGCACGATCACATGGGTGATGGGCATGCCCAGAACCCCCCAGTGCCGGTACAGGCTGGGGGAGATGCCCCAGAACAGGCCGAGTGCGACGAAGTATGTAAGGTGGCGGGGGCTTGTCATGGCGTTTCTTAGACAGGAGTCTCATTGCAGGCTATAGACTGTGCCGTCAAAAGGATCATCAATATCGGCATGTCTGGGAGGAATGCGCCTATGTCCGAGAAAGTCTATGCGGTACCGGCCTCGTGGAAAAAGAAGGCCTTCGTCGACGATGCCGCCTACAAGAAGATGTATGCGGAATCGGTCAAGGACCCGGCAAAGTTCTGGGGCAAGCACGCCAAGCGGCTGGACTGGTTCAAGGCGCCGAAAAAGATCAAGAACACCACCTATGAATACCCCAAGGTGTCGATCAAGTGGTACGAGGATGGCATCCTCAACGTCTCCTATAATTGCATCGACCGCCACCTGAAGAAGCGTGGCGATCAGGTCGCCATCATCTGGGAAGGCGACGATCCCTATTACGACAAGAAGATCACCTACAACGAACTCCACGAGCAGGTCTGCCGTTTCGCCAATGTGCTGAAGAAGCATGGCGTCAGGAAGGGCGACTGCGTGACGATCTACCTGCCGATGATACCGGAAGCGGCTTACGCCATGCTGGCCTGCGCCCGGATCGGCGCCATGCATTCGATCGTTTTCGGCGGCTTCTCGCCGGACTCGCTCGCAAGCCGCATCAATGACGCCAACTCGAAGCTCATCATCACGGCGGACGAAGGCCTGCGCGGCGGCAAGAAGGTTCCGCTGAAGCACAATACCGATGATGCGCTCAAGCGCTGCGCCGGAAACGAGAAAGTACTCGTCGTGCGCCGCACCGGCGGCAAGGTCGACATGAACCCCACCCGGGATTTCTGGTATCACGACGAAGCCGCAACGGTAAGCGCCGACTGCAAGCCCGAGAAGATGAAGGCGGAAGACCCGCTGTTCATCCTCTACACCTCGGGCTCGACCGGAAAGCCCAAGGGCGTGCTGCACACCACGGGCGGTTATCTCGTCTATGCCGCGATGACGCATCAATACGTCTTCGACTATCACGATGGCGACATCTACTGGTGCACGGCGGACGTGGGCTGGGTGACGGGCCACAGCTATATCGTCTATGGTCCGCTGGCGAATGGCGCGACCACGCTGATGTTCGAGGGTGTGCCGAATTACCCGTCGAACTCGCGCTTCTGGGAAGTGATCGACAAGCACAAGGTCAATATCTTCTACACGGCTCCGACGGCGATCCGTGCCCTCATGGGGGCGGGCGAGGCGCCTGTTGCCAGAACCTCTCGGAAGTCGCTGCGACTTCTGGGATCGGTCGGCGAGCCCATCAACCCGGAAGCCTGGGAATGGTATCACCGCGTGGTGGGCGACGAGCGCTGCCCGATCGTCGACACCTGGTGGCAGACCGAAACCGGCGGCATCCTCATCACGCCGCTGCCCGGCGCCACCAAGCTGAAGCCCGGTTCGGCGACGCGGCCGTTCTTTGGCGTCAAGCCCGCGCTGGTCGACGACAAGGGCGAGTTCCTCGAGGGTGCTGCATCCGGCAATCTTGTGATCCTCGACTCGTGGCCGGGCCAGATGCGTACCGTCTATGGCGACCATGACCGCTTCGTGCAGACCTATTTCTCGACCTACAAGGGCATGTACTTCACCGGCGACGGCTGCCGCCGCGATGCTGACGGCTATTACTGGATCACCGGCCGCGTCGACGATGTCATCAACGTTTCCGGCCACCGTCTCGGCACGGCGGAAGTCGAATCCGCACTGGTCGCCCATCCCAAGGTCTCGGAGGCCGCCGTCGTCGGCTATCCGCACGACATCAAGGGGCAGGGCATCTATTGCTACGTGACGCTGATGACCGGCGAGGCTGGCGATGACGATCTCCGCAAGGATCTGGTCGCCCATGTGCGCAAGGAAATCGGACCCCTGGCGACGCCCGACAAGATTCAGTTCTCGCCGGGCCTGCCCAAGACGCGCTCCGGCAAGATCATGCGCCGCATTTTGCGCAAGATCGCGGAAGATGATTTCGGCGCATTGGGCGATACCTCGACGCTTGCCGATCCGGGCGTCGTCGACGACCTGATCGAGAACCGGCAGAACAAGAAGGTGCTTGCCTGAGCTGATCAGCCATAGCGAAACGGGCGGGATGCAGGTCTTCCGCCCGCTTGCATTGCGGCTGCTCAGAATCCTTCCAGTACCACCTTGCCGCGTGACTTTCCGCTCTCGATCAGAGCATGGGCGCGGAGCAGGTTGGCGGCATTTATCGTGCCGAAATGCTCCGCCAGCGTGGTCCTGATCTTGCCATTGTCGACCATCGCCGAAACCGCGTTGAGCAGGCGGTGCTGTTCCTCGATGTCAGCCGTGCCGTACAGCGGGCGCGTGAACATCAGCTCCCAGTGCAGGGAAAGGCTCTTGCGCTTCAGCTTCATGACGTCGAGCGGCGGCGGATCGTCGATCAGGCAGAAGCGGCCCTGCGGTGAAATCAGCTCGACGATGGCGTCGAAGTGCTGGTCGGTCTGCGTCGTGGAAAAAACAAATGCCGGGGCCCCGATCCCGAGCTGCTGCACTTCCGCATCGAGCGGCTTGCGATGATCGACCACATGATGGGCGCCCATCTCCCTGGCCCAGGCCTGGGTTTCCGGCCGCGAGGCCGTGGCGATGATGGTGACATCCGTCATCTGCCGCAGAATCTGGATGGCGATCGATCCGACGCCTCCCGCCCCGCCGACGATCATGATCGCGTTGGCAGCGCCCGGCACGGGCTTCCGCACGTCGAGGCGGTCGAACACTGCCTCCCACGCGGTGATGGACGTCAAGGGCAGGGCGGCGGCCTCGGCAAAGCCGAGTGACTTGGGCTTGCGTCCTACGATCCGCTCGTCGACAAGATGATACTCGCAGTTGGTGCCCGGCCTGTCGATCGAGCCGGCATAATAGACTTCGTCACCCGGCTTGAAGAGGCCCGTGTCCGGACCCACGGCCTCGACGATTCCGGCTGCATCCCATCCGAGGATCTTCACTTCGCCGGCGGCCGGCGCAACGCCGCGGCGGATCTTGGTGTCGACCGGATTGACCGACACTGCCTTGACGTTGACGAGAACGTCGCGTCCGTGCGGCACCGGCCTGGGCAGTTCGACATCTTCCAGCGCATTCGCCGCGTCCACTGCGCCAGCGATCCTGTATCCGACGGCTTTCATGGCCTGCTCCAGTCCTGTCTGCGGTTGGCCTCGATACTGGCACTGCGCCACGCCGGGGCGCAAGCATCACCGATACCCAGATTATCGTTTTGTAATCTCACGTCCCTGTGACTTGCGGTAAAGGTTTCTCCTTTATAGAAGTCAGCGGCTCTGGGGATAAAGAATGGGGGATGTTCGAATCGTGAATAGGCGTGGATTCCTGTCGATGCTTGGCCTCGCTGCGGCGGTTGTGCCTGTGGCCGCCGCACCCGCAAATGCCTTCCTTTTCGACTGGGAAGAATATCGCCGCAATGGCAAGCGCCCGGTCGGCACCCCTGCCAGAAAGAGCAAGCCCGCCAAACCGCGGCTGACCCGCAAGAAGCAGATCGACAAGAAGAAGATCGCCTACAAGGGCCGCGAAGTCGTCGAATTCAGGTCTTCCGAAAAGCCGGGCACCATCATTGTCCGCACTAGGGAGCGTGCCCTCTATCAGGTCATGCCCAATGGCAAGGCCATGCGCTACCTCGTGGCCGTCGGCAAGGAGGGGTTCAACTGGTCCGGCGTCGCGCGCATCGGCATGAAGCGCGAAAATCCGAAATGGACGCCCCCCGCCGAAATGATCAGGCGCACCCCCAAATACGCCAAATGGAAAAATGGCATGCCCGGCGGCATTCCGGATAATCCGCTCGGCGCCCGCGCGCTCTATCTTTTCGACGGCGGCGGCGACACGATGTTCCGCATCCACGGCACCAATGTGCCATCCTCGATCGGCACGGCGGCCTCCTCAGGCTGCATCCGCATGCTGAACCGCGAAGTGGTGGAGCTTTACCGCAGCACGCCCGTCGGCACCAAGGTCATCGTCCAGTAGCCGTCCCTCAGTTGCAGCCCCTGAACAGGCCCATGTCGACGTGAAAATGGTCGGCGTGGGCTTCATTGTAGTCGGGGCTCAGCACCAGGTTGAACAGGCTGCACGCGCCCAGCCGCACATCGCGCAGGAACTGCGACGGCGCTCCGCCCTGGTTCCAGTTTCGCCTCACGCTCATGCTGCGGCCACCGGCAAGCACAAAGCCCGAGATGTCGAAGGCATTGGCGGTGGCGTGTTCGCTCAGGCGGTTTCTGCCTGCAATGTTGCGGCAGGAGTAGCTGCCGAAATGGTCGATCCGCTCAACCCTTGACCCGAAATGCCTCAGCGCCAGGGGTTGGACGACGTGCCGCTCCAGCAAGTAGAGCCTCAGCGCCACGCTGCAGCGCATTTCCTCCGCGCCGATCGCCGCCGCGGAAAAGCGCGAAATCGTTACCGTATCCTCGCGCAGGCATCCCGTCGCCTCGATCTGCCGCGGCATCGCCTTTACTTCCACGCCCTGTCGCCGGAGGGCGGCCATGCAGGCGGGAAGATCGTCAGCCATCAGCCAAAGTTTCCAGTCGGCGATGGCGCCAGGCGGTTCGCTGAGGTCCAGTGGCGCTAACGGGTTGTAGCGGTCAGGAATAAGCGCGGTACGGGCGGCGACGTAGATTGCGGCGGCCCCGGCCAGAATGATGACTACAATGACAAGACGCCGCATCCTGGCCGAACAACAGCCGCCCAATGCGCTTTAATTGCGGCGTCAGCCCTGCAATGCGCCGCGCACCCATTGCACGATCCGCCCGGCCGGCATCGCACCTGATTCGCGGGCGATCTCGCGGCCATTCCTGAACAAGATCATGGTCGGGATCGAGCGGATCGCGTTCGCGCCGGCAATCTGCTGGGCGTCTTCGGTGTCCAGCTTGGCGAAACGCACATCGGGTTCCATGGCCCGCGCCGCCTTTTCGAATTCGGGCGCCATCGTCTTGCAGGGGCCGCACCAGTCTGCCCAGAAATCGACCAGTACGGGGATCGAATTCCGCTCCAGATGCTTTCCATAGCTGGAAGCCGTCAGCGGAACGGGATGCCCATCGAAGAGGGCGGCGCGGCACTTGCCGCATTTGGCGGCTTTGGCGGGCTTGTCGGGCGGCACACGGTTGACGGCGCTACAGGCAGGGCAAACGATGTCGGTCATTGGTCAAGGTCCGGGTTGGTCAATATCCAGTCTGATGGCAGCCATGCGCGGATACGATGATCTGCGTCAAGCTGTCTGGAGTATCATCCTATGCCTTTCGGCCTATTTGCGATACTGCACTGCACAAGGTAGAAGTTTCCTCCGGGAACGGGAATTGAGCGATGTCTGAGACACGAAAAGCTGGACGCCCCCTCTCGCCGCACCTGCAGATCTACCGCGGCGGGATGACGATGCTGTTGTCGATTGTCCACCGCGCCACCGGCATCGCCCTTTACGCGGGCGTACTGCTGCTGGTCTGGTGGCTGACGGCGGCCGCAACCTCCGATGCGTATTTTGATATGGTGCAGGGCTTCTTCGGTCACTGGTTCGGGCAGATCGTGCTGCTCGGCTTCACCTGGTCGCTGGTGCATCACACCCTGGGCGGCATTCGCCATCTGATCTGGGACATGGGCTGGGGCTACGAGCTGCCAAGCGTCGAGCGTGGCGCGCAGCTCACGCTGGCGGGCGGCGTCATCATCACCATCCTGCTCTGGGTCATCGGCTATGGGGTAATGTCATGAGCATGCGCACACCGCTGAACCGCGTTTTGGGGCTAGGCTCCGCCAAGGCCGGAACCGAACACTGGTGGCTGGAACGCGTCACCGCCATCGCCAGCCTGCCGCTGATGGTGTTCCTGGTGATCTTCGTCATCATGCATCTCGGCTCCACCCGGGCCGAGCTGGTGGCGAGCGTGGCAAACCCGTTGGTTGCCATCCTGCTGGCGCTCACCATCATCTCCACGCTCTGGCACATGCGCTTGGGGCTTCAGGTCGTTATCGAGGACTATGTCCATACGCCGGCTGCCAAGTTCAGCGCCCTGCTGTTGAACAGCTTTTTCACGGCGGTGCTTGGCGTCGCCGCCCTTTACGCAATTCTCAAGATGAGCTTTGGACTCTGATGGCTGCTGTCGAAACCAGGAACAAGGCTCCCAACAGCTTCACGATTGGCGGCCGCGCCTATCCGGTGACGGACCATAGCTACGATGTCGTCGTGGTCGGTGCCGGCGGTTCGGGCCTTCGCGCCACGCTGGGCGCCACCCAGGCGGGCCTCAGGACCGCCTGCATCTCGAAGGTCTTTCCCACGCGCTCGCACACCGTGGCGGCACAGGGCGGCATCGCGGCCTCGCTCGCCAACATGGGGGCGGACGACTGGCGCTGGCACATGTACGACACGGTAAAGGGTGCCGACTGGCTGGGTGACCAGGACGCCATCGAATACCTCTGCCGCAACGCGCCCACCGCCGTCTATGAGCTTGAGCATTTCGGCATGCCCTTCTCGCGCACCGAGGAAGGCAAGATCTACCAGCGCCCCTTCGGCGGCCACATGATGAATTTCGGCGATGGTCCCCCGGTGCAGCGCACCTGTGCCGCCGCCGACCGCACCGGCCACGCCATGCTCCACACGCTCTATGGCCAGAGCCTCCGCTACGCGGCCGAATTCTTCGTCGAGTATTTCGCGCTCGACCTGATCATGGAGAACGGCCAGTGCCGCGGCGTCGTCGCCATGTGCATGGAGGATGGCTCGATCCACCGTTTCCGCGCCCATGAAACGATCCTGGCAACTGGCGGCTATGGCCGAGCCTACTTCTCGGCAACCTCTGCCCACACCTGCACGGGCGACGGCAATGCCATGGTGCTGCGTGCCGGCCTGCCCTGCCAGGATATGGAGTTCGTGCAGTTCCATCCGACCGGCATCTATGGCGCGGGCTGCCTCATCACCGAGGGTGCTCGCGGCGAGGGCGGTTATCTCACCAATTCGCAGGGCGAGCGTTTCATGGAACGTTATGCGCCTTCCGCCAAGGACTTGGCCTCGCGTGACGTCGTTTCGCGCTCGATGACGATCGAGATCCGCGAGGGCCGTGGCGTGGGTCCGCAGAAGGACCACATCCACCTGCATCTCGAACACCTTGATCCCAAGGTACTTCACGAGCGCCTGCCGGGCATTTCCGAATCGGCCAAGATTTTCGCGGGCGTCGATCTGACGCGCGAGCCGATCCCGATCCTGCCGACCGTGCACTATAATATGGGCGGCATCCCCACGAACTATCATGGCGAGGTTCTGGCCGGCGATCCCGCCAACCCCGAGAAGATTGTTCCAGGCCTGATGGCGGTGGGCGAGGCGGCCTGTGTCTCCGTCCACGGCGCAAACCGTCTTGGATCGAATTCGCTGATCGACCTCGTGGTCTTCGGCCGCGCCGCGGGGCTGCGCTGCATCGAACTGGTGAAGCCCAATGCGCCGCATGCCGATCTGCCCGCCGATGCTGCCGAAATGGCGGTATCGCGCCTTGACCACTATCGTCACGCAAGCGGCGGAACGCCCACCGCGCAGCTCCGCGCCCGCATGCAGCGCACGATGCAGGACGATGCCGCCGTGTTCCGCACCGGCGAGACGCTGGCGCAAGGCGTGAAGCGCCTGGGCGAAGTGTGGCGCGGAATCGACGATATCCACGTCACCGACCGTTCGCTGGTCTGGAACTCGGACCTCGTCGAGACGCTGGAGTTCGAAAACCTGATCCTGCAGGCGGCGACCACCGTCGTCAGCGCCGAAGCCCGCAAGGAAAGCCGTGGCGCCCACGCCCGCGAGGACTTCCCGAACCGCGACGACGCCAACTGGATGAAGCACACCCTCGCCTGGGCCGACCGCGACAAGAAGTCCGTCAAATTGGGCTACCGCCCGGTGCATGACTACACCATGTCCAAGGATATCGAATACATCAAGCCGAAGGCGAGAGTGTATTGATAGGAAAGGATGTCACCATGTCCGAGTTTCCAAGAATCACACGCGATCCTAAGGTCATGGGCGGCAAACCCTGCATTAGGGGCATGAGGGTAACAGTCGGCATGATTGCCGGGCAAATCGCTTCCGGAACATCGATCGAAGAGATGATCGAGCATTTTCCGTATCTGGAACGCGAAGACATCCTGGAAGCGATCGGTTACGCTGGTGCGGTGGCATCAAACTCGGAATACGATCTAGCGGGATCGAATTGAGGGTTGTGATCGACATGAACCTTTCGGTCGGATGGACCGCGTATTTGCGTGAGCGGGGCCATGATGCGAAACATTGGTCGGAGATTGGTTCTTTCGATGCGCCCGATGCGGAGATCATGGAGCACTGCCGGAAAGAAGGAGCAATCATCCTGTCCGGCGATCTTGATTTTGCAACGCTCCACGCCATTCACGGAACCGACAAACCAAGTGTGGTTCAGCTACGCTCGAAGGACCGGCTGCCAGCAAGCATTGGTCCTCTTGTCAATCGCGCCCTGACGGTCGGAGCCGGAAACCTCGACTCCGGAGCAATCGTGACGATCTCTGCCACTCGCATGCGCGTTGCAAAGCTTCCCATCGGTTCGACGGAGCCAAGATGAGATACTTTAACTTCGATAAAGTCATGTGCCACGGAGATGCGTTTGACCACTGCCCGTCGGATGGCTACTCCTTGTCTGGGAAAATTCAGTGCATAAATCCTAAAGCAGGGGTGTATTGATGGCCGAGAACGCACTGAATTACTTTCTGGCTGCCTCCAAAGTGAAGTCGCCAGGGAACATTGTTGATGGGTCTGTTGAGTGCCCATCCTGTGGAGGCTTGGAATTTTCAGAGCCAGGTGGGTATGAAATTTGCGGCGCTTGCGGCTGGGAAGACGACCCGGTTCAGGAAGCCTATCCTGATCTTGAAGGTGGTGCGAACAAAGTGTCTCTGAATCAGGCTCGAAAGAACTTTGAGAGCTTTGGCTGGCATGTGGAAAAGCCAAAGCCCCGCGTCTTGCCTTAAGGTCTGTCGAGAAAAGGTTTTTACATGGCCGAATTCACACTACCCAAGAACTCCAAGATCCAGCCCGGCAAGGTCTGGCCTAAGCCTCAAGGAAAGCGGCTTCGCGATTTCAGGATCTATCGCTGGAATCCGGACGATGGGAAAAACCCGCAGGTCGATACCTTCACCATCGACATGGAAAAATGCGGGCCCATGGTGCTGGACGCGCTGATCAAGATCAAGAACGAGCAGGATCCCTCGCTCGCCTTCCGGCGCTCCTGCCGCGAGGGGATTTGCGGGTCGTGCTCGATGAACATCGACGGCACCAACACGCTCGCCTGCCTCAAGTCCTGCGAAGATGTGAAGGGCGACGTCCGCATCTATCCCCTGCCGCACATGGCGGTGGTGAAGGACCTCGTGCCCGACATGACGCGATTTTACGCCCAGCACCGCTCGATCGAGCCCTGGCTGAAGACCACGACGCCTGAACCCCAGACCGAATGGAAACAGACGCCGGAAGACCGCTCGAAGCTCGATGGGCTCTACGAATGCATCCTCTGCGCCTGCTGCTCAACCTCATGCCCCTCCTACTGGTGGAACGGCGACCGTTATCTGGGGCCCGCGGCGCTCCTTCAGGCCTATCGCTGGATGATAGACTCGCGCGACGAGGCCACGGGCGAACGCCTCGACAATGTGGAGGATCCTTTCCGGCTCTACCGTTGCCACACCATCATGAACTGCGCCAAGACCTGCCCCAAGGGGCTTTCGCCTGCCAAGGCCATCGCCGAGATCAAGAAGATGATGGTGGAGCGCCGGGTCTGAACTGCGGAACAGGCGGGGAACCCGCCGCCGCCCCTGTGCATTGCAGCCATGGAACTGGCGTTGTTTCGACGCCGCTCGCGCCATGGAGGCTTGCTGTTGCGACTGACAACCAACACCCGTATTGCGCTGCTGATCTCGACCATGGTGAATGCGGTCGTCTTCGGCATCGGTGCCATCACCGTGCTATCGGTTCCGCAGCTTTACGAAAATGCCAAGTTCTGGCTGCCAGTGGTGATCGTAGCGAGCTTTGCCATCGCGCCCTTTATCGCGGCCTATCTGGCGCCCCGCTTACGCTCGCGGCAGTGGCATCGCCGCCAGCAACTTCGCGACTGACCTGATCGCCTTCGATCCTCAATGCGTGGCGTCGGCGGTCTTCTTTTCCTTGGGCGGAGGGGCCGGCACGAACTGGAAGAGTTCCGCCGTTTCCGGATTGTCCTTGTTCTTGGACTTGTAGCCCTCGACACAGGCATTGAATGACGCTTCGAGCCGTTTTCCGGCATCCGGAGACTTGACGCCGTCTTTGAGGATTTTCTTGCTGAAGCGTGGCGGCTTCTTCTTCACGGGCTTGGCGATATATTCGGCAAAGGGGAGATAGCCCTTGTAGTCTTTTTCGGCGAGAACGCTGGTGATTGCCGGGGTCTGGCAGGCGCAGATATCGAGCGGCACCGATTTCATGACGACGGTGCCATCCTTGGCCGGAAACGACGGCTTGTTCTTCCGGTGCCCGGTGGCACAGGCCATGAATGCCGCCGTCTGCTCGGCCGACATTTTTTTCGACTTGGCAAATTCCTGATACTCGGCGTCGTAGGAGCCGCACGAGACCAGAAGCAGCCCGGCCGCGGCGAGCAGCGAAAAACGAATCACCTGGTGTTTCATCATGTCCCTCCGGCGCCGGTCAGGCGGCTTTTGATCCCGGCAGGACCCTAGCGCGCGAAAGTTGCAATGCCGTTCTTCAAATGCCGACAATTTTCCGCATCCGAAAGGCTCAGAGATGCCGCGCCATCATGCATTGATGTCAGTTGAACGACACATGCACCCTTGGTTGATCTGGTGCCGCAACGCAAAAACGACTATAGGCTGCGGCAATCCCACCCAAACAAGAGGCCCCTATGTCCCTCGACAGCTTCAAGTGCCGCAAGTCCCTCAAGGTTGGCAGCAAGACCTACACCTATTTCAGCCTCAAGGCGGCGGAGAAGAACGGCCTCAAGGGCATTTCGCGCCTTCCCTACTCGCTGAAAGTGCTGCTCGAAAACCTGCTGCGGCATGAGGATGGCCGCTCGGTGACCAAGGCCGATATCGAGGGCGTCGCCAAGTGGCTCAAGAACCGCGGCAAGGACGAGAAGGAAATCGCCTTCCGCCCGGCCCGCGTGCTGATGCAGGATTTCACCGGCGTTCCCGCTGTGGTCGATCTGGCTGCCATGCGCGATGCCATGAAGGCGCTGGGGCAGGACCCGAAGAAGATCAACCCGCTGGCCCCCGTCGACCTCGTGATCGACCACTCGGTGATGGTCGATTTTTTCGCCAACTCCAAGGCCTTCAAGGCCAACGTCAACCTCGAGTATGACCGCAACGGCGAGCGCTACACCTTCCTCAAATGGGGGCAGGGTGCTTTCGACAATTTCCGCGTGGTGCCGCCCGGCACCGGCATCTGCCATCAGGTGAATCTCGAATATCTGGCAAAGACCGTGTGGACGCGTGAGGACAAGGTGAAGGGCAAGAAGGTCACCTACGCCTATCCCGATACGCTCGTCGGCACCGACAGCCATACGACCATGGTGAACGGCCTTGCCGTGCTGGGCTGGGGCGTGGGCGGCATCGAGGCGGAAGCCGCCATGCTGGGCCAACCCATCTCGATGCTGATCCCCGAAGTGATCGGTTTCAGGCTGACCGGGGCCCTCCCCGAGGGCACGACGGCGACCGACCTTGTCCTGACCGTGACCCAGATGCTGCGCAAGAAGGGCGTGGTCGGCAAGTTCGTGGAATTCTATGGCGCAGGCCTCAACACCCTCTCGCTCGCTGACATGGCGACGATTGCCAACATGGCGCCCGAATATGGCGCCACCTGCGGCTTCTTCCCCGTCAACGCCGAAACTGTCGCTTACCTCAAGGGAACGGCGCGGCCCGCCGCGCAGGTAGCCCTCGTCGAGAAATACGCCAAGGCGCAGGACATGTTCTGGACGCCCAAGGCCGAGGATCCGGTATTCTCGGATACGCTCGAACTCGACCTCGCAAGTGTTGTCCCCTCGATGGCCGGCCCCAAGCGCCCGCAAGACAGGGTGGAACTCGGAAACGTCGCCGCGGGCTTCACCAAGGTCATGGCCGATGAATTCGAGTCCGGCGAGAAGCTCACCGACCGCTACACGGTCGAGAACGCCAATTTCGACTTGGGCGATGGTGACGTGGTGATCGCAGCCATAACCTCCTGCACCAATACCTCGAACCCCAGCGTGATGATCGGCGCCGGCCTGCTGGCCCGCAATGCCGTGAAGAAAGGGCTGACCACCAAGCCCTGGGTCAAGACCTCGCTGGCGCCGGGATCTCAGGTCGTCACCGAATATCTCGCTTCCTCCGGCTTGCAGAAGGACTTGGACAAGATCGGCTTCAACCTGGTGGGTTACGGCTGCACCACCTGCATCGGCAATTCCGGCCCGTTGCCGGAGAATGTGTCCGAGACGATCCGCAAGAACGATCTTGTCGCCGCCGCCGTGCTGTCAGGCAACCGCAATTTCGAGGGCCGCGTGAACCCCGATGTGCGCGCCAATTACCTGGCCTCGCCGCCCCTCGTCGTCGCCTATGCGCTGGCGGGTTCGCTGAAGGTCAATCTGATGACCGATCCCATCGGCCATGACAGGAAGGGAAACCCTGTCTTCCTGAAGGACATCTGGCCCACTGCGAAGGAGATCGGCGATTTCGTGCGCAAGAACGTCACCCGCAAGGCCTTCGCAAAGCGTTACAAGGACGTGTTCAAGGGCGATGCCCAGTGGCGCAAGATCAAGGTCACCAAGGGCATGAACTACACATGGGACGAGAAATCGACCTATGTGGCGAACCCGCCCTATTTCGAAGGCCTGTCGATGACGCCCGCACCCGTGCAGGATATCGAGGGCGCGCGCGTCATGGGCCTGTTCCTCGACTCGATCACCACCGATCACATCTCGCCCGCCGGTGACATCAAGGCGGCCTCTCCCGCCGGCAAGTATCTCAACTCGCGCGGCGTCGAGAAGATGGACTTCAACTCCTATGGCGCACGCCGTGGTCATCACGAGGTGATGATGCGCGGCACCTTCGCCAATATCCGCATCAAGAACCAGATGGTTCCGGGCATCGAAGGCGGTGTGACCAAGCACTATCCCTCGGGCGAGCAGATGCCGATTTACGATGCCGCCATGAAATATGCCGATGAGGGCAAGCCCCTCGTCATCTTCGCCGGCAAGGAATATGGCACCGGCTCCTCGCGCGACTGGGCCGCCAAGGGCACGAAGCTGCTGGGGGTGCGTGCCGTGATCGCCCAGAGCTTCGAGCGCATTCACCGCTCGAACCTCATCGGCATGGGCGTCGTTCCGTTGCAGTTCAGGGAAGGCGAAGGCTGGCAGACGCTTGGCCTCAAGGGCGATGAGACGATCACCATCAAGGGCCTTGCCGACGGCCTGAAGCCCCGCGCCACGCTGACGGTTGAAATCGCCCGCGCCGATGGCTCGACCGCGTCGGCCCAGGTGATGTGCCGCATCGATACGCTGGACGAGCTTGATTACTACCGGAACGGCGGCATCATGCCCTATGTGCTGCGCAACCTCGCTCGGGCGGCCTGAACCGCCCTACGCATTCGTGATTGCTCGGATACGGCTCGTGAGTGGTACTCGCGAGCCGTTTGCGCCATATAGGATGCATGAAAACTGTGCAGCCCATCTCCCGCCGGACTTGCCTTGCTTTGGGAGCCGGTGCGGCTACGGCCTTGCTGGCGCCGGCGGCGCGCGCGGCAGTGGAGCCCAACGTGGTGGCCGAACTTTTTACAAGCCAGGGCTGTTCGTCCTGCCCGCCGGCTGACAAGCTGTTCGAGGAAGTAAGCCGGATGCCCGGCGTCCTGGCGCTGACCTATCATGTCGACTACTGGGACTATCTCGGCTGGAAAGACACGCTCGGCAGCCCGGATTTCTCGCAGCG
>JALHQC010000034.1 GCA_022842165.1 bacterium
GTCATGGATTGCGACACGACCGGCATCGAGCCCGATTTCGCGCTGGTGAAGTTCAAGAAGCTGGCCGGCGGCGGCTATTTCAAGATCATCAACCAGGCGGTGCCGGAAGCGCTCCGCACCATGGGCTATCAGGCGGACCAGATCGAAAAGATCATCGGCTATGCCGTGGGCCACGGCACGCTGGCCGATTCCCCCGGCATCAACCACGCGGCGCTGAAGGCCAAGGGCTTCGGCGACGAGCAGATCGCCAAGATCGAGAGCGGGCTTGCTTCCGCCTTCGACATCAAGTTCGTGTTCAACAAGTGGTCGCTTGGCGAAGACTTCTGCCGCAACGTGCTGAAGCTGTCCGACGCGCAGCTGAACGACTACGGGCTCGATCTGCTGGCCTATCTCGGATTCTCGAAGTCCGATATCGACAAGGCGAACATCCATGTGTGCGGCGCGATGACTCTCGAAGGCGCCCCCGGCCTCAAGGACGAGCATCTGCCGGTGTTCGACTGCGCCAACCCCTGCGGGCGGCTGGGCAAGCGCTATCTCTCTGTCGACAGCCATATCCGCATGATGGCGGCGAGCCAGCCCTTCATCTCGGGCGCCATCTCCAAGACCATCAACATGCCGAACGATGCGGCAGTTGAGGATTGCGCAGCCGCCTACATGCTGTCGTGGAAGCTGGCGCTGAAGGCCAATGCGCTCTATCGCGACGGCTCTAAGCTCTCTCAGCCCCTCTCCTCGCAGCTTCTGGCGGATGAGGACGACGAGGCGGACGATGTGGCCGACACGCTGATGCAAAAGCCCATGGCGGCGCGTGTCGAGACGGTTGTCGAGAAGATCGTGGAGCGGATCGTCGAGCGTGAGCGTTCGCGCGAGAAGCTGCCGAACCGCCGCAAGGGCTATACCCAGAAGTCGGTCGTCGGCGGGCACAAGGTCTATCTCCGCACCGGCGAGTATGATGACGGGAAGCTGGGTGAAATCTTCATCGACATGCACAAGGAAGGTGCCGCACTTCGCGCGATGATGAACAATTTCGCCATCGCCGTATCGGTCGGCCTGCAATATGGCGTGCCGCTGGAAGAGTTCGTCGACGCCTTCACCTTCACCAAGTTCGAGCCCGCGGGCATGGTGCAGGGCAACGACTCGATCAAGAACGCGACCTCGATCCTCGATTATGTGTTCCGCGAACTGGCCGTTTCCTATCTCGGCCGCAGCGATCTTGCGCATGTCGATGCCTCCGAAATGGGCTTCGATGCATTGGGCAAGGGCGTGGGAGCGGAGGAAGCACCGCGCGTTCCGGCGGCGCGCGTGCTGTCGTCGGGCTTCGTGCGGCGTCCGAACCTCGCCACATCGAACGTGGTGGTGATGTCGCAGGCATCACCCGCACCGGCCCAGGTGCAGGCGCTGGCGATCAGGGCCGAGGCCGTGGGTGCGCTGGCTCTTGCCGAGGCAACGCCATCGGCCGGTGCCTACGAGACCTCAGCAACGGTGACCGCATCGTCGGTGGCGATGAACCTCACCATCGACCGCCGCGCCGAAGCCCGCATGAAGGGCTATGAAGGTGACAGCTGCTCGGAGTGCGGCAACTTCACGATGGTGAGGAACGGCACCTGCCTCAAGTGCGATACCTGCGGCTCGACGAGCGGGTGTTCGTAAGGCAATTTCGCCTCTCAACCTTGACCTCGAATATCCCTGATGTTCGAGGTCAAACACTAAAGGAGTACAAAACATGAATCGATGATCTGAAAGGCGCAGAAATAGAAATGGGCACCACATCACTGCAATGACGTGGCGCCCTCACGATAGACCCCACTAGCAATTTAGGAATCTAACATGTCTCTTTTCTCACTACCCAGTACCGAAATCAAGAAAATCGCGGCTTGGGCCAGAGCTCTCGAAATAAACGGCCATGACCGGAATGTGTTCCGCCAAGATCGATTTGGAATGTGGATCAAGTATTCAGAGTATGGAAAGTGCTCTCAGTATGGTTGGGAGATTGACCACATCGTCCCTCAGTCCTGGGGCGGCCTCCCTTCGTTGGAAAACGAAGTAGCCACTCACTGGAAGATGAACCGCAGCAAGGGCGACAGCTTCGCAGGCTGATGTCTGCCGCCTGAAGTGGGCTGCTCGGAGTGCGGCAACTTCACGATGGTGAGGAACGGCACCTGCCTCAAGTGCGACACCTGCGGCTCGACGAGCGGGTGTTCGTAAGCGCCTCAGCGAGACCCTGAACGAGCAAGAGGCCGGATAAAGATCCGGCCTCTTCTGCTTGTCGGCATGCGATGGCGGGCCTTCGACTGGTGGCCTGACATGATGGGCCGTGTACGGAGAAGGAGTGTTGCGGCCGCTTGCAAGGGTCTTGCCAGACGCTTCATCGCAAGGTTTTCCACAAAATTTTTCGGAGTGGCATTTGAGCCACTTGACAGGGTGTCCCCGAAAAACCGGTCTGAATCGGGTGGTCGTCCGCATACGGACAATCGCGAAAGATGCCTGATTCCAGTGATGTTTCGCGCCATCCCGGAGAAATCGTCCGTTTACGGAACGAATTCCGGTTTTGCCAGCATTTACCGATTGTTAGCGAGATTTCCACATGCTGCCGAATGTTGTCGGCATATTGCCGAATCACACAAGCGGGTGCAGAAAATAAAACAATGACGGGTCAACAGCGTGATCATCATAGCTGCGTATCCGTCGGTGTGAGGCTTACCTGCGTTGTGGGGCACTAACAACACACTAGGAGAGACAGCAATGGCTGCGAAGAAAGCTGCGAAGAAGCCTGCCAAGAAGGCGGCGAAGAAGCCTGCAAAGAAGGCTGCCAAGAAGGCCGCCAAGAAGCCGGCTAAGAAGGCCGCCAAGAAGGCCGCGAAGAAGTAACATCTTCGGACTACAGGACTGGACCCCGGTTGGCTCTGCCTCCGGGGTCAGTTCTTTTCAGAACCTGCGCAAACATGAAAAGGGCCGCATCATCTGCGGCCCTTCATGCATCCGGGGTCTTGCGGTTACTGGTAGACGTAGACCTTGGCGCCCACTTTCACCCGGTCATAGAGATCGATGACGTCGGTGTTCATCATGCGGATGCAGCCAGAGGAGACGGCGCCGCCGATCGAGGCGGCATTGTTGGTGCCGTGAATGCGGTACATGGTGCCGCCGATATAGAGTGCTCGCGCCCCCAGCGGATTTTCCGGCCCGCCTTCCATCACGTCCGGCAGGAAGTGGCCCTTCGCGGCTTCGCGCTCGATCATCACCTGCGGCGGGCGCCATGTGGGCCACTCGGCCTTGTTGACGATGCGCGAATTGCCCGACCACTGGAAGCCCTCGCGGCCCACGCCCACCTTGTAGCGCCGCGCCTTGCCGTCACCCATGACGAGATAGAGCGCGCGTTCCGGCGTTCTGACGATCAGGGAGCCGGCGGCGTATTTGGCGCCTTCCTTCCAGCTCACGACTTCCGACGTCGCATAGTCGGCCGCTGCCGCCTTGCCGGTCGAAGTGCGTTGCAGGCCGGAACGGGGCTTGTTGCCGAACAGGCACTTGAGGAAACCGCCGCAGCCGCTGCGGCTGGCGGCAACGCGCCGGGGCGCAGGCGTCGCGCGGGCGGCCTCGCGCTTTTTCTTCGCGGCAAGTAGCTTTGCCTTCGTCGCGGCTTCAGCCTTGTTCCTGGCGTCGAGCTTCTTGGCCTCGGCCTTCCTGGCCTCGAGCTTTTTGGCTTCCGCCTTGCGGTTGGCCTCCGCCTTCTTCTTCTTGATGAGGATCAGTTCCTGCTCGGTCGGCGTTGCGGCCTGAGAGGAAACCTGCGGCACCGCCAGAACCGGCAAGGCCGCGACCATGAGAAACATCAGAACTTTCCGCATCCACCTATCCATTCATCTGCCGTCTGGCCCCCTGCCGGGTTCTAACCCGGCAAAGCCTGCGCAATCAATCACTTTGCCGTTCCGGGACGGATCGCAATTGCCGTTCATGGCATGTTCACCTATGTTCGGCGACAAGTCCCCGCCCCCTGCAAACAAGGAACACCGGATGCACTATTCCCGTAAAATCTTTATTATTCTTTGCCTTTCCGGCACCGCTCTCGCGTTTCCCGCCATGGCGCAGGAAGACGAGGTGCCAGCGGTCGCACAGGCCTTCTTCGACAATATCGAGCGTCAGACCCAGTCTGAGGTCGACTATGAGTCGGCCGAGGAAGACGGTGACGGCAACGTGACCATCACCAACATGACGATGACCCGCAAGGCCGTAGGCGAGGAGCCGGCTCTGACCTTCAAGATGGCGGAAGCCACGCTCGAAGACGTCACTGAAGAAAGCGAATCGCTTTACAAGGTCGGCAGTGCCAGCTTCACGGGCGTGACGGTGGATGTGACCAGCAAGGACTTCTCCTTCACCGTGGCGATGCCCGAAAGCTCGGCCGAGGGCTGGTTCATCCGCGAGCTTGGCGACAACCCGACGCCGCTGGAAACCATGCTGTCCGCCTCGACGCTGGCCAACAAGATGACGGGCGGCAAGATCACCATCACCGCGATGGGGCAGACGGTGACCGCCGATGGCCTCGAATCGACGTGGGATGGCGACCCGAACACCGGCTCCGGCAGCTACACGATGAAGCTCGTCAACATCGCCATCCCGGAATCGATCATCGCGCTGGCGGACCAGGGCGGCATGCTGAAGCAGCTTGGCTACACGAGCCTCAGCTTCGACATTTCCGGCGGCGGCAAGGTGGAGATGAACAAGGAGATGGTCAACTACGACGTGAACTTCGGCATCGCCGGGCGTGACATGGCGGCACTCAAGTTCAACGTGAATGCCGGAGACATTCCGCTGGCCGTATTCGCCGAACTGCAGAACGCGCAGAAGGCCGGCAAGGAACCGGACTTCGCGGCGCTGATGCCGCAGATCCAGAACATCACGCTCTCGGGCCTGTCGTTCCGTTTCGAGGATGCTTCGCTGACGAAGAAACTGCTGCCGATGCTGGCAGCCATGCAGGGGATGGACGAGAAGACGCTGGTCGCCAGCGCCGGGCCGATGATGCAGCTGGGCCTCATGCAGCTTCAGAACGAGGCCTTCGCCAAGCAGGCGAGCGCGGCGGTGAACAGCTTCCTCAACGATCCGAAGTCGATCACCATCACGGCGGCGCCTGCCGCTCCGGTGAAGGTGTCGGACATCATGGCGATGAACCCCAATGCGCCGGGTGAAGCGATCACCAAGCTGGGCGTATCGGTAAGCGCCAACGACTGAGTCCTGTTCGTCTCCTCACTCTCGTCATGGCCGGGCGCGTCCCGGCCATCTGCTTTTGTGGATGGAGATGCCCGGGACTGCGCCCGGGCATGACGAGAGTAGTGGAGATCAAGCCTCCGGCAGGTTCAGCCGGATGTGCAGCTCACGGAGCTGCTTGGGCGTTGCGACCGAGGGCGCGCCCATCAGCAGGTCCTGGGCCTGCTGGTTCATCGGGAAGAGCGTGATCTCGCGGAGGTTCGTCGCGCCCACCACCAACATCACGATGCGGTCGACGCCGAAGGCCATGCCGCCGTGGGGTGGCGCGCCATACTGGAAGGCGCGGTACATGCCGCCGAACTGCTCCTCGACCTCGGCCTTGCTCTTGCCGGTCAGTTCGAAGGCCTTCACCATCGTTTCCGGCGAGTGGTTGCGGATCGAGCCCGACGCAATTTCATAGCCGTTGCAGACCATGTCGTACTGATAGGCCTTGATGGTCAGCGGTTCCCTGGTGTTCAGCGCTTCAATCCCGCCCTGTGGCATCGAGAAGGGATTGTGCGCAAAGTCTACCCGCTTCTCCTCATCGTCCCACTCGTAGAAGGGGAAGTCGACGATCCAGGCGAGCGCGAATTCATTCTCGTTGACCTGGCCCAGTTCCTTGCCAACACGCGTGCGGGCATCGCCGGCGAACTTGACGAACTTTTCGGGCCGTCCGGCGACGAAGAAGCAGGCATCGCCCACGCCTAGGCCCATCTGTGTGCGGATGGCCTCGGTGCGCTCTGCTCCGATGTTCTTGGCGATGGGGCCGGCGCCCCCCTCCTCGCCTTCGCGCCAGAAGACGTAGCCCAAGCCCGGCTGGCTTTCGCCCTGCGCCCAGGAGTTCATGCGGTCGCAGAACGCGCGGCTTCCGCCTTTCGGCGCGGGAACGGCCCAGACTTCGACCTTCGGATCATTGGCGATCATGTTGGCGAAGACCTTGAAGCCCGAGCCTGCGAAATGCTCGGTCACCGCTTGCATGACGATGGGGTTCCTCAGGTCCGGCTTGTCGGTGCCGTATTTCCGCATCGACACGTCATAGGGAATGCGCGGCACGTCGCGGCGCACCGTCTTGCCATTGGCGAAGCTCTCGAAGGTGTCGAGGATCACCGGCTCCATGGTTGCGAAGAGGTCTTCCTGGGTCACGAAGCTCATCTCGAGGTCGAGCTGGTAGAATTCGCCGGGCAGCCGGTCGGCGCGCGGGTCCTCGTCGCGGAAGCAGGGCGCGATCTGGAAGTAGCGGTCGAAGCCCGCCACCATGAGAAGCTGCTTGTATTGCTGCGGCGCCTGCGGCAGGGCGAAGAACTTGCCGGGATGAATGCGGCTGGGAACGAGGAAATCGCGCGCGCCCTCTGGCGAGGAAGCCGTGAGGATCGGCGTCGAGAATTCGTTGAAGCCGATGTCGTTCATCTTGTTGCGCAAGGTGGAGACCACGCGGGTGCGCGTCATGATGTTCTTGTGCAGCGTCTCGCGGCGGAGATCGAGGAAGCGGTACTTGAGGCGGATGTCTTCAGGGTAATCGGGCTCGCCGAAGATGGGCAGCGGCAGTTCAGCGGCCTGGCTCAAGACCTCGATGCCGGTGGCATAGACTTCGATCAGGCCGGTGGGCATCTCGGCGTTTTCAGTGCCTGCGGGCCGGGCCCGCACCTTACCGTCGACCCGGATCACCCATTCGGAGCGGACCTTCTCGGCGGTCTTGAACGCCGCAGAGTCGGGGTCCGCCACGACCTGGGTCATGCCGTAATGGTCGCGGAGGTCGATGAACAGCACGCCGCCATGGTCGCGGACACGGTGAACCCAGCCGGAAATACGGATATCCTGGCCAGCATGATCGGCGCGGAGCTGGCCACAGGTGTGGCTGCGGTAGGCGTGCATAGAAACCTCGCAAAGAAACAGGCAAATTCGTGCGCCAAAGCGCATGCGGGGCACGATTTGTCAAGTTTGCGGGGGTGCCGCCAGCCAGAAGCCCGGTCGCAATGGGAACAATTTTGCGCCGTTAACGTCCGTTAATCTTGTCCTCACGGTCGGGGAATGGCGGAATGGGCGGATTGAGATTGCGGCATGGCGTGATGGCGGTCGCCCTTTGGCTGGCCGGCATGCCATCACCTGCCGCCGCCCACGAGATGCGAGACCCCGTATTGAGCCGTGCCGACACGCAGCGGCTTGCCCATCGCATCATCGCGAAACGGAAAGACCCGGACGGCTGGGCACGCGACATCTGGCACGCGCTGGAGATGAACGGCATTGCGCAGAAGAAAAGCAATATCTGCGCGGTGATGGCGGTGATCGAGCAGGAATCGACCTTCACCGCAAATCCGGAGGTCAAGGGCCTCGGCAAGATGGCCGAAGGCGAGATCATGGCGAAGCTCGAAGAGGTTCCGGTACTGTCCGGCGCGGCCTCGCACGGGGCCCGATGGTTTCTCGAGAACAAGCCGAGCCCCGAAAAAAGTTACCTGAAGCTTATCCGCGCGGCACGCACCGAGCGCGATCTCGACCTCGTGTTTCGCAATCTGGCCTTCTACCTGTTCAAGGAATATGCCTCGACCCGCATCCTGAATACGCCGCCGGTGGCGAGGCGCGTGGACAGGATCAACCCCGTCTCCACCATCGGCTCGATGCAGGTGTCAATTGCCTATGCGCTGGCCGAGACGGAGCGGCGCGAAGACAGGAGCCTGGCGCTCGAACGGGTGTGGCAGTTGCGCGATCACCTCTACACCCGTGCCGGCGGCGTCGACTTCGGCACGCGCATGCTGCTTGGCTATTACGCGGGCTATGACACGCGGCTGCATGTGTTCGCCGATTTCAACGCCGGGCGCTATGCCAGCCGCAATGCCGCCTTCCAGCACATGGTCTCGGTTCTCGGGCGCACGAAGCTCGCACTCGATGGCGATCTCCTGCTCTATGACACCGGCATTCCCAGCGGCAAGGACAGTGGCACCGAGAAAGCGGTGCGCGCCCTGAAACTCGGGCTGGATGACAGGCAAATTCGCGGCGATCTGCTGCAGGAGAAGCATTACAGGTTCCGCAAGACCGAAACCTACAGGCGGGTGGCGGCGCGATACGAGAAGACGACTGGCAAGGCAGCGCCCTATGCGATGATCCCGCAGATCAAGCTCGACAGCCCGAAACTTTCGAAAACCATGACGACGGAGCGCTTTGCCCGCGCCGTGATGGCCCGCTACGAGCGCTGCCTGAAACTGAAATAGCTTTAAGCCCTACTCCCAGGGGAAGAACTTTTTCTTCTTCTTTTTCCGGTTGCCGCCGTCATCGTCGTAGCCGCCATCGAAGAAGCCGCCCTTGACGACGACCCGCGTGCGGCTCATGCCGGTTTCGCTGACGAGGGCGAAGAGCTTTGCCGCATTGTCGGGGTGCAGGCGCACGCAGCCGTGCGACGCGCGGCGGCCGAGGCTTTTGACATGATAGCTGCCATGGACGGCGTGGCCGCGCGTGGTGAAGAAGATCGAATGCGGCATGGGCGCATCGTCCCACTCCTTGGAGTAGTGCTCTTTCTCCATCCGGAACGGCTTGTAGTTGCCGCTCGGCGTTTCATATCCCGCAGCACCGGTCGAGACCGGCCACTTGAATTTCGTTCGCCCGTCGAGTTCGACGGTCATCTTCTGTGACACCTTGTTGATGGTGATGACCAGAAGCTTCTGCTTGTCCTTGGCTGCGGGTTTCTTGGCGGCGGCTTTCTTCGGCGGCTTGGCCGGCTTGGCCGGGGTTGCGGCCTCCGCAGCGGCGGGAAGTGCCAGCCCTGCCAGACCCAGTAAGATGTTCCGCCTCGTTGTCATCATATTCCCCGTAAAGTCGTCGTTCCGCCGGGATCATGCCGCAATCCGCGCGCTACGGGAAGCCCCGGCCGCCGCTTCGGTTTGCATGGGGCCCGGCACTCCGCTATGGGTCGCCCCCATGAACCATCATGTCCCGAAAATAGGCCTTGTCTCGCTGGGCTGCCCCAAGGCGCTGGTCGATTCCGAGCGGATCATCACACAGCTTCGCGCCGAAGGTTACGTAATGTCGCCCGGTTATGACGGGGCAGACGTCGTCATCGTCAATACCTGCGGCTTTCTTGATTCGGCCAAGGCGGAATCGCTTGCCGCCATCGGTGAGGCGATGGAGGAGAACGGCCGCGTGATCGTGACGGGCTGCATGGGAGTTGAAGCCGAAACCATCATGAAGGCCCATCCCGGCGTTCTGGCGGTGACCGGTCCGCACCAGTATGAGGCCGTGGTGGGGGCGGTTCACAACGCGCTGCCGCCGGTGCATGACCCGAAGTATGATCTGGTGCCGCCGCAAGGCCTGCACCTGACGCCGAAGCATTACGCGTATCTCAAGATCTCGGAAGGCTGCAACAACCGCTGCTCGTTCTGCATCATCCCGTCGATCAGGGGCGATCTCGTTTCGCGGCCCGTCGCTTCGGTGCTTTATGAGGCCGAACGGCTGGTGAAGGCGGGCGTCAAGGAGCTGCTGGTGATCTCTCAGGACACCTCGGCCTATGGCGTCGACATCAAGTATGCGCCCACCAAGTTCCATGGCCGCGAGGTGCGCGCGAAGTTCTATGACATGGCGAAGGAACTGGGCGATCTCGGCGCCTGGGTGCGGATGCATTATGTCTATCCCTATCCGCATGTGGACGATGTGATTCCGCTGATGGCGGAGGGCAAGATCCTTCCTTATCTCGACATACCGTTCCAGCATGCCTCGCCGACGGTTCTGAAAGCGATGCGGCGGCCGGCGAACCAGGAGAAGGTGCTGGATCGTCTCGCCTCATGGCGCGGCGTGTGCCCGGACATCGCCATCCGCTCGACCTTCATCGTCGGCTTCCCCGGCGAGACGGATGCCGATTTCGACTATCTGCTGGAGTGGATGCAGGAGGCGAAGCTCGAACGCGTCGGCTGCTTCAAGTATGAGCCGGTGTCCGGCGCCAAGGCCAATGACCTTGGCCTGGCCCAAGTGCCCGACGAGGTGAAGCAGGAACGCTGGGAGCGCTTCATGGCCGCACAGCAGGAGATTTCGGCGGCGATCTTCCAGGGAAAAGTCGGCCGCGAGATCGACGTGCTGGTCGATGAAATCGACATGGAAAACGAGGAGGCCATCGCCCGCTCGCCCTGGGATGCGCCGGAGATCGACGGCAATGTGTTCCTGCCGGGCGAGACGGACCTGAAGCCCGGCGACATGGTGCGGGTGAAGATCGTCGAAGCGGAAGAATATGATCTGATCGGTGAGCGGGTCTAGCTACACTGTTTCGGCCTGCGCCATCGGCGACACGCTATCGGCGGCATCGCGTTCCGCCTTGGCCGACGTAAAGTGGTAATAGTGGCTGGTCGCGATCGTCATGATGAGGAACAGCGCCAGCCACGCGAGCAGACCGATCAGCGCGAAGGCGGCGGCCGTTGCCCATGGGTTGCCGAGCGCCTGCTGCGCGAAGAAGGCCCCTGCCCCGACTGCGCCCGCTATTGCGAGGCCAAAGAGCAGCCAGAAGGTGAAGCCGAGATAACGCATGGAATTGCGTCGCGTGGTTTTCCACGCCGTCCACAGGCCATAGTCCCTGTCGCGCGTGGCGATGGCGGGAAGCCAGGTTGACAGGCGATACCAGGTGAACAGCGCGACGAGGCCGAGGACCGCCGCCACAGCCTTTCCGGCATTGGCCGCTGTGGGGCCGAGGTTCGGCTCGAGCGCGGGCGGCAGATAGGTGAGGGCCGCGAAGATCGCCGCACCGATGATGGCGAGGATGACCCACACGGCGATGAAACCGAGGAGATATCTCCACACCACGCTATCGAGCCTGATCCAGCCCAGACGGCGCGGGGTTTCATCAAGCAGAATGCGGCGGTGCCAGTTCACCGCGAGAGAGAACGAGGCCAGAAGCGCCGCCACCGCGATGGCGATGAAAATGGCAAGCGATGCCGGCGGCAGGGAGTTCACATCCGGCATGCCATTCCTGAAGGCCATGAAATAGGCAGTAATAAACAGCGGCGACAGCACCACGGCCCAGCCCAGAACCAGGCGCAGTCCAAAGAAGAAGTTGCGGAAGGTCTGTTCGATGGCGAATTCAAGCGCCGTCATCGGCGGAAGCTTGCGGCGGACAGTCTTGCTCATGGCGGAATTTCAGCAGCCTTTTTCGGATTCGACCTTGGCGATAGTCTTGAAATTGGAGCGTTCGGTGGGATTGAGCGGCAGCTTGGTGATATCGGTGACCACGCACTTGGCGTCGCCATAGAATTCGGCGGCGCGCGCATCGTCGAAGCAATAGCCGTTTTCGGCGAGGATCGACGTCCGCATCAGCCAGAGCTTTTCGCAGTCGGCGCGGCGGAGGTCGGAGGTACGGAAGCGCTTGCGGTCGGTGCAGCCCACCATGTCATAGCAGGCCGATAGCACCGGAGCGCTATTCAAGGCGATCAGCATCAGAACCAGCGGCGTCTTGAGCATCTTCACTTTCCTGTCGAAGCGTTCAGGATAGCAGTAAGCGGACGCCCGCGGCTACTGCCAGAGTTGCCGCGTTCTGGACGAGCAGCATGCGGCCGAGACGCGCGCCGCCCACAACCCAGGCATAAACGGATTTGGCGGCCGTATTGACCGCCACCGCCAGCAGAATGGCATTGGCCGCGGCGGGTGCCGCAGTGCCAAGCCGCGAGACCGAGAGCGTCACGGCATCGACGTCCGCAAGCCCCGAGAGCGCCGCGACTCCAAGCAGGCCGACATCGCCCAAAAACCGGCGGGCGAGTTCGATTGCCAGCGTCACGATCATCAGAAGCGTTCCGAATCGCAATACCTCCAGAAGATCGAAGGGGTTCTTCAGCCGCAATGGGCGAGCGGCTTCTTTCCCGATGTCGCCGTAGCTGACCAGGAACATAGCCGATATCGCCATGACGGCTGCTGCTGCCAGCATGACGGGCGCGAGGGCCAAGGCCAGTTCCGGATTGATGAGGCCCGTCACGATCAGTACACGGAACATCATCACGCAGCCCGAGGCCGAGATTCCGCCGGCAAATAGCCGTAGGCGGGAGGATTCCTCACGCGCCATCCGCGCCAGCGACAGGGTGACAACGGTCGATGCGAAAAGCCCGCCCAGGGCCGCGGCAAGGATGACGCCCTGTTTGGAACCTCGCAGCTTCACCGCCACATAGCCTGCAAAAGATACCGTCGCGATGAGAATCGTCATCAGCCAGAGATCGTGCGGGTTGATGGTAAGCCATGGGTCGACCGCCCGGTCGGGCAGCAGCGGCAGGGCGATGAAGGTCATCGCCGCCAGCAGGAGCCCGGATCGCAGTTCCGCCCAGGTGATGCGCGCGAGCCAGCCGTGCAGCGTGCTCTTGTAAGTGAGCAAAATGACGGCGGCGACGCCCGAGCCCGCGGCAACCGCCATGTCGCCCACAACAGCGAGCGCGCCCAGTATGAAGGTGAGCATGGCGGCCACTAGGCTGGTGGCGCTGAAATCATGCACGTGTTCGCCCTCGCGCCACATGTAGGCAGCCAGAACTGCGCTGACAGCGACGAAGCCCGCCGCCAGCAGCACCCGATCTCCGCCCATCGAAAATACGCCGAAGATGCCGCCCAAGAGTCCGATCAGCGCAAAGGTGCGGAGACCCGCAGTGCGGTGTCCCTCCACTTCGTCGCGCTCTTTCCAGCCGCGTTCGAGGCCGATGACGAAGCCGATAGCGAGCGCCAGGCCCAGTTTCAGTGCAAGGTCGCCGAGTTCCATGGTGGAGGTTTTAGGTCAGTTCGCAGGCGATGTCGTGACCTGCATCAACATGGGCCTCCGCCCTCACGACAGAAATGTTGCCATGATTCCTCCAGGGGTTCTGGAGTTCCTTGTTGCGGAGCATGTTGAGGCCGCAGGCGATTCGCTTTCTCGTCGAGACGCAGCGGCCTTGGTGACCGTTCCATATCCAATTGTGAATTCTGGCCCTTAGGGAACCTCCTGCACAGGCGCGAGTTAGCCCGGATAGGTTTCATCTCAACATGAAAGGCCAAGGCCATGTCAGCAACGCATGCACATCCGAATCAGCCGGACACCCCGCGCAACCGCGGCGACAAGGACGCTCCCCATGTCACCCCCGTTACGCCTGCGGAAGATGCCCGTTCGATCATGATCAACTCGGTCAGCTGGGGCGCCATTCTGGCCGGCGTCGCGGTGGCGCTGGTGACGCATCTGATCCTCAGCATGATCGGCATCGGCATTGGCCTTTCGACACTCGATCCCGGCACGGCTGACAATCCGAGTGCCACCACCGCTTCGATTTCGGCTGCCATATGGTGGGGGCTTTCGGGCATCATCGCCGCATTTCTGGGCGGCCTCACCGCGGGGCGGCTGTCAGGCGCGCCGAAGGAAACAACTGCGGCATGGAACGGCCTCACGTCGTGGGCGGTGACGACGATCGTGGTATTCTATCTTCTCACCACGACGCTCGGTTCAATCCTCGGCGGTACGCTCAGCACGATGACTTCGGCCATCGGCGGAGCGGCGACGACGGCAGCGGGCGCTGCCTCGCAGTCGACCACCGATCCCTTCACGGCCATCCAGCAGGCCATTCAGGGCCAGGGTGCGAATGCAACCGGTGACCAGGCTGCGCTGCGCGATGCGGCGGTGGCCTCCGTCCGGGCGCTGGTGACCGGAAACGAAGCCGATGCGGAACGGGCGCGCGAAGAAGCCGCCCAGGCCATCGCCCAAGCTCAGGGCATTCCGATCGAGCAGGCCCGCGCCCAGGTGCAGCAATATGAACAGCAGTATCGCGACACCGCGCAGCAGGCCACGCAGGTTGCGGAAACCGCGGCGTCCACGGTTTCGACGAGTGCGCTTCTTGGCGCGGTGGCCCTGCTTCTGGGTGCTGTCGCCGGCTGGTTCGGCGGCCGCGCGGGCGCAGTCGACCCGACAGTCACGGGTGGCATCGCCGTAACCCGGCGCAGGATGTGATCCAATCCTTAAGCGCCATGGACTGGCGGCCGGCGACGGCCGCCTTTCCTTTTGTCACAGCGGAATATTGTCGTGCTTCTTCCAGGGATTTTGAAGTTCCTTGTTGCGCAGCATGTTGAGGGCGCGGGCGATGCGCTTTCTCGTCGAGTGCGGCATGATCACCTCGTCGAGGAAGCCGCGCTCGGCGGCGACGAAGGGGTTGGCGAAGCGCTGCTCATATTCCTTGATGCGGGCCTGTATCTTCTCAGGGTTTCCGAGTTCCGGGCGATAGAGGATTTCAGCGGCGCCCTTCGAACCCATCACCGCGATTTCCGCGGTGGGCCAGGCGTAGTTCACATCACCGCGCAGGTGTTTTGACGCCATGACGACGTAGGCACCGCCATAGGCCTTGCGGGTGATGACGGTGATCTTCGGAACCGTCGCCTCGGCGTAGGCGAAGAGCAGCTTGGCGCCGTGCTTGATGAGGCCGCCATATTCCTGCGCGGTGCCGGGAAGAAAGCCCGGAACATCGACCAGCGTGACGATCGGGATGTTGAAGCAGTCGCAGAAACGCACGAAGCGCGCGCCCTTACGGCCGGCATCCGAATCCAGCACGCCGGCCAGAACCATGGGCTGGTTGCCGACGATGCCCACCGTGCGCCCGTTGACGCGGGCAAAACCGGTGACGATGTTTCGCGCATGCGTATCCTGGATTTCGAAGAAGTCGCCCTCGTCCACCATCTTCACGATCAGCTCCTTCATGTCGTAGGGCTGGTTCGGGTTGGCGGGGATCAGGGTATCGAGCGACATGTCGATGCGGTCGGCGGCGTCGAAGCTCGGCAGCTCCGGCATCGGCGAGGTGTTGGAGGATGGCAGGAAATCGACCAGCCGCCGCATCTGAAGCAGGGCTTCAACGTCATTGTCGAAGCCCTTGTCGGCAATCGATGATTTGGTGGTGTGAACAGAGGCGCCGCCGAGTTCTTCCGCCGTCACCGTCTCGTTGGTGACGGTCTTCACCACGTCAGGGCCGGTCACGAACATATAGCTCGTGTCGCGCACCATGAAGATGAAATCCGTCATCGCCGGCGAATAAACGTCGCCGCCCGCGCACGGCCCCATGATGACGGAAATCTGCGGGATGACGCCCGATGACAGCACATTGCGCTGGAAGACCTCGCCATAGCCGCCCAAGGCATTGACGCCCTCTTGGATGCGGGCGCCGCCGGCATCGAACAGGCCGATGATAGGCGCGCGGTTCTGCAGCGCCATGTCCTGGATCTTGGTGATCTTGCGGGCGTGAGCTTCCGACAGCGAGCCGCCGAAGACGGTAAAATCCTTGGCGAAGACATAGACGACCCGGCCATTCACCGTGCCCCAGCCGGTGATGACGCCATCGCCCGGCAACTTCTGGTCTTCCATGCCGAAATCGGTGCAGCGGTGTTCGACGAACATGTCGAACTCCTCGAAGGAGCCCTGGTCGAGCAGCAGTTCGATCCGCTCGCGCGCGGTGAGCTTGCCCTTGGCATGCTGGGCGGCCACGCGGCGCTCGCCCCCGCCGGCGCGCGCCTGCCTGCGGCGCTCTTCAAGCTTTTCGAGAATGTCCTGCATGGGGAGCCCCGCCGTCTCTTTTCGTGATGAAACTTGTTAGGCGGCAGTGGCCCATCCGTCAAATCAGCCGAAAGGCGGGTATGCAGAGGCAAGATTAAAAGTGGACTGCCGAACGGGTTCAGTATTGGCCGTTTCAGCCAGACCTTCCTGCCGCCATTGAAGCGCAACCTGCAAGGATTACCGAAATGTATGTGCCGCCCGCCTTCAAAGTGGATGACCCTGCCGAACTGATCGCCATGATCATGGCCGTTCCGCTGGCCCAGCTCGTGACGTCCACGGCTGATGGCCTGATGGCGACGCCGCTGCCGCTTCAGCTTGATGCATCAGAAAGTACGCATGGGGTTCTTTATGGCCATGTCGCAAGGGCCAATCCGCAATGGCGATCCGCACCCGTCGGCGAGGCGCTGGCGATCTTCATGGGTCCTGATGCCTATGTCTCGCCAGCCTGGTATCCGACGAAGCAGGAGACCGGAAAGGTGGTGCCGACGTGGAACTACACCGCCGTCCACGCCCATGGCGCCGTGGAATTCTTTGAAGATACCGAGCGGTTGCTGGCGCTGGTGACACGGCTGACGGACCATCATGAGAAGCCGCGCGCCAAGCCGTGGGCAGTGAGCGATGCGCCCGAGAGCTATATCCAGTCGCAGCTCAAGGGCATCGTCGGCGTGAAGCTGACGATCAGCCGCGTCGAGGGCAAGCGGAAGCTCAGCCAGAACCGCAACGCGCCGGACCACCGGGGCGTGATCGACGGGCTCGCCGCAAGTCTGTCGGAAAAGGACCACGCTGTCCGCGCACTCATGCAATCCTCAAAGCAAATCAGCTGAACGCAAGATCATGTCCTCACTTGGTCAGTTTCTCACATTCCTCGTCACCGCCTCGATCTTCGCCTTCATTCCCGGCCCGGCGATGCTCTATGCGGCGGCGCAAACCATGGCACGGGGCCGCCGTTCGGGGCTGATGGCCTCACTTGGCCTGCATCTTGGCGGTTATGCCCATATCCTCGCCTCGGCCTTCGGGCTTTCCCTGCTGCTTCATGCGGTGCCGGCGCTGTATCTGGCGGTGAAGATTGCAGGCGCGGTCTATCTCATCTGGCTCGGCGTCTCGCTGTTCCGCAGCGCTTCGGAAGAACTGGCCGTTGCCACAGGAGAAGGCGGAAAGCGCAGCTTTCTGCAGAGCGTCACCGTGGAGGTGTTGAATCCCAAGACCGCGATGTTCTATCTGGCCTTCCTGCCGCAGTTCATCTCGCCCGACGCGGGCATACCGACGGCGCTGCAGTTCGTGATCCTCGGCAGCATCGTGAATGTCATGTTCTCGCTGGCCGATCTGGTCGCCGTCTATCTCGCCGGGCTGGTGATGACGCAGCTCAAGCAATCGGACAACGTGCGGCGCTGGCTGCAGCGCGCGGGCGGGACGATCCTCGTGGGGCTTGGGGTGAACCTCGCCGTTCGCAATGCCTAAACCCGGCTGAGTTCCAGGAAGCGGCAGCAGGCCATGAACTCGCGGTAGCGGGCGGTGCGACGGGCCTGGGCTTCCTCGTCCTGGCCCCATTGTTCGATCTGGTAGTCCTCGTCGACATGCGCGGCGATCCAGGCCGCTTCGGGAATGATCGCATTGCGGGCCAACATCATGGCGATGAGGGCCGAGCCAGTCATGGTCATGATGGAGTAGTAAGCCGAAAGCTCGAAGTGGCTGAGGCTGGCAAGTGCCGCCTCGTGCGCCTTCAGCGCGGCAGGGGGCTGATCCACATGGATGACGCCCGCCGTCACCACGAAGGGTGCGTCGAGAACGGTGCGTGCCCAGTCGATGACGGGGTTCCAGGCAGTCGCATGGCGTTCCACCAGCGCTTCGGGGGTTTCCGCGCGATAGCAGACGAGATCGCTGCCGGCATATTCGAGGATTTCGGAGACGATCCGCGCGCGGTCTGGCCCCACGCGGTCGATGGCCGTATTGGCCAGCCTGGTGAACAGCATGGTTGCGGGGTCGATCGTCCCGGCCTGCGCCTCCCACTCGGCGGCAACGGCTTCTGCCAGCGCCCTGGTAGGCAATTGAAGCTTCGATTTCAGCGGCGTTTTCACCGCGCGGCCATCGAGCGCGATGCCGAGATCATCCGTGACCGTGACAGACTTGTAGAAACGCTTGGCCGGGGTCACGTCAGCCCTCGTCCTTGCCATAGCGGTTGGGGTCGAAGCCGAACATCTTGAAACTCTGCAGCATGTGCTCGGGCAACGGGGCGGTGATGTCGATCGTTCCCTCACGCGGGTGTGGAAAGGTAATGCGGCGGGCGTGGAGGTGGAGGCGCTCCGCCATGCCCTCTGGCATGTTGAGGTGGCCGCCATATTTCTCGTCGCCCATGATCGGCGTTCCGATATGCGCCATGTGAGCGCGAAGCTGGTGCTGGCGTCCCGTCACCGGTTTCAACGAGACCCAGGCGGCGATGATGGATGCCTTGTCGATGACGGAATAATGCGTCACGGCGCGCTGCTCGTCGTCCTCCTCGCCCGCCTTGCTGGCGCGCATGCGGTCGCCGTCCAAGCCCTTGGCCTTGATGAGGGCCACTTCGATGCGGCCCTGCGCCGGCTTCGGCACGCCCTGTACGATGGCCCAGTAGGTCTTCTTCACCGCGCGCGTCGCGAACATCTTGCCCAGCGCCGCTGCCACCGCGCGGCGCTTGGCGATGACGATGACGCCAGACGTATCACGGTCCAGCCGGTGCACCAGAAGCGGGCGCTCGCCCAGTTCGACACCCAGCCCCATCAGCAGGCCATCGAGATGATGATGCGTCTTCGAGCCGCCCTGGACGGCGAAACCGGATGGCTTGTTGAGGATGAAGATGTCGCGGTCTTCGTGCATCACCATCGACTGGAAGAGTTTCCGTTCCTGCGACGTCAGCGGCTTCACGTCGGCCTTGGGCGTATCGGCGGGGCGCTTGTCGAAAGCCAATGGCGGAACGCGGATTTCCTGCTCGGCCTCAAGCCTCGTGTTGGTCTTGGCGCGCGCACCCGCCACGCGCACCTGGCCGGTGCGGGTGAGCTTGTTGAGGTAAGCGAAGGTCACCTGCGGGAAATGGACCTTGAACCAGCGGTCAAGGCGCATCCCCGCCTCTTCGGCGGCAACGACGTGGCGTTTCACTTCATTCATTGTGCGGCTGCACGTACCAGATAAAGGCCGGCGAATACAGCCGCGAGCGACAGAATGACGGAACCTGCCGCATAGGCGCCCGCGAGGCCGTAGGATTTCCGCTCGACCAGCAGCGCGAAATCGAGCGAGAAGGCGGAGAAGGTGGTGAAGCCGCCGAGGATGCCCGTGGTCAGGAAGGCACGGGTTTCATTTCCCACATTGAGCTTCAACGCCATCATTTCGACGATGACGCCCATGGCGAGGCAGCCGATGATGTTGACGGCCAGCGTGTGCCAAGGAAATGCGGAGCCCAGCAGCCTGCCCGACCAGACGTTGACGCCATAGCGCGCCGCCGATCCGATTGCTCCGCCGAGTGCGACCCACAAAATGGTCATGCGCCAGTTCCCCCCCGCCCCTTGTTTCAACGCGCGAAAATGTCAGCGTCACATGTGACACTGGCATCAGCTTTCGCGCTGCATGCGGGTGGATTATGCGCGAACTGCTGAACAAATAGCAGCCCTTCGCCGAACGAAAGCCTCTTCCGCGGCACGGAAGAGGCGTCCGGAGTTGCCTCTAATCCTGTCAGTACCCGCCGCAGTCCCAGAATTCGCCGCAATAGGACGAAGTGCACTGGTAGTTCCAATAGCAAATCGTCTTGCCGGGCTCGGTGTACTTGGACGAGAGTTTCACGCTCATCGCGACGTCCTTGCCGCCCTGCAGACTGCTGATGCTGTCCATCAACGAGCGGGGATTGTAGAACTGAACCTTGCCGCCTTCTGCCGCGGCGGCGGGGTCAACAACGTCGGCTTTCAGTTCAGACAGAATTCTCGCACCCACGGCAATATATTGTGGGTCGCCATCCTTCTGGCCCATGGCGATCAGGCCCTTGGCGATCTTCACGCGGTTGCCCATTTCGGCGATTTCCGCCGCATTCAGCTGTTTCAGGTCGGCACCGTCACTCGCAGAAGCGCCGGTGGGCGCCAGCAACAAAGTTCCAAACAGAATCGCCGCCGTATATTTCAACATTCTGTAGCCTTTCCCGTTGAATGAAATCGATTGCCCGGAAAAATTTCCATCGCAACCATAGGCTGTCAATTCACTTCTGTTTGATCGGACCGTTGCACTGGTCGCGGCGCTGGCGACTGCTAGAGCCAGCCCTTCTGCTTGAAGTAGAGGAAGGGCAGGATGGCGGAGAGCACCATGAGGCCCAGCGCGAAGGGGTAGCCATAGGTCCATTCGAGTTCGGGCATGTGCTTGTAGTTCATGCCGTAGATCGAGGCGACGAGCGTTGGCGGCAGAAAGACGACGGCGGCCACCGAGAAGATCTTGATGATGCCGTTCTGCTCGATCGAGATGAGGCCCAGCACGGCATCGAGCAGGAAGCTGATCTTGCCATTGAGGAACGACGCGTGATCGGTGAGCGAGACGATGTCGCGCTGCAGGATCTTGATGCGGGCGCGGTTTTCCTTCATCGCCTTCGACTCGCGCATCTGGTCGATGATCGCCTGCATGAAGGCGACGACGCGGCCGATGGAGACGAGGCTTTCGCGCATCTTGGAGGTGAAGTCGCCCTCCTCGCCGATGTTCTCGATCAGCTCTTGCAGGTTCACGCCGCGGCGGCGCGGCTGGCGCTTCGCCTTCGCTTGGCCCATGGCGCGGCCCGAACCGAAGGTTTTCTTCGAGGTCTCGTCAACGATCTGGCCGACGCGTTCCAGATGGTCGGCGGCGCGGTCGACCACGGCTTCGAGAAGGCTGATCAGCACGCCCCAGCCGGTCATGGCGGTGGTCTGCGGCTTCATCGCGCGCTTGACGTAGGCCGGAAAGGCCTGCGGATGGTGATATCTGATCGTTATCAGCACGTTATCCTTGATGATGAAGGTAACGGGCGAGGATTCGGGCTGATCGTGTTCGCCGCGGCGGATCAGGTTTGCGGTCATGAAGGCCGCGCCATCCTCTTGGTAGAGGCGGCTCGAGGCCTCGATCTCGGCCAGTTCTTCGCGTGTCGGAATGTCGATGCCGAGAGCCGTTTCGACGGCGGCTTCCTCTTCCGCAGTGGGCTCCACCAGATCAAGCCAGATGGTGCCCGCCTCGACGCCCGGCGACGCGGACGCGGCAAATTCGGTGAGGCAGCCGTTGGCTGTTCCATAGGCATTGAGCATGAGGGACTCGGGCGGTGAGGGGTCAGGCTACCCTTTCCGTAACCCTCCTTACCGCCAATGGCAAGGCAGTCGCCTGCCTGTTCAATGATAGAACCTGCAATCTGCAGGACTGTGAAGACCAATGCTACTGCGGTGTCCGCACCCATCTTTCGCATTCTGCGAACGGCACATCTTCCCAGGCGGCTGCCAGAGGTTTGCTGTCTATCCTCGCCATCAATTCGGCAGTCATCTGGCGATCGCCTGCGAGGCAGGCAAATTTTGCGAAGTGGTTTACATTCCAGTCATCGTCATATCTTGCAAGCACATCGATGATGCCGCGCTTCATGTCGGACCAGTTGGCCTCAGAGTGCGTAAAAAGTGCAGCGCCAAACTGATACTGCGATGCTGCCCAATAGATGCGGGCATACATGCCGTCGCCCTCGCTTGTCCTAGTGAATTTCGCGGCGGCTCGAGCGAAGTCTTCGACCGCGCGAACATCCCCACCCCATTTGGGGAGGTAATGGTTCATGATCGTGAAATAGATCTGGTAGTAGCCGGGATTGGCCGTCATCGCCTTTTCTGCCAATGCCTGAAACTCTGCTTCCGGTACCTGTAGCTCGCTGGTAATAGTAAGCATCAAGTCGTGATGCCGCGGGTCAGCAGCCGCGAAAGCCGCTTCGCCCAACAGATAGTTCCGCGCCTTCACCAGATATTCGCGGTAGGGTTTCCAGTTCTCCGGCGGCACATTGTGGGCCCAGTCGGAACCCCTGTAGGCCCTGCCATGCGCAAAATATACCTCTGCAACGACAATGTGAGCACCTGGCGACCGCGGATAGGCCGTGGTCCAGCCAAGGGCCAATTCCTCGAAACTTTTCCAGCGGTCTTCGTCGCGATAATCGCAGTATTGCAGGTCGTTGAAAGCGCCCTGGAACAAGGACAGTTTCCACAGGCCGCTCGCGGTCCGCTCGGACGTTGAGGCATAGCGCGTACTCAGGCCTTCGAGCCTGGCATAGTCCCTGGAAAGAAACGCAGCTATGACTTCGGCCTCGATAGCGTTACGATCCTCCAACTCACCGGCCTGGGTGCTGACCGGCAACATCAGTGCGAAAAATATGGCCACTGTTGCGGCCAGGCGGCGCACCGTTCCAGAGAATACTCCTAGAATCCGAATGGCCATGACATGCCCCATCTTTCAGACGTAAGGGCACGTTAGGGCATCAACGTTTAGATGGCATTGAACAATCGACTAAAGTTGTATCGACCTGACGTGGTCACGCCCAATCGAGCACCACCTTGCCGCAGCTGCCCTGTTTCATCAGCGCGAAGCCCTGCGCATAATCCGCCGCTTTCATGCGGTGAGTGATGACTTTCCTCACGTCGAGGCCCGATTGCAGCATGGCGATCATCTTGTACCATGTCTCGAACATCTCGCGGCCGTAGATGCCCTTGATGGTGAGAGCCTTGAAGATCACGCGGTTCCAGTCCACCGTCGTCGGGCCGGACGGGATGCCGAGCATGGCGATCTTGCCGCCCATGATCATATGATCGACCATCTGGTCGAAGGCTTTCGGCGCGCCCGACATTTCAAGCCCGATGTCGAAACCCTCGCGCATGCCGATGCGCTGCATGACCGATTTCAGGTCTTCCTTCGAGACGTTTACCGTCACTGCGTCCGTCACCTGGTTGCAAAGGTCGAGGCGGTAGTCGTTGACATCCGTCACCACGATATGGCGGGCGCCAACATGGCGGCAGACGGCTGCAGCCATGATGCCGATGGGGCCAGCGCCGGTAATCAGCACATCCTCGCCCACCAGATCGAAGGAGAGCGCGGTGTGAACAGCATTGCCCAGCGGATCGAGGATGGCGCCGATTTCGTCATCGACTTCGGGCGGCAGGTGGATGGCGTTGAAGGCCGGGATTTTGAGATATTCCGCGAAGGCGCCAGGAAGGTTGACGCCAATGCCCTTGGTTTCGGGATCGAGGTGGAAGTGCCCTGCCCGCGCCATGCGGCTTTTCATGCCGATGAGATGGCCCTCACCCGAGACGCGGTCGCCCACCTTCACGGTGCGGACATGGGTTCCAACATCGGTGACTATGCCCGCGAATTCATGGCCGACGACCATGGGCACGGGGATGATCTTCTGGGCCCACTCGTCCCACTTCCAGATGTGGAGGTCGGTTCCGCAAATGCCGGTCTTGGCGACCTTGATCAGGATATCGTCGGGGCCGATCTGCGGCACGGGTTCGTCCCGCATCGCCAGGCCTTCGCTTCGTTCCGCCTTCACCAGTGCACGCATCATCTTCTCCTGTTGGAGAGGTGATACACCTATTCGGCGGCGAGTTTGAGGGGCTCCATGGGTGAAAATGTATCACTCCGCGCTGCCGCCCAGGCCTCCTCGAACATCGGGCCGCCGTTGCCGTGCAAGAGTTCGCCCGGCTGCAGCAGGTGATACTGCTCGGCAAAGGTGATGATGCGGCCATCATGGGCGCGGTGCATGAAATGCCGGGGCGAAAGGTCGCGCGGATGATCGAGGCCAGCGGCCGCCACCAGTTCGGCCAGCGCTTTCACCGTCTCGCGGTGGAAGCTTGCCACGCGGGCGGCTTTGTCCGGCACGACGATGGCGCGCTGGCGGGTGTGGTCCTGCGTGGCAACGCCGGTGGGACAGGCGCCGGTGTGGCATTGCTGGGCCTGAATGCAGCCCACGGCGAACATGAAGCCGCGCGCGGCATTGCACCAGTCCGCCCCCAGCGCCATGACGCGCGCCATGTCGAAGGCCGACGTGATCTTTCCCGAACAGCCGATGCGGATCTGCGGGCGCAAGCCGCTACCCACCAGTGCCGAATGCACGAAGGCCAGCGCATCGCGGAGCGGCATGCCGAGGTGATCCATGAATTCAAGCGGGGCCGCGCCGGTGCCGCCTTCCTTGCCATCGACCACGATGAAGTCCGGCGTGATGCCGGTTTCGAGCATGGCCTTGACGAGGCTCAGAAATTCCCAGGGATGGCCGATGCACAGCTTGAAGCCAGTGGGCTTGCCGCCGGACAGGCTGCGCAGCCGGTCGATGAAGTGGATGAGTTCGAGAGGCGTTGTGAATGCGGAATGCGAGGCGGGCGAAATACAGTCCCTCCCCATCTCCACGCCGCGGATCAGGGCGATTTCCTCCGTCACCTTGGCGGCGGGAAGTACGCCGCCGTGGCCCGGCTTGGCACCCTGGCTCAACTTCACCTCGATCATCTTGATCTGCGGATCGGCCGCGGCGGCAGTAAATTTCTCGGCGCTGAAGGTGCCGTCCGGATTGCGGCAGCCGAAATAGCCGGAGCCGATTTCCCAGATGATGTCGCCGCCATGCTCGCGATGATAGGGGCTGACCGAGCCTTCGCCCGTGTCATGCGCAAAGCCGCCGAGCTTCGCCCCCTTGTTCAGCGCGCGGATCGCGTTGGCCGAGAGCGAACCATAGCTCATCGCGGAAATATTGAAGATCGAGGCGGAATAGGGCTTCAGGCAGTGCTTGCCGCCGATCATCACGCGGAACAGCTCGTCCGAGACGGGCTTCGGCGCCATTGAATGGTGCAGCCACTCATACTGGCTTTCATAGACATTGTAGTGGGTGCCGAAGGGCCGCTTGTCCAGCTGGCGCTTGGCGCGCTGATAGACGATGGCGCGCTTGTCCCGCGCGAATGGCATGCCGTCCTTGTCGCCCTCGAAGAAATACTGCCGCATTTCCGGCCGGATGTTCTCGAGGAGAAAGCGGAAATGCGCGATGATGGGATAGTTGCGCAGGATGGCGTGGCGCTTCTGCATCAGGTCGCGCAGGCCGAGGATCGACAGCCCGGTGGCGAGCGTCGCCGGCAATGCGAACCACGATCCCCAGGCCGGATATGTGCTCCAGGATGCAACGAGGGCCAGCATGAACATCAGGGCCAGCGTCAAGGCAAGATAGCGCGGCGCGAAAGGCAGCAAGAAATTCTGCATGGTATTATACCGTCCCCCGCAGTGAAACTACGCACGAAAGCTTGTGCGCGTCTTGTGACAAAAGCACTACACGAAGTGCAGCAGGCCGCTACACGATTCCGAGATCGCGGCCCGCTTCGGTAAAGGCTGAGATTGCGGCATCGACGTCGGCCGTGGAATGGGCGGCGGACATCTGGGTGCGGATACGGGCCTGGCCCTTCGGCACCACGGGGAAGAAAAACCCGGTGACGTAGATGCCGCGTTCATAAAGCTTGACCGCCATGTCCTGCGCGAGCTTCGCCTCGTCCAGCATGACGGGAATGATCGGGTGCTCGCCGTCAAGAAGCCTGAAGCCCGCGGCGGCCATTCCGGCGCGGAAGCGCTTCGCATTCTCGAAAAGTTTCGCGCGGAGGGCATCCCCCTGCTCGGCCAGGTCGATCGCCTTGAGGCTGGCGGCGACGATGGGGGGCGGCAGCGCGTTGGAGAAGAGATAGGGCCGCGCCCGCTGGCGCATCAGGTCGACAATCGGTTTCGAGGCCGCGATGTAGCCGCCGGCCGAGCCGCTTAAGGCCTTGCCGAAGGTGCCGGTGAGGATATCGACCATAACGCCGGCCCGCTGCGGCGTGCCCCGGCCCTGCGGCCCGATGAAGCCGGTGGCGTGGCAATCATCCACCATGATCAGCGCGTCATGCCGGTCCGCCAGCTTGCGGATGTCGCCCAGCCTGGCGAAATACCCATCCATCGAGAAGACGCCATCGGTGACGATGATGACGCGGCGGGCGCCGCCCTCGCGCGCGGATTTCATCTGGGTTTCGAGGTCGTTCATGTCGCCATTGGCGAAGCGGAAGCGCCTGGCCTTCGAGAGCCTGATGCCGTCGATGATGGAGGCATGGTTCAATGCGTCCGACACGATCGCGTCCTGCTCGCCGAACAGCGGTTCGAACACGGCGCCATTGGCATCGAAGCAGGCGGCAAACAGGATCGAATCCTCCATGCCGAGATAATCCGCGATGCGGCGCTCGAGCGCGAGGTGCAGATCGGACGTGCCGCAGATGAAGCGGACCGAGGCCATGCCCAGCCCGTGCGTGTCGAGCGCTTCCTTCGCGGCGGCGATCAATTCCGGATGATCGGCCAGGCCAAGATAGTTGTTGGCGCAGAAGTTCAGAACCTCGCGGCCGCCCGCCACCTCGATATGGGACGACTGGTGTCCGAGGATGGGCCGCTCGGTCTTCCACAGGGACTGGGCGCGGATCGCTGCAAGTTCGGCGGAGATGTCGCTCAGGGTGCTCATGGGCGGCACCCTACTCCGGGCCGCGCGCCAGCAAAAGCGTCGATGTCTCTCACCTGACGACGACTTTGGCCCCTACGGGCACGCTGCCGTAAAGCTCGAAGGCATCCTCGTTCAGCATGCGGATGCAGCCTGAGGATGCCGCCTTGCCGATCGACCACGGTTCATTTGTGCCGTGGATGCGATAGAGCGTGTCGATGCCGTTCTGGAAGAGATAGAGGGCGCGGGCGCCAAGCGGGTTTTCTGGCCCGCCCTTCACCTGAACTGGAAGCTTCGGGTTGCGGCGGCGCATGTTGGCGGTGGGCGTCCAGGTCGGCCACTTGGCCTTCCGGCCGACCACGGCACTGCCCTTCCAGGCGGCCCCTTCGCGGCCCACCGCGATGCCGAAGCGTATGGCGCGGCGGGGCGCGGTGACGAAATAGAGAAAGCGGTTGGCGGCATCGACGACCAGCGTATCGGGGCCTTCCGGCCCCTCGAAGCGCACATCCTGACGGCGGAAGGCGGGCGGGATCTTCCGTATGTTGACGATGTCGATGTTGAAAGGCTTGTCCGGAATGACGCCCACCACCCATTCGGATTCGTCCCGATCCTTCGCGGCATGAGCGGACGGAACAAGCGCGGCGGCGGAGGCGGCGAGCAGAAGACTGCGGCGGGTAAGCATCATGGTGCGGTCATATCCGCAACGGTGAAAGATTTGAAGCGAAAGCGCGATGCTCCGCACAGTTCCGGAGCGGGGACTTGACACGCAGTCAACACTTTCATGTAATCCTTGGCCATCGTCATTTTCGGTTCACATGTTCCGGCGTCCTCGCTCCGCGCTTTCCACGGCTGTCCTGCTGGTCTTGCTGCTGGCCATCTCCGCCCGGCCCAGCGCGGCCTCGTGGACGGACTGCATCACCGATCCCGCGCAAGAGGCGCTGGCGAGTTGCACGGCGATGCTCAGAGTCTTTCCGGAGCCTGGGCATTTCTGGGCGATTGCCCTCCGGAAACGGTCGATCGCTCATTTCGAACTCAAGAATTACGCGGACGCGATTTCCGACAGCGGCACGATAATCACGGTGGGCTACGGACTTGCCGAGGATTTCGAGCGGCGATCCAACGCCTATACCTGGCTCAACGACTGGGAAAAAGCGCTGGCGGACGCGCGGCAGGCTCACAGGATGGACCCGCAAAGCGAGACGGTGAGATGGAGCCTGGCCGTTGCCGAACTGGAAATGGGCCATTACGGCGAAGCTGTCCAGCATCTCAATGCGTTGAAGCTGGCCTATCCCAGGGATGCGGATATCGAGTCCAAGCTTGGCCTTGCCCATGATGGGCTGGGGGAGACGGAAAAAGCGCTCGAATTCTACCGTCAGGCGACTATCCTGAAGCCCGAGGACAGTTGGCGGTGGCTCGACCGCGGCATCTTGGAATTCGAACTGGACCTGAACGCGGAGAGTGAGAAGAGCCTTGGCGAGGCGTTGAGGCTCGATCCGCGCAATTCCGACGCGTTTTACTGGCGGGCCTGGCAACAGTACCTCCGCAATGACTATGCCCGCGCAGCAGCCGATATCGGCGCCGCCATCGCGATCGATCCGCAAGCACGATACAAGGTGCTGCGCGGCTTCAATGACGTTGCGTCCGGAAATCTCGACGCGGCGCAGAAGGAACTCGACGGGTTGTGGGCCAGCGGCGGCAGCGACGACACGAAGTATCAGCTGCGCGGCCGAATCGAGGCGGCACGGGACGATCATGCGGCGGCGGTAAAATCCTTCGAGGAAGCGATCGCCCGCGACAGCAAGAATACTGCGGCGCTGTTCGACAGCGCCAAATCCTACCGGGCGCTGGGAGAAAATGAAAAGGCCGATCAGCGTTTCAGCGCCACTCTGGCGCGCTGGACCACGAATGCCGAAGTCTTCTATCTGCGGGCTGGCGTGCGCCTCGACCTCGGCAACATCGAGGAGGCGCTTGCCGATGCTGAAGCCGCGGTGAAATTCGATCCGGCCTGGGCGGCTGCCTATGCGAGGCGCTCGCAGGTCCATATGCGGAAGCTGCTCTACGTGAATGCGGAAGCAGACTGCCGCAAGGCATTGACGATCGACGCCGCCTTTGTGGATGCGCGCATCGACTGTGCATGGGCTGCATGGAACCTCGACGGGCTCGAGCGTGCGCTTGCCGACTACGACATATTGCTGAAACGATTTCCGGAAGATACCGGCCTAATCGGCGAAAGGGCGGAACTGCTTTACGCCCTGAACCGCCGCGCCGAAGCCTTCGAGGAAGCGGAGCGCGCGGTGAAGATGACGCCGTCTTCGGCCACGGCGCTGCTGCATCGTGGCTCGATCATGGAGCAGGACGGGCGCTATCAGGCCGCCTTCAGCGATTACTCGCGAGCCATCGGAATCGACCCCGAAAACGCCTGGGGATACGAGGCGCGGGCCTACTGGTATCTGGGTGAGGACCTGATCGCCAACGCCATGGCGGACTGCCGCGTCATGATGGCGAAGCTGCCGAAGGCGCCCGCTTCCTACCGCTGCATGGCCCGGACAGCACGGGAGGGAGGCGAAATCGCCGATGCGCTGGCATGGCTCGACAAGGCACGGGAGATGAATGTGAACTACGGCCCGGCCTATTACGACCGCGCGGTGATACAGAGAGAGAATGGCCTCTATGAGGATGCGCTCCAACTCTTCGGCAAGGCAGTATCGCTGAGCTACCGGAAGGCGGACTCGCTGATCCTGCGCGGCGACACGCATTTCGACCTGGGCGACATGGCTTCCGCCCTGAAGGACTATCGCGCGGCAGCGGGCATTGCGCGCGGCTGGCGGATCGAGAGTGCACGGTCGCGCATAACGGCCATCGAGAACCGGACTGGCGCTTCGGGCGACGATGACCGCAGGCTCTATCCCGGGCGTGGCCACCGGCGGCACTAGGTAGGCGTGTCCCATCGTTTGAAGGGACAGGCCGCGCGTGCTACATGCCGCCCATGAAACAGGAACTCCATATCATCGGCGCCGGAATGGCGGGTTCGGAAGCGGCGTGGCAGGCGGTGAGTGCCGGCGTGCCCGTGGTGCTGCACGAGATGCGCCCTCATATTGGCACCGAGGCCCACAAGACCGGGGGCTTTGCCGAACTCGTCTGCTCCAATTCGTTCCGCTCGGATGATGCCGAGCAGAATGCGGTGGGGCTTCTCCACTGGGAAATGCGGCGGGCGGGTTCGCTCATCATGGGCATGGCGGACCGCCATAAGGTGCCGGCCGGAGGCGCGCTCGCCGTCGACCGCGATGCCTTTTCTGAGGAAGTGACGGAAACGCTGAAGCGCCATCCGCTGGTGCGCGTTGAGACTGGAGAAATTGCGGGCCTGCCGCCGCCCGACTGGCGGCACGTCATCATCGCCACGGGGCCCCTCACCTCGCCCGCGCTGGCTGAAGCGATCCGCGCGTTGACGGGCGAGGAGTCGCTCGCCTTCTTCGACGCGATTGCGCCGATCATCCACCGCGAGACGATCGACATGGATATTGCGTGGTTCCAGTCGCGCTACGACAAGGTGGGGCCTGGCGGCACCGGCAAGGACTATATCAACTGCCCGATGGACCGCGAGCAATATGCTGCATTCATCCGTGCACTGATGGAAGCGGAGAAGGCCGATTTCAAGGAATGGGAGAAGTCGACTCCCTATTTCAACGGCTGCCTGCCGATCGAGGTGATGGCGGAAAGCGGGCCCGAAACGCTGCGGCATGGGCCGATGAAACCGCGCGGGCTGACCAATGCGCACAAGCCGGACGAGAAGGCCTATGCCGTCGTCCAGCTTCGCCAGGACAACAGGCTTGGCACCCTCTACAACATGGTCGGCTTCCAGACGAAAATGAAATATGCCGATCAGGTGAAGGTGTTCCGCACCATTCCGGGGCTGGAAAAGGCCGAGTTCGCGCGGCTGGGCGGGCTGCACCGCAACACCTTCCTCAACAGCCCGCGTGTGCTGGATCAGCAGTTGCGCCTCAAGGCCGACCTGAGGCTGCGCTTCGCTGGCCAGGTGACGGGCGTCGAAGGCTATGTGGAAAGCGCGGCGATGGGCCTGATGGCGGGGCGCATGGCGGTTGCCGAAATCAGAGGCGAGGCCTTTGCGCCGCCCCCGTCCACCACCGCGCATGGCGCACTCATCAACCACATCACCGGCGGACATATCGAGACGACCGATGCGGGCGGCTCGTCCTTCCAGCCGATGAACGTGAATTTCGGGCTGTTTCCACCGATCGAGAAGATCAAGGTGCTGGAAGGCAAGCGCCTGAAGCATCCCGAACAGGCGGTTGCGCGGAAACTCGCCTACACGGCGCGGGCAAAGGCCGCTTTCAGTGAGTGGCTCGACCGTTCGCGGGCGAAGGCGGCGGAGTAGACGAAAGCTGGCTCAGTCTTTCAGCCTGGACCATTTGATCTGGAACTCGATCTCCTCGTCGTCCTCGCCGCGCTCATGCTCGAGATTGTAGGTTGCGCCGGTGGGGACCGAAATTCTTTCGCCGGCGATGCTGATCTCGAATCGCGCGCCGGTTTCCAGAGCATCGGCAAGACGCCGGAGCTTGTCGATGAAGGCTGGCAGCGGATAGTCCTTCTCAATGTCCCGTTTCGGTTTCATCGCCATGTCGGTTCTCCTTCATCGATTGAAGTTCAGCCTAGAAGCGGTCCTGTCTTGCCGACCACCAGAGTGCGAGCTGGCGGCGGGCTTGCGAGACGTCCGTCAGATTTTCCGGATTGCGCAGGGTTTTTCGGAGATAGAGGTTCGTGAGGCTTGACGGCAGAAATGCGGCGAGGGCTTCGTGCGGGATGCTGGGCCGCAGAGCGCGCGCCTCGTTCAGCCGCTTTTCGGCATGCGCGGCCGCAGCTTTCACGTCCATGCCGGGCGGCAGGAACTTGCCGCGATGCCGGGGGTCGCGCAGTACCTGAGAAAGCCCGTAGCCAACGCCTGCCAGGCCGGCGGCATCGGAGGCAGACTGGGCCGCACTGCCGGCGAGGATCAATGCCGCCATCTGGATCAACGCCGAAGACGTTTCGCCGAGATAGCCTTCAAGCTGCGTGAGGCCGGGCATGGGGTCGTCGAAGAGATCGAATTCATGCGCGGTGACGAGATTCAGCAGCGCGTGTTGCGGCAGGCTGCCAGCCTCGATGGCGCGGGCGAGCGGTTCGGCCACCGGATGGCCAGCAACCGTACCCTCGTAGATTCCATCGATCGTATCGCGCCACCATTGGAGGCGGATCAGCCCAATCTGCGGCTCGCTCACGGCCTCTCTGATGCGGGTGATTTCGAGATTGAAGGCATAGAGCGCCAGCAGGTGCGGACGCTTGCTGTCCGGCGCGAAGAGGCTAGCGAGGAAGCGGTCCTTGTCGCCCGAGCGCACCAGTTCGAAGCAATGATCGTCCGCTGCGGTCATGGGGCGTGATCGACGGCAATCAGCGCTGCCGCGACCTTGCGGCCCTCGTGAAGCAACAGATTGTAGGTGGCGATGGCGTGGCCTGTCGCCATCGGGTCGATCATCATGCCGGACGACTCGATTGCCTCGCGCACGGCCTTGGGAGGGCGGGCCATTGTTGGTCCCATGCCGATCAGCAGCAGGTCGATCTCGCCGCTTTCAGCCAGCGCCATGGCGAAATCCCCAGGCTTAAGCTCCAGGGGATCGGGGTTCCATGCATAGATGCCGGAAGGCAGCACGAGGATCGAGCCCCGGTGCGACATGCCTGCGAAGCTGAAGCCGCCCTGGCCATAGCCATCAACTGGCGCCTTGCCGGGGAAATGCGCCGTCACGGCTTGGCAGCCACCGCTGCCTTTCCTGCCGCTTCGGCCGCTTTCTTGGCATCGCGTTCGGTGCCGAGAAGAATGATCACCGGCGCCGCGATGAAGATCGAGGAATATGTGCCGATGATGACGCCCCAGATCATCGCGAAGGTGAAGCCGCGGATCACCTCGCCGCCGAAGATATAGAGCGAGAGCAGCGCGATCATGGTCGAGACGGAGGTCAGCAGTGTGCGCGGCAGCACCGAGTTGATCGAGAAGTCGATCAGGTCGGCCAGCGGCATCGACTTGTATTTCCGGAGATACTCGCGGATGCGGTCGAAGACGACGACGGTATCGTTCAGCGAATAACCGATGATGGTGAGAATGGCGGCGATGATATTGAGGTTGAACTCCAGCCCGATGACGGCGAAGAGGCCGATCGACAGGATCACGTCATGGAAGAGTGAAAGCACACCGCCGGCCGCGAACTGCCATTCGAAGCGGATCCACAGATAGGCCAGGACGCCGATAATCGACACGACCACCGCGAGAATGGCTTCCTGCGTCAGCTCCTGCGACACCTTGGGGCCGACGACTTCGACGCTTCTGAATTCAACACCAGCGCCGAGCGCCTGTTTCACCTTGGCGACGGCGGCCTGCTCCGCCGCTTCGCCGCCCTCCTGCGAGCCGATGCGGATCAGCACATCGCGCGGACTGCCGAATTCCTGAAGCTCGACGCTGCCAAGGTCCAACCCACCCAGCGTCGAGCGCAGCTGCTCGATATTGGCGGGCTCCGCGGTGCGGATGGTGATGACCGTGCCGCCCTTGAAATCGACGCCATAGTTCAGGCCAATGGTAGCGAAAGCGAGAATGGACAGCGCGCAGAAGATGCCGGACAGCAGAAAGCCGAAACGGCTGACACGCAGAAAATTGAATTTCGTGCCATCTGGAATGAAGCGAACCGGTTTCCAGCGCATCAGAGCGGTATCTCCTTAGGCTTCGTTCTCTTGACCCAGAGGGCCGCGATCAGCCGCGTCAGGGTGAAGGCCGTGAACATGGTGGTGAAGATGCCGACCGCCAGCGTGACCGCGAAGCCGCGCACCGGGCCGGAGCCGATGCCAAAGAGTACGGCCGCCGCAATCAGCGTCGTGATGTTGGCGTCGAGAACGGTTGTGAGGGCTTCCTTGAAGCCGGTTTCGACCGCATTCACCGGCGTCCGCCCGTTGCGCCATTCCTCGCGGATGCGCTCATAGACCAGCACGTTCGAGTCGATGGCCATGCCAAGCGTCAACACGATGCCGGCGATTCCCGGAAGGGTCAGCGTGAAGCCAAAGAACGACATGATAGCAAGCAGCATCAGAAGGTTCGCCACCAGCGCGATGTTGGCGAAGATGCCGAACAGCCCGTAAGGCAGAATGATGAAGAGCATGATGCCGATGAGGCCGATGATGGCGGCGATGACGCCAGCGCGGATCGAATCCGAGCCGAGGCTGGGGCCAACGGTGCGTTCCTCGACAATGGTGAGCTTCGCGGGCAGCGCGCCCGAGCGCAGCACGATCGAGAGGTCGTTCGTCTCCTGAACCGTGAAGTTGCCGGAAATCTGGCCGGAGCCGCCGAGGATCGGCTCGTTGATGCGCGGCGCGCTGACGATCACATCGTCAAGGATGATGGCGAAGGGGCGGCCGACATTGTCGCGCGTCAGGCGGGCGAAGCGCTCGGCGCCCTTGGTGTTGAAGCGGAAGGACACGACCGGATTGTTCTGCTGGTCGAAGGCGCCGCGCGCGTCGACCAGGTCGGCGCCGTCGACGGTGGCGCGGCTCGAGGTCTGCACCCAAAGCTTGTTGGGCAGCGCTTCGATCTCTGCTTCCGTGGGAACGGAAGTGGGGTCGCCGCGGGATTTCTTTTCTGCAATCAGGCTGTCGATGTCTTCCTTCTGCGGCAGCGCCCTGCAGTCCGGCGGCGGGTTCTGGCCAGGTGCCGTTGCCTGGTCCTCGCACAGCAGCTGGAAAGTCAGCTTGGCAGTGCGGCCGATCACACTTTTCACCTGATCCGGATCCTGGATGCCCGGCAGCTGCACCACGATGCGGTCCTTGCCCTGCTGCTGGATCACCGGCTCGGAGGTGCCGAGCGCGTTGACGCGGTTCTCGACGATCCTGAGCGATTGTGAAACCGCGAGTGCAATCCTCGCATCGATACCGGCCTCGGAAAAATCGAAGGTGAACTGCTGGTCGCCGCTCGACAGGCTGAACAGCGTCGTCGCGGCGCCGGTGCCGAACATGCCGGTATCGAGCGGCTGCAGCAAGGTGCGGAGAGCGGTTTCCGCGTTCGCCATGTCTTCCGGCTTGGTGATGCGCACGCGCACCCCGTTGTCGAAGCGGTTGAGGCCGCTGTAGCCGATCTTGGCCTCGCGGAGCGTGCCGCGGATATCGCTCGTCAGCTGCTGGGAGAGCCGCTCACGCAGGTCGACACGGTCGACTTCCAGCAGAACGTTCGAACCGCCCTGAAGATCGAGGCCCAGCGTCACCGGCCGCAGATTATAGGGCGCAAGCGCCCTTTGCATGTCCGCTGGGAGGATATTCGGCAGGGCAACGACGATCGAGAGAATCACCGAAGCGATAATCGCGATGATCTTCCAGCGGGGAAAATGCAGCATCGGCGCTTACTTGGTTTCAGCCTTGATGGGCTCGCCCTTGGCGCGCACATCGGCGATGCCTGAGCGCAGGACGCGAACCTTGATGTTTTCGCCGATCTCGACCTGTAGTTCGCTGTCGTCGACGACCTTCACGACCTTGCCGATAAGTCCGCCCGAGGTGATGATGGTGTCACCCTTGGCAACCTTCTTCAGCATTTCCTGATGGTCCTTCATCTTGCGCTGCTGCGGGCGGATCAGGAGGAAATAGAAGACGCCCATGATCAGCACGAGCGGCAGGATCATGCCGATGAAGTCACCAGCACCGGGCGCGGCGGCCTGGGCATAAGCCGGGGTAATGAACACAGGTAGTCTCCCGAATAAAGTGTGCGCGGAATATAGCGACGGTTCTTGGCATTGCAACCAATGGATTGGGGTGGCTTTACGGGTCCTGCCCACTCGGATAAGAGGCTGCCATGACACAGGAAAACGACATTTCTTTGCTGAACCGCATCGCCGAGGCACTGGAGCGGATGGCGCCTGCCCGGCCCGCCCCGGCTGACGTTGCCCAGCATGATGCCTTCGTCTGGCATGCATCGCCGCCGGGGCTGGAACCGGTGCCGAAGGTGAACCGCGTTGAAATGGGGCTTCTGAAGGGCATCGACCTGACGCGGGATATCCTGATCGAGAATACCGAGCGTTTTGCCAAGGGGCTTCCCGCCAACAATGCGCTTCTATGGGGCGCGCGCGGCATGGGGAAATCATCGCTCGTCAAGGCGGCGCACCACCAGGTGAACGGCCAGCGGGGCGGCGTCCTGAAACTCGTCGAAATCCATCGCGAGGATATCTCGAGCCTGCCCGTGCTCATGAACATCATCCGCAAAGCGGACGGTTTCCGCTTCATCGTGCTGTGCGACGATCTCTCGTTCGATGCCGATGACACGTCCTACAAGTCACTCAAAGCCGCGCTCGATGGCGGCATCGAGGGGCGGCCCTCCAACATGGTGTTCTATGCCACCTCGAACCGCCGCCACCTGCTGCCGCGCGACATGATCGAGAACGAACGCTCAACCGCCATCAACCCTTCCGAAGCGGTGCAGGAAAAGGTTTCGCTGTCGGACCGGTTCGGGCTGTGGCTTGGCTTCCACAATTGCAGCCAGGACGAATTCCTTGAAATGATCGAGGGTTACGCGAAATTCTTCGGGCTTAAGGTGAGCCCCGAGGAGCTGCGCGCCGGGGCTATTGCGTGGCAGGCGACGCGGGGCAGCCGCTCTGGCCGCGTGGCGTGGCAGTATATTCAGGACGTCGCGGGACGAACCGGGCAGCGGCTGGAGGGCTGAACTAGCCCTCTTCGCGCTCGATACGGTTCCATTCCTCGAGGGTTTTGGCGCGCGGCACATCGCTGACGCCGAGCTTGAAGGCTTCGCGCTTCTCGATCGCGTCCATCCATTCGCGCACATGCGGCACGTCGGGCTTGGTGCAATCGAGGCCCATGTAGCGCCACAGGAAGGCACCCATCACGATATCGCCGAAGGAGAAGGCGGGGCCTGCAAACCAGTCGTTCCGGGCCAGATGCCCGTCGGCCACCTTGAGCGCCTCGATTGCCTTGTTCTCGGCATCGGCGACGGCGGCGGCGTTCCGCTTTTCAGGTGGCGTGCGCACGGTGTTCATGAAGATGACGCTGACGGCGGGGGCAAAGGCATTATGCTGCCACTCCATCCACTGTTCCGCCATGGCGAGATGGCGGTGATCGTCGGGCCGCAGCACGCCGGAGCGATACCTCGCGCTCAAATAGCGGACGATGGCGTTGGATTCGAACATGGTGACATCGCCATCGCGGATCACCGGAACGAGGCCCATTGGGTTCATGCGCAGGAAATCGGCATCGCGGTTGCCGCCGAAGCTGCCGCCGACCTTTTCGCGCGTGAAGGGCACGTCGAGTTCAGCGAGCGTCCACAGCACCTTCTGCACGTTGACGGAATTCCGCCTGCCCCATACCGTGACCATGAGAGCAATTCCTTCCTCGATGGGCGGGCAGCATGCAGCAGAATGCGACAAAAGCAAGAGCCCGGACCTGAAGCCCGGGCTCTCGTTTCAGAATATTGGCTTCAACCCGAAATCAGTTCGAGGCGGTGGCCGAAGACAGGAACTTTATCGGATCGAGAGCCGTTGCACCTTTCCGCACTTCGAAGTGCAGCTGCGGGCTGGAAACCGATCCGGTCTGACCGGCCTTGGCGATGACGTCGCCGCGCTTCACGGTGTCGCCGCGCTTGACGAAGAGTTCCTTGGCGTGGGCATAGGCGGTGACGTAACCGCTGTCATGGCGGATCAGCACGAGATTGCCATAACCCTTGAGCTCGTTGCCGGAATAGGCGACGACGCCGCCTTCCGCGGCGCGGACGCTGGTGCCTTCCGGCACTGCGATGTTGATGCCCTCGTTCTTGAGGCCATTGGCCTTCGGCCCGAAACCGGAGATGACCTTGCCGCGCACCGGCCAGCGCATGCCGGCGGAACCGCCTTCAACAGGCGCACCTTCTGCCACCTGCCCTGCCGCGGGAGCGGCGGGTTCGGCCTTGGGCACAGCCGCGATGTCCTGCTGCTTGGCCGGCGCGGCCTCGACTTCATTCGTACCCGGAAGATCGTTGCTGGCGGCCTGGGTGGCGGGGGCGGCGGTCGTCTTCTTCGGCGCCGCGGCGATGGTTGCGGCCTTGGCGCCCGGTATCCGGACCTGCTGGCCGAGCGTCAACTGCGCGTTCTTCGGAAGGCCGTTGGCGCTGGCGATCGCATAGGGCGAAACGTCGTACTTGCGGCCCAGCGAGAACAGGGTTTCGCCCGAGCCGACGCGATGGAGCCCGGCCTGTGCGGACGATGTTTCGACCGACGGGCCCTCCTTGAAGGGCTTTGCAGCGGGCGCTTTGGCGGCCGTCTGCGGCATGGCGGGCTGGCGGCTGCCGGGAATGCGGAGCTTCTGGCCGGTGTGAACGGCGTAAGGCGCCCTGATGTTGTTGGCTGATGCAAGCTGCGAGACGGAGAGGTTGTTGGCCCGCGCAATCGAATAAAGCGTCATGCCGGGGCCGACCGTTACGGTGCCGCCTGACGGTGCAGGGACAGTTTCGGCCGTGTCATAACCGGTCTGCGGCGCCTTCGGCGCTTCGGCCAGGGAGGGCTGCTTGTATTTCGGGGCCTGATAGGACTTCGAATAGTCGTAGGCCGGCGCCTTGTTCGAAGCGCCGGTCAGCGGCTTCGAGGTGATGGCGTCATCCGTTTCCGCCGCCAGGTAGGGCTTCGCGGAAGCGCTCTTGGGAACCGAGGCGGTGTAGACGGGATCTGAATCAGAGGGATTTTCCGCGAAGCGGTCCGCATCCGCGGAGCAGGCTGCCAGCATAAGCGATGCGGCGGCCGAGAGAAGGAACTTGGACTTGGACGCATTCCAAGCGGAACGATTTACGATGGACGACATGCCCGCACTCCAGAACAAACTGACACAATGAAAATGACTTGTTTAGGTTAAGGGAGAGTTAGCGCGGGAACGATTCCCACAGTCCGTTTGCAAAAGGATTCTTCAATCCTCGACCACTACCTGCGCGCCGACCTGGACGCGGTCGTAGAGGTCGATCACTTCCTCGTTCATCATGCGGATGCAGCCAGAAGACACCGCCTGCCCGATGCTCCATGGCTGGGTGGTGCCGTGAATGCGAAATTCGGTATCGCCGATATAGATCGCGCGGGCGCCCAGCGGATTTCTCGGACCGCCCGGCATGAAGGCCGGCAGGTCGCGCCCTTTTCGGGCTTCGCGGCGGATCATCTCCTGCGGCGGGCGCCAGTCGGGCCATTCGGCCTTTCGCGACACGCTGTTGGAGCCGCTCCACGTGAAGCCTTCGCGGCCGACGCCCACATTGTACAGGATCGCCTGGCCGTCGGGCAGAATGTAGTAGAGCTTGCGCTGACCGGTCTTCACCAGAATCGAGCCCGGCGGAAGCAGGCTTTGAAAGCTGATGGTGCGGCTGCGCATGGCCTCCGGGACATCTGGCTCGGCCAAGGAGACGGATGAAGACGTGCCATCATCCATGCCACCGAAAATCTTGAACGCCTTGGGCGAAAATTTCACCTTTTCGGCCAGGGCGGGGCCAGCGGCAAGACTTGCAGCGGCAGCTGCCGCCACCGCGATCATCGTCAATCTACGCATAAATGCTCCGGCGCCGTTCACACCAATGATGAAGAATAGTGCGGGAACGTCCTTAACCGGGTCTTAAAGCACGCCACCGCCGCCCTGCGGATCGAGACGCCGAAGCATGCTGGCCGCATCGCGCCTGCTGACCGGATGACGCCATGCCGGAGCGATTTCAGCGATGGGCGCCAGCACGAAGATGCGCTCTTCAATTCCCGGATGCGGCAGAACCGGCCGCATCGGCTCTGGCTGGACTAGGCCGTTGTAGTCCAGAAGATCGAGATCGAGCGTTCGCGGCCCCCAGCGCAGGGTGCGGCGGCGTCCCGCCAATCTTTCGATGTGATGCAGCTTCTGCATCAGCGCAGGCGGACTCAGCGCCGTTTCGATTTCCGCCACGGCATTGACGAAAGGCGGCTGATCGGTGCGGCCAAAGGGCGAGGACTGCAACAGCCTCGAGGCCCGCTTCAGTTTCAGGCCGCCGCGGTTCAGCATTTCCAAGGCGTGCGACACCGTCTCATGCGGCGTTCCCCATGGTCCGATGCGGTTGCTTCCGAGGGCGACGAGGATCATTTTCGCTTGAGCGGCTTTGGATGGGTGTCTAAGACCCCTCCCATACAGGACTGGGAGATTTGATCCATGCACTTTTATCAGGACGAACGCGTTGCACTGTTCATCGACGGCTCCAATCTTTATGCGACCGCCAAGACGCTCGGCTTCGACATCGACTACAAGAAGCTGCTTGGCTATTTCCGCAAACGTTCGCGCCTGATCCGCGCGATCTACTACACCGCACTTCTTGAAGATGCCGAGTATTCGCCGATCAAGCCGCTGATCGACTGGCTGGACTACAACGGCTACCGCGTGGTGACGAAGCCCGCCAAGGAATATACCGACGCCATGGGCCGCCGGAAGGTGAAGGGCAACATGGACATCGAACTCGCCATCGATGTGATGCAGCTGGCGGGCGAACTCGATCACATCGTGCTGTTCTCGGGCGATGGCGATTTCCGCTCGCTGGTTGCCGCCGTGCAGGCCAAGGGCCGCCGCGTGTCGGTCGTTTCGACGCTTACCACGCGGCCACCGATGATTGCCGACGAACTCCGCCGCCAGACCGACCAGTTCATCGACCTCGCGGATCTGCGCGACGAGATCGGCCGCGACCCGGCCGAGCGTGAAGTGCGGCTGCGCGAGCGCGCGCCGGCACCGGCGGCGCCGCGGGAAAGCTTCGAAGACTTCGCCGACATCTGAGCATGACCGTTACAGATCCCGGGCGCGATTGCCCGCTGTGCCCGCGCCTTGTGGCCTACCGGCATGAACAGCGCGCAGCTCACCCCGGTTGGTTCAACGCGCCGGTGCCGTCGTTCGGGACGGCGCAAGCCGAGCTGCTGATCGTCGGGTTGGCACCCGGCGTGCAGGGCGCCAACCGCACCGGCCGTCCCTTTACGGGAGATTTCGCCGGAGACCTGCTCTACGGCACGCTCATCAGATTCGGCTTCGCCACAGGCCAGTTCAAGGCGGACCCGAATGACGGCCTCACTCTTCAGGGCACCATGATCGCCAATGCCGTGCGCTGCGTGCCGCCGCAGAACAAGCCGGTGCCAGCCGAGATCAAGACCTGCAACCAGTTCCTCAGTGCGCGGATTAATTCGCTGCCGGGGCTGCGCGCCATCGTGGCATTGGGCCGGATCGCCCACGAGGCGACGCTGACTGCGCTGGCGGAGCGGAAGGCATCCTATCCTTTCGCCCATGGCGCGGAACACGCGCTATCCCGCGCGAGGCTTTTCGACAGCTATCACTGCTCGCGCTACAACACCAACACGCGGGTGCTGACGCCGGAGATGTTCGAAAACGTGTTCCGCGCGGTGCGGAACTACCTGGGGTGAGATTGCAGCATCCGCAGCACTTCCGCGGCATCGTGCTCCGGCTCGGACACGGGAAAGCGCACTGCGGCGATGACGCCATCCTGCACGATGAAGGTGAGACGCTGGACATAGGCGACGCCGCCGGTCTCGAACAGCGGCAGGCCAAGACGCGAACTGAAGACGCGGGTATCGTCCGAGAGGAGCCGGTAGGTCAGGTTGTTGCGCGCCACGAAATCGCGCTGCCATTCGGTGCGCAGCAGACTCAAGCCGAACAGCTTCACGCCCAGCCTGCGAAAATCGCCGTAAGCCGCTGAATAGGCCAGCGCCTGCGGGGTCGAGCCATGGGCGCCGGGGATATGGTCCCAGTTCGGCGGATCGGCATGGCCGGGCCTTCCGGTGAAGGGGTAACAGAAGATGACCGAGGTGCCCAGTATCTTGGCGGGATTGACGGGGCTGCCCGAAGTGGCCTCGAGGTCGACATTCGGCATCTTGCGCCCGACGAGATGCTGCATGAAGACCGTCATGTCAGTTCTTGTCGCGCAGAATGCGGGCGCGCTCGCGGTCCCATGAACGCTCCTTGATCGTTTCGCGCTTGTCGTGAAGCTTCTTGCCGCGCGACAGGGCGATATCGACCTTCACCTTGCCCCGCTTGTTGAAGAACATCTTCAAGGGAATGATGGTGAGGTGTTCCTTCAGCACGCCGCTCGAGAGCTTGTCGATCTCGCTCTTGTGCAGCAGCAGCTTGCGCGGGCGCTTGGGCTCGTGGTTGAAGCGGTTGGCCTCGCGGTATTCCGGGATATTGGAGTTGATCAGCCACAGCTCGCCGCCCTTCATCGCGGCATAGGCTTCGGCCAGGTTGGTGTGGCCGGTGCGCAGCGACTTGACCTCGGAACCTTTCAGTTCGATTCCGGCCTCGAAGGTTTGCAGGATTTCGTAGTCATAGCGGGCGCGGCGGTTATCGGAAATAACCTTGATGCCCTCTTCCTTGCGCGACGCCTTTGCGCCGCCGGCCTTTGAACTCATCTCAGTTCAAGAGTCCTGCGTGCATCATCGCCTCGTGCACGGCTTTCTTCGTCGAATCGATCACGGGCACCAGCGGCAGCCGCGCTTCCGCCTCGCACAGGCCGAGCAGGCTTGCGGCATATTTCACCGGGCCGGGGCTCGATTCCACGAACATCGCATGGTGCAGCGGCATCAGCCGGTCCTGCAGCTTCAGGGCAGCGGCATAGTCGCCCTTCAGGGTCGCTTCCTGGAGTTCGGAGCAGAGGCGCGGGGCAACGTTGGCGGTAACCGAGATGCAACCCGTTCCGCCATGGGCGTTGAAGCCGAGCGCTGTTCCATCCTCGCCCGAGAGCTGGATGAAATCCTTGCCGGACATCAGGCGCTGGCGCGACGGCCTCGTCAGGTCGGCCGAGGCATCCTTGGTGCCGATGATGTTCTTACAGTCAGCAGCGAGCCTTGCCAGCGTCTCGCAGGAGATGTTGGCCACGGTGCGGCCCGGCACGTTGTAGACGAAGATCGGGATGTCGACACTGTCGGCGATCGCCCGGAAGTGGGCGTAGATCCCGTCCTGCGTGGGCTTGTTGTAGTAGGGCACGACGACCAGTGCGGCGTCGGCGCCGGCTTCCTTGGCGTGGACCGTGTATTCGATCGCCTCGGCCGTGCTGTTCGAACCGGTGCCGGCGATGACGGGAACACGGCCCCGCACCTCCTCGATGCAGATTTCGATCACCGCCTTGTGTTCGTCCGGCGTCAGGGTCGGGCTTTCGCCGGTGGTGCCGACGGGAACCATGCCGTGGCTTCCCTGCTCGATCTGCCAGTTGACGAATTTCCGGAACGCCTGCTCATCGACCTTGCCGTTCTTCATGGGGGTGATCAGCGCAGGAAAAGAACCTCTGAACGGCACGGGGCATACTCCGGTAAGGACTTGGAAACCATGGGGGACACATAGTGGGGCAACGAAACCGCTACCCTTCGGATGGCGCGGCACCTTAGACGTTTGCCCTGCCAGCGGCAAGCGCCCTAAAGTGCAGTTCTGGGCCATATGATGGGCGTAATTTCGATGTAGCGGCGAAACTGAACTCGGGTGCGATTGGACAGTACATGCGCTTCAACCGGTACATGCGTATCAGCCTCATTGCCTTGGCCGCAGCCGTGGCAACCGTTTCCCCGCCGCTTCAGGCAGAGTATGGACAGGCTATAGCCGCGCCGAAGGTTTCCGGCCTCGCGGTGCAGGCCACCAAGCTGGCGCTGAAAGGCGATTTCGTTGCGGCAGGCCAGATTGCCCAGCGCTCGGGCGATGCGGCGGCGATCAAGCTCGTCGAACTTCTCTATTTGCGCGATCACCCCAATGACGCCGGTTACCGGCGCATCATGGATTTCCTCGAAGCGGCACCCAAGTGGCCGCTGACCGAGTCGCTGATGCAGCGGGCGGAACGCTCGCTCTATGTCAACAACGAGTCCCCCTCCCTCATCATGGAGCATTTCGCCAAGCGCCAGCCGGTGACCTCGCAAGGCGCGCTGGCGCTGGCCCGCGCGCTGCTCACCAACGGCGACCGGGAAACCGCGCGGAAATACGTTCAGAAGGTCTGGTTCGACCCCGATATCGATGCGAAGCTCGAAAGCTCGGTCAACGGGGAATTCGGCAAGCTGCTGACGGCGGATGACCACAAGAAGCGCATGTGGCGGCTGGTCTATGCGCAGGAAACCAATGCGGCGATCCGCGCTGCCAAGCGCCTTTCGGGCGAGCACCAGAAGGCCGCGGCGGCCGCGCAAAAACTGATCCGTGGCGAAAAGGGTGCGGAGAAGAGCTATTCGGCGCTGCCCGCCTCGATGCGCGAGGCGGCAGGCATGAAATATGCGCTGACACGCTATTACCGCAAGAATGAAAGCTATTCGAAGGCCCGCGCCATTCTGGCCACCGTCCCCGGCGATCCTGCCGCGATGGGCGATCCGGAAGCCTGGTGGACGGAGCGCCGCATCATCGCTCGTCACTCGATCGGCGTGAAGAACCGCGGCCATGCCAAGGCGGCCTATCAGATTTCGAAGAACCACGGTTTTGCCAAGGGCGAAGGGGCGCTCGAGGGCGAGTTCCTGGCAGGCTGGATCGCGCTTCGCTACATGAAGGAACCTGGCGTTGCGCTGAAGCACTTCACGAAGCTTGGCGAGATTGCGGAATCGCGCACCGAAAAGGCCCGGGCGGGCTACTGGACGGGCCGCGCGCTGGAAGCGCTGGGCCAGAAGGGCGATGCCAAGGCCGCCTACAAGCGCGCCGCGCA
>JALHQC010000035.1 GCA_022842165.1 bacterium
GTTCATTCCCAATCGCGGTTTCATCATCTGCCTGCATCTGAAGCGGCGGAAGGATGGCTTCCACATGAACGCGCTGCTGCCAATTCCGCAACAGCTCGACCGTTTCATCCGGCTGCCGGTGGTCGACAGTTCGGGTATCGTGCGGTTCATTTCGCTCGAAAGCATGCTGAGCTATTTCATCCCGCGGCTGTTTCCCGGCTACGACGTCCTTGGGCAGGGGCTGATGCGGATCATCCGCGACAGCGACATCGAAATCGAGGAAGAAGCCGAAGACCTCGTGCGGGTTTTCGAGACTGCGCTGAAACGGCGGCGGCGGGGAACCGTGATCCGCATGGAGGTCGACGACAAGTGCCCAGCATCGCTGCGTGAGTTCATTGCGGATGAAGTCGATGTTCCGGCTGATGCGATCGTCGAGTGCGGCGGGCTCGTCGGCTATTCCGATACTAAGCAGCTAATTCTGGACGAGCGGGCCGACCTCAAGTTCAAGCCGTTCATGGCGCGGTTTCCCGAGCGTATTCGCGATCATGGCGGCGATTGCTTCGCGGCGATCCGGCAGAAGGACATCGTCGTCCACCATCCCTATGAATCATTCGACGTCGTGGTGCAGTTCGTGCTGCAGGCGGCGAATGATCCGGATGTGGTGGCGATCAAGCAGACGCTCTATCGCACGTCGAAGGACTCGCCCATTGTGGCAGCACTGGCGAAGGCGGCAGAGGCCGGAAAATCGGTGATGGCGCTTGTCGAACTCAAGGCGCGCTTCGATGAGGAGGCCAATATCCAGTGGGCGCGCGACCTTGAGCGCGCGGGCGTGCAGGTGGTGTTCGGCTTCATCGAACTCAAAACCCATGCGAAAGTTTCGATGGTCGTCCGCCGCGAGAGCGGGCAGATGCGCACCTATGTGCATTTCGGCACCGGCAACTATCACCCCATTACCGCCAAGGTCTATACCGACATCTCGTTCTTTACCTCGGACCCCGCCTTGGCGCGCGATGCCTCGCGGCTGTTCAACTTCATCACCGGCTATGCCCAGCCCGAAGACCTCGAGAAGATTGCGCTATCGCCGATCAACCTGAAAACCCGGCTTCTCGAGCATATCGACGAGGAAATCGCCCATGCCAAGGCCGGGCGTCCGGCGCAGATCTGGGCCAAGATGAATTCGGTCGTCGATCCCGGCATCATCGATGCACTTTATACGGCGAGCCAGGCCGGTGTGCAGATCGACTTGATCGTGCGCGGCATCTGCTGCCTGAGACCGGGCGTTCCGGGGCTATCCGAAAACATTCGCGTCAAGAGCATCATCGGGCGATTCCTCGAACATTCGCGCATCGTGTGTTTCGGGGCCGGTAGCGCGCTGCCCCACAACAAGGCGAAGGTCTACATCAGCTCGGCCGACTGGATGCAACGAAACCTTCACCGCCGCGTTGAAACGCTCATACCCATCGAGAACCCGACGGTGCACGACCAGATTCTCGACCAGATCATGATGGCGAACCTGATGGACAATCAGCAGAGCTGGGAACTGCTGGCTGACGGCTCGTCACGGCGCATCGCGCCGGGGCCGGACGAGGAAGCCTTCAATGCACATGATTATTTCATGAATAACCCTTCGCTGTCTGGACGCGGGCGTTCGCAGGCGGGTAATGTGCCGCCCGATATCATCGAACGTCCCAAGAAGAAGGCCAAGGCGAAGAAGTGAGTTGGCATAAGGGTTTCCGTACCGAACCTCCGAAGTATCGCCCGGTTGCGGTCGTCGATATCGGCTCGAACTCGGTGCGCCTCGTCGTCTATGATGGTCTGCGGCGCTCGCCCTATCCGATCTTCAACGAAAAAATCCTCTGCGGACTTGGCCGCGGCGTCGCCACCAAAGGCCGGCTCAGCGAAGAGGGCATGACGCGCGCTTTCGCGGCGCTGAAGCGGTTTCGCGCGCTGGCCCGCCAGATCGGCGCGAAGCACGTCTATGCCCTGGCGACCGCGGCGGCGCGCGAGGCGACCAATGGCGAACAGTTCATCATCAAGGCCGAGAAAGCGCTGGGCTGCAACATCAGCGTGCTGACGGGCAAGGAAGAGGCGCGCTATGCCGCGCTTGGCGTGATGGCCGGCATCCCCGAGGCCGATGGCATCGCAGGTGACCTTGGCGGCGGATCGCTGGAACTGATCGACGTGAAAGACGGCAAGCTGCGCGACGGCATTACGCTACCGCTCGGCCCCTTGCGCCTCATCGACCTGTCCGGAGGCTCGATCGACAAGGCGCGCGAGATCGTGGACGAGGCATTCTCAAAGGCGGCGATCCTGAAGCTGCTGAAAGGCCGCACGTTCTATGCGGTTGGCGGCACGTGGCGCAATCTTGCAAAGCTCCATATGGCGCAAAGCCATTACCCGCTGCACGTGCTCCATTGCTACCAGTTCACCAGGCAGCAGGCCATGTCTCTGTCCGACCTCGTTTCGGGATTGTCTGCAATCTCGCTGAAAGAAATTCGCGAGGTTTCGAAGAGCCGCTCCGATACGCTGCCGTTCGGCGCGATGGTGCTGGAACGGCTGCTGGCGCACAGCCAAGCCTCGAAGGTCGAGATTTCGGTCTACGGCGTCAGGGAAGGGCTTCTGTATTCGAAGCTGCCCGTCCGCAAGCGCGACAGCGACGCGCTGCTTGCTTCGTGCTGGGATTTCGCACGTCGCTATGCGCGCTCGCCAGAGCACGAACTGGAACTGTGCGACTGGACGGACCAGCTTTTCGGTGCGGGCCTGCTCAAGGAAACCGACCAGCAAAAGCGGCTTCGCTATGCGGCCTGCCTGCTGGCGGATATCGGCTGGCGGGCACACCCCGATTATCGCGCCGAACGTTCGCTCAGCATGATTTCGCAGGCGGCTTTCGTGGGCGTGGACCATCCGGGCCGGGTATTTCTCGCACTCACCATCTTCTACCGCTACGATGGCGAGAACGACAGCGACGGGCTGACACGCATGCTGGATGATGACGACCATCAGCGCGCGCATCTGCTGAGCAGCATCTTCCGGCTGGCTTACATCCTGTCCGCCGCGATGCCCGGCATGCTGCCGAAGATCGGGCTGAAGCTTGCGGATGCCAAGACGCTGCACCTGATCCTGCCGAAGAAGCTTGCCGACCTGGCGGGCGAGCGCATCGACAAGCGCCTCAACGGCCTTGCCGCGGAAATGGGGCGCACGGGCAAGGTCGTCATCGGCGGCTGAAGCTTACTCTGCGGCTGCCTTTATTCCGCTGCGATCCGGCGCGGGAATGACCCGGACCCGGCCACGCTCGAAACCAATCACCGCTTCGCCACGCTTGATGGCAAGGGCCAACTCGCCGAAAAGCTCGCGCCGCCAGCCGTGCATCAACTGAATGTCGGCGCTGTCGTTTTCGGCGATAGCCTCGATGTCGGAACTGGTCGCCACAAGCTTCGGTGCGATTCCCTCCCGTTCGCAGACGACTTTCAGCGCCAGCTTCAGCACTTCGGTGGCGGCCTGTGTCGCGTCGCTGGCATCGTCGCGGCCATTGTCGGGCTGGGGCAGGGACTTCGGATCGGTTTCAAGCCCGGCCTTCACGGCATTGAGGATCGCATCGCCGATGCGCGAGCCGGACATGCCGCGCGGCAGGGCGCGAAGCTGGTTCAGCGCTTCCTTCGTCTGCGGCATCTGCACGGCGATCTCGGCAATGGCATCGTCCTTCAGCACGCGCGAGCGCGGCACGTTCTTGTCGCGGGCCTCGCGTTCGCGCCAGGCGGCGACCTCGATCAGCACGCCCAGCTGCTTTTTCGATTTCAGGCGCACCTTGATGCGCTTCCAGGCGTCATGCGGCTCGGTACGATAGGTGGCGGGGTTGGCGAGAATGTCCATCTCCTCGCGCAGCCAATGCTCGCGGCCGGTCTTGTCGAGTTCGGCCTTGAGGCCTTCGTAGACGACGCGAAGATGGGTAACGTCCGCCAGAGCATAGATCAGCTGCTTTTCGCTGAGCGGCCGCCGCGACCAGTCGGTAAAGCGCGACGACTTGTCGATCTGCGCCTTGGCCATGCGCCGGACGATCGCTTCGTAGCCGACCTGATCGCCGAAGCCGCAGACCATGGCGGCAATCTGCGTGTCAAAAACCGGGTGCGGCACGATGCCGGCACGGTGCACCATGATTTCGATATCCTGGCGGGCGGCGTGAAACACCTTCAGCACGTCCGGATTGTTCATGAGATCGAAAAACGGCTGGAGATCGATTCCGGGTGCCAGCGGATCGATAAGGCCATTGATGTTCTCGCCCGCAACCTGGATCAGGCAGAGGTCCGGCCAATAGGTGGACTCACGCATGAATTCCGTGTCGACGGTGACAAATGTCTCGCCAGAAAGGCCTTTACACAGCGCGGTAAGCGATTCGGTGGTCGTAATCAGTTCCATGCCTGCAGGGAAGCGCGATCGCCGCTATAGGTCAATGGTTTAGAGAAATTTCTTCTGGATGCCGTAAAACCTATCTAAAACATTAGATTAGCGGCATTTGTCAGGAGTCTGAGTTAACAGCGGCACACCGGGGGTGAATTCGAGCTTGGCGGACAGCCCGCGGGCAGGACTCAATTCACCCGGAAGCCTTAATCATTCCCTTGACTTGGGGTTTTATCCCTTGCATAACCCGCCCACTCAAAGGGCCCGGGGTCACCTCCGGGCTCCTTGGCGTTTGGCTCAAGCAACGGTTTTTCGCCGGTTCCGGCGATAATCTGGGGGAGTGTCCCGAGTGGCAAAGGGGGCGGACTGTAAATCCGCTGCGTTATCGCTTCGAAGGTTCGAGTCCTTCTTCCCCCACCATCGCTTGAGGCCTGACGTTGAAGGGTAACAGGAGTTCGGACAGTTTTTCCGGGCGGGTGTAGCTCAATGGTAGAGCAGCAGCCTTCCAAGCTGAATACGAGGGTTCGATTCCCTTCACCCGCTCCAAAAGTTTGAATCGTGAATTCGCCGCAAGACCGGCAAACGAAGGTAAAACGACGATGGGCAAAGAGAAATTCAACCGCGACAAGCCGCATTGCAACATTGGCACGATTGGCCATGTTGACCATGGCAAGACGTCGCTGACGGCGGCGATCACCAAGGTTCTGGCGGAATCGGGCGGCGCGACGTTCACGGCGTATGACCAGATCGACAAGGCGCCCGAAGAGCGGGCCCGCGGCATCACCATCAACACGGCCCACGTCGAGTATCAGACCAAGGCCCGCCACTATGCCCACGTCGATTGCCCGGGGCATGCCGATTATGTGAAGAACATGATCACCGGTGCGGCGCAGATGGATGGCGCGATCCTGGTCGTCTCGGCGGCTGACGGCCCGATGCCGCAGACCCGCGAGCACATTCTTCTGGCCCGCCAGGTTGGCGTTCCGGCGCTTGTGGTGTTCATGAACAAGGTCGACATGGTCGACGATCCGGAACTCCTGGACCTCGTCGAGATGGAAGTGCGCGAGCTTCTGAGCTCCTACCAGTTCCCGGGCGATGACATTCCGATCATCCGCGGCTCGGCACTGTGTGCCTTGAACAACACCAACCCCGAGATCGGCCATGACGCGGTTCTGAAGCTGATGGCGGCGGTTGACGAATACATCCCGCAGCCGGAGCGTCCGAAGGATCTGCCCTTCCTGATGCCGATCGAGGACGTGTTCTCGATCTCAGGCCGCGGCACGGTTGTGACGGGACGCGTCGAGCGCGGCATCGTCAAGGTTGGCGAGGAAGTCGAGATCGTCGGCATCCGCGACACCCAGAAGACGACCGTGACCGGCATCGAGATGTTCAGGAAGCTCCTGGATACCGGTGAGGCTGGCGACAACGTCGGCGCACTGCTGCGCGGCATCGATCGTGAAGGCGTTGAGCGTGGGCAAGTGCTGTGCAAGCCCGGCACGGTGAAGCCGCACAAGAAGTTCAAGGCGGAAGCCTATATCCTGACCAAGGAAGAGGGTGGCCGTCATACGCCGTTCTTTGCCAACTACCGCCCGCAGTTCTACTTCCGCACGACGGATGTGACGGGTGTGGTGACGCTGCCCGAGGGCACGGAAATGGTGATGCCTGGCGACAACATCTCGTTCGACGTTGAGCTGATCACGCCGATCGCCATGGAAGAGAAGCTGCGCTTCGCCATCCGTGAAGGCGGCCGTACCGTCGGCGCCGGCGTCGTCGCCAAGATCACGGACTGATATGGACAACGGACGGCGCGGCTCCCATCTGGGAGCTGCGCCGCGCCGATAGGGGTATAGCTCAGTTGGTAGAGCGGCGGTCTCCAAAACCGCAGGTCGAGGGTTCGAGCCCTTCTGCCCCTGCCAATTTTATTAGGAAGACAGAGAGTGGCCAAGACCAACCCGTTTGAGTTTCTGCAGCAGGTTCGCGAAGAAGGTGGCAAGGTCGCCTGGCCCACTCGCCGCGAAACCATGATCTCGACGGTGATGGTTTTCATCATGGTGACAGTGGCCGCCATTTTCTTTCTCGGTGTTGATGCCGTCCTTCACTGGGGCGTGCAGAAGCTGCTGGGCATTTAGCGGGCGGACGGGGCAAGCAAGGCAAACATGGCAAAGCGCTGGTACATCGTTCACGCCTACTCGAACTTCGAGAAGAAGGTGATGGAATCCATCAAGGAGCAGGCGGCCCAGAAGGGGTTGTCGGACCTCTTTGAACAGGTTCTGGTGCCGACCGAGGAAGTGATCGAGGTTCGCCGTGGCCGCAAGATCAAGAGCGAGCGGCGTTTCTTCCCCGGCTATGTGCTGGTGAAGATGGAACTGACCGATCAGGCCTTCCACCTGATCAAGAACACACCGAAGGTGACGGGCTTCCTCGGTTCCGACTCGAAGCCCATTCCGATCACCGATGCCGAGGCCTCGCGCATCCTGAACCAGGTGGCCGAGGGCGTCGAGCGTCCGAAGTCCACCATCACGTTTGAAGTCGGCGAGCAGGTTCGCGTTGCCGATGGACCATTTGCTTCCTTCTCCGGTCAGGTTGAGGAAGTCGATGAAGAACGGTCACGGCTGAAGGTCGCCGTGTCCATCTTCGGCAGGCCCACGCCTGTCGAACTCGAGTACGGCCAGGTGGAGAAACTCCGCTGAATTTATCCTCTCCCGCTAGCGGGAGAGGAAGGGGCTCAGCCGCATGCGGCTGGGAAGGTGAGGGAAGGGCCTCGCCGAACAATCCCCTCATCTCCCCGTTGCATTCGCAACGGGTCCCTTCTTCTCCCGCTGGCGGGAGAAGACGATTAACGGTGGGAGGCCTTCAACAAGCCGGACCACTAACCTCAACAAGCCGGGACGTCCGGCGAGGGAAACAAAATGGCTAAGAAAGTCGTCGGCTACATCAAGTTGCAAGTGCCGGCGGGACAGGCAAACCCGTCTCCGCCAATCGGTCCCGCTCTCGGTCAGCGTGGCCTCAACATCATGGAATTCTGCAAGGCGTTCAATGCCGCCACGCAGAAGATGGAGCCGGGCACGCCCACTCCCGTGGTAATCACCGCGTTCCAGGACAAGTCCTTCACCTTCGAGATGAAGACGGCGCCCGCGTCGTATTATCTGAAGAAGATCGCCGGCATCAAGTCGGGCTCCAAGGAGCCGGGCAAGGGCGCCTTCGTCGGCAAGGTGACGATGGCCCAATGCCGCGAAATCGCCGAGCAGAAGCTCAAGGGCATGAATGCCCGCGACCTCGACGCGGCGACGCGTGAAATTGCCGGGTCCGCCCGGTCCATGGGCCTTCAGGTGGTGGAGTAAGACAATGGCGAAGATTGCAAAGCGTCTGGCCAAGGTCCGCGAAGGCATTGACCGCACCAAGGCTTACGGCATCGATGAGGCCGTCAAGCTGATCAAGGAACGCGCCACGGCGAAGTTCAACGAAACCGTTGAAATCGCCATGAATCTCGGCGTCGATCCGCGCCACTCTGACCAGATGGTCCGTGGCGTCGTCAACCTGCCGAACGGCACGGGCCGCACGGTTCGCGTCGGCGTGTTCGCCAAGGGTGCGAAGGCCGAGGAAGCCAAGGCTGCCGGGGCTGACGTCGTGGGCGCCGAGGAGCTGTTCGAGATCGTCAACAAGGGCACGATCGACTTCGACCGCTGCATCGCCACGCCGGACATGATGGGCCTCGTCGGCCGTCTCGGCAAGGTGCTGGGTCCCCGCGGCATGATGCCGAACCCGAAGGTCGGCACCGTGACCATGGATGTCGCCGGAGCCGTGAAGGCTGCCAAGGGCGGCGCAGTCGAGTTCCGCGTCGAGAAGGCCGGTATCGTGCAGGCCGGCGTCGGCAAGGCGAGCTTTACGGATGAAGCGCTGACCCAGAACATCAAGGCGTTTGTCGATGCCGTGGTGAAGGCGAAGCCGCCTGCAGCCAAGGGTACCTATGTCAAGAAATTGTCCATTTCTTCGTCCATGGGTCCCGGCCTCAAGCTTGACCTTGCCTCCATCACGGGCGGCGGCCAGGCCTGATTTTACAAGTTTCCCGGCTGAAAAGAGCAATCTTTTCAACCGGGTAACCAGGGTTCTTCGAACTCTGGATTACCTGTCCGAGATTGCAGGCGCGGGAACGACAAGTTCCAGCTTAAACGCCAAGCCTGCATGAGATGGGTTTCAAAAGCGAATTCGAACCACCATATAGGTCGGTTCCTAGTCGGTTTGGACCTCTATTCCCTGTCCGGAAACGGTGGGGGGACAGGCATATGAGCGCCGCTCGAAGCGCCATCTGCCCTGTGTGGTTGGTGTCTTGAGCGGTTGGTCCAACGGTGAGCGGGAGAAATGCCCAATCACCATAAAGGAGAGAGCAAGTGGAAAGAGCTGAGAAAGTAGAGCTCGTCGCAACGCTCAACCAGGTGTTCAAGACCACCGGTGTGATCGTTGTGGCCCACAACAAGGGCCTCACTGTGAACCAGGTCAATGACCTGCGGAACAAGATGTCCCAGGCGGGGGCGACTGTGAAGGTTGCCAAGAACCGTCTCGCCAAGCTTGCTCTTGATGGCACTGACGCAGCCGGGATCAAGGACCTCTTCGTGGGTCCGACCATGGTGGCTTACGCCGCCGATCCCGTCTCGGCACCCAAGGTCGCTGCAGCTTTCGCCAAGGCCAACGAGAAATTCGTTGTTCTGGGCGGCGCGCTCGGCAAGACCGTGATGGATGCCAATGCGGTCAAGTCACTCGCCGAACTGCCCTCGCTCGATGAGCTCCGGGGCAAGCTTATTGGTCTCATCCAGGCTCCGGCCACCAGGATTGCTGGTGTGCTTCAGGCTCCTGGCGGCCAGCTGGCGCGTGTGTTGAACGCCTATGCCACCAAAGATCAGGCAGCCTGACGGCTCGCTGAACCCAACAAACCAAACCGACTATAGAGAAAGACACTCAAATGGCTGATCTCAGCAAGATCGTTGAAGACCTCTCGAGCCTCACCGTGCTCGAGGCCGCTGAACTCTCGAAGATGCTCGAAGAGAAGTGGGGCGTTTCCGCCGCCGCTCCGGTTGCCGTCGCTGCCGCTGGCGGCGCTGCCGCCGCTGCTCCGGTTGAAGAGAAGACCGAGTTCACCGTCATGCTCATGGCTGCCGGCGACAAGAAGATCGAAGTCATCAAGGAAGTCCGCGCCATCACTGGCCTTGGCCTCAAGGAAGCCAAGGACCTCGTCGAGGGCGCTCCGAAGGTCGTGAAGGAAGGTGCCAACAAGGCCGATTCCGAAGCGATGAAGAAGAAGCTCGAGGCGGTTGGCGCCAAGGTCGAGCTGAAGTAACGAATTGCCGGCGGCGCCTATACTTCAAGGCGCCGCCGGGCCAGTACCGCGTTTTGCGACGGCTTGTCCGAATCTCTTCAAAGAGGGGAGTTGGGCAAGCTGTCGATCATGCTTGTTTCAGAACCGTTAAGGAAAACAGATGGCCGAAACACAGTCCGCCGCTAGCCGCAAACGCCTCCGCAAGTTCTTCGGCAAGAACATCGAAGTGGCCGAAATGCCGAACCTCATCGAGGTTCAGCGCGAGTCCTACGATCAGTTCCTGCAAATGGTGGAACCCAAGGGCGGACGGGTGAGCGACGGCCTCCAGGCAGTCTTCAAGTCGGTCTTCCCGATCACCGATTTCTCGGGACAGGCCATGCTTGAATTCGTGCGCTACGAGTTCGAACAGCCGAAGTTCGACGTCGACGAGTGCCAGCAGCGCGGAATGACCTTCGCGGCGCCGCTGAAGGTGACGCTGCGCCTGATCGTGTTCGAAATCGATCCCGATACGCAGTCGAAGTCGGTGAAGGACATCAAGGAGCAGGACGTTTACATGGGCGACATGCCGCTCATGACGGCGAACGGCACCTTCGTCGTCAACGGCACCGAGCGCGTGATCGTGTCCCAGATGCACCGTTCGCCCGGCGTGTTCTTCGATCACGACAAGGGCAAGACGCATTCGTCCGGCAAGCTGCTGTTCGCGGCCCGCATCATTCCCTATCGCGGCTCGTGGCTCGACTTCGAATTCGACGCCAAGGACATCATCTATGCGCGTATCGACCGGCGCCGCAAGCTGCCGATCACCACGCTGATGTATGCGCTGGGGCTCGACTCCGAGGAAATCCTCCACACCTTCTACAAGACCGTAACCTACACGATGACGAAGGATGGCTGGAAGACGCCGTTCGACGCGCAGCGTTTCAAGGGCATCAAGCCGACGGTCGACCTGATCGACGCGAAGACCGGCCAGGTGGTGGTCGAGGCCGGCAAGAAGATCACGCCGCGCCTTGCCCGCAAGATCGCCGAAGATGGCGTCAAGGATCTGCTGGTGCAGGACAGTGAACTCTACGGCCTCTACCTCGCTGACGAACTCGTCAACGAGAAGACCGGCGAAATCTTTGCCGAGGCCGGTGACGAGATCAGCGAGAAGTCACTCGTTGCGCTGAAGGAGAACGGCTATGCCCAGCTTCGTCTGCTGGACATCGACCATATCAATACCGGCCCCTACATCCGCAACACGCTGAAGGCCGACAAGGTAGAAAGCTACGAGCAGGCGCTCGTCGAAATCTACCGCGTCATGCGCCCGGGCGAGCCGCCGACGCGCGAAACCGCGGAAGCTCTGTTCCAGGGCCTGTTCTTCGACCAGGAGCGCTATGACCTCTCGGCCGTCGGCCGCGTGAAGATGAACATGCGCCTCGAACTCGACGTGCCGGATTCCATGCGCGTGCTGCGCAAGGAAGACATCATCTCGGTGATCAAGACGCTGCATGAGCTGCGTGACGGCAAGGGCGAGGTCGACGACATCGATCACCTCGGCAACCGCCGTGTGCGCTCGGTGGGCGAGTTGATGGAAAACCAGTACCGCCTCGGCCTCGTCCGCATGGAGCGCGCCATCAAGGAGCGCATGTCGTCGGTCGATATCGACACGGTGATGCCGCATGACCTGATCAATGCCAAGCCCGCGGCTGCCGCGGTGCGCGAGTTCTTCGGATCATCGCAGCTCTCGCAGTTCATGGACCAGACCAACCCCTTGTCCGAGATCACCCACAAGCGCCGCCTCTCGGCACTTGGACCGGGCGGCCTGACCCGCGAGCGCGCCGGCTTCGAAGTGCGCGACGTGCATCCGACGCATTACGGCCGCATCTGCCCGATCGAGACGCCGGAAGGCCCGAACATCGGCCTCATCAACTCGCTGGCGACCTATGCCCGCGTGAACAAGTATGGCTTCATCGAGACGCCGTACCAGAAGGTGATCGACGGCAAGGTTTCGACCGAAGTCGTCTATCTCTCGGCCATCGAGGAGCAGAAGCACCACATCGCGCAGGCGAACGTGGCGCTGACCAAGACCGGCACTTTCGCCGAGGACCTGGTCATCGCGCGCCATGCTGGCGACGTGCTCACCGTTCCGGCCGACAAGATCGACTACGTCGACGTTTCCCCGAAGCAGCTCGTCTCCGTTGCAGCGGCGCTGATCCCGTTCCTCGAGAACGACGACGCCAACCGCGCGCTGATGGGCTCGAACATGCAGCGCCAAGCCGTTCCGCTGGTGCGCACCAACGCACCGCTCGTCGGCACCGGCATGGAATCGGTGGTGGCGCGCGATTCAGGCGCTGCCGTTGCCGCTCGCCGCTCCGGTGTGGTCGATCAGGTGGACGCCAAGCGCATCGTCATCCGCGCCACGGAAGAGACCGATCCGTCGAAGTCGGGTGTTGACATCTATACGCTCGCCAAGTTCCAGCGTTCGAACCAGAACACCTGCATCAACCAGCGTCCGCTGGTGCGGGTGGGCGACAAGGTGAAGGCCGGCGACATCATCGCTGATGGTCCCTCTACCGATCTCGGCGATCTGGCACTCGGCCAGAACGTGCTCGTCGCGTTCATGCCGTGGAACGGCTACAACTTCGAGGATTCGATCCTGCTCTCCGAGCGGATCGTGAAGGACGACGTGTTCACCTCCATCCACATCGAGGAATTCGACGTGATGGCGCGCGACACGAAGCTGGGCCCTGAGGAAATCACCCGCGATATTCCGAACGTCGGTGAAGAAGCGCTCAAGAACCTCGACGAAGCCGGCATCGTCTATATCGGCGCCGAAGTGAAGCCGGGCGACATCCTGTGCGGCAAGATCACGCCCAAGGGCGAAAGCCCGATGACGCCGGAAGAAAAGCTGCTGCGCGCCATCTTCGGCGAGAAGGCCTCGGACGTTCGCGATACCTCGCTCCGCCTGCCGCCCGGCGTTGCCGGAACGGTCGTCGAGGTGCGGGTGTTCAACCGTCATGGCGTCGACAAGGACGAGCGCGCCCTGGCGATCGAGCGGGAAGAGATCGAACGGCTTGCGAAGGACCGTGACGACGAGCTGGCGATTCTCGACCGCAACTCCTATGGCCGCCTCAATGGCTTCCTGACCGGCAAGACCGCCACCGGCGGTCCCAAGGGCCACAAGATCGAAGGCGACATCACAGCGAAGATGCTGGAGGACATGCCGCGTTCGCAGTGGTGGAACATCGCGCTTGGCGCCGAAAAGGCCATGGGCGAACTCGAAGCCATGAAGCAGCAGTACGAAGAATCGAAGAAGCGGCTCGAAAACCGTTTCCTCGACAAGGTCGAGAAGCTGCAGCGCGGCGACGAACTTCCGCCGGGCGTCATGAAGATGGTCAAGGTCTTCGTGGCCGTGAAGCGCAAGATCCAGCCGGGCGACAAGATGGCCGGCCGCCATGGCAACAAGGGTGTGGTGTCGCGCATCGTTCCGGTCGAGGACATGCCGTTCCTCGAGGACGGCACGCATGTGGACGTGGTGCTGAACCCGCTGGGCGTGCCGTCGCGCATGAACGTCGGGCAGATCCTCGAGACGCACCTGGGCTGGGCTTGCGCCGGCATGGGCAAGCGGATCGGCGACATGCTCGACAGCTACAAGGACACGCAGGATGTGAAGCCGCTGCGGACCGAGATGAACCGCATCTACGGCAAGCACGACGAGTTGCAGAGCCTCGATGACTCATCGCTTCTGGAAGCGGCCGAAAACCTCCGCCGTGGCGTTCCCATCGCTACGCCGGTGTTCGATGGCGCGCGCGAAGAAGACATCGCGGCGATGCTGAAGGATGCGGGTCTTTCGACGTCCGGCCAGGTGCAGCTCTATGACGGCAAGTCGGGCGAACCCTTCGACCGTCAGGTGACGGTTGGCTACATCTATATTCTGAAGCTGCATCACCTGGTGGACGACAAGATCCACGCGCGTTCGATCGGTCCTTACTCGCTCGTCACCCAGCAACCGCTGGGCGGCAAGGCGCAGTTCGGCGGACAACGCTTCGGCGAAATGGAAGTCTGGGCGCTCGAAGCCTATGGCGCTGCCTACACGCTGCAGGAAATGCTGACCATCAAGTCGGACGACGTTGCTGGCCGCACCAAGGTCTATGAGGCGATCGTGCGCGGCGACGACACGTTCGAGGCAGGCATTCCCGAAAGCTTCAACGTGCTGGTCAAGGAAATGCGTTCGCTGAGCCTGAACGTCGAGCTGCAGACTTCGCAGCAACCAACATAAGTGTTCCTGTGCGGGGTGCGGAAACGCTCCCCGCCAGCCTGACGTCATTCGTTTCAGAACACATGCGGACCAGGTTCCGCGAAAAGGAGAAGTGACCGATGAACCAAGAGGTCATGAACGTCTTCAACCCGGCGACCCCGGCGCAGACATTCGATCAGATCCGCATCTCGATCGCATCACCGGAGAAGATTCTCTCGTGGTCGTTCGGCGAGATCAAGAAGCCCGAAACCATCAACTACCGCACCTTCAAGCCGGAGCGGGACGGGTTGTTCTGCGCCCGCATCTTCGGGCCCGTGAAGGACTACGAGTGCCTGTGCGGCAAGTACAAGCGGATGAAGTACAAAGGTATCATCTGCGAGAAGTGCGGCGTTGAAGTCACGCTGTCGAAGGTCCGGCGCGAGCGCATGGGCCATATCGAGCTCGCGGCGCCCGTCGCGCACATCTGGTTCCTGAAGTCATTGCCGAGCCGCATCTCCATGCTGCTCGACATGACGCTGAAGGACGTGGAGCGCATCCTCTATTTCGAGAACTACATCGTTCTCGAACCCGGCCTGACGCCGATGAAGCTGCATTCGCTGCTCTCGGAGTCCGAATACATCAAGGCGCAGGAAGACTATGGCGAGGATGCCTTCACGGCATCGATCGGCGCCGAGGCCATCCGCGACATCCTGATGGCGATGAACCTCGAGCAGCTGCGTGACCAGCTTCGCGAGGACCTGCGCAATGCAACGGGCGACCTGAAGCCGAAGAAGATCGCCAAGCGCCTGAAGCTTGTCGAAAGCTTCCTCGAATCCGGCAACCGTCCGGAGTGGATGATCCTCACGCAGGTTCCGGTCATTCCGCCGGAACTGCGCCCGCTGGTGCCGCTCGATGGCGGCCGCTTCGCGACCTCGGATCTCAACGATCTGTATCGCCGCGTCATCAACCGCAACAACCGGCTGAAGCGGCTGATCGAGCTTCGCGCGCCCGACATCATCGTGCGCAACGAAAAGCGCATGCTGCAGGAAGCCGTCGATGCGCTGTTCGACAACGGCCGCCGTGGCCGCGTCATCACCGGCGCCAACAAGCGGCCGCTGAAGTCCTTGGCCGACATGCTGAAGGGCAAGCAGGGCCGCTTCCGCCAGAACCTGCTCGGCAAGCGCGTCGACTATTCGGGTCGCTCGGTCATCGTCGTGGGTCCGGAGCTGAAGCTGCACCAGTGCGGCTTGCCGAAGAAGATGGCACTCGAACTGTTCAAGCCGTTCATCTATTCGCGTCTCGATGCCAAGGGCCTGTCTGCCACCGTGAAGCAGGCGAAGAAGCTCGTCGAAAAGGAAAAGCCGGAAGTCTGGGATATCCTCGACGAGGTGATCCGCGAGCATCCGGTGCTGCTGAACCGCGCGCCGACGCTGCACAGGCTTGGCATCCAGGCGTTTGAACCCGTGCTGATCGAAGGCAAGGCGATCCAGCTGCATCCGCTCGTCTGCACGGCCTTCAACGCCGACTTCGACGGCGACCAGATGGCCGTTCACGTGCCGCTGTCGCTCGAAGCCCAGCTTGAAGCCCGCGTGCTGATGATGTCGACCAACAACGTTCTGCATCCCGCGAACGGCCAGCCGATCATCGTGCCCTCGCAGGATATCGTGCTCGGCCTCTACTATCTCTCGATCACCCGCCAGGGTGAGCCGGGCGAGGGCAAGGCCTTCGGCAACATGGCGGAAATCGACCATGCGCTGGCGGCTGGCGTCATCACGCTGCACACCAAGATCAAGGGCCGCGTCGCCGACGTGAACAACGAAGGCCGCCGCTACAACCGCATCGTGGAAACGACGCCGGGCCGCATGAAGATCGGCGAGTTGCTGCCGAAGTCGATCGGCATTTCCTACGATCTCTGCAACAAGCTGATGACCAAGCGCGACATCTCCAAGATGATCGATGCCGTCTATCGTCATTGCGGCCAGAAAGAGTCGGTCATCTTCTGCGACCGCATCATGAGCCTCGGCTTCTACAACGCCTACAAGGCGGGCATTTCCTTCGGCAAGGATGACATGGTCATTCCGGAGACGAAGGAAAAGATCGTTGGCACCACGCGCGACCTCGTCAAGGAGTTCGAGCAGCAGTACATCGACGGCCTCATCACGCAGGGCGAGAAGTACAACAAGGTCGTCGACGCCTGGGCCAAGACCACCGACAAGGTGGCCGAGGAAATGATGGCCCGCATTCAGGCCGTCAAGTTCGACGACAAAGGCCGCGAGAAGCAGATCAACTCGATCTACATGATGAGCCACTCGGGTGCGCGCGGTTCGCCCGCGCAGATGAAGCAGTTGGGCGGCATGCGCGGCCTGATGGCCAAGCCCTCGGGCGAGATCATCGAGACGCCGATCATCTCGAACTTCAAGGAAGGCTTGAGCGTGCTCGAGTACTTCAACTCGACGCACGGCGCGCGCAAGGGCCTGGCCGATACGGCGCTCAAGACTGCGAACTCGGGCTACCTGACGCGCCGCCTCGTCGACGTGGCGCAGGACGCTATCATCTCGGAAGTCGATTGCGGAACCAAGGCCGCGATCACGGCGCGTCCGATTATCGATGCGGGCGAGATCATCGCCTCGTTGGGTATCCGCGTCCTTGGCCGTACGCCGGCTGACGATGTGATCGATCCGGCATCGGGCGAGGTCATCGTGCCGGCGGGCGACGAAATCATGGAATCGCATGTCGAGCGTATCGAGAAGGCGGGGATCACCGAGATCCGCATCCGCTCGGTGCTGACGTGCGAAACCAAGTTCGGCGTCTGCGGCAAGTGCTATGGCCGCGATCTGGCCCGCGGCACGCCCGTCAACATGGGCGAGGCTGTCGGCGTCATCGCGGCGCAGTCGATCGGCGAGCCGGGCACGCAGCTGACCATGCGTACATTCCACATCGGCGGCACCGCACAGGTGCTCGACCAGTCCTTCGTGGAATCGAACCATGACGGCAAGGTCGTCATCCGCAACAAGAACGTGGCGCGCGATGCCACGGGCCGCCTGATGGTCATGGGCCGCAACAGCGCCATCGTCGTTGTCGACGACAATGGCAACGAGCGGGCCACCCACAAGATCGGCTACGGCACCAGGCTGCTGATCGACGAAGGCGACAAGGTGAAGCGCGGCATGCGCCTGGCCGAGTGGGACCCCTATACCCGCCCGCTGATGACGGAAGTCGAAGGCACAGTCGAGTTCGAAGACGTGGTCGAAGGCGTGTCGGTGAACGAAGTCGCGGACGAAGCGACGGGCATCACCAACCGCGTCATCATCGACTGGCGCTCGAACCAGCGCGGCTCGACGCTGAAGCCTGCCATGGTCGTGAAGGACCGTGACGGCAAGGTGCAGAAGCTGGCACGGGGCGGCGAAGCCCGCTACCTGCTGTCGGTCGATGCGGTGCTCTCGGTCGATCCGGGTGCGAAGGTGACGGCTGGCGACGTGCTGGCGCGTATCCCGCTCGAAAGTGCGAAGACACGCGACATCACCGGCGGTCTGCCGCGTGTTGCCGAGTTGTTCGAAGCCCGCCGTCCGAAAGATCACGCGATCATCGCGGAAATCTCGGGCCGCGTGGAGTTCGGTCGCGACTACAAGAACAAGCGCCGCATCCGCGTCGTGCCGCAGGAGGATGGCGCCGAAGCCGTCGAGTATTTGATCCCCAAGGGCAAGCACCTTCCTGTGCAGGAAGGCGACTTCATCGAGAAGGGCGAATACATCATGGACGGCAACCCCGCGCCGCACGACATTCTGGACATCAAGGGCGTGGAGGAGCTTGCCTCCTACCTCGTCAACGAAATCCAGGAAGTCTACCGTCTGCAGGGCGTGAACATCAACGACAAGCACATCGAGGTGATCGTCCGCCAGATGCTGCAGAAGGTTGAGATCACGGACTCGGGCGAGTCGACGCTGCTCGTCGGCGAGCAGGTGGATCGCGAGGAACTGGACCACGAGAACTCGAAACTGGTTGCCGAGGGCCTCAAGCCCGCATCCGGCAAGCCGGTGCTCTTGGGCATCACCAAGGCCTCGCTGCAAACGCGGTCCTTCATCTCGGCGGCCTCGTTCCAGGAAACCACCCGCGTCCTCACCGAAGCCTCGATCATCGGCAAGATCGACACGCTCGAAGGCCTCAAGGAGAACGTCATCGTCGGCCGTCTCATTCCGGCCGGCACCGGCGGCATGCTCTCGCGTCTCCGCCAGGTGGCGGACAAGCGCGACACGCTCATCCTCGAAGAGCAGGCGAAGTCGGCGGAACTGCCCGCGGCCGAATAAGGCCCCGCAACACGCATTTCGAAAAGGCCCGGTTCATCGCCGGGCCTTTTTGCTATGGTTTGCCGGGTTGGAGATCGCGCGATGACATTGCCGAACACGATGAGGGCCGTTCTGCTGAAGGGGCATGGCGGGTTCGATCAGCTCGAATACCGGGACGATGTGCCAGTGCCCATCCCGCGCGCGGGCGAGGTGCTGGTGCGGGTGCGGGCGGCGGGCGTCAACAACACCGATATCAACACCCGCATGGGCTGGTATTCGAGGAATGTCACCACCGGTACCGAGGCTGAAGGCGCGGCGCGGGGCATCGCGGCGGCAAAGGCCGAGGATGCCGGATGGACCGGAACCCCCTTGCGTTTCCCGCGCATCCAGGGGGCGGATGCCGTGGGCCATGTGGTGGCGGTGGGCGAGGGCGTCGCGCATTCGCGGGTGGGCGAGCGTGTGCTCGTGGAACCGGTGTTCCGCGCGCCGGATCAGGGATTGAACCAGGCGATCTACTTCGGGTCGGAATGCGATGGGGCTTTCGCGGAGTACGCACGTGTGCCGAGCCTACATGCGCATGCCATCACGTGTTCGCTTTCCGATGCTGAACTCGCGTCATTTCCATGCTCGTGGTCGGCAGCGGAGAATATGGTGGCGCGGGCCGGCGTAAAGGCTGGCGAGCGGGTGCTGGTGACGGGCGCATCAGGCGGTGTCGGTTCGGCCGCGGTGCAGCTTGTGGCGCGGCGCGGCGCCGAGGTTGTGGCGCTCGCCAGTGCATCGAAGGCGGATGAAGTGAGGGCACTCGGTGCTTCGGAAGTGCTGCCGCGCGATGCTGATCTGAAATCAGTCCTGGGGCGGGAAACCATAGATGCGGTGATCGACGGTGTGGGCGGCCCGGGATTTCCGGCGTTGCTCGACGTTCTGAAGCGGGGCGGGCGCTATGCCGTCGCCGGCGCCATCGCGGGGCCGCTTGTGGAGCTCGATCTCCGCACCCTTTATCTCAAGGATTTGAACCTCTTCGGCTGCACCGTTCTCGGCCCGCAAGTCTTTCCGCATCTTGTTGGCCATATCGAGCGCGGGGAGGTCAGGCCGGTTGTCGCGGCGGTCTATCCGCTGAAGGACATCGTTGAGGCGCAACAGGCGTTTCTGGAAAAGCGCCACACCGGCAAGATCGTGCTGACGCTGTGACCCCAAAGAAAGAGGCCGGGAAACGCCCCGGCCATCAGTTGGTTCAGGAGGAAAAGGGTTCCATCCGCTTCACAGCGGATAATCGCGCTCCGGCTCAACGCCGCAGGACTCGATGAATTTCCGCATGTTGACGACTTCGTCCTTCGAAAGTCCGTGGTCGGCGCCGTGGAATGTGCTGGTCTTGCCGTTCATGTTCACCATCAACCGGCCGTGGCCGGAATGGCTGAGGTCCGCACCCATTTCCTTGAATACCGATTCCACCTCATGCAGGTGGATATTGCTCGGCAGGGGGTGGCTGAACAGGCTGTGAAGGACCTTGCGATGCTTGTGATTCATGTTCCGTCTCCGTGTTGGAGACAGGTAACCCCAGCCCGCGCTGACAATCCTTGATTCTGATCAAGCCGTGAGCGCGCTGCGGATCATTTCGGCATGCCTTGCCAGCAGGGCGTGGTCCGCCATCTTGCCGCTGTGGGGGCGAAGTTCGGAACCCGCGCTGCGCGGCAGGATATGGACGTGGAGGTGAAACACCGTCTGCCCGGCGGCCGGTTCGTTGAACTGCTTGATCAGGATGCCCTCGGCGGCAAACGCCTTCCGCACGGCATTGGCGACCTTCTGGACGGAGACCATCAAGGGCCCCAGCGCTGCGGGATCGGCATCGAGCAGGTTGCGCGAGGGTGCCTTGGGGATCACCAGGGTATGGCCATCCACCTGGGGCATCACGTCCATGAAGGCGAGCGTTGCGTCGTCCTCATAAACCTTGTGGCAGGGAATTTCGCCGCGCAGGATTTTCGCGAAGATGTTGTCGGGGTCGTAGCTCATGGGTTCACCTCGCTAGAGCAACCGGCGGTCAATTGACCGCCGATAAGTTGCTCGCAAACTTTAAGTCTGGCGCATTTTTCGCGTCGCAAGCGATTCCACTTGCTCGCCCAATGCGCTAGAAGTCCACTTGCTGCCGGAAGGGCGAATGGGCCGCAAGGGCTTCCTGTTCCTGGTCGACGCCCTCGCGCTCTGCTTCGAGATAGTGCTCCACCGCGCGCGACAGGCCGGGATGCGCCAGATAATGCAGGCTGTAGGTTTTTTGCGGAAGGTAACCGCGCGCCAGCTTGTGGGCACCCTGCGCGCCTGCTTCCACACGCTGAAGCCTGCGGGCAATGGCGAAGTCGATCGCCTGATAATAACACGTTTCGAAATGCAGGTTGGGGTGATGCTCGATGGCGCCCCAGTTGCGGCCGTAAAGCGCGTGGCTGCCGATGAAGTTCAGCGCGCCGGCGATCAGGCGGCCACCGCGTTCCGCCATCACCAGCAGAATATGGTCCGCCATCGACTGTCCGATGAGGCTGAAGAAGTCGCGGTTCAGATAAGGCGTGCCCCATTTCCGCGCGCCTGTGTCCATGTAGAAATCATAGAAGGCGTCCCAGTGGCGCTCCGCAATGGCGCTGCCGGTCAACGCGTGCATGGTGATGCCATTGGCGGCAATCGATGCGCGTTCCTTGCGGATGTTCTTGCGCTTCTGCGAGGAGAGCGACTTCAGGAAATCGTCGAAGCTGTCATAGCCCGGATTGTGCCAGTGGAACTGGATGTCGTTGCGCTGCAGCCAGCGCTTGCCGCCAAGAGCGGTCCATTCGTCTTCGGTCACGAAGGTCGCGTGGACGGAGGAGGCGTTTTGCTCCGTACACAGAGCGATCAGCCCGTCCGCAAGAGTTTTGCGTCCGGCATCGCTGCTTGAGAAAAATCGCCGCCCGGTGACCGGTGTGAAGGGAATAGACACCTGCAGCTTGGGATAATAGCGCCCGCCTGCCTGGGCATAGGCGTTGGCCCAGCCGTGGTCGAAAACATATTCGCCGTAGGAATTGGTCTTGCGATAGCAAGGCACGATACCGGTGATGGCGCCGTCGGACTCCAAAACCAGGTGGCGCGGCGCCCAGCCGGCCCTGGCGACGGCGCAGCCCGATTCTTCGAGGCATCGGAAGAAGTCATGCGACAGCAGCGGATTGAATTCATCGCCCGGCGGATTGGCGAGCCGGTCCCAGTCCTCCCGGGGGACGGACAGGGCACTGGTCATCGCCTTCAGCATTCAGGCCATGAACCTCTCGAATGTGATCTGGTCGGAGTAACGCCGCGCGGCGCAGGCCTGTTCCGGCGATCTGATCGTCCAGCTGATGACCGGGTGGCCCGCCTGGCGATAGGCGGTAAGCGGCGCCCACGGCAGCTCGCCGAAGAAGAACGAGATGAAATCAGGTTCCGTACGTTTCAGGTGGGACAGGCTGCGGAGTTCGAGGCGGCGCTCCAGCGGCAGTGCATTGTAGAAGCCATCGGCGGCACGATCCGCCACGATGCCGCGAATGGTATCGGGCGAGATCTCCCGCACAGTCTCGATGATATCCGGATCAAACGACATGATACTGTACGGACCCTCGTATTTCTCGAGCACCGCGAGCGCCCGAGCGGCAAGAGTGCCGTCGCCGTCCCAGTGGGATTTCAGTTCGATGACCAGAGGCACGCGTCCATCGACCTGGACGAGAAGCTCTGCAAGTGTCTGTACGCGGTCGCTCGAGCCGCGGATCGTCTGGGCCTTCATCGCGGCGGCCGTGTGGTGCTTGACCTTGCCTGTGCCCTCGATCAGGCGGTCGAGATGATCGTCGTGGAAGACGACGGCCTCGCCGTCCTCCGTTATCTGCAGGTCACATTCGATCGCATAGTTGCCAGCGATTGCGGCAGCGAAAGCTGAGGCTGTGTTCTCGATGACGCCCGCGGCCTTGTCGTGGAGGCCGCGGTGGGCGATCGGGCGCGCCACGATGAAGTCCAGCGCGCGCAGCTGGGGTGTGAAGCGCATCGTCAGTCGATCTCGATGATGGCCTCGACTTCTGTCGAAATGCCGAAGGGCAGGGACGGTGAGGCGACGGCCGAGCGCGCGTGGCGGCCCTTGTCGCCGAAGACCTCGACCATCAGGTCGGAAGCGCCGTTGATGACCTTGGGATGATCGGTAAAGGCGGGCGTGGCGTTGACGAAGCCGACGAGCTTCACGATGCGCCTCACCCGGTCGAGATCGCCGCCGCAGGCGTCCTTCAGCTGGGCGAGCACATTGATGGCGCAGAGGCGGGCGGATTTCGCACCGTCCTCGACCGACAGGCTGTCACCCAGGCAGCCTTGCAGCGTGATCTTGCCATTCTCGATCGGCCCCTGTCCCGAAATGAAAACCAGGTTGCCGGTACGCGACCACGGAACATAGTTCGCCACCGGTTTTGCAGCCTCGGGAAGGGTGATGCCCAGTTCGGCGAGGCGCTTGTCGATCATTCCCATGTTCAGTCTCCAATCATGTCAAAAGGTCAGTGGGGCGCTCGCCCCGGAAGAAGGCTTCGAGATTGTCGATGCATTTGTGGCCCATGGCGCTGCGGGTGCCAGGCGTGGCGCTGCCGAGGTGCGGCAGAAGGAACACGTTTTCGAGGCTGCGATAGCGTGGGTCGATCTGCGGCTCGCCCTTGAAGACGTCGAGCCCCGCGGCGGCCAGCCGGCCGGAGGACAGGGCCGCAATCAGCGCATCATCGTCGACGATGTCGCCCCGCGCCGAGTTCACGACGATGGCGTCTTCCGGCAGCAGCGAGATGGCGCGGGCGTTGAGGATGCCGCGGGTTTCAGGGGTCGAGGCGCAGTTGATCGACAGGAAATCGCAATGCGGCAGCATATCCTCGAAACGCTGATGATAGGTGGCGCCGAAACCGTCCGCCGGGGCCACGGGGTTGCGCGAATGATAGTGCAGTTCCATGCCGAAGCCGGCGGCGCGCTTTGCCACGGCCTGGCCGATGCGGCCCATGCCGAGGATGCCCAGGCGCTTTCCCGACACATCGAAGCCCATGGGGGCGATCAGCGTCGTCTCGCCCCAGCGGTTCTCGCGCACCATGCGGTCGCCCCACGAGGCGCCGCGCGCCGCGCCGAGCAACAGGAGCATGGCGATGTCGGCAGTCGCGTCGGTCAGCACGCCCGGGGTGTTGGTAACGGTGATGCCCCTGGCCTTGGCCTGCGGAATGTTCAGGTGATCGTAGCCCACGGAATGGGTGGCGATGATGCGGATCGAGGCCGGCAGCGCGGGGATGAAATCTGGCCCCAGCTTGTCGAAGGATGTAAGCAGCAACCCATCGTGGCTGGCGGCGGCGGACAGCACCTCGGCAAGCGTCATCGGCCGGTCGTCGGGGTTCAAAGTCGCATGGAAAGCCGCCGCTGCCCGTCTTTCGACGTCCGGCATCATTTTCCGCGTCACGAGAATACGGGGCTTATCCGGCCCTGCTGCCGCCATCATTGCCTCTTGAACTTCAATGATTATGTTATGCTGACGCTGTGTGGCGCATTGGACCACCACCCGCAAGGAGTTTCAAGATTGAAAAAGACTCTGCTGATTGCCTGCTCCGTCCTGCTTGCCGCTGCGCAGGCGCAGGCCGCAACGATTGCGCCGCATCGCGCCATCTATGATCTGACCTTGCTGCGCTCCGGCGGGGGATCGGCCCTGCAATCGGCGAATGGGAAGCTGGCCTTCGAAATCCAGGGTTCGTCCTGCGAAGGCTGGACGGTGAGTTTCCGCATGGCCACCAAATACCGGCCCGCCGAAGGCCCGGCGACACTGATCGACACGCAGTCCACCACCTATGAGGGGCCAGGCGCGCTCGATTTCCGGCACCAGCTGAAGGAAACCGTCGGAGGCGAGGCCAAGCCCGACATCCGCCTGAAGCTTAGCCGGAGCGCGGTCGACGCGGAGGGACAGGGCGAAATCACGTCGAAGTCTGGCGAGGCCTTCACCCTGCCAGCTGGAACTGCACTGCCGATGCAGCACCAAATGAAGCTGATGGCCCTTGGCGAGGCTGGCGGCGGGCGGGATTCGAGCGTCATTTTCGATGGCTCTGACGAGAGCAAGACCTTCCGCGCCATCTCGTTCGTGGGCAAGGCCAAGGCTGCCGGCTCGATCCAGCGCGACATGACCAATCCGGTGGCGGCGCCGCTGGCCAACGTCGCATCATGGCCGATGACGATCAGCTACTTTCCGGTCGAGGGCGAGGATGAGGTTCCCCAGTACCAGGTGAATTTCGACATGTATGCCAATGGCGTCGCCTCGGGCCTGGTGCTGGACTATGGCGATTTTACCCTGGCCGGCAAACTGACCGACCTGCAGATGATGGAGCCAGCGGCTTGCCCGTGAGGAGGAAGAACCAGATCAGGAAAGCCCATGTCCAGCATCAAGCCCCATGAAACGGCCCAGACGGCGCGCGGCGAAGTAGAGGACTTCCTCGCCAAGGTGCGGGAGATGCCGCCCGTGGTGCCCTCAGGAGCCCGTGGGAGGCTGGTTCTGGCCATGGACGCCACGATGAGCCGCCAGCCGAGCTGGGACACGGCACTGGCCATCCAGGGCGACATGTTCGCGGAAACGGGCCGCATCGGCGGGCTGGACGTGCAGCTGGTCTATTTCCGGGGGTTCGACGAGTGCAAGGCCTCCCGATGGACGTCCGACACCCAGTCGCTGGCGCGCGTCATGTCGGGTATCCGCTGCATGGGTGGCAATACCCAGATCCTGCGGGTGCTGAAGCACATCCGGAACGAAGCGGGCGCCGGCAAGGTGAGCGCCTGTGTCTATATCGGCGATGCGATGGAAGAGAACATCGACCAGTTGGCGCATGTGGCGGGGGAAGTTGGCCTGCTCGGCGTTCCCGTGTTCATGTTCCAGGAGGGGCGGGATGCCGCCGCTGAAACAGGCTTCCGTGAAATCGCCCGGCTGACGCGCGGCGCCTACTTCCGGTTTGGGAGCGATTCCTCCAAAGTCCTGCGCGAACTGCTGGCGGCGGTCGCGGTCTACGCGGCGGGCGGGCGCACGGCTCTGGCGGATCATTCGGCGAAACGCGGCGGCGCTTCCACATTGCTGCTCGAACAGATGAAGTAGAAGACACGATGGGAAGTTTCGTTCTTGGTCTGGCGATCGTGATCGGCGGGTGGTACCTCATCAAGTCGTTCGCCAACGCGCAGCCCTCGCAGGTGCGCGGCATGACGCGGAAGATCGCGGGCGGCGCCATCATCGCCCTTTCGGGCTTTCTGGCGCTCCGCGGCGCTACCAACATCGCCATGCCGCTGTTCGTGCTGGGCTTCGGGCTGATGGGCCAGCAGATGGCGTTTCCCAATGGCATGCCGTGGAACAGGAAGTCGCCCGGCCAGCGCTCAAAAGTTGCAACGAGCCTGCTGGCCATGGAGCTTGACCACGACTCCGGTACCATGGATGGCGAGGTTCTGGCCGGACCGTTGAAGGGCCGGAAACTTGCCAGCCTCACACTCGATGAAGCAAAGATTTTGCATGCTCAGTGCGCCGCCGCCACCGACCAGAGCCGTGCGTTGCTGGAAGCCTGGATCGACCGTTCGCGCCCGGACTGGCGCTCGCAGTGGAATGGGCAAGGCTCCGGCCAGCAGCAGGCGGGGTCTTCGAAAATGTCGACCAAGGAGGCGCTTGCCATCCTCGGGCTGAAGGAAAGCGCCAGCATGGACGATATCCGCGCGGCCCACCGGCGGCTTATGAAAACGGCCCACCCCGACATGGGCGGATCGGACTATCTGGCGTCGAAGATCAACGAGGCCAAGGATTTGCTGCTGCGCGACGCCGCCTGATCGTCAGGCCGGGCCCTGCACGGTGCAGGCGGATTTCCGCTTCTTGATCTGCTGGCAGGCTGCCTTGGCGGCCGTCTCGTCAAAGCCGCTGAACCGGGCGCGGTAGGTGATGGTCTGGCCCTTCTGGATTTCCATGGTCTGCGCGGTCTTGCCGTCCAGCACTGTCGCAGCCTTCTTGCGCATCTCCTGCAGGCGGGCCTGGGCGTCCTTCTTGGTGGCATAGTCGCCGATGTTGATGGTCCAGCCCGCCGCAGCCGGTTCTGCGGAGGGGAGCGAGGCAACCGTTGCCGCATCGGCCATCTGTTCGGATGGGGACTTGACCTTGAAGGGCAGGTCCGCCGGTGCCGCCGGATCGACGAGATTCGATTCGACGACCTGGGGTGCTGGCGAAGTTTCAGCTGCGGTCGCGGGGGCCTCGACCTGCTGGATCGTCGAGCCGGCGAGAGCCTCGGTTCCGGGAAGGATTTTGGTGTCGTCGGTGTCGCCCTGTTCGGGCGTATCTGCCGGCGCCTGTGCGACTTCCACTTCGGGGGCCGCCGCCTGGCGCTTCTTCTTGCGCTTGAAGACCGACTTTTCCTCGCCGCTGGCAATTGCAGCCGTCGCGGTATTCGCCGCAGTCTCGCCCACCGGATCGATGGCGCCCTTCGAGGAGCCAGCCGCCGCCGCAATCATCTTGCCGTTGGCGCCTTTGGGGAATTGCTGGGTCAGCATCTTCTTCATGTAGGCGTCGCGCGACTTGCCGGTCTTGCCGCCGAGGACGACACCCACAAGGCGTTTGTCGCCGCGGCGGACGGATGACACGAGGTTGAAGCCCGAGGCGTTGATGTAGCCCGTCTTGATGCCATCGGTGCCGTCGTAGCTGGCCAGCAAGCGGTTGTGACCGCGGATGGTGCGGCCGGCATAGGTGAAGGACTGGGTGCGGAAATAGGGATAGTATTGCGGGAAATCCCGCATCAGGCGAAGGCCCAGGGTGGCCATGTCGCGCGCCGTTGTGACCTGTGCGGGGTTGGGAAGCCCCGATGCATTGGCGAAGGTGGACTTGCCCATGCCGATGGCGCGTGCGGTGCGCGTCATCCGGCGGGCGAACTCGCTCTCTGTGCCGCCCAGCGTTTCGGCGACGGCCGCGGCGACATCGTTGGCGGATTTCACCACCAGCGCCTTGATGGCGGTTTCGACGGTGATCGAATTTCCGGGTTTCACGCCGAGCTTCGAGGGCGCCATGCCGGCGGCGCGCTTCGACATGCGGATCGGCGAATTGAGCTTGATCTTGCCGCTCTTCAAATCCTGGAAGAGCACGTAGAGCGTCATCATCTTGGTCAGCGAGGCGGGATGGCGAATCGCATCCGCATTCTCGGAAAAGAGCAGCTTGCCATTGCGGGCATCGACCGTTACCGCGGCAAACTTGGAATTGGCTTCCGCAGCGCCCGCAAAAACGCCAATCATGATTGCGCAGAGGATTGTGACGGCTGCGGCGCGCCACCCTGCAAGTGCTGCCCGCGATGCCAGCCGGATATGCCGGAAAACCTGAAATTGCATGACTACTCCACCACCGTGGCCAATATTCCGGCCTTTAGCACAACAAGGGCAGACCGGCCAACGTTGCCAGTCAAACCATCATATCCATCCCCAGATCCCCGGACACTGTGAGCCATCGACTGTTAGGGAGAAGTAAACGTTTCGCTCAATACCAAAGGATGAGTCTGTTGCAACGCAAAATCGTATTGACTTTTATGCTGCAGTGCACATATTAAGCACATTCAATCGAGCGGCAAAACGGAGACGCGCCATGATGAAGTCCTTTGAAGAATTCCAGTCCTTCGGCAAAGACGGTTTCGAAGCCTATGTCGCCTCCTCGACGGCGATGACCAAGGGCCTGCAGACCATCGCGCAGGAAGCTGCCGAGTTTTCCCGCAAGTCGTTCGAAAAGGGCACCGCCGCTTTCGAGAAGGCAACTGCCGCCAAGTCTTTCGACAAGGTCCTCGAAGTGCAGCAGGCTTTCGCCAAGGAAAGCTATGACACGCTGGTTTCGCAGATGACCAAGTTCAACGAAATCTACATGACCGCCGCCAAGGAAGCCTACAAGCCGTTCGAGGCCAGCATGGCTGCCTTCGGCGTCAAGGCTCCGAAGTAATTTCCTCCCAAGACTGACTTCGTGGCCCGCAGGAAACTGCGGGCCTTTTCTATTTCAGTTCAATCAGCACGGGCACGTGATCCGACGGACGCTCCCACTCGCGCACATGCTTGTCGATCCTCGCCGTCACGAGCAGGTCGGCCGCCTGCGGGCTGAGCAGCAGGTGATCGATGCGGATGCCGTTGTTGCGCTGCCAGGCGCCGGCCTGATAGTCCCAGAACGTATAGAGATTGGGCTCGTCGCCATATGCCTGGCGCACCGCGTCGGTCAGTCCGAGGTTTGCGATTTCGCGGAATTTTGCCCGTGATTCGGGGCGGAAAAGAGCATCGCCTGTCCAGTTTTCGGGAAAGCGCGCGTCGAGGGATTGCGGGATGACGTTGTAGTCGCCTGCCAGCACCAGAGGCTCTTCAAGCTTCAGCAATTCGCAGGCATGGGCGCGCAGGCGGTCCATCCAGCGCAGCTTGTAGGCGAATTTATCCGTGTCCGGAGGATTTCCGTTCGGCAAATAGATCGACGCCACACGGATGGCGCGCGGGCCGTCCGCAAAGACGGCTTCGAGATAGCGCGCCTGGCTGTCCTCCGGCTCGCCGGGAAGGCCGCGCGACACGTCCTCGCCTTTCATTTTCGAAAGTATCGCCACGCCGTTGTAGGTCTTCTGACCGTGGGTGAGGACGTTGTAGCCAAGGTCTTCGAAGGCCTGCGCGGGAAAGGCCTGGTCTTCGCATTTCAGTTCCTGCAGGCAGGCGACATCGGGCGAGGCTTCCTTCAGCCAGGCGATGGCGTGATCTAGACGGGCCTTGATCGAGTTGACGTTCCAGGTGGCGATTTTCATGCGCCGCATGATGGCGGCGGCGCGGCGCGCCCGCAAGTGCCGCTTCAGGTTACGGTGTCAGATCGAGAAACTGGTGCCGCAGCCGCAGGACGATGTTGCGTTGGGGTTGGTGATCCGGAAGGACTGGCCCATCAGATCGTCGACGAAGTCGATCTCGGAATGGTCGAGAAACCCCTGGCTGACGGGATCGACAAGCGCCTTGGCGCCGCCACGCTCGATCACCAGGTCGTCGTCCGCCACCGCCTCGGCCAGCTGGAACTCGTACTGGAACCCCGAACATCCGCCACCGTTCACCGCAATGCGCAGTGCGATTTTTCCCGGCTCCTTCGCGACGATTTCGCGGATTCGCGTCGCCGCGCGGTCGGTGAGGGTGATTGCAGTGGCCATAGTCGTGTATGTTGGTGCGATCTTCGGCCTTGTCAATGGATTCTGGATTTCCTCATGAAGCGGATTGTGGCCCCCTTTGCCTCGGACCCCGAAAACAGCCGGGGACGCGTCGTTGCCGAAGCCGAAAGCCCGCTGCGCACCGCCTTTGCCCGCGACCGCGACCGCATCATCCATAGCCAGGCCTTCCGGAGGCTGAAACACAAGACGCAGGTCTTCGTCTTCCATGAGGGCGATCACTACCGCACGCGGCTGACGCATACGATCGAGGTGGCGCAGGTGGCGCGCACGGTGGCCCGCGCGCTTGGCCTCGACGAGGACCTGGCAGAGACGCTGGCGCTTGCCCACGACCTGGGCCACACGCCCTTTGGCCATGCCGGCGAACGCGAACTCGACAAGCTCATGCGGCCCTATGGCGGCTTCGATCATAATGCCCAGTCACTCCGCATTCTGACCAAGCTCGAGAGGCGCTACGCGCTGTTCGACGGGCTGAACCTCACTTGGGAAACGCTCGAAGGACTGGTCAAGCACAATGGCCCGCTTATCAATGCCGAGGGCGACCCGGTGGGCCGCTACCGCGAGCGGGGGCTGCCCGAGGCGCTCCTCGAATATGCGGCCGATCACGAACTGGAACTATCGTCCTATGCTTCGGCGGAAGCACAGGTGGCGGCGATCGCCGACGATATCGCCTACAACGCCCATGACATCGACGATGGATTGCGTGCAGGGCTGTTCGGCCTGATCGATCTCGGCGATGTGCCGCTCGCCGGCGAATCGCTTTCGGAGGTACTGAGGCTCTATCCCGATCTCGAGCATGACCGGCTCGTGCACGAAACCGTGCGCCGGTTGATGGGCGACATGGTGGAGGATGTGATCACCGAGACGCGGCGCCGGGCAGAAAAATTCAGACCGCAGTCAGTCGACGATGTGCGAAGCCTCGGCGAATGGTTCGTGTGCTTCGGCAGCCAGATGCGCGAGAAAAATCGCGTGCTGCAGTCGTTCCTCAGCGACCGCATGTATCATCATGAGCGCGTCGAGGCGATCATGGACCGGGCACGGCGCGTGGTGCGCGATCTGTTCGGTGCCTATATGGCCGATGCCGGACTGCTGCCGGCGAGCTGGCGCGGCAGCGCCGTCAAGGACGATACGCCACGCTATGCGCGCCAGGTTTGCGACTTCATTGCCGGCATGACGGACCGCTACGCGCTGGAGCAGCACAAACGCCTGTTTGACCTCGATCCGCTTTTCCGGTAGGGCCACGGAAATCCCTCATTTCAACAGCTTAGTGTAGGTCATGAACCTGTTTTCAGAATTCCTGCAGGTGATCCGGGATGCCGTCTCGGCGGTGGCCGCTGAGCAGGGGCTCAGCACTCCCGATTTCTCGAGGGTGACCGCGGAACCCCCGCGCGACGCGACACACGGCGACATCTCCAGCAACGCGGCAATGGTTCTGAACAAGGCCTTCGGAATGCCGCCGCGCGCGCTTGCCGACCGCATTGCCGCGAAGCTCCGGACCCATGGCGATATCGCGACGGTCGAGATCGCCGGGCCGGGTTTCATCAACCTGAAACTCAGGTCCACCGTATGGCCGCGCGTACTGGAAGCGGCGCTGACGCTGGGGTCTGCTTACGGGCAATCAAAGCTTGGGCGCGGGCTCAAAGCCAATGTCGAATATGTCTCCGCCAATCCAACTGGCCCTCTGCACGTGGGCCATTGCCGGGGCGCGGTGTTCGGCGATGCGCTGGCGCAGCTTCTCGTCGAAACCGGCTATGAAGTGACGCGCGAGTACTACATCAACGATGCCGGTGCACAGGTCGACGTGCTGTCACGCTCGGCCTATCTCCGCTACCGCGAGGCACTGGGCGAACAGATCACCGAGATTCCCGCCGGGCTCTATCCGGGGGATTACCTGAAGCCCGTCGGCGCGGCTCTCGCGGCGGCGCATGGCGCAGCACTTCTGGCGATGGAGGAATCGCAGTGGCTTCCGATAGTCCGCGCCATGGCCATGGCGATGATGATGGATCTGATCCGCGACGATCTGGCGGCGCTGAACATCAGGCAGGAGGTATTCTTCTCGGAAAAATCCCTCCATGATTCGGGCGAAGTTGCCGAGACCATCGCCGAGCTGAGGGAAGCGGGCCATGTCTATCAGGGTAGCCTGCCGCCGCCCAAGGGCGAGGTTCCGGAAGACTGGGAAGACCGCGAGCAGACGCTGTTCCGCGCCACCGACTTCGGCGACGACATCGACAGGCCGCTGTTGAAATCCGATGGCTCATTCACTTATTTCGCGTCCGACGTGGCCTACAGCCGCAACAAGATCAGGCGTGGCTACAAGGAGCTGATCTATATTCTGGGGGCCGATCACGGCGGCTATGTGAAGCGGCTCGAAGCCGTTGCCGCGGCGCTTGCGGGCAGGGGGAACGTCGAGGTCATCGTCAGGCTGTGCCAGCTCGTGAAGCTCTACCGTGCCGGAGAACCGGTGCGCATGTCGAAGCGGGCGGGCGAGTTCGTAACGCTGCGCGATGTGGTGGACGAAGTGGGGCCGGACGTCGTCCGCTTCATGATGCTGTTCCGCAAGAACGAGGCGCCGCTCGATTTCGACTTTGCCAAGGTGACCGAGCAATCGAAGGACAATCCCGTATTCTACGTGCAGTACGCACATGCGCGCACGTGTTCGGTGCTGCGGAATGCGAAGGAGGAGGGGATTCCGGACGGCACTCCCGATTTCAGTCTGTTGACGGATGAAGCCGAACTTGGCCTCATCCGCCGCATCGCCGAATATCCACGGCTTCTGGAGGCGGCCGCCCAGGCCCACGAACCCCACCGGATCGCGTTCTATCTTTTTGACCTTGCAGGCGATTTCCATTCCCTATGGAACAAGGGCAAAGACTCGCCGCAATTAAGATTTATTTTGAAGGATGAGGTTAAGGTATCAATTACACGTCTCGCATTCTTGCGTGCGATTCGGTATGTCTTGGCAAATGGCCTTCGGATCCTTGGGGTGAGGCCCGCCGAAGAGATGTAGAGGCGAAAAGGGTCATATGGATCAGAACTCCACCAACGGCACAGGCGCTGACAAGCGTAACTGGCGCGAGCGTCTTGGTATTGGCGCAAAGGAGATGCCGAAGCTGTCTGAAGAATTCAAAACACCGTCTGCACCGGCTCCCGCAGCAGGCGCCGCAAAACCCGCGCCGCGTGCCCCGCAACCCGTGACGAAACCAGCCCCCATGGCACCGCGCGCCGCCGCTCCGAAGGCTGCAGCGCCACCGCCTGCCCAGACGCCAGCGCCGCAGCCGCAGCGCGGGCCAGACCCTTCAGCCCAGGATGCCTTGGCCCAGAAGCTCCGCGCGCAGCGTGCCGCTGCCGAGAAACTGGCCGAACAGCGCGTTCAGGCCGCGCGCGATCGCGCCGAGGCAAAGTCACCGGCACCCGCACCGGAGCCTGCCGGCACTCCGGCACGCGCCGCGTCTAGAACGGCGCCGCCTCCGGTGCAGCCCCCGCCGGTTTCGCGCGCCGCGCCGCCGGCCGCTACGCCCGCCGGACGCCCGAAGTTCAGCTTTGCCGAGGCAGATAGCGCCGCCCCGCGCCGGGAGAACCGGCCTGCCAACGAGACGCCGGCGGTAACCCAGCCTCCGCGGCCGGCACTTGGCGCCACGAACCAGCCGATGACGCCGCCACGCCCCGCGCTTGGCGGAGAGCGCGGCCAACCGCCGTTCCTCAGGCCCACCGCGGCGGCAAGCGGCCGTACGCCGCCGCCGCCGGCCTATCGCCCCATCGACCCGGCGACGGGCTATGTGCCGCCGCCACGGGTTCCGGCACCGCCGCCGCCGCAACGCGGCTATGGCGCGGAAGCCAATGGCGCTGGCCCCGGCTTCACCGCAGGCCGGGCACCGGTGCGCCGTCCGCCCGCGCTTGACCCCTATGCCCGCAGCGGCGAGCCGCGCGGCTTTGGCGGCGATGAATTCGAAGACGATCCGCGCAGCGGTCCTCGGCTGTCGCGTCCTGCCTCAGCAGCGGGGCGGGGCCGCCAAAGACCCGCCGACGAGGACTACGAAGAGGTTTTCGAGGACGAGCCGACGCCGCGCCAACGCGCCAGCGCCCGTGACTATCAGAATGCCTACCGCGACCAGGATGGCGGCTTCGAGGAAGAGCGCCGCCGTTCGAGCGGGCCGTGGCTGCTCCTGCTGGCTTTGCTGGTGGCGGCGCTCGTCACCGGCGGCGTTGTCTGGTTCTACAACACCAAGATGAAGACCACGGCCTCGACGGGTGCCACGGCAACCGATCAGGTGCCTCTGGTCGAATCGCCGGGCGATCCCGCGAAGACCGCGCCGGAACAGCCGGCCGAGCTTCAGGGCGAGGCGCCAGGCGCCAAGAAGAAGCAGATATACGACCGGATCGTGGGCGACCAGGAAGTGACCGGGGACCAGGTGCTGCCGACCGAAGAAATTCCCGTCCAGCCTGCCGGCGCCCAGCCTGAAACCGGCACTGGCCTCAATCAGATCCCCGCACCTGATCTTCCCGCCGATGCGACCGGGTTGACTGACGAGCCCGCTCCCCTGCCGCTTCCGCCGCCGCCTGGAAACGACCAGCAGGGCAGCCTCGACCAGACGGGCATCGAGCGTATCGCAGCCGCAGCAGCGCAGCCGGAAGAGGGCTCCACGGCCCCTCCGGCCGCCGCGCCTTCTGCCGCGATTACAACGCAATCCACCGCCGAATTGCCGCCCCCGGAACCAGACACCGCAGGGGCGGAATTTGCATCCGACACCATCATTCAGGAACCTGAGGTTGTCGTGAAGCCGGTGAAGAAAAAAGAGACGGCCAGCAAGCCAGCGGCCGCAGCGGCGAAAAAGAAGGTTGCGGCAGCCGAAGAGAACCTCGGGGCGGAGCCTGTCGTGCTGGTGCCGCCCGCCGAGCCCATCGCACCGCCGTCGCAGAACGGCGATCAGACAGCATCCAGCGAGCCGATCTCGCAGCAGGGCGCAGCGGCTGCGGCACCTGTGAAAAAGAAGAAGACCATTCTCGACCTGTTCCGCGGGTCGGACGAGAGCAACGCGGGCGCTGCGGCACAGACCCAAGCCGCGCAACCTGCCGAAGAAACGCAGGTCGCCGCATTGCCGCCCCCAAAACAGAAAGCCGCGCCCGCGCCCGCGCCTGAGCCAGAAGCGGCACCGCAGCAGGCCTCAACCGGCGGCGGTTATGTGGTGCAACTCGCCTCGTTCCGCAGCCAGGGCGAAGCGCAGTCGGAATATGGCCGTCTCAGCAACCTTTATCCAACCGTCGTCGGTGGCGTTCCGCAGCGCGTGGCGCAATCGAAGGTCGGCGGCAGCACGCGCTACCAGCTGGGCCTCGGCCCGCTCAAGAGCCGCAGCGAGGCGACGCGGATCTGCAGCGCCCTGTTCCAGGCGGGCGAGCGCGACTGCATCGTCAGAAGCCAGTAAGGCTTGCAGGCCACACAACCAGCATGACTGCCATCAGAGCCTTCATATCCGGCTGCTCGGGTTACGCCCTCACGGAAGCCGAGAAACAGTTCTTCGCCGCCACCAACCCCTGGGGCCTGATCCTGTTTCGGCGGAATTGCGAAACACCGGACCAGCTGAAAGCCCTCTCGACCAGTTTTCGCGAAGCCGTCGGGCGGAAAAATGCCCCGGTGTTCATCGACCAGGAAGGCGGGCGGGTGCAGCGGCTGGGTCCGCCCAATAATGCCTGGCGGAAATATCCTCCTGCCAAGGCCTATGGCGTTCTCTATGACGAAAATCCGGTGGCGGCCCTGCGCACCGCCCGCAACGTAGGCCGCCTGATGGCGGAAGACCTGGTCGCGGCCGGCATCAACGCCAATTGCGTGCCGGTGCTCGACGTGCCGCAGCCCGGCGCCCATGAAATCATCGGCAGCAGGGCCTACAGCACGAGGATCGAACCGATCATGGCGCTGGCGCGGGCCCATGCGGCGGGCTTTATCGACGGCGGCGTCATGCCGGTCATCAAGCATATTCCGGGACATGGCCGCGCCAGGGCCGACAGCCACATGGAGCTGCCGGTGGTGGAGGCCAGCCGGGCGGAACTGGCGGCGGTAGACTTTCCACCATTTGCGGCCTTCGCCGACGCGCCGATGGCGATGACGGCCCATGTGGTGTATACCGCTCTCGACAAAAGCGCTCCGGCGACATTGTCGAAAAAGGTGATTTCGTCCGTCATCCGGCGCGAGATCGGCTTCCGGGGGTTGCTGATGACCGACGACCTTTCCATGAAGGCGCTATCGGGGAGCTATACCGAGAAGACCCGCGCGGCGCTCGATGCGGGCTGCGATATGGTGCTTCACTGCAACGGCCAGATGGATGAGATGCAGGAAGTCGCGGCGGCCGCCGGCGAATTGCGGGGCAAGGCGGCGCAGCGGGCGCGGGCGGCGCTGAAGAGCGTCCAGAGGCCGAAGCCCTTCGACCGCAGGATGGCGCTGAAAGACTTCGAGAACATCGCTTCCGGGTGAAACTGGGGATAAGTTGTGGCTTGGCGGCGAATCACGCCCTATCCCTTGTTATCAAGCGGATGACTGGAACAGGAACACGCGCGTGAGCGGAGCCGAAAACGATAACCAGCCCGTGAGCGGCACCGCCGCTCCGGAGCAGTTCTGGCCGGATGGCGGCACGCCGGTGCGCGGCGAACCGGTGGCGGCAAATGATGGCCAGGGACTGTTGATCGTCGACGTCGGCGGTTTCGAGGGGCCGCTCGATCTTCTGTTGGAGCTGGCGCGGCACCACAAGATCGACCTCAAGCACATTTCCATTCTGGCGCTGGCAGAACAGTATCTCACCTTCATCGAGAAGGCGCGGCGGCTGCAGCTTGAACTTGCCGCCGACTATCTGGTGATGGCGGCATGGCTTGCCTACCTGAAGTCGCGGCTGCTCATTCCTGCACCACCCGGGTCGGAAGAGGCGCCGCCCGAGGACCTCGCCGCGCGGCTGGCCTTCCGGCTGCAGCGGCTTCAGGCGATGCGGACCGCGTCCGAGAATCTCATGAAGCGCAGCGTGCTGGGGCGCGATGTGTTCGCGCGCGGCGCGCCGGAGCCTTTGCAGTTCGACACCAAGCGCGAATACGCGGACAACCTCATCGACCTTCTCAAGGCCTATGCGGAGCGCCGCCAGCGCAAGATGCGGCGGCAGACCTACACGGTCAAGAAACAGCCGACCTGGTCGATCAAGGAAGCGCGCGATGCCTTGCAGCGCCTGGTTGGCGTGATGAACGACTGGGGCACGTTCGACAGCTGGCTTGCCGACTATATGATGGAGCCCGGCATGCGGCGCTCGGTCATGGCATCGAGTTTCACGGCGAGCCTCGAACTGGCGCGCGAAGGATTGCTGGAGCTGCGGCAAGAGGGCGCCTTCAAGCCCATCTATCTGCGGCGGAAGGCAAGTGCCGCCTGAAGGGGCGGCCGTATTGGAGTATGATCGAGATGCAGAGCCCAAACGCAGCCATCGAAGCGGAAGCCGACATGGATGAGGCTGTGGAAACCGCTACCGAACAAGATGGGGATCGTAGCGAAGGCGACGATGCGGAACTGCAGTCGGCCGTCGTGACCATGCATCCGCGCGCCGACCGGAACCAGCATCTGCGGATCGTCGAGGCGGTGTTGTTCGCCGCCGCCGAACCTGTAGATGTCGCCCATCTCCAGAGCTTTCTTCCCGAGGGCGCTGAAATCGGCAAGCTGCTGGCCGACCTGCAGGCGAACTACGCCAACCGCGGCGTCAATCTCGTCGAGGTCGCCGGCAAGTGGCTGTTCCGCACTGCTGACGATCTCGGCTATATCCTGCGTCGCGAGACGGTGGAGCAGCGCAAGCTGTCGAAGGCCGCAATGGAGACGCTCTCGATCATCGCCTATCACCAGCCGGTGACGCGTGCCGAGATCGAAGACATCCGCGGCGTCGCGATCTCCAAGGGCACGCTCGACATTCTGCTCGATATCGGCTGGGTGCGCATGCGCGGCCGCCGCAAGACGCCGGGACGGCCCGTCACCTATGGTACGACGGAAGGTTTTCTCAACCACTTTGGACTGAACGAAATCGCTGACCTGCCGGGATTGCAGGAACTGAAAGGCGCGGGCCTCCTCGAGGCCAACCTGCCGCCGGGCTTCGACATTCCGATGCCCAGAAGCGGCGAGGAACTGGCGCCTGACGAAGACCCGCTGGATGGCAGCGAAGCAGAGCAGCCGCTGGAGATGCATCTTCCCGAACCCTCCGCCGGCGAAGATCCGTCGAATTCTTGATATTCGGCTGAGCGCGGATTTACCTTAACTTTTGACTCTGGCGGCAGGTTAAGCGGCGTTTACCATCAGTAGCGCTGGCGTTCGGCGAGCTGCTTCGCTAAAATTCTACTTATCAACAAGGCTGCTCACGAGCCCCACACTCAAGAGCGGAAACCAGAGCGGGACGGTGCGGACTGCACCTCCGGACCGTCCCGCCAGCACCTTTCAAATTGCGCAAGCAACCGCTTGCCCCGCGCTTCAGGTCTGCCGCATCTCCTGAACGAGGGGTCGCCGGTCCGGGCTGGACTATGGGTGGCCTCCCCGTATCCAATCCCCGGACCGGCACTTTGCGCCTGTCCGGCCGGGAACCCGGAGGTATCTGCGGCGTTCCCGACCGCATGAGCAGCCACCACCGCAGCGATTATCGAACGCCCCGGCGCGAGCCGCTTCTCACCGCTTCTTCCCTTGCCGGCGCGGCGCTTGTTGGCGCCGCGGCCAGCATCATCCACCGGGCCTTCGGACAGGGCAACCTCCGCCGGCGGCCTGGGCCGGCCGTTTCCTCCCCGCACGCCAACATATCCAACGCACCCGGCAAGGACGCGAGCCCCGACGCCGATACGCCCGCCGAGATACCATCGCGGAGCTGGTGGGATGTGCTGAAAAGCACGGTCTCCGAAGTGAGCAAAGACCGGGTCCTGGCGGTGGCGGGCGGCGTTACGTTTTATGGCATTCTGTCGCTGTTTCCGGCGATCACGGTGCTGGTCTCGGTCTATGGGCTGTTCGCCGATCCGCAAAGCATCACGCAGCACATCCAGCTGTTGTCGACCTTTTTGCCGGAAGGCGCCATGTCGATCATCGGCGATCAAGTGCAGCGCATTACAAGTGCCGATGCAGGACAGCTCAGCCTCGCCCTGGTGTTCGGTCTCGTGGTCGCGCTGTGGAGTGCCAACGCCGCAATGAAGGCGGTGATCGACTCCTTGAACGTCGCCTATGGCGTGGAAGAGAAGCGCTCCTTCATCTGGCTGACAATCGTCTCGCTGCTGTTCACGCTGTCAGCCATCATCGGGCTTCTGGTGATGTTCGCGGTAGTGGCCCTGGTGCCCATCGTTCTGCAGTTCATCGGGCTTGGCGCAACGATGGACTTCCTGATCTGGGCGGGGCGCTGGCCGGCGGCCTTCGTGCTTCTGCTGCTGGCGCTGGCCGTCATCTACCAATGGGGGCCGAACCGTCCGGACGTGCACTGGCGATGGGTGACGCCCGGAAGCATCCTCGCGGCGGTTCTGCTGCTGCTGCTGTCGATGCTGTTCTCGTGGTATGCGGCAAACTTCGGCAAGTTCAACGAAACCTATGGTTCGCTGGGTGCGGTGATCGCCTTCATGACATGGATGTGGCTGTCGGCCACGATCGTCATGGTCGGTGCCGAACTCAATTCCGAGATCGAGCGCAAGGCGGGTAAAGACCCCAAGCAGGGCGGCAAGGAAACGGCGAAGTCCTGAGGCTTCGCCGCCGCGTCCGGTTCAGAGCTGAATGTAGGTGTTCTTCACCTGGCAGTACTTGTCCATGGCGTGGAGCGACTTGTCGCGGCCGATGCCGGACTGCTTGTAGCCGCCGAAGGGGTTGGTGATGTCGGAACCCCAGACATTGTTGACGACCACGGTGCCCGCTTTCAGTTGCCGTGCAACCTTGTGGGCGCGGGACACATCGCGCGTCCAGAGGTTCGCCTGCAGCCCGTAGATCGAATCGTTGGCCAAGCGGACGGCTTCGGCCTCGTCCCTGAATGTGACGGCGACCACGACGGGGCCGAAGATTTCCTCTTGCGCGATCTTCATGTCGTTCTTCACGTCCGAAAACACCGTCGGCTCGATATAGGCGCCGCCCGTGTCTTTCCGCACCTGTGAGCCGCCTGCGGTGACCGTTGCGCCTTCGCTGCGGCCGGATTCGATGTAGCCCAGCACGCGGTTCATCTGGTCGGCATCGACCACCGCACCCATGGTGGTGTTGGGGTCGAGCGGGTCTGACGGCGCCCATGGCTTCGCGTGCTTGGCGATCAGCGCGATGAATTCGTCCTTGATCGTGTCCTGCACGAGGATGCGGGTTGGTGCGTTGCAGCTTTGGCCGGCGTTGAAGAACACACCATCGGCGGAGGTCTTGGCGATGTGGTTCAAGTCGCCCGCATCCGCGAAGACGATGTTCGGCGATTTGCCGCCCGTCTCGAGCGAGACATGCTTCATGTTGCTTTCGCCCGCATAGCGCAGGAAATACTTACCGACCTGGGTGGAGCCGGTAAAGGCAATCATGTCCACGTCCATGTGGCGGCCCAGCGCCTGACCCGCAGTTTCGCCGAATCCGGGGAGGACTTGCAGCACGCCTTCCGGAAGGCCCGCTTCCATGGCGAGTTCGGCAATGCGGAGCGCGGTGAGGGGCGACTGTTCCGCTGGCTTGATGATGACGGAGTTGCCGGTGGCCAAGGCCGGACCCAACTTCCATGATGTCATCAGTAGCGGATAGTTCCACGGCACCACGGCGGCGACGACGCCGATGGGCTCGCGCGTGATGAGGGAGACCGAGTCGGGCCGATAGGGCGCGATCTCGTCATAGACCTTGTCGGCGGCCTCCGCGTACCACTGGATCGCCTGGATCGAACCCGGAATATCGCCGCCAGCGGACGTCGAGATGGGCTTTCCCATGTCGAGGGTTTCGAGGAGCGCCAGCTCGTCCTTGTGCTTTTGCATCAGCTCCGCGAATTTCAGCATCACCTTCTTGCGCTTGCCCGGATGGCAGGCGGACCAGGAGCCCTTCTCGAACACGGCGCGGGCGGCGGCGACCGCACGGTTCACGTCTTCTAGATCGCAGGCAGCGACCTTCGTCAGCACCCGGCCATCGATGGGGGAGACGCAATCGAAGGTTTCGCCCGAGGCGGCGGGCACATATTTGCCACCGATGAAGGCCTGGTTGCGGTAGGAGAGGGTGGGGATCAGGCTGCGGAAATCGGTTGCCATAATGTGCTCCGGTGGTGAGGGAATTTGACCGAATATCGGCTCTTAAACGCGAAAGGCACCGCGCGAGAGCGGTGCCTTTTCAATTCGAAGCGTCAGACGCGCGGGATTACTTGATCTTGGTTTCCTTGAACTCGACGTGCTTGCGCACGACGGGATCATACTTCTTGAGCGACATCTTGTCGGTCTTGGTGCGGGAATTCTTCTTGGTCACGTAGAAGTAACCGGTGTCGGCGGTGGACGCCAACTTGATCTTGATCACATTGCCTTTGGCCATAACGGTCTCCAATCCGGGATTTGGGGTGGATAGACCCGAAACGGGGTGGAAAGTCAAGCGAAGGGCAGGGTGAAGGGCCGCAATCGGCAAGAGCCCGGTTGCCCCTCTCCTATCCCAGCGCTTGCGCGCCGGGCCCCTTTCCTCCCCCCGCTGGCGCAGGGGGAGGACGATAGTGTCCTCGCCCCGCTTTAGCGGGGAAAGGAAGGGGACCCAACGAAGTTGGGGGAGGAGAGGGGCAACCGGGCATTCCTCAGCCGATCACATCCTCCACCCAACTCTTCCCCCGGTAATACTGGAAGCTGGCCGGGCAGTCGCAGGCGGGGAGGTGGCCCTTGTCGAGGAAGGGCTTGAGGCGGGCGAGCGCGTCGATGGTGATCAGGGGCAGGTCGAGGCCTGCGATATCATCGAGCGTCAGCCAGGAAAGGGTGAGGAGTTCGCCGCCGCCGTCATGGTGGGGCTGGTCGAGGTTAGTGAGGCCTTCTGCGTCCGCCACGAAGAAGCGGCTGTCATAGCGCCTGGTGCGGCCCGGCGGGGTGATGGCGCGCATGAAGAGGGTGAGGGGAGAGAGGTCGGGCGCGTCCTCCACCGCCTTCCTGCCGAAGAGGAGGCCGGTTTCCTCCCACGTCTCGCGCACTGCCGCATGGGCGAGGCCGCGAGCGCGTGAAGCTGAGGGTTTGCCGCGCATCCTGCTCATCAGCTTGGCGAGCGTTGCGGGGTGCAGGTCTCTGGCGGGTTTCACACGGCTGTCGGCAGCATCGAGGCGGCCGCCGGGAAACACATACTTGTTCGGCATGAAGGCGTGGCCGCCCGAGCGCTGGCCCATGAGGATGCGGGGCGTGGCGCTGTCGCGGCGGACGAGGATCAGCGTGGCCGAATCCTTTGGCCTCAGAACTTTCTTATGGATTACTGACCCGGCGAATTCCGGATGGTCGTAGCTCATTCACCCTCAATGCGGGCCGCGTATTCGAATCCGTGCATTCTCAGCGCCCATTGCAGGCCGACGATGGCACCCTTGACGGCGGGCATCAAGGCGAAGGTGAGGGCTAGCGTGACGACTGTCCACAGCGCGAAATGCACGGTGAGCGGCGGCGCCCAGACCTTTTCGACAACCAGCATCAGCGGAATGACGATATGGCCGACAATGAACATGGTGAAATAGGGCGGCGCGTCATCGGCGCGGTGGTGGTGCAGTTCTTCCCCGCAATTGTCGCAGGTATCCGCCACCTTGAGGAATTTCGTGAACATATGGCCCCGGCCGCAATTGGGGCAGGCGCATTTCAGTCCACGCCAGATCGCCTGCTTCAGCGAGCGTTTTTCGGGCGAGGCGACTTCGCCATTGTCCATCGAAAGGGTCATGGCTCAGGAATTTGAGCGCGGAACGGTGCGAATTGAAGGCCTTGCGCCGCCGCGCGACCCTCTGCCGCAATCTACCTCCGGCGAGGGCCTTTCGGGCCCTTGCGCGGCGTTGGCCTGCTGGTGCGGACGGCGCGGCGGGAGAGGGGTTTTCCCTCGCGGGCATCGGACACGACCTCGAAGCGCATGCCGCCTGAAACAGGTGTGGCCTCGACGAGGCGGACTTCGAGGCGGTCGCCCAGCTGATAGGTGTCGCCCGAGCGTTCGCCGATCAGGGCGTGGCGGGTCTTGTCATAGACAAAGTAGTCGGTGCCAAGAGTGGTGACGGGCACGAAACCATCGGCGCCCGACTCATCCAGCTTGACGAACAGCCCCGCACTGACAACGCCGCCGATGCGGCCCCGGAAGACGGCACCAGTTTGCTTCGCCATGTGGGAGGCGATGAGACGATCGACCGTCTCGCGCTCGGCCGCCATGGCGCGGCGCTCGGCATCCGAGATCATGTCGGCAGTGTCTTTGAGTTTGGCGATATCGTCCGTGGACAGACCATCCTCGCCGAAGCCCAGCGCGGTGACGAGGGCGCGGTGGACGATCAGGTCGGCATAGCGGCGGATGGGCGAGGTGAAGTGGGCGTAACGGCGGAGCGACAGGCCGAAGTGGCCCTTATTGTCCGGCGAATAGATCGCCTGAGCCTGGGTTCTGAGCACCACTTCATTGACGAGGTGCTGATAATCCTTACCCTCAACCTCTTTCAGCAAGCGGTTGAAATGTTTGGGCTTCATGACCTGGCCAAGGGGCAGGGACATCTCCACCGTGCGCAGGAATTCGGAGAGCGAGCGGACCTTCTCTTCGGTCGGCGGTTCGTGCACGCGGTAGAGCAGCGGCGTCTTGCGGTTCTCGAGTTCTTCGGCCGCGGCGACGTTGGCCTGAATCATGAACTCCTCAATCAGCTTGTGCGCATCGAGGCGGAGCGGTGTGACCACCCGTTCGATCAGGCCATGGGCATCGAGGATCAGCTTGCGCTCGGGGAGATCGAGTTCGAGCGGTTCGCGGGCGTTGCGGCCCTTCAGCAGCACGGCATAGGCGGCCCACAGCGGCTTCAGTACGGGGTTGAGGAGCGTGGAGGTCTTGTCGTTCACTTGCCCGTCAATTGCCGCCTGTGCCTCTTCATAGGAGAGCTTGGCGGCGGAGCGCATGGTGACACGTTCGAAGCGGTGGCTGGTTTTCTGGCCCGACTTGTCGAAACTCATGTAGCAGGCAAGGGCCGGGCGCTCTTCCTTCTCCCGCAGAGAGCAGAGGTCGTTCGAGATGCGCTCGGGAAGCATCGGCACCACGCGGTCCGGGAAATAGACCGAGTTGCCGCGAATGCGCGCTTCATGGTCGAGAGCGGTGCCGGGGCGCACATAGGCGGCGACATCGGCAATCGCCACGATGATGTTGGCGCCGCCTGTCACCTCGTCGATCTCGGCCCAGACGGCGTCGTCATGGTCCCTCGCGTCCCGCGGGTCGATGGTGACCAAGGGCACATGGCGCAGGTCGCTGCGGTTGGCGGTGGCGAAGGTTTTCAGAGCTTCGCTCTCGCGCAGCACCTTGTCTGGGAAAGCATTGGGAATGCCGTGGTGGTGGATGGCGATGAGCGAGATGTTGCGCTGGTCGGTCAAGTCGCCC
>JALHQC010000036.1 GCA_022842165.1 bacterium
GTCTCACATGAGACAGCAAGCGCGCCACACGAATTGTGCAAGCCGCCGGAATGCTTAAACTATTTGCGAGGGAAGCAGGAACCGTAGGTTCGTCTGAGACTGGATGGTGGAGCCAGGCGGAATCGAACCGCCGACCTCTTGAATGCCATTCAAGCGCTCTCCCAACTGAGCTATGACCCCTTGGACCATCGAGATCACCGCTTTGGGGGCGGCGAAGCGGGGCGGAACCTAGTTCCGCCGCCGCGAACAATCAAGCGCTATTTCTTCAGGTCTCTTCCTCGTCTTCTTTGCCGCCAGGGCCATCGAGAAGGCCCGACATGTTGTCGCCTTCCTCTTCTTCCTCGACGAGGAAGGTATCGTCCTCGGCTTCGGCGGCATCGCCATCCTCGCCGAGATCGACATCCTCGATGCCGGCGGTCTCATCGTCGGCGACGTCGGGCGCTTCCGCGTCCTCGAGGCTCACGAGCTCGACATCCGAAACCTCGACATCGTCGGCCTCGACCTCGCGCGGCTTCGGCTGCGGCGGCATGGCGGGCATTTCGCCCTTCGACGGCAATACCGAGGCGGCCACGAAATTGGCGCCGCACTTGGGGCAGACGATCGGGTTCTTCAGCAAGTCATAAAAACGTGTCGCACAGGTCGGACACGTGCGTTTGGTTCCGAGTTCAGCCTTGACCACGGTTGATCCTTTCGACGACTGGGAATGGCATGATTGAGCCGCTCCATGACACTTCTTCGCGGGATTGTCAAAAGCCAATGAAGGCGGGTGGTGACAGAGCCCGATGTGATCGTGTATCGGAGCCCACCATGACACAGAACTCCGCCTTGACCCCGCTCCCCCTCATCTCCCGCAAGGCAGGCCCCCTGAAAGGCACGATCCGGGTTCCGGGCGACAAGTCGATGTCGCACCGCGCCCTGATGTTCGGCGCCGTCGCCATCGGCGAGACGACGATCAAGGGCCTTTTGGAGGCGGAAGACGTCATCAACACGGCAAAAGCGATGACGGCGCTGGGTGCGAAGGCGGAGCGCGATCCGCAAGGCATCTGGCATGTGCAGGGCGTGGGCGTGGCGGGGCTGCAATCGCCCTCGGAACCGCTCGATTTCGGTAATTCCGGCACCGGCGTGAGGCTCGCCATGGGGCTGATGGCGACAACACCCCTCACGGCGCGCTGCGTGGGCGATGCCTCGCTCTCGAAGCGGCCGATGGGGCGCGTCACCGATCCCTTGTCGCTCTTCGGCACCACATTCGAAGCCTCCGAGGGAAACCGCCTGCCGCTGACGCTGCATGGCGCGAAAAACCCGGTTCCCGTCACCTACACGCTGCCGGTGGCCTCGGCCCAGGTGAAATCCGCCGTGCTGCTGGCGGGCCTCAACACGCCAGGCATAACCACGGTGATCGAGCCGACGCCGACGCGCGACCACACCGAGCGCATGCTGAAGGGCTTCGGCGCGAAGATCACGGTGGAGGTGAAGGACGACGGCCGCCACATCGCCATCGAAGGCCAGCATGAGCTGAAGGCCCAACACCTCGATGTTCCGGGCGATCCATCCTCCGCCGCCTTCCCGATGGTGGCGGCGCTGATCACTGAAGGCTCCGGCATCGTCATCGAAAACATCATGCTGAACCCCACCCGCACCGGGCTGATCGACACGCTGATCGAGATGGGCGGCAACATCACGATAGAGAACCGCCGGCTGGCCGGCGGCGAGGAGGTGGGCGACCTGCATGTGAAGCATTCGCGCCTCCACGGCATCCGGGTTCCGGCCGCGCGTGCGCCCTCGATGATCGACGAGTACCCCATCCTCGCGGTCGCCGCCTCCTTCGCCGACGGCACCACCCGCATGGAAGGGCTGGAGGAACTCCGCGTGAAGGAGAGCGACCGTCTGGCGGCGGTCGAGGCAGGCCTCCAGGCCAATGGCGTGCCGACGCAGTCGGGCCGCGACTGGCTCGAAGTCTCAGGCGGCGGTGCGCCCGGTGGCGGCAAGGTGACGACGCATATGGACCACCGCATCGCCATGTCCTTCCTCATCATGGGGCTGGCATCGCGCATCTACACGGTGATTGACGACAGCCGCTTCATCGCCACGAGCTTCCCCGATTTCACCGGCCTGCTGAACGGCATGGGCGCCCGCATTTCACCGGCCGAGGCCAGATGATCATCGCCGTCGATGGGCCAGCCGCCGCCGGCAAGGGCACCATCGCCCGGGCGCTGGCCCGGCATTTCGGGCTTCATTTCCTCGATACGGGTTCGCTCTACCGCATGGTGGGACTGGCGGTGCTGCGGGCCGGCGGCGACCCGCACGACAGCGCGGCGGCGATCAGCGCTGCCCGCGGCCTCAGGCCCGATAGCTTTCATGACGCTGAGTTGCGCAGCGAAGCAGTGGGTGCTGCCGCCTCGATCGTCGCGGTGATCCCGGAGGTGCGCGCTGCGTTGCTCGATTTCCAGCGGCAGTTCGCGCAGAAACCGCCGGGGGCGGTTCTCGATGGCCGCGACATCGGAACGGTCGTCTGCCCCGCTGCGGATGTGAAGCTGTTCATCACGGCAAGTGCGGAGGTTCGCGCGCTGCGCCGCCAGAAGGAACTTGGCGCATCCGATTTCAAAACGGTCCTTGCCGAGATCAAGGCCCGCGACCTGCGCGACAGCCAGCGCGCCACGGCCCCGCTGGTGGCGGCGGAAGATGCTGTGGTGATCGACACATCAGACATGGAAGTCGGTGCCGCCGTGGCCGAAGCAATCAGGATCGCGGACGGCGGCTGACGCTGCCCTGTATCGCGGTGCCCGCGCTATTGATAATTGCCTTCCCCTCGCCACAGCCCCTGCTTGATGTGTCGCTTGTGCAACAGTGGCTTGCAAACTTTACTTGGCAACTTGCAAGTGAACTTAGCTTGGTTTATGAGCCGCGCCCAGTTAATGTTATCCGGAGAAGCTCCATGCATTTTGGAAATAGCTTCCCGATGGGCCGGTCCAGCTAGTCGCGCTGCCCGGGCACCATCGGGCACCTGCACACAAAGCAACTGACACTCGTCCGGAGTTATCCTCCGGCGCAGCTGGACCTATCATCATGTACGCTCATTTCAAGCACGCGCCATTGCGGCGTCCGGCGGTATCTGGCCATGCCGCTGACCGGCGGCTGACCAGACAGCTCAGGCGCTTCGCGCATCGCCAGCGCCGGGCAGTGACCGCAATGGCCGATCGTCATCCGCGGCTGGCCGATCTCGCTTTCTCGTTCCCGGCGCTGCTGTTCGCACTGAGTGTCAGGCGGGCAGGGTTTCCGGCACAGGCCGTGATGGACGCTGTGATCCGCGGCGAAAGCCTGAAGCAGGCTGCGCAACTGGCGGGCTTGCCCTTGTGGCTCCGCAAGCTGCCGCCGGAGTCCTTCAATGGTGCAATCCCGAAGCTCCCCGACGGTGAAGTGTTTCGCCGCCGGATCTGCAACGCGCTCCCAAAGCGTAAGCGGGTCCTGGGGCTCTGGTTGAACACCGTGTCCTTCACCGCCTACTGGGGTGGCGAGGATTTTGCGGTGTGGGCTGCGGCGCAGGTGGCGAAGCCTGGCAGTGAAGCACGCAACGACTGGGGCAAGCTGGCCTTGTGGGCGTGGCATTCGCTGCGTCCCGAGTTGCCGGTGAGCGGCTTGATTGCAACACGATGGACTCCGGCGATCACCCTCGACAAGGCGGTGGAATTAGCGGAGGCCTGGGTGAGTGCGATCAACACGCAGCTGACCGGCCAAGCCGCCCGGCCCATGGTTCTTCCACCTGGCCCACGCGAGGTTGACGGCTACCTGTTCTGCCCCGTCCTGGGGCCTGCAGAGATCGCCTCCGAAGCCGAAGCCATGCAGAACTGCATGCGCGACTATCTGGACGAGGTGATGGAGGGCACGCTGGCCTTCTGGAGCGTCAAGCGCGGCGGCGAACGTGTTGCCGTTCTCGCAGTCGAGCGGACGCGATGGAATCCCATCCCGCATATCCGCGAGATGAAGGCAAAGGCAAATGAGGACGCATCTGCCGAGGTCTGGCAGGCGGCCGCGATGTGGCTTGCCGGGCACGATCTGACGGAAGGCTGCGCCGGGCTGCTGGCCACGGCTGGACCCGCCATAGACGTTCGCGTCTGGCGGGCGATGTGGAAGCCGTACTGGCTTGACCGCCGCAAATGCCCGTGGTGGTTACCCCATGCTCCCGGTGACGCGTGGCAGCATCGCCTGAGCTGCGTGCACATCAGACGGTAACAACACAGGCCGTGCCGGAAGTGATTCCGGCACGGCACACCGTTTTTGGCACCTTGCCCCCGCAGGCCTTTTCCCCTATATGGCCCTCGTTTCAGGACGTGGGCACATCTAACGCTTCACGAACATAAACCGGGGCCATGAAACGCCCCACTAATGTTTCAACACTCTTTGGGCACTTCACCGCCTGCCTGGGCGGAGCACGAGGGTTTTGGAATGTACAGTCGGGTATGCCTGCCTGATCCCCATTTGAACCAAGGGGGCCATGTCAGGACGTCCTAGCGGGTTTTTCCGCCGGGCCAGCCTCGATTTCAACAGGATACAGTACCACATGGCGAAATCCGCCGTTTCCCTTACCCCCACCCGCGAAGATTTCGAATCCCTGCTGGCCGAAAGCTATGCAGACAATCCCGCCGCCGAAGGTTCGGTGGTGAAGGGCCGCATCGTCTCGATCGAGAATGATTTTGCGATCATCGACGTCGGCCTCAAGACCGAAGGCAAGATTGCCGTCAAGGAATTCGCCCAGCCGGGCAAGGTCGGCGACGTCAAGGTCGGCGACACCGTCGAGGTCTACCTCGAGCGCATCGAGAACGCCATGGGCGAGGCCGTCCTGTCGCGCGACAAGGCGCGCCGCGAAGAGGCCTGGACCCGTCTCGAGCAGATGTCCAACAAGAACGAGCGCGTCGATGGCGTGATCTTCGGCCGCGTCAAGGGCGGCTTCACCGTCGACCTGGGCGGTGCAGTGGCCTTCCTTCCCGGTTCGCAGGTGGACGTCCGCCCGATCCGCGACGTTGGCCCCCTCATGAACGTCTCGCAGCCCTTCCAGATCCTCAAGATGGATCGCCGCCGCGGCAACATCGTTGTCTCGCGCCGCGCCATCATGGAAGAGACCCGCGCCGAGCAGCGCTCCGAACTCGTCCAGAATCTTGCCGAAGGCCAGGTTGTGGAAGGCATGGTCAAGAACATCACGGACTATGGTGCGTTCGTTGATCTGGGCGGCATCGACGGCCTGCTCCACGTGACCGACATCGCGTGGAAGCGCGTCAACCATCCCTCCGACGTTCTTCATGTCGGCCAGACGGTGAAGGTCCAGATCATCCGCATCAACCCCGAGACGCAGCGCATCTCGCTCGGCATGAAGCAGCTGGACAAGGATCCGTGGGAAGTCGTCACCGAGCGCTATCCGATCGGCGCCAAGGTGAAGGGCAAGGTGACGAACATCACCGACTACGGCGCCTTCGTGGAACTGGAAGACGGCATCGAAGGCCTGATCCACGTCTCCGAAATGAGCTGGACCAAGAAGAACGTGCACCCCGGCAAGATCCTGTCGACCACGGAACCCGTGGAAGTTCAGGTGCTCGACATCGATTCGGGCAAGCGCCGCATTTCGCTGGGCCTGAAGCAGACCCAGAAGAACCCTTGGGAAGCATTCGCCGACAAGTTCCCGGTTGGAACCGAAGTCGAAGGCGAGATCAAGAACATCACCGAATTCGGCCTGTTCATCGGCCTGGACGGCGATGTGGACGGCATGGTCCACCTCTCCGACATCGACTGGAAGCGTTCGGGCGAGGAAGCCATCAAGGACTTCAAGAAGGGCGACCGCGTCAAGGCCCGCGTGCTCGACGTCGACCGCGAGAAGGAGCGCATCTCGCTTGGCATCAAGCAGCTGGGTTCCGATCCGATGGCCTCGGCGCAGGGCCTCAAGAAGGGCGACACCGTCACCTGCGAAGTGTTGAAGGTTGAAGAGAACGGCCTCGAAGTGAAGGTCGCCAACACCGACATGACCGCCTACGTGAAGCGTGCCGACCTGGCGCGTGACCGTGCCGAACAGCGCCCCGAGCGCTTTGCGGTGGGCGAGAAGTTCGACGCCAAGATCACCGTGCTGGACCAGAAGGCCCGCAAGATGAACGTCTCGATCAAGGCGCTGGAAATCGCCGAAGAGAAGGAAGCCGTCGCGCAATATGGTTCCTCCGACTCGGGCGCCTCGCTGGGCGACATCCTCGGCGCCGCCCTGAAGCGCAAGGACGAAACCAAGGACTGAGGGGGAGACTTCCCCTCACCTGATCCGGCTACGCCGGATCGTCCTCTCCCGCTAAAGCGGGAGAGGGTATAACAACGACAACCTCTCCCGCTTTAGCGGGAGAGGACGCCCGCAGTAGCGGGCCGGTGAGGGGCTGTCATGCGCCCCATGAATGTGCCAGGAGCAGGACCGTCCCATGATCTCCGAAGCTGAACTCATCGTCGACCGCCGCCGCCTGAAGCGCAGCCTCACCTGGTGGCGGATCGCCGCCGTGCTGCTGGCCGTTGGCGCAATCGCGGCACTCGTCTGGACGCCAGGCCTCAGGAGCTTTGAGGACCACATCGCCCGCATCCGCATCGATGGCCTCATCACCGGCGACCAGCCGACGCTTGACCTTCTCAAGGAAGTCTCCGAATCGGCCAAGGTGAAGGGCGTCGTGTTGCGGATCGACAGCCCCGGTGGAACGACCGCCGGTTCCGAAGCCGTCTATGAGGCGGTGCGCAAGGTGACCGCGAGCGGCAAGCCCGTCGTCGCGGTCATGGATACGGTTGCGGCATCGGGCGGCTACATCACGGCGATCGCCGCCGACCACATCGTGGCGCGCGGCAACACCATCACGGGCTCGATCGGCGTCATCTTCAGCTTTCCCGAGATTTCCCGGCTGCTCGATACCATCGGCGTGAGGATGGAGGAGCTGAAGTCGGGTGACATGAAAGCCGAACCCTCGCCCTACAAGCCCGTCACCGACAAGGCCCGCGCCGTCTCGATGGAAATGGTGAAGGATGGCTACGACTGGTTCACCGGCCTTGTTTCCCAGCGCCGCGGCATCGCCATCGAACAGGTGCGCGTGCTGGCCGATGGCCGCGTCTATACCGGGCGGCAGGCCATTGCCGTGAAGCTCATCGACCAGTTGGGCGGCGAGGATACGGCGCTGGCCTGGCTGCAGACGGAAAAGAAATTGTCACCCAGCCTCGAAATCGTCGACTGGGCACCAAAGCAGCCGGCCAGCCCCGGAGGCCTGGGTTTTGCGGCGGCAGACGGGGTGCTGAAGGCCTTCGGGCTGGAAGGCTTGCGTTCCGCTGCGGAACGGGCAAAGCTTGACGGGTTGCTCGTGCTTTGGCACCCTGCCTTCTAAGCTAGGGAAGTATCATGATAAAATCAGAACTCGTCCAGCAGATCGCCGAGAAGAATCCGCATCTCTATCACCGCGACATCGAGCGCATCGTCAACACCGTGCTCGACGAGATCATCAATGCCCTGAAGGAGGGCGACCGCGTCGAACTGCGCGGCTTCGGCGCCTTTTCCGCCAAGGGCCGCAATGCCCGCATGGGCCGCAACCCGCGCACCGGCGAATCGGTCGAGGTCGTCGCCAAGCGCGTGCCCTTCTTCAAGACCGGCAAGGAACTGCGCGAGCGCCTGAACGGCAAGGCTTAGGCGCAAGCGCAGGAAATCGCGTGCGCCGTTTGCCACGCGGCGGAGGCCATATGACCATCAAGCGTATCTTCAACTGGCTGATCGGCCTGCCCATTGCCATTGTGGCGATCGTCTTCGCCGTGGCCAACCGGCAATGGGTGACGATCTCGTTCGATCCCCTGAACCGCACGCACCCCTTCGCCACGGTGGACATGCCGCTCTGGGCGCTGTTCTTCTGCGGCATCTTCGTCGGCATCTTTGCCGGCTGGTTGGTGGCGTGGATCGCGCAAGGCCGCTACCGCAAGGCGCTCCGCGAAACCCGGATCGAGCTGGTCCGCACCCAGCAGCTGCATGAGCGCGAGAAGCGCGACCTCCAGTCCACCGCCGTCGCCACCCGCCAGGATTCTGCATTGTGATTGTCTTGTCCGCCGCCGACGTTGCCAGATACGCGCCCTATCGCAACATCGTGGAGGCTCTCCGCGAGGGCTTCCGCGCCGAGATCGAAACCCCGGTGCGCCACCACCATGAAACCTCGCATGCGGCAACGCTGCTGCTGATGCCGGCCTGGTCGAAGCAATGGACCGGCCTCAAGACCGTCGTGGTCAAGACCGACAATGCCGCACTGGGATTCCCCACGGTGCAGGCGAGCTACCTCCTGATCGACAATGCCACGGGCGCGACGGTCGCCATGATGGACGGCACCGAGATCACCAGGCGGCGCACCGCCGCAGCCTCGGCGCTTGCCGCCGATTATCTCAGCGTGAAGGATGCCGCGGCGATGACGCTGGTTGGGGCCGGCGCATTGGGTGCGCATTTCGTCCGCGCCCACGCGAGCGTGCGCCCCATCAGGCGCGTCTTCATCTTCAGCCGCACCCATGCCAAGGCCGAGGCGCTCGCTGCCGAACTGGCGAAGGACGGTTTCGAGGTGAAGGCCGTGACGGACCTGGAAACCGCCGTCCGCCAGTCGGACATCGTCACCTGCGTCACGACTTCTACCGCCCCCATCGTCAAGGGGGCCTGGCTGAAACCCGGGGCCCACGTCGATCTCGCCGGCGCCTTCAAGCCCACCATGCGCGAGACGGATGGCGACGTGGTGGCGCGCTCCTCCGTCTATGTCGATACGCGCGACGGCGCGCTGGCCGAAGCGGGCGACCTGCTGCAGGCGCGCGACGAGGGCAAGTTCGATTTCGCGAATATCAAGGGCGATCTTTTCGACCTCTGCCGGGGGCGCGTACCGGGCCGGCTGGCGGCGGACGAGATCACGCTCTTCAAGTCGGCAGGAACCGCCATCGAAGACCTTGCCACCGCCATCATGGTGTATCAAAAGGCGGCATGACCGCCACGAACCCCATTTCTGTTGCCCTCGACACGCCCGAGCTTGACCGGGCCATTGCGCTGGCGCGCGCGCTGAAGCCGCATGTGGGGTCGATGAAAGTCGGCATGGAGTTCTTCTATGCCCATGGCATTCCGGGCTACGGGAAGCTCGCCGCCGTTGGCCTGCCGATCTTCCTCGACCTCAAGCTCCACGACATTCCCAACACGGTCGCCTCCGGCATGAGATCGCTGATGCGGCTCGATCCGAAGCCGGCGATCGTCAACCTCCACGCCACCGGCGGCTTCGACATGATGAAGGCCGCGGCCGACGCTGTCGCGGGCCAGTCGAAGCTCATCGCGGTGACGATCCTGACGAGCCTGTCGGATGATGATATCTGGGCGGCGGGCTTCGAGAATTCGAAAAACGCGCAAGCCCATGCGCGCCAGCTTGCGGCATTGGCCAAGTCCGCCGGTCTTGATGGCGTGGTCTGCAGCCCGCATGATCTGGCCGGCATTCGCCACGACCTGGGCCGCGATTTCCTCACCGTCGTTCCCGGCATCCGCCCGGCGGACACCGCCGCGCAGGACCAGAAGCGCGTGGCAACGCCAGAGGCCGCCATGGCAGCGGGCGCCGACATTCTGGTGATCGGCCGCGCCATCACCGGGGCAACCGATCCCGCGAAGGCCGCTGAAGCCATCCTGGCAGGGCTCGATGCCCGCTGAAGTCAAGATCTGCGGGCTGTCGACGGCCGAGACGATGGAGGCAGCCGTTGCCGCGGGGGCGGATTTCGTCGGGCTGATGTTTTTTCCGAAGTCCCCCCGCAACGTCGGCCTCGACAAGGCTGCAAGTCTGGCGGCCATCGCGCGGGGTCGCGCCAGAATCGTGACGGTTACCGTCGATGCCGATGACGAGCTGCTGTCCTCGATCGCCCGCCTCGTCAGGCCGGACCTGATCCAGTGCCATGGCGCGGAAACGCCCGAACGGCTTGCCGCGATCACCGCGGCGACGGGTGCCGCCGCCTACAAGGTTCTTAAGGTTCGTGATGCCGGTCAGGTCGCACAAGCGCTGGCCTACACGGGCGTGTCGCCCTTCATCATGTATGATGCGATGCCGCCCGAGGGGGCGGTGCTGCCGGGCGGCAACGGCCTCGCCTTCGACTGGGCCATCCTGAAACACGCAGCGCATCCCTTCATGCTGGCGGGAGGCTTGAACCCGGGCAATGTCGCCGAAGCCATCCGCGTCACCGGGGCAGACATCGTGGATGTCTCGTCGGGCGTCGAATCGGCGCCCGGCATCAAGGACGTGGCCCTCATCCGGAAATTCATTGAGGCGGCGAAGGCTGCCCGCTAGAACGGAACAGATCAGTTTTTCCCTCCCCCTTGTGGGGAGGGGTAGGGGTGGGGGTCCACGAGTCGCATGTTTGGCCGCCCCCACTCCAGCCCCTCCCAACAGGGGGAAGAAGCTTAAAGGCGAGTAGTCCATGAACGTCACCACCCCGAACTCCTTCCGCACCGGGCCGGATGAAAACGGCCTGTTTGGCATCTATGGCGGCCGTTTCGTCGCCGAAACGCTGATGCCGCTCATCCTCGAACTCGAGCAGGCCTACAAGGATGCGAAGGCCGATCCCGGCTTTCAGGCGGAACTCGACTCGTTCCTGGAGCACTATGTCGGCCGTCCCAGCCCGCTCTATTTCGCCGAGCGCCTGACTGAACACCTGGGCGGCGCGAAGATTTACTTGAAGCGCGACGAGCTGAATCACACCGGCGCCCACAAGATCAACAATGTGATGGGCCAGATCCTTCTCGCCCGCCGCATGGGCAAGAAGCGCATCATTGCCGAGACGGGTGCCGGCCAGCATGGTGTCGCCACCGCCACCGCCTGCGCGCGCTTCGGCCTCGAATGCATCGTCTACATGGGCGAGGTCGATATCGAGCGCCAGAAGCCGAACGTGTTCCGCATGAAGCTGCTGGGCGCCGAGGTGGTGCCCGCGAAATCCGGCTCCCGGACGCTCAAGGACGCGCTGAACGAAGCGCTGCGCGACTGGGTGGCGAATGTGGAAGATACCTTCTACTGCATCGGCACGGTGGCGGGCCCAGCGCCTTACCCCGAAATGGTGCGCGACTTCCAATCCGTCATCGGCCGTGAAACAAGAGAGCAGATGATGAAGCGCGAGGGCCGCCTGCCGGACTCGCTCGTTGCGGCGATCGGCGGCGGCTCCAACGCCATGGGCCTGTTCCATCCCTTCCTCGATGACAAGGACGTGGAAATCATCGGCGTCGAAGCGGCGGGCCTGGGGCTTCGCACCAGGAAGCATGCAGCCTCGATCACCGGCGGCAAGCCCGGCGTTCTGCACGGCAACCGGACTTATCTCTTGATGGATGACGATGGCCAGATCACCGAGGGCCACTCGATCTCGGCAGGGCTCGACTATCCGGGCATCGGGCCGGAGCATTCATGGCTGCATGACATGAAGCGTGTGGAATATGTGTCCGCCACCGACAAGGAAGCCCTCGAAGCCTTCCAGCTCTGCTGCAAGCTCGAAGGCATCATCCCCGCGCTGGAGCCTTCGCATGCATTGGCCCACGTCATGAAGATCGCGCCGAAGAAGCCCAAGGATCATCTGATGGTGATGAACATGTGCGGACGCGGCGACAAGGACATCTTCACCGTAGCAGACATTCTCGGAGTGAAGCTGTGACGACCCGCATCGACCGCCGCTTTGCTGCACTCAAGGTAGAAGGCCGCTCAGCACTCGTCACCTTCGTGACGGCGGGCGACCCTGACTACGACACCTCGCTCAAGATTCTCGAAGGCCTGCCGAAGGCGGGAGCCGACGTGATCGAGATCGGCATGCCGTTTACCGATCCGATGGCCGATGGCCCGGCGATCCAGGCGGCGGGCCTGCGCGCCCTTCATGCCGGGCAGAACATGAAGAAGACGCTGAAGCTCGTGAAGGACTTCCGCAAGAACGACAAGGATACGCCCATCGTGCTGATGGGTTACTACAACCCGATCTATGTCTATGGCGTCGACAAATTTCTGGTGGACTCCAAGAAGGCCGGAGCGGATGGTTACATCATCGTCGACCTGCCGCCGGAAGAAGACGGCGAGTTCTGCATTCCGGCGCTGAAGGCCGACATGAACTTCATCCGCCTCGCCACGCCGACAACCGACGATCACCGCGCGCCCACCGTATTCAGGAACACGTCGGGCTTCGTCTATTACGTCTCGGTGCTCGGCATCACCGGCACCAAGGCGCCGGACCTGAAGAGCGTCAAGGCCAACGTCAACCGGCTGCGGAAGCACACCTCATTGCCGATCTGCGTCGGCTTCGGCGTCAAGACCGCGGAGCAGGCACGCGCCATTGCGAAAGATGCCGATGGCGTCGTGGTCGGTTCGGCCCTGGTGAGTGCCGTCGAGAAGAGCCTCACAAAAGCCGGAAAAGCCACTTCAAAGACGCCCAAGGCCGTGCATGCGCTGGTATCCGAAATCGCGCGCGGTGTCAGGAGCTAGACCACCTTGAACTGGATCAAGAACTTCGTCCGCCCCAAAATCCGCTCGATCCTCGGCACCGACAAGCGCGAGGTGCCGGAGAACATGTGGGTGAAGGACCCTGACTCCGGCCAGATGGTCTTCTACAAGGATCTGGAGGCCAACCAGTATGTGATGCCGCAATCGGGCTATCACATGCGGATGCCGCCCGAAGCGCGGCTGAAAACGATGTTCGACGATGGCGCTTATGAGAAGATCGCCATGCCGCAAGTGCCTGCCGATCCCTTGAAGTTCCGCGACGAGCGGAAATATGCCGACCGCATCAAGGAAGCCCGCACCAAGAACGGTGTCGATGATTGTATACAGGCCGGCATCGGCGAGCTTGACGGTTTCTCCGTCACCATTGCCGTTCAGGACTTCGCCTTCATGGGCGGCTCGCTGGGCATGGCCGCAGGCGAAGCGATCATCACCGCCATGCGCGCCGCCGCCGCGCGCAAAACGCCCTTCGTATTCTTCATTTCCTCGGGCGGGGCCCGCATGCAGGAAGGCGTCCTCTCGCTGATGCAGATGCCGCGGACGACCGTCGCAGTCCAGGAACTGCGCGCCGCGAAGCTCCCCTACATCGTCGTGCTCACCCACCCGACGACGGGCGGCGTCACGGCGTCCTATGCCATGCTGGGCGACATCCAGATTTCGGAACCCGGCGCCTTGATCGGCTTTGCCGGCCAGCGCGTCATCGAGCAGACGATTCGCGAGAAGCTTCCCGCCGGCTTCCAGCGCGCCGAATACCTGCAGGAGCATGGCATGGTGGACATGGTGATCCACCGCCACGACATGCGCGACACGATCAGCCGCACCGTCCGTATGCTGATGAAGGCGCCGTCCCGCGAAATGCCATCGACCGCTCTCGTCCTGTCAGACGCCGTTCAAGAGTAGCCAGCGTGGCCCTCAGCGACGCCATCCTGACGCGGCTGCTCACGCTGCATCCGAAGATCATCGACCTGAGCCTCGAGCGGATGCACAGCATTCTGGAGAAGCTGGGCCACCCGGAGCAGCACCTGCCCCCCGTCATCCATGTGGCGGGCACCAATGGCAAGGGCTCGACGGTTGCCTATCTCCGCCACATCATGGAGGCGGCGGGCCTCAAGGTTCACGCCTATACTTCGCCGCATCTGGTGAAGTTCCACGAGCGCATCCGCGTGGCGGGCGAACTCATTGCCGAAAGCAATCTGACAGCGCTGCTGGAAGAATGCGAAGCGGCAAATGGTGGAGAGCCCATCACCTTCTTCGAAATCACCACCGCCGCCGCGTTTCTGGCCTACAGCCGCACGCCTGCGGATTACCTGATCCTCGAAGTGGGCCTGGGCGGCAGGCTCGATGCGACGAACGTGATCGACAAGCCGGCACTCTCGATCATCACCACCATCGATTACGACCACCAGCAATATCTGGGCGATACGCTGAGCCTCATCGCCCATGAGAAGGCAGGCATATTGAAGCGTGGCCGCCCGGCGATCATCGGGGTACAGCCGGACGAAGCGCGTGCCGAAATCGAGCGCGTGGCCGAGCGTGTCAAGGCGCCCATCGCCATCGCCGGGCAGGACTGGCAGGCCTACGAGCAGCATGGACGCCTCGTGTTTCAGGACGAGGACGGATTGCTCGATCTGCCCATGCCGCAGCTCAAGGGCCGCCACCAGATCGACAATGCCGGCAATGCCATCGCCGCTGTCCGCAAGCTCGATGATACCCGCATCACCGACCGCCACATCGCAGATGGATTGAAGGCCACAAGCTGGCCCGCCCGCATGCAGCGGCTGGGGCAGGGCATGCTGTCAAACCTTGTGTCGCCCGAGTCGGAACTCTGGCTCGACGGCGGCCACAATCCATCCGCCGGGCGCGTGCTGGCGCAGGCCTTCTCGGAGCTGAACGACCGGCATTCGAGGCCGCTGGTACTGGTCTGGGGCATGCTGAACACCAAGGACATCGGCAGCTTCATCGGCAGCTTCGCAGGCGTCGCCAGCCGCGTTGTGGCGATCACCATTCCGGACGAGGAGAATGCCGTGGCGGCCGATGTGCTGGCCGCAGCGGCACGGAAGCACGGCCTTCCCGCCGAGACGGCCTCAGGAATAGAAGCGGCCCTGAAGCAGGCGGCCTTGAGCGTTCCGGCACCTCGCATCCTGATCTGCGGTTCGCTCTACCTCGCAGGCCGTGTACTGGCAGCCCACGGCAATGAGGAAATGACCAAAGTGAGCGGCGCGGGCCGTCGCTAACCTCAAACTCCATTTGTCATCCCCGCATTCATTGCGGGGACCCATGGTTCGACAGGAGCGCCCGCTGATGAATGGGTCCCCGTGACAAGCACGGGGATGACAGTAGTTGGGTTTGCTATCCGACGATCCGCAATTCGCGCGGGAACGACGTCAGGCATTCGATGCCGTTCTCCGTCACCACCACGTCATCCTCGATCCTGACGCCCGCTTCGCCCGCGCGATAAAGCCCGGGTTCGATCGTGAACACCATGCCGGGTTCCAGCACCTGCGCATTGCCGCGCATGATCTGCGGCGCCTCGTGCACGTCGAGGCCGAGGCCATGGCCCGTCTTGTGGCGGCGGAATTCCGTAAATTGCGATTGCTCCAGCACCTTCTGCACGGCGTCATCGACATCCGATGCCGTAAGCCCTGGGCGCGAGACTTCGCGGCCTTTGGCATTGGCCGCCAGAACGGTCTCATAAAACGCGCGGTCGTAATCAGACACTTCCTTCACAAAGAAAGTGCGGGTGATGTCGGCGCTATAGCCCTGGTAAGTGCCGCCGAAATCGATCAGCAGCGCGTCGCCTGCCTTCAGATGATAGTCGGGCCGCGCATGGGCATGAGGCTTTGCCGCATTGTCGCCCGCCGCCACGATGGGTGCAAAGGAAAGGCCATCGGCGCCATTGGAAAACAGGTTGCGGAGCAGCAGGCTTTCGACGTCCGTCTCCGTCATGCCAACGCGAACATCCTGAAGCGTGGCTTCGAGTGCCGCTTCCGATATCCTGATTGCCTTGCGCTGAAGTTCCACTTCCGCTGGCGTCTTGTGCAGCCGGATTGCGGAAATTTCCGCGTGGACATCCACAAACTCTGCACCAGGCAGCGCCTTCTGCAAGGCGAGCAGATCGAACACGCGCATGCGCTGGCCCTCAACGCCAATGAGCTTGCCGTGAAGCTGCGGCAACGCTTCGCCCGCTGCCATGAAGGCGGCCATGTAGCCCGCCTCGTCGCGCCAGTCGAAAACCCGGCCCGGAAAACCGATGGGCGTGAAGGAACCCATCTCGAGATTGGGAACGATGGCCACGGCCTCACCTTCGCGCGGCACGATCACCGCCAGCGGCCGTTCCATCTGGTGAAAGTCCTTGGCGAAGACCCGGCGGAAATTCGCACCCGGCACCAGCACCAGCGCATCAAGGCCGGTGCGGGCCAGCACAGCATGGAGCGGAGCAAGCAATGTCATGATCCCGGATCAGAGGGCTGAGGTGAAGTGTGGGGCCGATCTATTCCTTGATCATGTAGATATAGGCAGTGCTGACGCCATATTTTTCGGCAAGCTTGGTGGCAGGAACACCCTTCGCGCGCTTCGCGAGAATGTCGGCGCGCATTTTTTCGGCCTCGGCACCCGAACGGCGGCGGCGCTTCGACTCGCCGCGCGAATTTGCAGACCTCGATGAGCCCTGATCAAGATGTGCGGTGGCGAGCATCTTCTGCGCCGTCGAAACGATCTTGTTGAGGTAAGCAATCTGTCTTTTCGAAAGTGACATCTGTCTTCCTGTTGTTCGCCCGGTGGCGGATGACGTTAACCTTCATGAACGAAGGATCGAACCGGCCTGATACTCGTCCGGAGTTATTTGCAGCGGCCTGCTTATAGAGCATAGTGCTTTGTATCAGCAACACAAAACCTCGCATGGAGGCATGTGAGCAAACCAGCGTCCAACTTGACTTAACGATGTATCTGAAATGTTCCGTCTGTGCCTGATTTTCAGCCGCGGCGGCGTCTGCGCCGTTCGTTGCCGTCGTCGCCGGTTGTGACGACCTCCTTGACCGCCGGCAGCGTCACAGTACGCGACAGGTTTGGAAACGCCGCCGTCTTGTGCGGGATCGCCATGGCTTCGACAAAATGCTGCTGGAACATCGGTTCGACAGCCGTTTCGATCTTCTCGATGCGGCGTACGACGGCTTCGATCTCATCACGCGACTTCGAATTGAGAAGCGCAATGCGTGCACCTGTGCCTGCCGCATTGCCGGCGCTCTGCACTTTCGAGAGGTCGCAATCCGGTACGAGACCAAGGATCATCGCATACTTGACATCAATGTGACTGCCGAACGCGCCCGCAAGCCTGATCTTGCCAACCTGCTCGATGCCGAGCTTGTCCATCAGCAGGCGGATGCCGGCATAGAGTGCGGCCTTGCCAAGCTGGATGGCGCGCACATCGTTCTGCGTGATGCGGATCAAGGGCTCGTTGCCCTCGGCGCGCGGTGTGCGAATGACATAGTTGAAGGTGCGCTTGTAGGGCTCGATGCGGGAACTGCGCCCGGCAAGAGAACCATCGACCTGGCCATCCTGGTTGATGACGCCTGCGAGATACATTTCCGCAATCGCCTCGATGATTCCGGAGCCGCAGATGCCGGTCACACCCGTCTGCGCGATGGCGTCCTCGAATCCCGGTTCGTCCGACCACTGATCAACGCCAATCACCTTGTAGCGTGGCTCCAGCGTCTGGGCATCGATGCGGATGCGCTCGATGGCGCCGGGTGCGGCGCGCTGGCCCGATGAAATCTGCGCACCCTCGAAAGCAGGCCCGGTGGGCGATGAGCAGGCAAGAAGCCGCGCCCTCGAACCCAGCACGATCTCCGCATTGGTGCCGACGTCGACGGCCAGCATGATCTCGTCCGATTCATGCGGCGCTTCGGAGAGCACCACGCCAGCGGTGTCTGCACCCACATGGCCCGCGATGCAGGGCAGCACATAGGCCCAGGCGCCGGGGTTCAGATGCAGGTCGAGTTCGCGCGCCGGGCAGGTGACGGGAAGCCCCGTTGCCAGCGCAAAGGGAGCACCGCCCAGTTCGGTGGGGTCGATCCCGAGGAACAGATGATGCATCACGGGGTTGCCGACCAGCACGACTTCCAGAATGTCGCTGAGTTCGATTCCGCCCTGCCGCGCCACGTCCTGCGCCAGCGTGTTCAGTGCCTGCCGGATGGCAACGGTCATTTCCTTTTCGCCGCCCGGGTTCATCATCACATAGGAGACGCGGCTCATCAGATCCTCGCCGAAGCGGATCTGCGGGTTCATGAGGCCGGCGGACGCCGTCACTTCACCTGTCGAGAGATTGGTGAGATGTGCGGCGATGGTGGTGGAGCCCACATCGATCGCAATGCCGAACGCCTTGTCGTGGAAGCCCGGCCAGATCGAGACGAGGCGGTTGCCGCCGCCGGGCGCGCGGGAATAGATAGCGGCCGTGATCTTCCACTCGCCCTTGCGCAGCGTCTTCTGCAGGTCGGCGATGATCGAAAGATCGCAGGTGACATTGTCGATCTGCCACTGGTCCTTCAACGCCTTGTAGACGCGCTCGAGGTCTGACGACGGCTTGTGCATGTCGGGCTCTTCGACCTCGATGAAGCACAGGCGTGTCGCGGGATCGAGTTCGATGGCGCGGGTATCTGCTTCCTTGCGGACGACCTGCTTGTGAACCTGGGATTCGGGCGGCACGTCGATGACGAGATCGCCCATGATCTGCGTCTGGCATGACAGGCGGCGGCCCGAGGCCAGCCCGCGAAGCCGGTCATAGCGCTCCTCGACCTTGGAGAAGGCCGAGACGTGCGAAGCTGTCGACGTGATGCCGTGCTTGGCGAATTCGCCCTCGCCAACGTTTATCTGGCAACGCCCGCAGATGGCGCGGCCGCCGCAGACGGAATCGATGTCGACGCCAAGCGCCCGCGCGGCCTGCAGCACCGGCGTGCCAATGGGAAACCGCCCGCGCTTGCCGGAGGGGGTAAAGACGATCAGGGGGTTCTGTTCGGTCATCCGACGGTCCTCACCCTGAGGCGCCCGCGCTGGGCGCGGGCCTCGAAGGGCCTTTGGTTGCAGCAGCACCCGTTGCCATGCTTCGAGGCTCGCTGCACTCGCACCTCAGCATGAGGTTCAATGCCTGCTCAGCTCCGCCGCCGCCGCTCCTCGCGGGCCTTGCGGCGGGCTTCGATCTCTTCGTTGGACGAAATCTCGCCCGCAGCCTGTGCGGCGGCAGAAGGAGCCGCCGTCATCTCGCGGAACCTGTTCGTCCAGAACTTGCAGTTCCGGTCGGTGCCGTTCAGCACGTTGGCGCCGAATATCGCATGCATGTCTTCGTCATGCAGCGGGTTCATGATGGCTGATGTCATGCCGTGGCTTGCGGCCATGGCGAGGAAATAGCCCGTCAGCGCGCGGCGGTTCGGCATGCCGAAGGAAATGTTGGAGGCCCCGCAGGTGGTGTTCACCTTGAGCTCTTCACGGAGACGGCGGACCAGGCGGAACACCTGCTGGCCGGCGGTGCCCATGGCACCGATCGGCATCACCAGCGGGTCGACCACGATGTCGTGCGGCTTGATGCCATGATCGGCGGCGCGCTGCACAATCTTGCGCGCCACTTCGAAGCGCACGTCCGGGTCTTCCGAAATGCCGGTCTCGTCGTTCGAGATGGCGACCACGGCGACATTGTACTTCGCCACCAGCGGCAGGATCGCCTCGAGCTTTTCTTCCTCGCCCGTCACCGAATTGACGAGCGGGCGGCCCTTGGCGGTTTCAAGCCCCGCCTTGAGTGCGGAAGTGACGGATGAATCGATGCACAGCGGAATGTCGGTGATCGACTGCACGATCTCCAGCGTCTGGCGCATCAGCGGCGGCTCGGATTCATTCGGGTTCACCGCGGTGACGCCGGCATTGATGTCGAGGATATGGGCACCAGCCGCGATCTGGGCGAGAGCATCCTTGATAACGGTATCAAAGTTTCCGGCCTGCATCTCGGCGGCGAGCTTCTTGCGGCCCGTCGGGTTGATGCGCTCGCCGATCACCGTAAAGGGCCGGTCGAAGCCGATGATGTGCTCGCGCGTGGCGGAGGCGACGAGGGTGTGGGTCATTGGGCTTTGCCTCCATTAGCGATCAGGGTCTTGAGAACGTCTTGCGTGAACCGGGCTTCGAGTTCGGCCTTGGCCTTTTCCACCTCGGCGGCAAGATCATCGCCCACCGCGACGGGCCCGGACCTCCGCCAGTCGGCCAGATAGTCGTCCGTGTTGGTGGCGCCGCCCCGCATGGCGGCCATGTCGATCGCCTCCATGAAGCGGTTGTCGAGCATGCGCTTTTCTTCGCGGCGGCCGATCTTGACCGAAACCGCGGAAGGAATGTCGCGCCAGTAGGTGATGATGAGATTGGCCATTTGGGCCACCTCTATGCCCGGTTCCAGATTGCTCAGATAGCCTGAAAACGACATGGCAGAAGGATGGATCGGCGGCGTCCGGCTCAGGCCGTCTTCTGCTTGACCACCCGGCTGTAAATCCACAGCACGATCATCGCGCCGATGATCGAGGCGATCCAGCCGCCATATTCGCCCGGATTGTAGAGGCCGATGGCCTGGCCGAGGAAGGTGCCGACGAAGGAGCCGACGATGCCGAGCAGCGCGGTCAATACGAAGCCCTTGGGCTCGTTGTCGCCCGGCATCAGGAACTTTGCGACGAATCCGACGACAAGACCGAAAATGATGGTCCAGATGATGCTCATGAATGTCCCCCCAGATGGTGCTGACGCCGATCATATCACTCAGGCCGCAGGCCGATCAACGGCGGGTTCTTGCAATTCCGGCCCGCCGCGGCGAGACTGGAATATCTGACATCACGGGAGGGACAACATGTCGAAACGCATGCCATCGCTGCTGGCGCTTCTGGGGCTGGTGGCCGTCGCCGGCTACCAGAACCGCGACAGGATCGCCGACTTCGTCAAGGGCCTGAACAATGTGGACGCCGCCGGCGGACCTCTCGACAGCGTCAGGAAGGCGCTGGGCGACGGGCCGGTGGCAACCAGGATCACCAGCGGGCTTGGCGAACTGGCCGAGCAGTTCAAGACCTCGGGATTGGGCGATGCCGCCAGTTCCTGGATCGGCACCGGCGCCAATGCGCCGATTTCCGAGCAGCAGATGGAACAGGCCCTGGGGCCTGACCTGATCGACGGACTGGTCCGGCAGACGGGCCTGACGCGGGATGACCTTCTGGCCCGGCTGGCCAAGGTGCTGCCGGAAGCCGTCGACAGGCTGACGCCGGACGGCAAGCTGCCGGCCTGACCGGAGTGGGAAGGGCGGCGCACCGCCCTGACCCTCCGCTGGCCTCAGGCGCCGAAGAAAGTCCGCGACAGGATGCCGATGATGGTGCTGAACGAGCGTACCGTTTCGATCGGGATGTTCTGGCCGGTCAGCGCGCCTTCCGCGTCGATCTGCGAGGCCAGCTTGTCGATCTGGCCATCGACCTCGACATCGACATAGCTGCTTTCCTTCATGATGATCTGGCCGCTGATGCCATCGGCTGCGGCGAACAGATCGGCATCGCCCGTCGGCTGGGTAAACAGTGCATCGTCGCTTCCGATATCGGCGGAAGGAAGCGTCAGCGTCAGGTCATACTGGTTCTGGTTGCCGACATTGGGCGTGGCCGTGAAGGGCATGTTGCCCTTCAGCGGATATTCCTTGCCGGCGCATTTGGCAGTGATCTCGATGAACCACGACTCCGTCTGGTAGGAATAGACCATGTCGCCATTCCACACGCAGCCCTTGTCGGACGGCAGCCCGGCCGAAGGAACGGTGAAATTGTTGAACTGCACGGTATCGACGCGCTCGTCGATCAGGCCGGATTCGGACACCCTGATCTTCTTCAGGATGGTGTCGCGCAGGAGGCTCGCGGTGGTGCTGGGATTTTCCGGCTTCAGCATCATCGTGCCGCCGAAGCGGCCGTTCGAGGCAGGCACCTTGCCGAGCGCGAGGTAGTTCACCGCCATGGTCGCACCGTCGGTGAACCCGTCGGATTTCACCACCCAGCCGCCGGCATACTGCGTGCGCTGCAGCTTCTGGCCATTGGCCGGATTGATGAGCGCGCCGTTGCCGGTGACCGCGCAGGATTCGTTCTGGCCCGAGATGATGCCGCCGACCGCCGCCTGACAGGTGATGTTGAGCGTCGTTTCGACCTGCTTGTCCGCCAGCCCGACGGTGAATGTGTCTTTGAGGGTCTCGTCACGCAACGAGGGCATGGCGGCCTTCATGGTGAAGTTGATCGTCTCTGCAGCGGCGGCGGAGCCTGCCAGCAGCAGAACGAGTACCGTGGCGGAGGACAATAGTCTGATCATGGGCGTTTCCATCCTTGAGTGTTCTTCACCGCAAGGCACCGCGGAAACCTAATGAAAACCATAAGCTCCGCCGTAGCCTGCTCTTGAGGCCCCGGAGGTGATGTTGTCCGATTTCACCGGGCCATGCAATGGCTCAGGCGGGATCGCGGATCAGCGGCGTGGTCGAGCAATGGATGCCGCCGCCGTTCAGCTGCATCTTGTCATAGGGCAGCACCGTCCAGCCGATGCCGTGCTTTGCCATCACGTCCAGCGTCCGGTTGGTGGCGCCCTCCGGCATGATCAGCTCTCCGGGCGCCACCGCCAGGGAATTGACGATCCACTTGTTGTCGGCGGGCGTGATCTCGATCGTCCGGACTTTCAGCTCCTTCAGCTTCTCGAGAAACGAGAACGGCAGGCCGAACGGGTCGACCAGTGCAAGGTCGCGGTCGATCATCAGGAACGAGCCGTCGATGTGGATGTCGTAGCCGACAAGGTCGATGACGATAAGCTCGACGCCCTGCCGCTTCAGCACTTCGGCGACTTGCTCGGCTCCTTCGCGATTGACCCTTATGCCACAGCCGATCACGGCGGTATTCGAATTGATCCAGGCGAAGCTGCCGCCTTCCATGAGGCTTGAGCCCGACAGCGTGCGGAGAATCGGGATGCCCAGATGCGCCAGCGTGCGGGTGATGGCGAGTTCCTCGCCACGCCGGATGCGCGTTCCCATCCGGCATATGATGGCGCCGCCATTCACCATGATCAGCGGATCGCGCGTGTAGCAGGATTTCAGCCGCGATCCGTCGACACCCTGCACATGATGCACCTCGATGCCCTGCGCCGCGAGCATCGCCGCCAGGGCATCGTGCTGCGCCTGCATCGCGGCTACGGGAGGAACCGTGTCGCTCTGGAAATACCAGCCCTTGTCGAGGTCGCCGAACGAGCCGATGCTGTCGATGCGCTTCGAAGGATCGACGATATTCATTTCCGGGCCCGGCCTGTGCATCAGGATCGCGCGGATGCGGCCCACATCATTGTCGACGCCCCAGGCGCGCCCCCAATGCCGTTCAAGTTCGCGGCTGTCCTCGAACGGCGGATCGCCCGGCGTCGCGAACATCCGCACGGTTTCATTGTAGATCCAGCCGGGTGGGGCGCTGTCTGCCATGGAAGCCTCTCAACAAGCTTCCCACTACAGACCAGCGCCCGCCGTTTAACAAGACGCTTTGGAGAAAGGCCTTGTCAGACCGCCCTGCTGCTGCGCCGGGCGAAGAAGCCCCAGATCGCCAGCACGATGATCGCGCCGACGATGGCGCCGATGAAGCCCGCACCCTCATTGGCATTGTACCAGCCCAGCGCCTGGCCCAGGTAGGTTGCAACGAACGCGCCGACGATGCCGAGTATCGTCGTCATAATGAAGCCCGAGGGCTCGTTTCGCCCGGGCATCAGAAATTTTGCGATGACGCCCGCGATGAAGCCGATGATGATCGTCCAGATGATGCTCATGTGTTTTTCCCCATTGTGTAGTCTGCCGGTTGGCGCCTGCCCTTGTAATTCGCGCGTCCTATCCCAACTCCTGTGCGGGACGCCGATGGATTGGAGAACGAACATGGCAAGAGGCATGCCTTCACTCGCCGCGCTTCTGGGTCTGGTTGCCGTTGCGGGCTATCAGAACCGCGACAAGATCGGAGAATTCGTCAAGGGGCTGAAAAGTTCCCAGGGCGGAACGTCAGTTCCCGGAGGCCCCGGAATGCAGGGCCGGCCGGAGCAGGCAACCGACATGCTGGGCTCGGGCTATGGCGGCTCGCCGATCCTTGGCGGCATTTCCGAACTGATCGAACAGTTCACCGGCGCGGGAAAAGCCGAGAAGGCCAAATCCTGGGTGTCGAGCGGGCCCAATGAATCGATCGACGAAACCGAGCTCGAACAGGCCCTGGGGCCGGACATGATCGAGCGCCTCACGCAGCAGACGGGGCTTGACCGCAATGAATTGCTGAAGCGCCTCAGCCGCACGCTGCCCGATGCCGTCGACCAGATGACGCCCGAAGGCCGCATTCCGAACGCCGCCGCCGGCTAGCCGATAACGCCCGACTGGCGGAGCGCCGCGATCTCGGCGACCTTAAGTCCCAGCGTTTCGGACAACACTCTTTCGGTCCCGTCGCCCAGCCGCGGCGGGGCCTTGTCGTATGCGATGGGCGTTTCGGAAAACACGATGGGGTTGGCAACACCCGGCACCTGCACGCCATCGTCCCGCGTCAGTCCGATCTGCAATCCGCGCGCCAGCACCTGCTCATTGGCAAACACCTGGTCGATCGTGTTGATCGGCCCGCACGGCACGGCGGCGGCTTCGAAAGCTGCAACCCACTCCGCCGTGGTCCGCGCCGTCATCGGCCCGGTCAGCAGGGGCACCAGCTCGTTGCGGTTGATGACGCGGCCCCGGTTGGTGCGGAAGCGCTCGTCATCTGCGATCTGCGGCACGCCGATGATCGCGCAATATTCCTTGAACTGACGATCGGTGCCCACCGCCATGATGATGTAGCCATCTCGTGTGGCGAAGGTCTGGTAGGGCACGATGTTGGGATGCGCATTGCCGAGCCGTGTGGGCGCCTTGCCGCCGACGAGATAGTTCAGCGCCTGGTTCGCCAGCACGGCAACCTGCGAGTCGAGCAGCGCCATGTCGATATACTGGCCCTGGCCCGTGCGCTCGCGGTGATAGAGCGCGCCCTGAATGCCGATCACCGCATAAAGCCCGGTGAAGATATCGGCAAAGGCGACGCCCACCTTCATCGGTTCAGCACCCGGCATCCCGTCGGGCTGGCCGGTGATCGACATCAGCCCCGCCATGCCCTGGATCATGAAATCATAACCGGCCCGCTGCGCCAGCGGCCCGTCCTGCCCGAAGCCGGTGAGCGAGCAGTAAATCAGCTTCGGATTGACCGCCTTGAGGCTCTCGTAGTCGAGACCGTATTTCTTCAAACCGCCGACCTTGAAGTTCTCGATCACGATATCGGATTTTGCGGCCAGCGCGCGGATCAGCTGCTGGCCTTGCGGACTTGCCATGTCGATCGCCACCGACCACTTGCCGCGATTGGCGGACAGGAAATAGGCGGCATCGCCCCGGCTGCCGTCCGGGTTGGTGACGAAGGGTGGCCCCCAGCCGCGCGTGTCGTCGCCCTCGCCGGGCTTCTCGATCTTGATCACCTCGGCGCCGAAATCCGCCAGCACCTGCGTGGCCCAGGGGCCTGCCAGCACGCGGGTGAGATCGAGAACGCGAAGACCTGTGAGGGGACCGGCCATGAAAAAACTCCGAAAGCGCCGGCTGCTTCTAACCGTGACCGGTCATTTCGCCAAGTGGGGCCGGGTGGAGGCCACGATACTCCACAATGTATCGTCCACCGCGACGCCATTCGCCGCCGCCTGCGCCAGCTTTTCGGCATATGGGTTCTTGCGGCGCTCGCCGCCCACCGCGAAGCCGGGGTCGATGGGACAGCCGATGCCCACATTCTCCCGCACCGTGAAGGGCAGGACGAACAGGCCATGGCGCACATTGCGCAGGAAGGCGCGGCCATTGGCCAGAACCTCGCGCATGATGGCGGGCGCCAGGAAGGCGCAGGACACGTTGTGAAGGTCGATCCCCAGCGCATCGCGCGCGAGGCTCAGCGACTGCCGTTCATCGGCGAGGGCTTCCCCGAGATATTTGAGACCGGTATAGCCGCAGGCCTCGAGCCAGGCGGTGGCCCAGGCAATCTCGGCGGCATCGGGCAGGCCTGCGGCGGATAGCCTGTCCTGAATGCGCTGTTCCATGTCTCTGACTGTGAAATGCATGATGCGAGGCTACGCCAGTTCAATCCTGCTGAAAACGCCCTTACACGCCGCGCGCCGCAATGCTGCCGAAGCGCTGCCGGATGCGCTTCACCAGCATGTCGCGCACGTCGCGGTAGCTGTCGAGAATCTGTTCCCGGCTCCCCATGGTGACGGAGGGATCGATCGTCGGCCAGTATTCGGCCTCGATCGCCATGGTGCGCGTCATTTCGAGCGCCCGGTGATGTGCCTCGGGCGACAGCGAGATGACGCGGTCGAAGCTCGAATCCTCAAGGTCGTCGAAGCCCTGCGGCCGGTGGCGGCCAAGGTCGATCCCCATCTCGTCCATCACCGCGGCCACGAAGGGGTCGGGCGTTCCGGGCTTCACGCCGCAGGAGGCGACATAGACCCGCTGCCCGTAGAAATGCTTCATGATGGCCGCCGCCATCACCGAACGGATGACGTTCTGCGTGCAGGCAAAGAGGACGGCGCTGGGAAGGTCTCCCGCCATCTTGGTCTGCCTATCCCCGCCAGTGCAGCACGCAGACCAGCGTGAACAGCCGCCGCGCCGTATCGAAGTCGACCTCCACCTTGCCGTTGAGCCGCTCCTGCAGCAGCGTGCTGCCCTCGTTGTGCAGCCCGCGCCGCGCCATGTCGATGGTTTCGATCTGGGAGGGCGTCGCCGTGCGGATCGCCTTGTAATAGCTCTCGCAGATCATGAAATAGTCTTTGACGATGCGGCGGAACGGCGACATCGACAGCCCGATGAGAGACAGGCGTTCTTCCCCGCCGTTCATCACGTCGAAGATCAGCCGGCCATCGGCGGTCGAAAGCCTCAGCCGGTAGGGTCCGGCGGGATTGGCAATCAGCGTGAAGCTGTTGTCCTCGACAAGATCGTAGATCGCCACGCGCCGCTCATGCTCGGCTTCAGGGCTGGGGCCTGGTCCGATCGAATGGTCGAGTTCGACCGCCGCCAGGCGATTCTTTGGTTTTTCCGTCATGGCCAGACCATAGCCGCTGCAATTCCAGCTTCGCTAGGGGGCCTTCTCATCATCGAGCTTGTGGGCGGGAACATGCGCCGCCGGCCAGGCCGGCCCCAGGTCCTGCATCTGGCATTCGAGGCACTCGACGGTGAGCCGCACCGTTCCCCCGCCCGAGAATGTCAGCAGCACATCGCCCGACGGCGCATCCGCCTCCTTGAAGCCGATCGACAGCAGCGACAGCACGGCGTCCTTTTCCGCAATGCGGATGTTCTGCGTCTTCACCGCCAGCACGCGGTCGAAATGCAGGCCCGTGCGGCGGCGCTGGCAGTCTTCTTCCGCATCCCAGGCAAAGCGGTTGGCGACCAGAGCAAACTGCTTGGCGGCCTTGCGGAAGCTCATGTCGCCCACCAGGAGCACGGCATCCTGCATATGCGCCGAGACGACGGCAAGATCCTCGGCATCGAGTGCGGCGAACTTCTGCAAGCGTTCAGGTCCCCGAAATCCGCGTCACGTCCGCGCCGCAGGCCGAAAGCTTTTCTTCGAGCGTCTCGAAGCCGCGGTCGAGATGATAGACGCGGTTGATCATCGTCTCGCCTTCCGCGGCAAGTGCCGCGATGACAAGCGACACGGAAGCGCGAAGATCGGTCGCCATCACCGGCGCACCCGTCAGCTTCTTCACGCCGCGGACTTCCGCCGTGTCGCCGTGGAGGTGGATGTCGGCGCCAAGCCGGGCGAGCTCCTGCACATGCATGAAGCGGTTCTCGAAAATCGTCTCGCGGATCATGCTGGTGCCGTCCGCCATGCTCATCAGCGCCATCAATTGCGCCTGGCAGTCGGTGGGGAAGCCGGGGTAGGGCTCGGTATCGAGGCTGACGGGCTCGAGCGCCCCGCCATTGCGGTAAATGCGGATGCCCTCGTTTGTCTGGTCCACCGCAACACCGGCGCGGCGCATCACGGTGATGACCGAGCCGAGATGACCGGCATTCGCATCCTTCAGCAGCACGTCGCCGCCGGTCATGCCAGCGCACATCGCATAGGTGCCGGCCTCGATCCGGTCGGGGATCACGCTGTGTTCCGCGCCATGAAGGCTGGTGACGCCCCTGATCTTCAGGGTCGCGGTGTGGATCCCCTCGATCCTGGCGCCCATCTTGACGAGGCATTCGGCAACATCGCCGATCTCGGGTTCGGAGGCGGCGTTCTCGATTATAGTGTCGCCGTCGGCGAGAACCGAGGCCATGAGTGCGGCATGCGTGGCGCCGACCGACACCTTGTCGAACCTGATATGCGCGCCCTTGAGGCCGCGCTTTGCCTTGGCGATCACATAGCCATTCTCGATCTCGATCTCGGCGCCAAGCTTTTCCATCGCCAGCAAATGCATGTCGACGGGCCGTGTTCCGATGGCGCAGCCGCCGGGCAGCGAAACCTTGGCCTCGCCGCAGCGGGCCAGAAGGGGGCCAAGCACCCAGAACGAGGCCCGCATCTTGGAGACGAGGTCATAAGGCGCAGTCGTGTCGGCGATGGTGCGGGCCGAAAGCTGTTTGACATCGCCCTGCTTGGCCGTCTGGCCGGGGCGCTTGCCCGCCACCATGATGTCGACGCCATGGTTCTGCAGGATGCGCTGCAATTGCCGCACGTCGGCCAGCCGCGGCACGTTGGACAGGGTCAGCGTCTCCGGCGTCAGCAGCGACACGATCATCAATGGCAGCGCTGCATTCTTGGCGCCTGAAATCGGAATGGTGCCGTTCAGCCGGTTGCCGCCGCGGATGCGGATACGATCCATCTGTATGTTTTCCCCTCGGCGCCTCGGGCTTGCTGGAATCAGCTTGAGCCCGGCGCCCCTGCTCTTGAATTGGGCGCTAACAAGCACAAATGGCCCAATTGCGGCAACCTCAATCCTTGCGGGTCTTTTCTGGGGCATTTGTGGCGGCAATGCGGGTTTTGGCCTGGGCCTTGCGCTTGGCGATATTGGCTTTCAGCGCCTTGGCCAGCCGCAGTTTTTTCGGATCGGTCGGAACCTTGGATGCCGTCATGGCCGGATTTTCGCCGCCCTCGAAGCCGCCGTCAAGCGACGGGGTTGCGAAGCCCCGTCACCTGTGGCATGTGTCCGCCCGCGTTTGCGCACACGGTCGCTGCCGTAGCTCAGTGGTAGAGCACTCCCTTGGTAAGGGAGAGGTCGTGGGTTCGATTCCCCCTGGCAGCACCATCAACCCCTCTGAAATAAAAGACTTTTCCGATGAGCACTCCCGGTGCAATCGGCAGGATCGTGCGGAACGAAGCACGAAAACACGCTCGAATACGGGGAAAATCCGGGGACTTACGTTCTGTGACTGTTCGCAGTTGGCTATTGGCAGTCTTCGGCAAAAGCACATCGATCGACTTTCAAAGCTGGGTGTTCCGCCGGTCGCAATCGTCCATCCAACGATCACTGAGATCGCCGAGATCGAGGGTGTATCGTGGTTGTGCTTTCCTGAGCAGTTTGGCTGGGTGCTGTGGCAGCCGACGACGGGCGAAATCATGGTGGATGATCGCCGGATATTTGCGCTCGGCGAAGATCTAATCGACGACCCCAGCGCCACGGCGCTCGATCAATGGCTCCATATCTTCGCGACACCACTTGACTGGCTGCGGGCGGCACGACGCGGCATTGTCGTTCTGCGCTGGGATCTCGCCTTCGACATGTTGCGCGATGTGGATCGCATCGCCCTCTCTGAGCAGCTCCTCGGGACTTACAAGCAAAGCATGAGGCCGCGACGGCTGCCGAAGCTGGGCGTGATCCAGGAGGCGTCGGCTGCAGCATGAGCGAGGTCATACCGGTTTCGGAATTCCAGAAGGCAAAGAGCCGAAAGAGCAAGGCGGGCAGTCCACCGCCTGCCAGCCCCGATGATGCACTGCCCCCGGAGTACAGCGAAGAGCGGCTGGCGCTGGCATTTGTGGAGCGGCACCACTCACGGCTTCGTTATGTGGCGCTGTGGAGCAGGTGGTTCAGTTACCAAGGCACGGTCTGGAAGCAGGATGGCACGCTCGAGATATTTGACCTGGTGCGAAGCTTGTGTCGATCGGTTGCCGCCGGCTGTCCAGAAAGGAAAATTGCAACACTTATCGCCAGCGCGAAGACAGTTTCAGCGGTCGAAAGGCTGGCGCGGTCTGATCGCCGTGTAGCGGCAACTATTGAACAGTGGGACGCTGATCCCTGGCTGCTTAACACGCCCGATGGCGTGGTCGATTTGAAGACGGGTATCATGCGGCCGACGAAACCCGAAGACTATATGACCAAGTGTACCAGCGTCGCTCCTGGCGGAGAATGGGAGGCCTGGCACGAATTCCTTGCAAAGGTCACGGATGGCAACGATGAGCAGCAGGCTTATCTCCGCCGACTTGTCGGCTACGCATTGACCGGCGACATGAGTGATCACGTCCTGGCCTTTGCCCATGGCACGGGTGCCAACGGGAAAAGCGTGTTCATCAACACCATCGCCGGGATCATGGGTGACTATCACCGGTCCACTTCCGCTTCGCTGTTCATGGAATCGCATCACGAGCAGCATCCGACTGAGCTTGCGTCATTGCGGGGGGCTCGCTTGGTCACCGCGACGGAGGTTGAGGAGGGGCGGCGATGGAAAGAGGGTCTCATCAAGCTCGTCACTGGCGGCGATATCATTTCAGCGCGCTTCATGCGGCAGGACAATTTCGAGTTCAAGAGCACGGCGAAGCTGGTTTTCGTTGGCAATCATCAGCCGGCGTTGCGCAACGTCGATGAGGCCATGAGGCGGCGGCTTCATTTGATCCCCTTCAACATCACCATACCGCCTTCGGAACGCGATCCCGACCTGTCGCGGAAGCTGCAGAATGAGTGGCCCGGCATCCTCGATTGGGCGATCAAGGGCTGTCTGGATTGGCAGGCGAAGGGACTGGTGCCGCCGGCGGCAGTGAAGGACGCAACATCGCATTACTTCGAAAATCAGGATGCCTTTGGTTCATGGCTCGATGACAGGTGCGAGCGCAATGCACAGGCATGGACCAGCTCGACCGATCTTTTCAACTCGTGGCGTGGCTGGGCAACCGATGCTGGTGAGTTTGTCGGCAACACCCGGCGCTTCATGCAAGGTCTTGAAAATAGGGGATTTATGTCTGTCCGGCGGATGTATGGACGTGGCTTCGCAGGTATTCGATTGAAGGAGAAGAGTGGTGATGATCAGCGCACATCGCTGTGAGCATGACGGATATGTCAGCAATTCCCATAACCACGTTACGCGCGTGTGTGCGCGTGCGCGCATAACGTATCTTTCGGGAGTAGCTGACATATCCGTCATCAACCTCGATCAGGTGCTTGTGTGATGAGGCGGCAAACCACGGCCAGTGTGCTGATTGACCTGGCGCGACGGCTTGAGAGGTTATCACCCTCACATCGCAATCCTGAGCAATATCATGAAGATAAGAGCGAGCTTGTCCAAGACTTGAAGCGTGTCGCTCGATCCATTGATGACGTAGAAGCGCGCGCTACCAGTTTGGCAATCAATGGTTGACCGTATCGTCACCTTTCTTTCGGCATCTTGGGTCCTTCCAGCCCTCAAGCCATTGCGGGTAATTCGCACCCCGTCATTTTATTCGATGATCGAAATTAATAAGGGGATGCTTTTCAAGAGGTTACGATGGATGTGAGCAGGGAACGGCTTGTAAGGATATTCGGAATCAGTCCGCGCGCGATCAACGACTTGGGCTCACGCGGCATTCTCGTGAAGTCCGGCCATGATTGTTACGATCTCGATCTTTCGGTGATTGCCTACACCTCGCACCTTCGGGAAATCGCCTCAGGCCGTGGCGGCGAAGCCGCAGGACAGAACCTCACGGCGGAGCGCGCCAAGCTCGCGGCCATCCAGGCGGAGGAGAAATCGCTGAAAGTTGCCAAGGCCAAAGGCGAACTGGTGCCGGCGGATGCCGTCGCGAGGGAGTGGATTGCCATCCTTCAGCGTGTTCGGGCTGCACTCCTGGCGGTGCCGGCACGCGCACAGCAACGGCTTAACCTCACCACAAAGGATGTATCGGAGCTCGATCTCGAAATCCGCGCTGTCCTCACGGAGATCGGAACCGATGGACAGCCTGCTCAGTGACATTCGCCGGCGCGCACTTGCCGCGCTGATTCCACCGCCGCGGCTGAGCCTTTCAGAATGGATCGAAACTCACATGCGCCTTCCGGAGGGCGTGTCTTCGATGCCGGGACAGGTGCGGTTGTGGCCGTATCAGCGTTCGATTGCCGATGCGATCGGGGATCCTGAGATCGAGCGTGTCACGGTCGTTAAGCCGGTGCGCGTCGGTTTCACATCCCTCCTCACGGCGGCGCTTGCCAACTATGTCGCCAATGATCCGGCTCCGGTCTTGGTGTTGTTGCCTACGACGGGTGATTGCCGCGACTACATGGTCTCGGATGTTGAGCCGATATTTTCGGCTACGCCGGCTGTCAGGGACTTGCTGGCAAGCGATTCTGTCGATGAAGACCGCAACACCCTTCTGAGCCGTCGATTTCCAGGCGGATCATTGAAGATCGTGGCCGCCAAGGCTCCTCGCAATCTTCGCCGGCACAATGCCCGCGTGCTCATGATCGATGAGGCGGACGCAATGGAGAGCGGTGCCGAAGGGTCGCCGATCAAGCTTGGCGAAAAGCGCACACTGAGCTTTGCCAATCGCAAGATCATTCTAGGGTCTACTCCGGTGCTCGAGGAAACCTCACATGTGCTGCGAGCCTATGGCGAGTCGGATCAGCGCGTGTACGAGGTGCCGTGCCCGGCCTGCGGAGCCTTCACGGAGATCCTTTGGAAGCACATCGAATGGGAATTGGACCGTCCGGAGACGGCCGCTTTCCGATGCCCGGAATGCAAGGCGCTGATAGAGGAGCGGCATAAGGCGGGCATGGTTGGAAAGGGCACATGGCGTGCTCTTGCGCCGACGGTGAAGGGGCACGCGGGCTTTCGTCTCAATGCTCTGGTGAGTGGACTCGTGAATGCGTCATGGGCCAAGCTTGCCGCCGAATTCATCCAGGCAAAGGATGATCCGGCAACCCTTCAAACCTTCACGAACACCATTCTTGCGCAAGGCTGGAAGGAAACGATCGATGAGCTTGATGAGCTCGAGCTGCAGGCGCGGTGTGAGCCTTTTGGCCTGAACCGGATTCCGGCGGATGTCCTGGCAATCACGGGTGGCTGCGACGTCCAGGACGATCGCCTCGAGGTCACGCTCGTAGGCTGGACCCGCGATCAGGAAATTCTCATCCTGGGGCATCTCGTGATCTGGGGAAGCCCAGACGATAACGCGACCTGGCTGCAGCTCGACGATCTTTCCCGATCGATGTGGAAGCACCCTCACGGCGGATCGCTGAAACTTGACGCCCTGGCGATCGACAGTGGCGACGGCGACTGGACCGATCGCGTTTATGATTTCTGCCATCCCCGCATGAGCCGCAGGATCATGGCGATCAAGGGCGTGCATGGTTCGCGGCCGGCGCTGCAGATGTCAAAGTCGCGTGTGCGTAATGGCCATCTGTTCCTCGTGGGAGTCGACGGGATCAAGACGCTGCTCGCAAATCGCCTGGCGCGCGGCTCATCGATCCGCTTCTCCGATGAGCTCGAGCCGGTGTGGTTTGAGCAGCTCGCATCGGAACGCAAGGTGCTTCGCTATGCCAGGGGCTTGCCGGTGCGGCGCTTCGAAAGAAAACCCGGAATGCGGGCTGAGGCGCTTGATTGCACGGTTTACGCCTATGCCGCTCGACAGGCCGTGCCATTGAATTTCGACAAGCGGGAAGGTGAGCTGCAGGGGCACACTGCAGCACCAATGGCACCTCAGAAGATCAAATCGCAGTGGATGAGCCGATAATTTACACTTGTAGATATCCTTAGAATCATCTACGAGTGTAGATATGCTAGACCCGACAGAAAAGCGCTACACAACTTCTGCTGTCGTCGCTGCGAGCGGCGTAAAGCCTGTGACGTTTCATGCCTGGCGAGCTCGTCACGGATTATTTGCGACCGAAGATGGCGACTCAAGCTGGCGGCGTTTTTCAAAGATCGACATCTGCCTCGTCCGCCTGATTTACATTCTCACAATTCACGGCATCGATGCGAAGGACGCCATCTCGATCGTTATGGGTGGTGATCTCGTCAAGACGCAACTCAGCTTTGTCTGCATCTTCCATGGCGAGGCTGTGGAACCGATCTTCGGTTTTCTCAAGGGCGATGCCACGACATCAGGAGGCGATGCCTTTGATATGGACACGGGAAAACCCGCCAAAAAAGGCGCGGCGCGCGCGCCTGCAGTCTTCACGATTGTAAGAGCGGACCTTGGCGTGAGTCTCGGGGATCTGATGAGCGACACGAACGGTGTAGTCACTCTGATCGACCTTCGAAAGATTGTGCTCGATGTCCAAGAAAGCCTCAATGCACTCGACGAGCCGGTGATCGCCACAAAGGAAGAGACTCACCGGATCGTGTTCGAAGCTGCGGCGAAGGCGTTTGCCTTGCCGCCTGAAATTGAGGGCTCCGAAGATGAGTAACGCTCAATCCAATCCCGATAACATGACGCCTGAGGAGCTGCTCGAGTATCTCGAGTCGCCAGACTTCGCAAGGCGCTCATTCGAAATGCGCAAGCGGGTTGAGGCCGGAGAATCCATGACGCTCGAGCATCTCGCTGCCGGCCTGGGCTTGCCGTTCATGTTCTTCGCCGGATGTCTTGCAAAAAAGATGCTGGAAAGGGCACCCGGCTCGCGGGTCCTCATCAGCAATGAGCCGGTGAGGTGGAACTGATGCTGCAGAAATTCATGAAGCTGTTCACCGGCAAGCGCAGCCTCGAGGCCGCTGGCGGCGGCCGTCGCTGGGCAAATGTTGCAGCGCCGCGTGATGCCAGGAGCACAGTGCATGGTGGAGCGGCAACGGTCGCGGCACGCGCTCAGCATTACGTCCTGAACAATCCGCACGGTACAAGGGCGGTCAACGCCCTGGCGGGTGCGGTTATCGGGACCGGGATCACGCCGCGGCCTCAGCACGAATCCGAAACCATTAGGACCCGCCTGGCGCGGGATTTCAGTGTCGTTGCCGATACGATGGACGGCGACGGGCTAACGGATTTCTATGGCCTTCAGGATTTTGGCTTTCGTGACCTGATGGTACACGGCGAAGGCCTCTTTGCTAAATCGACCGATGGACGGACAGGCGCTCCAAGAATCAGGCGATTGCATCCGGAGCAGCTCGATCGCAGCAAGACCCAGCATCTCCCTGATGGCGGTGCGGTCGTCCAGGGCGTCGAAATCGATCCACAAGGCCGTCGGCGCGGCTACTGGATATTTCCCTATGCGCCTGGTGACGGGCTTGGGACCATGAGCCTTGCATCACAACGCTTTCCGGCAAGCACAATCATTCATGTGTTCCGCCCCCTCGTGCCCGGGCAAATGCGCGGACTGTCATGGTTCGCGCCAGTGCTGCTGCCGGCATCGGGTCTTGACAAGCTGATGGATGCAATGCTCGTCAGGGCGCAAGTTGCGGCGATGTTCGTCGGGTCAATCACCGATGTTGATGGCACCGGAGCCGGTTACAATGGAACACAGACAGGGCAGGAGCTCGACGTCAATGTTGAGCCTGGTGCCGTCCGTGTCGAACAGCCGGGCAAGAAGCTCGAATGGAGTGAGCCTCCCACGGCCGGAGACGCGCCGAAGCTTCTAACCGAAGGATTGCGTATGCTCGCCACGGGCATCGGCTGCACCTATGAGCAGCTCACCGGCGATTACTCCCAAGTCAACTACTCATCGGCGCGGGCTGCCTTGCTCGAGTTCCGGCGTTTTGTCGAAATGATTCAGCACCACGTCATGGTGCATCAGTTCTGCCGGCCGATCTGGCAAAGTTTCATTGCGCATGAAGTTCTGAGGGGCGCAATCGGCGCGACGGCTTACCAGGCTGATCGCTATTCCTTCGAAGCGGTCAAATGGTTGCCGCCGGCATGGCCTTCGATCGATCCTTCGAAGGATGCCGATGCGGCCGAAACCAACCTGCGAAACAATCTCACGAGCCGGTCAGCGATCGTAGCTGAGAACGGTTACGACATCGAGGCGCTCGACAAGGAAATTGCCGGCGATCTCGCCAGGGCCAAGCGGCTTGGCATCCAACCTCAGGAGACATCCGTATGACCATGCAAGTCAGGGCCTTTGATTTCAAACCGGCGTCCGTCGATGAAAAGAACCGCACGATTGAGCTCATCGCTTCAACCGGTGCCGACGTTCTCCGCCAGGATATGGAAGGAACCTTCCTCGAGCGGCTGCTGACCTCGACGGCATCGATCGACATGAGCCGCGCCGACGGAATGCCTCTACTGGATTCGCATCGTCAGGACGGCCTCGACAAACAGCTTGGCGTCCTTCGCGGCTACAGGATCGAGAATGGCCTGCTCTACGTGACGGTGCAGATCAGTCAACGCCACGAAGGGATCTGGAAGGATCTCGAGGCTGGCATCATTCGGAATGTTTCCATCGGCTATGAGCCGCTCGACTTCGCTGATGACGTTGACCCGGCAACGGGCCAGCGGGTGCGCAAGATCACGAAGTGGCGTCTCATGGAAATTTCACTTGTACCCGTGGCGGCCGATGACGGGGCAAAAACAAGGAGCCTACCAATGACGATCAACCCCAATCCGGCGCCCGCACCCGCCGGTATGACGGCGGCCCCGGCACCTTTGGTGACGCGGGCTGCCGTCAACACCGAAATCCGCGCCTTGGTGCAGACGTTCAACCTTGATCAGTCGGTTGCCAACGAACTCACCGATCGCGAAGCCTCTATCGAAGAGGCGCGTGCAACGGTTCTCGAGCGGATGCGCACCACCAGGACGCCGGCGCCGCGGATCACCATGGGCTTTTCCAGTGATGATCCCCAGCTCTACCGCACGGCTGCGATTGATTCACTCTACTGCCGCGCCACCGGTTCGAAACCCTCAGACCAGGCCAGGGCATACATGGACTGGCGGCCCGAGGATCATGCGCGTGAGTGCCTGAGGCGGCACTCGATCAGCACAACCGGACTTTCGTCCAGCGCCCTCGTGCAGCGCGCCCTACATACGGCAAGCGATTTCCCTGATCTTCTCACCGGAACCGGTGATCGGGCATTGAGGATGGCTTACGATGCGGCCCCGGCGGTGTTGAAGCAAGTCGCACGGAAAACGACGGCTCAGGATTTCCGGGCCAAGCACAAGCTGCAGCTTGGTGAAGCTCCGGCTCTGGAGCAGGTGAGGGAAGGTGCCGAATTCAAATATGGCACGATGGAGGAGTCGAAGGCCAGTTATTCGCTGGGAACCTTCGGCAAGATCATCGGCGTCAGCCGGCAGTCGATCATCAACGATGATCTCGGAGCCTTCCTGCAGCTCGCGGCCGGCTTTGGCCAGTCGTCGGCAGAGTTCGAAGCGCAGTACCTGGTGACGCTGCTCGAGAGCAACTCGGGCAACGGACCGACGATGGCTGATACCTTTAGCCTGTTCGACGCCACCAACCATGGCAACAAAGCGGCGGCGGGCGCGGTACCCAGCCAAACGGCTTTCAATCTTGCAAGGCTGTCGATGCGAAAGCAGAAAGGTCTCAGCGGCCGGCCGATAAACGTGGCCCCGAAATATCTTCTGGTGCCGCCAGAGCTTGAAACCTCCTGCGAACAGCTGCTCGCGGATCTGCAGCCGAACACTTCCGCGAGCGTCAATCCGTTCAGCGGCAAGTTCGATTTGCTGGTTGAAGCCCGTCTCTCATCCGCCACGCGCTGGTATCTCACCAGCGACCCGGCGGTGCTCGAGGGTCTCGAATATGCGTATCTGCAGGGGCAGGAAGGCCCCTACACCGAAACGCGCGCGGGCTTCGAGATCGATGGCGTTGAAACCAAGTGCCGGCTCGACTTCGGTGCCGGCTTCATCGAGCATCGCTCCTGGTACATGAACCCCGGAGCGTAAGGTGACTGATATCACCGAAATGCAGGCTCAGCTCGACGCGCTCCGAAAGGCGCGCGCGAGCGGTGCCCGCAAGATCGAGTACGACACGTATTCGGTGGAATATAAATCCGATTCCGAGATGGCGGCCGCGATCGCTGATCTCGAGCGGCGCATCAATACCTCGAGCGGGCAACCGGTCAGGCACGTTCACTTTCTCTCTTCGAAGGGACTTTAGGGGATTCTGGCGAGGCAACCTCTTTGAGGATGCGCGGCTCATCCAACAACGACAATTCTGATGCGCGCTTCGCCAGCACTGTTTTGGAGCGTTCAATCGGAAGAAGCCGCGATTTATTTTGGAGTTCGAACAATGTCGGATGCGCCTTCCATACAGTCATTGATTTCCCCGGTGAGGGGAAACTTGACCGGTCGCGCAAATCGGAACATGCTTAGAGGTGGAGCTTCGAAACTCTCGCAGCGGACCCTTTCCACGGGTTGGCGCTGCATCGCGATAGGAAGGAGCTGGGCTTGCCGGCCTTTGAACCTTCCGAAACACTTGACGCGCCCCTTTGCCGTGGGCGTGACCGGCTCACTATGCCGGGAAGGCCACGGTTATACAATACCCCTCGCGGGGAAAGGCTGTGGCGCATGTTTCGCGACATGTTTCGAACTTCCCGGAGCCAGTGCTGCACACTGGTTTAAGGCTTCCTCTTGGAAGCCCCGGCCGTCGAAAGCCGGTATCGCGAGGCTGTTATGACCACTAAATCCGAAATCTTGAAAGCTATCAGGTCCAAGTGCCTTGATTGCTGCTGCTACAGTTCCAATGAGGTAAGTCTCTGCAAGGCTGCCAACTGCGCCCTGCATTCGTTCCGGGCAGGGAAGGACCCGGAACCCGCTCGATCCTTTAAAAGTCCGGCGCAGGCCGAAGCCTTTTTACGTGTAGCGGCATCCAAGGCGGAGTTGACGCCATGAACGCTATCCCCTTTTCTCTTCATCGCAGCACTGAACAGCTCAGCGATCACCCTGCCGATATTGTCGGCAACAACATCAGCGACGCCCTGGCGGTTATGAAGCTGATCTTCATCGCAGCCGATGGCCAGCCGATCGTCTCACAGCACCCGGATCATTTCAAGTGTCTCGGTGTCGTGCTCGAGATGTTGCAACGCGCCGATCGCGCGCACGATGAGATGCTGCAGGGCTATCAAATCAAGAAGATGGCTGGTGAGCAGCCGTGACCATCAAGCTTCACACTCTCGAGGAGGTCGCCGAACGGTTCAGGGTGAGCCGCCGCACCATGCAGGAATTGGTGAAGGCTCATCCCTACTACCGCTCGATCGGCCGCCGTAAGCTGTTCTCCGAGGCGGATATTGCCGCCCTCTATGAGGCCCTGCCATGTCCCTCACACTCAAGCGCCGCCACGGCTCACCGTTCTGGTATCTCCGTGGCACCGTCAGAGGCATCACTGTGGACGAAAGCACAGGCCTTGTTGACCATGCCGCCGCCGAAGCGCTCCGGACGCGGCGTGAGTGGGAGATCACGCAAGGCAGCGTGTTCGGCCGTCGTGCTACCGCTACCTTCCTCGAGGCAGCGGTGAGCTATATGGAAGCTGGCGGCGAGGCGCGTTTCCTGAAACCGATCATCACGGCGATCGGCGGGAAACGTCTCGCCGACGTCGATCAAACCGAGATCGAAAAGTTGGCGCGCCGCCTTTATCCTGGGCGGGCACCCGCGACTCTCAACCGCCAGGTCTATGCGCCGATCTCGGCCGTTCTGAAACACGCGCATGTGCGCAAGCTCTGCGACTATCAGAAGATCGAGCGTCTGGCGGAGCCCAAGGGCCGCGTGCGGTGGATCACCGAGGCGCAGGCTGATCGGCTCATTGATGGCGCTGCAGATCACTTGCGGCCGCTGGTGATCTTCCTGCTCTACACGGGCGCCAGGCTATCCGAGGCGCTCTATCTCGACTGGCAGTATCTCGACCTGGCGCGCGCTCATGTGACCTTCACCAACACCAAGAACGGTGATGAGCGGGGCGTTCCCCTTCACCAGCGGGTTATTGCCGCCCTAGCAAACCTGAAACACCGCTCAGGCGCTGTTTTCCGAAGGCCAGACGGCAAACCCTACGAAGAGAAGGACAACGGCGGCGGCCAGATCAAGACGGCCTTCAAGGGTGCTTGCAAGCGGGCTGGCATCGAAGATTTTTCACCGCATGATTGCCGCCACACCTGGGCAACATGGCATTACGCTGCCAACCGCGATTTGCTGGCCTTGAAGTCGCTGGGCGGATGGAAATCGGAGCGCATGGTGTTCCGCTATGCGCATGTCAATACGTCCGAACATGCTCACACCATCGATCGCCTTCCATGGGGGAATTCCGGGGAGGCGTCTAAACCCGCTCAAAAAAAGAAAACAAAAACATGAGCATAGCAATTCTCAATCACAACATTGGTAAGGGAGAGGTCGTGGGTTCGATTCCCCCTGGCAGCACCATTTTTCCTCTTATTCAGTGCCGGCTGATCGAAGCTGCGGCGGCCTCGCAGGCTTCCGCACAGCTGCGGCAGCTTTCCGCGCAGATGCGGCAATGCTCGTGCATTTCGGCATGGCTGGCGCATTCCTGCCCGCAGGATGCGCAGATGTTGCGGCAGGCTTGCAGCATGTCGAGGATCGACTGCTCGTTGCCGCCGGCGCGGCGGATCGCCAGCTTGCCGGTCGTCAGGCAGATGTCGGCGCAATCCATATTGAGCCTGATGCACTGCCGGAGGTCGGCCACCATCTCCTCGGCGAGGCAGGCATCCGCGCAGGATACGCAAGTTTGGGCGCAGGCAAAGCACTGGGCAATGCAGTCGATCAGCGTGTCATTGGTTTTGCCCTGTACGTCGGGGTGGGATGAAATCATCGCATGGATGTGTTGCATGGCATTTCTCCTCTCGAGGCTGGTCCTGACGAAACCCCCTCGCAGAAGGCCCGGTTCCAGCCGCGGTTCAGAACCTCCGGCTCACGAAGGGCGAACCGGCCAGGCCGAAGCGCCAGGGCTGGTCTGCGGCCTTGCTGATGCCGATCCGCGTGCCAATGGCGATTGCCTGATCCCGGTCCGCAGCCTTCAGCATGAAGGGCGGCTCCGTCAGGTCGCCGCCGTCATGCCGCGCGTCGATGCCAAGCGCCTGGCAGAGCTTGCCGGGACCGGAACAGAGCTGCCGCAGGTCATCGAGGCCGCGCCGCTCCCGCATGACGTTGATGCCGCTCACCGGCTGCAGCGCGCGGATCAGCACGGCCGAGCCGGGGCGGCACACCGCATTGACGCACCAGTGCATGCCATAGATGCGGTAGACATAGGCCCGTCCCGCCGCCCCGAACATTGTCCGGTTGCGGGTGGTCGCTCCCCTGAAGCTGTGCGAGGCGGGATCATCCGGCAGATAGGCTTCCGTCTCGACGATGATGCCGCCGACGCCGTCGAGCGCCATCGTCATGCCGATCATCGCCTGCGCCACCGTAACGGCGTTCCGCGCGAAGAACGAATGGTCTCTCATTCCTATATCCCGTATCATGGAACCAGCATCGCACACTGCCGTTCCATCAGCAGTTCCATATCAGCGGTGACATGATGAATCCTGCCAATCTCCAGATCGAGGGCCTGCTCATGGCGGTCGCCTCGCTGAACCAGCTTCTGGTCGGGAAGGGCATCGTCTCCGGCGATGAAATCGACGTGGCCTTGCGAAAGGCTGAAGCCCGCGTCACCGGCGATGACCGCTTCTTCGAGGAAATTCCTTTGGCCAGCCGCGACGCCATGTGTTTCCCCATCCGCCTGCTGCTGCTCGCCAACAAGGCGGAGCCGGGCGACGGCATGCCGGGCTTCTCAGCCTTGGCGAAACTTGTCGGCCAGACCAAGCAGCCCTTCAATGACCAGCGCTAGAAAAAGCCATCCCGCACGGAACGCCGCGGCAATTAGCAAAAAAGACCAGGGCAGACTCTGACTAGGGCTCCTGCCGGTCTTCGCGCACCGGATCGGGGAAGCTGTCGGAGAGGAACATGATGGCGGCAGTGGCAAGGCCCACCGTCAGCCCCAGAAGCCAGTAGGAGGTGGCAATCGCCAGGCCCGCCGCACCGGTGATCCACACGGCCGCCGCCGCCTTGATGCCCTTGACGTCGAAACCGCTCTTGAAGATCACGGCGCCGCCCAGAAAGCCGATGCCCGAAAGAAAGCCCTGCAGCGTGCGGCTGACGGAACTGGGGTCGGTCTCGGCAAGATGCAGGCCCAGCAGCATGTAGCTGCTGCTGCCGATGGCGATCAGCACCATGCCGGCAATGCCAATGGCCTTGTGATGCACGCGCCGCTCGAAGCCGATCAATGCGCCGATCAGGCCCGAAATCATCAGCCTCACGGCAATCTCCGCAATTTCCTGCTGCATGAGGGCTCCTGCAATGCAAAGGCCCTCCGCCTGCATGCGCGGGCGGAGGGCCGGACGGCACACGTATTGTCAGTTGACGGAAATCAGCTGGCCCGGCGCTTGCCGTCGCCGGAAATGCCGTGGCCCGTCCGGTCGTCTTCGACCTCGACTTCGGTATGGCGGACATTGTCGCGGATGGTTTCGGTCCGCTCCTCGACCGTCTTGCCGACCGCCAGTTCCTCGCGCACCCGCGCGGTCTTGCTGACCACGGCTTCCTCGCCGCGCTCCTCGACCTCGATTGTCCGTTCACGGAACAGGTCCTCGCCCTCGCCCTGGCTCAAGGCGCGGTCGGCAGGCCGGCGCTCGACATGGACCGACTCTTCCCGCAGGCTCACGTCCTCGCTCACCGGCGTGTCGACCACATAGCTCCTGACCTTGACGCGGCCACGGCTGACATCGCGCTTGCCAACGCGCATTTCTTCCTCGGCGATCGGGATCACGCCTTCGCGCTCGCTCGCCGAGCGGTCATCATAGTCGCCGCTCAAGGCGTCGGAGTCCATCCGGCTCGAACCTCTATCCGTGCCGCTGTAACCGGCCCAGCCCGTCCAGCCCTCGTTGCGCCAGGACGATTCACGCTCGTCGATGTTGACGGTCCCATCCGCCTCGAGAATGTCCTCGGCCATGTCCGCGAACTGGTCGTCGACCGTCGCGGTCACCATCACGTCGCCGCGGTTCATGGCCTCGGCATAGGTGTAGCGGTCCTCGTCGGGGAAGAAGAAATCGCCAAGCGATTCCCAGAAGCCCTTTTCGTCGCGCCGGGCATCGTAGGAAGTTGAACCCGTGGTCGATGATGAACTCATGCCTGGGGATGAGCCCATGCCCGATGACGAGCCCATGCTGTCGGACGAGCCCATGCCATGAGCCTGGCCCGTGCCCATGCTGGAAACAGTGCCGGACTCCGTGTCGGGCAGGATGCGGATCGAGTTGCGCGGAACGCCGATGCTGGCAAGCCGCTCGATGGCCCGCATGGCGTCGCTCCGGTCGTCGAAGAAGGCGGTGATGGTCCGTGTCATGTCAGTTTTCCTCTGCTGTGGAAGTGAATGTGCCGTCCGCTTTCAGGTTTTCCACCACGGCGCGCTGCTTGCGCAGCGTGACGGGTATCTCCGCAGGCGTCGCCTCCTTGTGCCGGTGAATGTGCAGTTCCTCCTTGAGAACGAGGCGCTTCTCGATCACCGCGACTTCCTCGATGACGGGAATGATGACGATGCCGTCTTCGGTCCGCATTTCCGGTGGGCGG